>NZ_JBWKJU010000002.1:579201-648970 GCF_056432025.1 Streptomyces sp. NPDC045695
AAGCACACAGCCCCCCCCCCCCCCCCTTCTCCCCCCCCCCCCCCCTCCCCCCCCCCCCCCCCCCCCCCCCCCTCCCACCCCCCCCCCCCCCACCCCCCCCCCCCCCCCCCCGCCGCCGAAGGCCCGGGGCGGGGCGTCGTTGTGACTGATTCCCCATCACGGTTGTCAAGCAGTCCTTGATCCGGCCTGTTCGGCAAGGGGGGGCATGAGATTCCGGGCCTGCGATAGTGGACTTTCGTTAGTGCCGCGAGGGCGCGGAGTTCCGTAGGGTCGCGTTCGTGAGAACAGTGATCACCAAGGCCCGGTTGCCGGCACCGGTACTGTCCGCAGGCCTCTTCATGGGGGCGGTGGCAGCCGTTGGCACAGGTGTCGCCACCCTCTGGTGGGGCATACCGGCGGCGGTCTGCGCCTTCCTCGCGGGCTTGCAGCCGGGGCGGAACCGGAGCACGGGCGCGGCCTTGGTCGGAGTGCTCGCGGCCGCCGTCGTGGCTGTGCTCCTGGTGCCGGCGTGGCTGGGCTGGGCGAGCCAGTTCCTGGGGTTGTTACTCGTGGCGGCGATGCTGCCGTGGTTCGCGGGCCGTTTCCTGCGCCAGTACCGCGAACTGGTGCGGGCCGGGTGGGAGCGGGCCGCGCGGCTGGAGCGGGAACAGCATCTGGTTGCCGAACAGGCCCGGTTGCGCGAGCGGACCCGGATCGCACAGGACATGCATGACCTCCTCGGCCACGACCTCAGCCTCATCGCCCTGTCCGCGGGGGCACTGAAGCTGGCCCCTGGCCTGTCCGAGGACCACCGGGCCACCGCCCGGGACATCCGCGCCAGGGCGGGAGCCGCCGTGGACCGGCTCGGCGAGGTGATCGGTGTCCTGCGGGAGCCGTCGGATCTGGCTCCGGGGTCCGAGCCCGGCGCTGGGCTCCCCGAACTCGAACGCCTGGTGGACCGGGCGGCCGCGGCGGGGCTTGACGTCCGGCTGTGCGTAGAAGGCGAGGCGCCGGCCGTTGACGCCCTGCTGGTCGTCGAGCGGGCCGTGCAGCGCGTCGTCCAGGAGGCGCTGACGAACGTTGCCAAGCACGCGCCGGGGCACCGGGCGACCGTCGTCGTCCGACACGTGGAAGGACGGACCGAGGTCAGTGTGACGAACGAGCCGGTGTCCACCGTGTCCGCGGCCGACGACGACCACGCCGCCCGTCCTGCACCCGGGTCCCGGGCCTCCGCACCCGGCGAGGGCCACCGCTTCGGGCTCATCGGCCTGGATGAACGCGTCCGACGGGCCGGTGGCACCTTCACATCGGGCCCCGAGGACGGCGGGTTCGCCGTCCGGGCCAGGCTCCCGCACCGTCCGGCGGCCGTGCCCCCACCGCGCCGCGCCGAGCCCGGTGATCCAGGTGACGTACTGCCTCCTGAGCACCGCAGCGCCCGTCGCCGACTGGGCCGTACCGCCGCCGCGGCCGTCCTGGTGCCGCTGTGCACCTCCACGCTGCTCATCGGCGGGGTGCGGGCCTGGGACACCGTGACGGCACGGCGGTCGGTACTCACCCCCCAGGACTACGCCCTCCTGCACATCGGCCAGCCACGCCCGGACGTGGCGCCGTACCTGCCCGAACGCCAGACGACCCGCCGCCCCGCAGCACCCGCGCCCGCCCCACGCGATGCGGCCTGCGAGTTCTACGTACAGGCCAGCGACCCCTTCGACGACCACTCGGGGGATATCTACCGTCTCTGCTTCCGGGCTGGCCGCCTGGTCTCCACCGACGCCTACACCGGGAAGGCCGTCCGATGATCCGGATCCTGATCGCCGACGACGAGCCCATGATCCGGGCAGGCGTCCGCGCGGTCCTTGCCACCGACCCCGGCATCACCGTCATCGCCGAGGCAGCCGATGGCCACCAGGCGGTGGAGCTGGTCCAGCGCCACCGCCCGCAGGTGGCCGTCCTCGACATCCGGATGCCGGGGACCGGCGGTATGGAAGCCGTCGCCGCAATACGAAGGACCGTCCCTGAAACGGGAATTGTGATGCTGACGACCTTTGGCGAGGACGAGTACATCCTGCGCGCCCTGAGCGAAGGTGCCGCCGGCTTCCTGATCAAGTCCGGCGAGCCGGAGGAGCTGATCGCCGGAATCCGGGCGGTCGCCGACGGCGCCGCCTACCTCTCACCGAAGGTCGCGGCACGGGTCGTCGCGCATCTCGCCGCTGGCGGTGCGGGCGCCCAGGCCGGCCGCCGCTCCGCGGCCCGCGCCCGCGTCGAGGCGCTCACGGCCCGGGAGCGGGACGTGCTCGGCTTCCTCGGCAGCGGGTTCTCCAACGGGCAGATCGCGCGCCGCCTGCGCCTGGCGGAGGGGACGGTGAAGGCCCACGTCAGCTCGATCCTCGCGCGCCTCGGGGTCGACAACCGGGCTGCGGCGGCCGTGGTCGCGCACGAGGCCGGCGTGGTCCCGGTGCCGCCTGACCGGCTGACGTACGAGGAAAGCTGACACCGCCCGTACGGCAATCGGTAGTACGAGGAGCCACACGGTCACTACGGCCGTCGCGCCGACCGCCGCGCCCGCCAGGACGTCGTGCGGATAGTGCACCCCGACCAGCACCCGCAACAGGGCGGCCGCCCCGGCCACCGGCAGCACCAGGGTCGCGAGCCGGGGACGTACCAAGATCGCACCAACTGCCAACGCCGCGGCCAGGGTGGCGTGGTTGCTGGTGAACGACCAGTCGCCCGGCTCGGGACACGATGCGAGGGCCGCGACCCCTCGCAGGGCTCGGCACGGACGTTCCTCGTCGACGAGGAGTTTGATCGCCTCACTGAGTCCGTAGGCGACGACGGTCCCGGCGGCGGCCACTGCTACCCGGGCCACGCCCGGCGCGTCACGGTGGCGAAGGGCGCTCCAGCCGACCCAGGCCATGAGCAGACCCAGGAACAGCAACGTGCCCTCGCTCGCCGCTTCCAGGGCGGTCTCGGCCCACGCCGGCCCGTCCGCCACGCTCCCGGTCAGCGCTCGGTAGGCCCTCGCTGAGAGGCCCGCCGTGACGTGCACCGGTTCGTTCGTGCCCAGTGTGCCCTCGGGTGCCAGCCACACCACGGCCACTGCCCCCGCCCCGGCCGACGCGACAGCCATCAGCAGTCGCCGACCCCACCCGTACCGCTTGATCGATTCCATGCCGCCGACGGTAGGAACTCCGCAGGACCGCGTGCTCTGACCGAAGGTAAGCCCCGTACCCCGACGATCGTCAGGGTTGACCGGTACAGGCTGAAGAGACGGGACGAGCCCCGGAGATCCAGAGGTGGTCACGAAGCCGTGACCACCGTGCGTCAGGGCTGAGCCCGCCACTCGTCGATGCCTTCGGTGATGCGGAAGTCGCGCTCGGCGCCGTCGGGGAGGGCCACCAGTGCCTTCTGGTACGCCTCGCTCTCGTATGCCGCGACGGCCTGTTCGAAGCTGTCGAACTCGATCAGAACGACGCGTTGTGAGATTCCGGCCTCGTGGGCGACGACTCGACGGCCGCGGGACAGGAGGCGCCCGCCCCCGGCCTGGACAGCCGGACGGGCCAGCTTGTCGTATGCAGCCAGCTCCTCGGAGTCGGAAATGGCGGGGTAGACACTGACCCAGTAGCCCTTAGCCATGGAAACCTCCTGTGTTCGGCCGGACACGTCCGACTTCGAATTGACACTCAGATCGATCGATCCCGGCGGCGACGACGGGTACTGAGGTCAGTTGAACCGTCATATGCGCAGGTTAGGACTTGATGTGGGGTCGAGGGAAAGACCGGTGCGGGATAGGCTCAGAACGGATCGCTATCAATCGGCAGGGAGGGCACGTGGCGCCGGATACGGTGAGCCTGCGGTACTTCCTGGTGCTGGCACAGGAGTTGAATTTCACCCGCGCGGCCGCACGGATCGGTATCGCGCAGCCCGCACTCAGCGCCCGGATGCGCCGATTGGAGTCGGAACTCGGTACGGCCCTGCTGCTCCGCAACACGCGTAGCGTCGAATTGACCACGGCCGGTGCGGCTTTGGCGGAGTCCGCGCCGCCCGCGCTGGCGGCGCTGGACCGGGCATGGGACACCGCCCGGAGCGCGGCGGCCGGTGAACTGGGGACGCTGCGCATCGGATACAGCCTCAGCGCCGGGGCCGAGACGGCACCGGCCCTGGTGGACAGGCTGACGCGCAGCAGTCCCGGACTCGAGGTCCGCGCGGTCCCGATGGCGACACCGGAGATCACCCCCGGGGTCGCCGACGGCCGCATCGATGCCGGGATCACCCGCGGAGAACAGCCGGGCCGTGGCGTGCGCCGGTTCCTGCTGCGGCGCGCGCGCATCGGGGTGCAGCTGGCGCAGCACCATCCGCTGGCAGAACACCCGGAGATCGAGATCGCCGACGCGGCCGCGTATCCGCTGCGACTCCCGGGCCGTGCGGCCAACCCCGTGATCCACGATCAGCTGTCCGCGCTGTTCCGGGACACCCGACCACACCCCCGATTCCACACGCCCGCAGTCTCTTTCGACATGTCTCAACGCGACCTGCGCGACGGGATCACCCTCGCCCCGGCCGGAGAAGCCGCGGTCACGGCACAACCGGCCGGTCTCACCTGGCGACCGCTGCGGGGCGCGCCCATCCTGACGATCCACCTGGTCCTCCCACACGAGCAGTCGCCCCTACACCGCCGCATCCGTGCCGTCGCCAAAACCCTGGCGCACGAGCTGCACTGGCTGCCGGACTGAAGCGCAAGAGGTCAAGCGAGACGGAAGCCTGGGGTGGCGAGGCCAAGGACCACGCCCATCCCGAGAGGGGTCACCAGCGGGCGCGCAGCACTCCGTCGCTGTCCGGCAGGGCGGCGCGGAGGAGCGGGTGGCGTTCGTCTAGGTAGAGCGACAGGGCGCAGGCCGCGCGCGCGTCGGCCACCAGGGCGGTGAACTCCTCGTACTCCGTGTCGTCGACGATCGCGTGGCTGATCGTCCCGTCCTGCGCCTCCCAGACGAACTCCACGGATCCCTCCTCGGGCAGCGCGGCCAGCACCGCGCCGACGTCCGGGGTCAGGTCGGGCCAGACGGTCAGCAGAGCGCGCGGGCCGAGACCGGCGCGCACTGTGTCGAGGTTCTCCAGAGCGAGGCGGTGCCAGCGTGCGGCGTTGCCCACGTAGGTCTCCTCGAGGAGCAACGTCTGCCGTGAGGCAAGCGCGGTGCGCACGCGCGCCCAGAAGTCCTCGTCGGCCGGCTCCGTCACTTCCGCCTCGTCGAACTCAGCCGCGTAGGGCGAGGCCGACAGCGGTTCCGGGAAGAGGCCGAGTTCGCGCGTACGGGCCACGGCTTGCTCGCAGAGCCGGTTGCTGCCCACGTACACGTACTGGTCCCACCCGACGTGCACGGTGAACTCATCCCCCGCCTCCAGCCGACACCAGGCGCCCTGGTCACGGAGCATGGCCCGGACCAGTTCCAGGGCGAGCGGAAGGGAGACTTCGGCCCCGTCGTGGTAGCCGGTGAGGTCTGGCGGGAAGAGCCCGCCGAGGCCGTGCCCCTCGACGGCCGGCTCCACGCCGAAGTGGACGAAGCCGGTGACCGCAGGCTCGCGTATCTCCAGCCGATCGATGTCCGAGGCCTCCGCGAAGGCGGCGATCGCCGCCAGGTATGCCGCCTCGACCGGCCCGTGGTCGCTGACCGTGTCCTCGGCGCCGGTGTAGCAGCCGCGCTCGTCACGGTCGGCGGGGTCGTACTTGGTGATGCGGTGAACGTAGGACGGCGGCATGCTGCTCCCCGGACGGTCAGAAGGAGGGCCAGCGTAGTTCCCGGCCCCGATGGGCTTGATTACGGGGATCCACAAGCTTCCCTGCGGGGTCCGCCGCGGCCGTCTGTTGCGCCGGTCTGTACGCGTTCCGGGGCGGGGTACGGGATCCGGCCATGGTTCCGTCACCTGACCGGCCCATCCGGGCCTAGAGTGTGCGCGTGACCGAGCAGAACTCCGAACTCATCGCCGGCCGGTACCGACGGGTCGAACGCATCGGCCAGGGCGGTATGGGCCGGGTCTGGCGGGGCGTCGACCAGCAGCTTTTCGGGCGCGAGGTCGCCATCAAGGAGATCCTCTTCCCGGCGGGGCTGGACGACGGCGACCGCGCGACGCTGCTCAGACGCTTCACCGGCGAAGCCCGCGCGGCGGTCACTCTCAGCCATCCCGGGATCATCACCATCCACGACGTCGTGGAGCACCGCGGTGCGCCCGTCATCGTCATGGAGTTCATCCGGGGGCAGTCCCTCGCCGCGGCCATTCGCCAGCAGGGCCGGTTGTCCGTGCAGCGGGTGGCGGAGATGGGGGCCGCCCTGCTCGACGCGCTCGCCGAAGCGCATGACGCGGGGATCGTCCACCGCGACATCAAGCCGGACAACGTGCTCCTGACCAAGGACCGCGTCGTCCTCACCGACTTCGGCATCGCCCACCTGGCCGACGCCACGACCAAGCTCAGCCACAGCGGGACCGTCATCGGCACCCCGCAGTACATGCCCCCGGAGCAGTTGGAGGGCAAGCGCCCCACTCCCGCCAACGACCTGTGGGCGCTCGGCGCCACCCTGTACCACGCCGTCGAGGGGCACCCGCCGTTCGAAGCCGACGGGCTCCACGCCCTGGCCGTGGCCGTCTTCACCCGCCCCCACCGGCCGCCGGCCCACGCCGGCCCGCTGGCCCCGGCTTTGGACGCGCTCCTCACCAAGGACCCGCTGCGACGAGTCGGCGCCGCCGAGGCCGCCGAATTGCTGGCGTCGGCGCTGCGGGCCTCCCGGTCCCGGACGGACACGGCCGCGCAGACCGACCCGCGCGAGCCCGGACCGGCAACCGTCCCCGGGCCGACCCCCGACCCGCAGGCGCCGACGGAACACGTCCCGGCGCCGACCGAGCGGGAAGCGGAACTGCCGTCCACGCCACCCCTGCCCACGCCCGCACCCACTCCCACGGCCGAAGACGTGATCTCGCTCGGCCAGACGGACGACAAGGGGCGGGCCGAGGGGGCGTCCGCCCGGCGGCGCGCCTTCACGCGGCGCTCAGCCGTGCTGGGAGTGGCCATGGCCACGCTCGTAGCCGGCTCCGTCCTCACCTGGACGCTGACCCGTGACACCTCGGTCGGCGGCGGCGCGTCCGGCGGCGGCGCGTCCGGCCGCGGTTCCGGAGCTTCCCCCGTCACCGTGGTCATCGGGGTGGACGCACCGCTCAGCGGCGACCTGTCGGCCCTGGGCGTCGGCATCAAGAACTCCGCCGACCTGGCGGTCAGGACCTCCAACCGGACCCGGCACGTGCCCGGCGTGAACTTCGAGATCAAAGCCATGGACGACGAGGCCATCCCCGCCAAGGGCCGTTCGAACGCCACCCGGTTCGTCGCGGACGGCACGGTGTTGGGCGTCGTCGGGCCGCTCAACTCCGCAGTCGCCCAGAGCATGGCCGAACCGCTCGGACAGGCCGACCTGGTCAACGTGTCACCGGCCAACACCAACCCCGCGCTGACACTGGGTCCCCGCTGGGCCGAGGGCTTCACGTCCCGCCCGTACAAGAGCTACTTCCGCACCGTCGCCACGGACGTCGACCAAGGGCCGTTCGCCGCCCGGTACCTCCATGACCAGGCCAGGAAGAGCAAGGCCTACGTCATCGACGACAGCAGTGCCTACGGTGCCAGCCTGACCGCCGGATTCCGGGCCGAGTTCACGAAGCTCGGCGGGACCGTCGTGGGCACGGATCAGGTGGATCCCGCGCAGGAGGACTTCTCCTACCTGGCCTCCCAGATCCGGGCCTCCGGCGCCGACGCCGTGTACTTCGGCGGCTACTACACCACCGCCGGGCCGCTCTCCCAGCAGCTCAAGCAGGCGGGCGTGACCATCCCCCTGATGGGTGGCGACGGCGTCTTCGACCAGCAGTTCATCACGACGAACCCGAAGGCGGAGGGCGACCTCGCCACCGGCATCGGTGTTCCCGCCGAGGGCCTGGCGAAGGGAGAGGAATTCCTCACGCAGTACCGGCAGGCGGGGTACCCCGAGGCGGCCGGTTCGTACGGCCCCTACGCCTACGACGCGACCTGGGCCCTCATCGAGGCGGTGAAGGCCGTCGTGGAGGCCAACGGCGGAACCCTCCCTCCGGACGCCCGGGCGAAGATGCCGCAGGCCGTGTCCGGGCTGGCGTTCGACGGCGTCACGGGTCGCGTGGCCTTCGACGAGTACGGCGACACGGTCAACCGCCAACTGACGGTGTACGCGGTGAAGCGGGGCAGCTGGACGACCGTGAAGAGCGGCCCCGGCAATCCCAGGAACCCCAGCACCCCCTGATCCGTCGCCGAAGGACCGCACCCGCCCGGTGCGAGGCCGTCCGGGGGGAGGGGGGCGGGGCGGGGCGTGTGCCCGCGCGACGAGGACACACGCCCGGCACCCGCTACGCGCCCCCGGACCCGGACCCGGACCCCGACCCGGACCCCGGCCCGGAGTCAGACCGTGCGACGTCGGCCGCCTCCGGCCCCGCACCCTCCCGCGCGCTGCGCAGGACCACGGTGCTGTACGACTCCAGCCGCAGCCTGCTGTCCGCCTTCAGCTCCCGCTCGTCCGGCGCGTCCGTGCTCGCGGTGTCGACCAGCAGCGTCCAGCGGACGGCGAACCGGTCGCCCGGGAGGCGGAAGTCGACGGCCGTGTCCGAGCCGTTGAACATCAGCAGGAACGAATCGTCGGTGACCCGGTTGCCGTAGCGGTCCGGCTCGGTGATCGCCTCGCCGTTGAGGAACACGGTCAGCGCGCCGGCCTGTGGCCACGTCCAGTCCTCGTCCTGCATGGGCCTGGCATCGGGGCGCAGCCATTCGACGTCCGCGGGCAGCCGCCCGGCGGGTCCGGCGGCCCGCCCGGAGAAGAAGCGCCGACGCCGCAGCACCGGGTGCGCGCGGCGGAGCCGGATGAGGCCGGAGGTGAAGTCCAGGAGTCGACAACCGGGTTCGTCGAGGTCCCAGTCGATCCACGTGGTCGGGTTGTCCTGGCAGTACGCGTTGTTGTTGCCGCCCTGGGTACGGCCCAGCTCGTCCCCGTGGCTGATCATCGGGATGCCCTGGGAGAGGATCAGCGTGGTCATCAGGTTGCGCTGCTGCCTTTCCCGCAGCGCCAGAATGCCCGGGGCGTCCGTCTCGCCCTCCACTCCGCAGTTCCAGGAGCGGTTGTGGTCCTCCCCGTCCCGGCCGTCCTCGCCGTTCTCCTCGTTGTGCTTGCGGTCGTACGACACCAGGTCGCGCAGGGTGAACCCGTCGTGGGCCGTGACGAAGTTGACGCTGGCGAGGGGACGGCGCCGGTCGTGTTCGTACAGGTCGGCGGATCCGGTGATGCGGGAGGCGAACTCGCCGAGGGTGCCGTCGGCGCCGCGCCAGTAGTCCCGTACGGCGTCGCGGTAGCGGCCGTTCCACTCCGACCACAGGGGCGGGAAGTTGCCGACCTGGTAGCCGCCTTCGCCGAGGTCCCACGGTTCGGCGATGAGCTTGACACGGCTGATCACCGGGTCCTGCTGGATGACGTCGAAGAAGGCGGAGAGACGGTCGACCTCGTGGAACTGGCGGGCGAGCGTGGCGGCGAGGTCGAACCGGAAGCCGTCGACGTGCATCTCCTGCACCCAGTAGCGCAGGGAGTCCATGATGAGCTGCAGCACGTTCGGGTGGCGCATCAGCAGGCTGTTGCCGGTGCCCGTGGTGTCGTAGTACCGGGAGCGGTCCTCGTCGACCAGGCGGTAGTAGGCGGCGTTGTCGATCCCCTTGAAGGCCAGGACGGGTCCCTTGTCGTTCCCCTCGGCGGTGTGGTTGTAGACCACGTCGAGGATCACCTCGATGCCCGCCGCGTGCAGCGCCTTCACCATCTGCTTGAACTCGGTGACCTGCGCTCCGCCGCCGCCGGTGGCCGCGTAGGCGTTGTGCGGGGCGAAGAACCCGATGGTGTTGTAGCCCCAGTAGTTCGACAGGCCCTTCTCCGCCAGGTGACCGTCCTGGACGAACTGGTGCACGGGCATCAGTTCCAGCGCGGTCACCCCGAGGCCCGTGAGGTGCTCCAGGATGGCGGGGTGGGCGATGCCCGCGTAGGTGCCGCGCAGTTCCTCCGGCAGGGCGGGGTGGGTGCGCGTGAGTCCGCGTACGTGGCCCTCGTAGATGACGCTCTCGGAGTACGTGTAGCCGGGCGGCTTGTCGTCGCCCCAGTCGAAGCTGCGGTCGGTGACGACCGACAGCATGGTGTGGCCGGCGCTGTCCAGGGTGTTGGGTTCCGCGCCGTCCGCGAAGTGGTGGCCGTAGAGCGACTCGTGGTGGTCCAACCGGCCGTCGATCGCCGTCGCGTACGGGTCCAGCAGGAGCTTGGCCGGATTGCAGCGGTGTCCGGCGGCCGGGTCGAACGGGCCGCTCACGCGGTAGCCGTACCGCTGGCCGGCCCCCACGTCCGGCAGGTAGATGTGCCAGGCGGACCGGTCGATCTCGGTCATCGGCACGCGGGTCTCGTGCCCCGCGTCGTCGAGCAGAACCAGGTCCACGCCCGTCGCGACCTCGGAGAACAGAGCGAAATTGGTTCCGGAGCCGTCGTACGTCGCTCCCAGGGGATACGGTTTGCCCGTCCATGTGCGCATACGGTCACGCTACTGTCGGCGGGGCCGCCGGGCCCGCTGGTCCGTCGGCCAGGGTGTCGCCGCGCCGCCCGGCCCGGTCCACGGGACACCACCGCCCCCTCGCCGTCGGCGGCGGCCACGGCCGGGCGCTCCGGGCGGGGGAGGGCTCACGCGGCCCGACACGCACCAGTCCGACATGCACGAGTCCGACATGCATGAGCCCAGCGCGCACGAGTCCGACATGCATGAGCCCAGCGCGCATGAGCCCGACACGCATGAGTGCGCCGCGGCGGGTTACACGGCCGCCATGAGACGTGGCGGCACCGTCGGCGGCTGAGCCGGCTGCCGCCACTCGACTTCGACAGGGGGGACGGTCATGGGAACCGCGACGCGGGTGCCGCAGCACGAGGACGTGAGGGCGGTGGCAGGCGGACTGGAGGTGGAGGGCGAGGAGCTGTCCGCCGAGGAGGCCTTGGCCGCGTTGCGACGCTATGGGCGCTGGAGCCTCGTACGGGACTCCTTCATCCGGTTCCGGTACGCGGACGGCTTCAGCCACTCCCGCGCGCTGGCCCTGCAGACGGTGCTGTCGATCGTCCCGCTGGCCATCGCCGTCATCGGGCTGTCCAGCGCCCTGCACACCGAGGACATAGGCCGGATCGCCGAACTGACGATCCGCCGACTCGCCAGCGGGCCGAGCCAGAAGGTGGTGGACGACGCGCTGGCGCAGAGTCGGCACCAGCCCGGGGACGGCGGCCAGGCCGCCCTCTGGCTCGGCCTGATGTTCTCCGTCGTCAACGTGACCACGGCCCTGTGCCAGGTGGAGCGGGGCGCCAACCGCATCTACGGGATCGAGCGCGACCGGCCGTTCCTGTACAAGTACACCCGCGGGCTGGTCATGTCGGTACTGGCCGGCCTGCCCCTCGGGCTCAGCTTCGCGGTCACCGTCCTCGGTGCCCACCTGAGCCGCGCCGTGGCGGAGGTCTACCACCTCGGCCCGGGTACCGTGCGGGCGTGGGACCTGCTGCGCTGGCCCTTGGGAGTGCTGCTGGCCATCCTCGCCACCAGCGCCATCTTCCGGCTCTCGCCCCGCCGCACCCAGCCGGGGTACACCTGGCTGGCCTTCGGTGCGACCGTGTACCTCGTGTTGTGGCTGCTGGCGACGTGGGGACTGAGCCTGTACGTCGGGGCCAGTGGCTCCTTCGCCGCCGTGTACGGGCCCCTCAGCGCGTTCGTGTCGCTGCTGCTGTGGTCCTACCTGACCTCGATGGTCCTGTTCCTGGGGCTGGCCTTCGCCGCCCAGCTGGAGGCCGCTCGGGCCGGGGTGAGGCGACCGGCCACGGAGGATCCGGGGGTCTGAAACGGGGCGCGCGAGCGTCGGCGCCGTCCTCGCGGTTGCCTGCACTGCCTGCACCAGACGCCCCCTAGCGCGACGCTTCGCTCACTATGCGGCAATCCCGCGCGGCCGCCTCGCCGTCGGCGAGCCAGGCGGTGCGCAGCCGTTCGCGGGCCGCTGCCAGCGCGGACTCGATGTCCCGTGTGCCGGTCGACACGCACAGGGTGTACACCACGTCCTCCATCCGCTGCCGCGCCGGTTCGCACCGGTCCGCGGTGTGCGGCTGCGCCACTGCTTCGTATTCCTCCACCAGACGCGCCAGCACCGCGGGGTGAGCCATCAGCACGATCTCGCTCCTTCACGAACGACGTCTTCACAGGGGGGCCGGGACGCCACCGACGCGTCGTCTGCCCCGGGCCGCGGATCCCATGCGCCGCCGCCGGTACGGCAAGCGCGTCGGCCGGTGGAAACCAGCCGTGCTCGCCTGCCGCCCGGGGCGTCACGTCAGGTGAAGCGGTCGTGTCAGCCGCGGCCGGCCCGGTGACGCGGGCGGTGGTCGTCGCGGCGGGTCACCAGCAGCAGGGCCAGCAGCATCGGTGCGATCAGCAGGATCATGGTCGCCATGGCGGTTGGTCTCCTCGCGATCGGTCCGTCGTGGACTTCTTCGACTTCTTCGAGCCCTTCGCGCATGTCCGCCGGGACGCCGCCGAAACGCGCGGAACGGGCGGGGCCCTCGGGCAGCGGACGCCGGAAACGTTCCTTCTGCGGTCCCGTCGCGGGTTTCCCCGCGCTTGCCCGTGCAGATCGGCGCCGGGGGGGCAGGCGCGGAGGGACCTGGCAGGCGCGAGGAAGGACGGACACCGTGGCACGACCGAGGATTCTCGTAGTGGGAGCCGGATTCGCCGGGGTCGAATGCACCCGTCGGCTGGAGCGCAGGCTGTCGCCCGCGGAGGCGGACATCAGCCTGGTCACGCCGAACTCCTACCAGCTGTATCTGCCGTTGCTGCCCCAAGTCGCCTCCGGCGTGCTCACCCCGCAGTCGATCGCCGTCTCCTTGCGTCGCAGCAGCCGCTACCGCACCCGGATCATCCCCGGCGGCGCCGTCGGCGTCGACACCGAGGCGAAGATCTGCATCGTACGGAAGATCACCGGCGAGCTGACGGAACACGCGTACGACTACCTGGTGCTGGCTCCCGGCAGCATCACCCGCACCTTCGACATCCCCGGACTCACCGAGCACGCCCGCGGCATGAAGACACTCGCCGAAGCCACCTACCTGCGCGACCACGTCATCGCACAGCTCGACCTGGCCGACGCGAGCGAGGACGAGGCGGAGCGGGCCGCCCGGCTCTGCTTCGTCGTGGTCGGCGGCGGGTACGCCGGCACGGAGACGGCCGCCTGCCTCCAGCGGCTCACGCACCACGCCGTCACGCGCTACCCCCGGCTGGACCCCGGCCAGATCAGCTGGCACCTCCTCGACCTCGCGCCGAAGCTGATGCCCGAACTGGGCGACACCCTCGGCCAGGTGGCCCTGGACGTCATCCGCCGCCGCGGCATCCAGGTCTCCCTCGGCGTCAGCGTCGCCGAGGCCGGGCCCACGGAGGTGAAGCTGACCGACGGCCGGGTGCTGCCCAGCAGGACCCTGATCTGGACGGCCGGAGTCGCCGCCAGCCCGCTGATCGGCACGCTCGACGCGGAAACCGTCCGTGGCCGGCTCGTGGTGACCCCGGAGATGACCGTGCCCGGTGCGGCCGGAGTGTTCGCGCTGGGAGACGCGGCGGCCGTGCCCGACCTCGCCGCACAGGACAAGGACGCGATCTGCCCGCCGACGGCGCAGCACGCCCTGCGTCAGGGGCGCGCCGTCGCGGACAACCTGATCGCGACACTGCGCCACCAGCCCCTTCGCCCGTACGTGCACAAGGACCTGGGGCTGGTCGTCGACCTCGGGGGCGCCGACGCGGTGTCCAAGCCGCTGGGCATCCCGCTGCGCGGGCTCCCCGCCCAGGCGGTGGCCCGCGGCTACCACTGGTCGGCCCTGCGCACCAACGTCGCCAAGACGCGCGTCCTGACCAACTGGCTGCTGAACGCGGCGGCCGGCGACGACTTCGTACGCATCGGGTACCGCTCCTCGAAGCCGCCGACGCTGCGCGAGTTCGAGTACACCGACGCCTACCTGACCGCCGATCAGGTCAGGGCGCACACGGCGGCGCTGCGCGCCCGCGGCTGAGGACGTCGGGACGGTCGGCGGCGCCCTCCCGCGGGCCGGGGAACTACCAGGCCAGCTCCACGTGGACGCTCTTGCCGTCGTGGCGGGGGACGACGCGCACCCGGCGGGCGAGGGTACGGACGATGGTCCACCCGCGTCCGCCGGTCTGGTCGGGGGTCCGGGAGCGCGGGGGGAGCGGGCTCGTGTCCCGCACGGTGATCTCGATCCCGCCGGACACCAGGCCGAGTTCCAGGACGAAGGGCCCCGGAGCGTGGCGCACGGCGTTGGTCACCAGTTCGGAGACGACGAGCAGGGCGTCATCGTGAAGGCCGCGGTGGGCGGGCGGGGCGTGGTGGCGCAGGAAGGCGCCGGCGGCCTGCCGGGCCTCGGCGATGCAGCCGGGCGCGCCGTCGAAGTCCGCGCGCACCTGCGCTTGACGGACGCCGTGCGCAATGGCCGACGGGAGCTCCATCCCCCACACCCCTTCCCCTGGGTGCCTCACCCCTCGGGTGCTCCAACGCTGCGTGGGGCCCCGTAGCACTGCTGGGGGCCCTGTCCCTTGGCGTTTCCCCACCCAGCAGGGTACCCAGCACGTTCGAATCGGTCACGGGTTCGGGCCCTGTGCCGTCGTCGGTTTTTCGCGCTGACCCGGCCACGCCGTGGCGACCCGCCAGGAGACGGCTTTCCTTCTAGTGCAGATTCACTACTCTTGAACGGTGTCCAGTACCCACGCTGAGGGCTGCCGCAGGAGAGAGGACGCAACGTGACCGGCCCGGTGTTCCAGGCCAGCACCGCACTCGACGCCAACGCGGCGGGTCTGCGGCTCGTCGGCGCGTTGGACCTGGACGGCGCCGGGCAGTTGCGCGCCGTGGTAGCCGACTGTTTCGCGCGGCGGCCCGACCGTGTCGTACTCGACCTGGCGGGCCTGCGGTTCTGTGACTGCGCGGGGCTCAACGTGCTGATGGAGGCCAAAGCCACGGCGGACAGGATCGGCACCGAGATGCGCGTGGAGGGCGCCCGCCCGCAGGTGGCCCGGCTCTTCGCCCTCACCGGCGCCGACGACCTGTTCGCCGGCGGCGCGCCGCCTCTACCACCGAGGCCCCTGTGATGCCTCCGACGCAGCAGACCTCACCGGATACCGTGCCGCGCACCGTCGGGGGCGCATCACCATCCTGCTCGTCGAGGACCACGACATGGTGGCCGAGGCGATTCGCATCACCCTGGTCTCAAGGCCGCCGTTCCCGCCCCGCCGAACGGTGACGGTGGACCCTCTTTGGAGTCACCACCGCCGTCGCCCCCGCATGTTCGTACCTTCCACCAGTACGAAGTCCCCTGGACGAAGGGGGAGACTTCCCGCCGAGGGCCGCGGCTCATTCTGAGAGCCGACGCCACAAATCGAGGGGAAACCACCACGATGAGTGGTCAGTTGTACGACGGCATCGGCGAAGCCTTCGAAGGCTTCAAGACCCTGCCCATCATTCGTTACACCGAGGTACCGGGCTTCCTCGCCCTGGTCGGCGACGTCACCGGCAAGTCCGTGCTCGACATCGCCTGCGGCACCGGGTACTACAGTCGCGAGCTCAAGCGCCGCGGTGCGTCCCGGGTCTTCGGGTTCGACATCTCCAGTGCGATGATCGAGGCGGCCGAAGCCCGCGAGCGGGCCGAGCCGCTCGGCATCGCGTACGAGGTCGCGGACACGGCCACCCTGCGGACCTTCGACGAGCCCTTCGACGTCGCCGTGGCCGTGCAGGCGTTCAACTACGCGGCCGACGTCGCCGAGATCGGGCAGATGATGCGCAACATCCGGCGCAGCCTCGTTCCAGGCGGTGACTTCTTCCTGTTCGTGCAGAACCCGGACTACGACTTCGGCGGCCCGTCGCTGGCCAAGTACGGCTTCCTGTGCGAGTCCACCGGCAAGGACAACGAGATCGGCCGGGGAACGCGGATCACGGCCCTGCTGGATCCGCCCGTCTCGTTCGAGGCGACCACGCCGTCGAAGGAGACGTACGAGCAGACACTGTCCGCCGCCGGATTCACCGGGATCGAGTGGGTGCCGCTGGACGTCTCGGAAGCGGGTGTGGAGAAGTTCGGTGAGGAGTTCTGGGCGGACTACGCCGCGAACCGGCCGCTGATCATGATCCGCTGCACCGCCTGACCGGTTCATCTCCGGCGCCGGCCCGGCCCTTTGGGGTCGGCGCCGGCGCACGGGGCGCGGGGGTGCCGCGGGGGAGTGGGGGCACCGAAGTCAGCGCTTGCCTCGAAGGCGCCTGAGCATCCCGCGGGCCTCTTCCCGCTTGCGCGGGTCGGACGCCGCACGCCGCACCGAATCGATCGTCCGCCGCCCCTGCGGGCTGCGGCTGAACTGCTTGATCTTTGCGAATAGTCCGGACACGAGCCCTCCCGGTGTAGCCGTCGTGACGCTACGTCGTGTGCCCGGGGACCCTTGGTTGAAACCGCCTTGCGATGCACCGCACCGCAAGCCACCCGCTAGGAGACGTCGGCAGCCGTCACCCCTTGCCCGTCGGCCTCGGCCCGCGCCGCGGCCGCCGCCTCCCACGGAGGCGCAGTACGTGACTGCGTCCACGCCTCCAGGCCGTCGCCGTCCACGCAGACGATGCCGCACGTGGCGGCGTACTCCGCGGCGGGAGCGGTGAAGGCGCTGGTGGTCACGACGACGGCCACATCGGCCTCGTGGACGGCGAAACAGGTGCCGCCGAAGCGCTGCAGGTCCTGCGAACCGACCCGGTTGCCCTCGCCGTAGTGCTTGCACTGGACGACCACGCGCAGGCCGTCCGCCGTCGTGGCGATCACATCGGCCCCCAAGTCACCTGCCCCGCCCACCACTTCCACCTGGGGACAGCCATCGCGGGCACACAGCGCGGCAACGGTGTGCTCGAAGCCGTCCGCGTCCACCCCCGCGTGGTCCAGGGCGGAGGAGTCCACCTCGGGCAGGCCGGCCGCCTCAGGGGCGACCTCCGCCGCCCCGCCCACCGGGGGAGCGTACGCAGCCGGCGCGCCCGGCGCCGGCGGGATGCCGGGCCCGCGCGGGCCCGGCACGGGCGCGCGGGAGGGGCGGCGGCCCGGCGCCACGCTCCACCGCGCCAGCGCCACCCCGGCGGCCAGGACGACCATCGTGACGATCGGCAGTACCGGCACGCCTCCGCCGCTCGCGACCGCGGCCGTTCGGACGAACACGGCCGATCCGCCCAGGCAGATCCCCACCAGCCCCACGGCCAACACGACGTCACGCCCCACCGACGCCTCACCCTCACCGTCACCGCGGCGGCGCCCTCCGGATGCCGTCATACGCCCCCTCCTCACCCCTCACGGACCACGCCCCCTCGGCGTGGCCCCGCCACTCGCCACCCCACACCGCCATCTCGTCCCGGCGATGGCGGACCCGGAACGTCTCCCCTCGTCTGATCAAGATCTCCGGATCCAAACGGCACGGCACAGCTGCCCTACCCGGCGCATCATCGGGGCCGCCGTGGCAACAAGATCCTCATGACGCGGGAAAACGGTCCGGCTGCGCGCCGGAGGAGGTGGCCGCTGCTGCTCCTGCCGGTCCAGGCAGCCCTGATGGTCGGTGGGGGGACGCTGCTCACCGGATCTGCGGCGGACCAGGGACAGGCAGGAGGACGGGTGCCATGGGAGGACCGGGCCAACCGGTACCTCGCCGAGGAACGCGTCGCACCGCTCACGGAGCTCACACGGTGGCTCTCCGCACTGGCCGACACGGAAAGCGTCGTCGGCGTGACCCTGGTCTGCGTCGTGGCGCTGCTCGTGCTGCCGCAGGTCGCGTGGCGGGCCGAGGCCCTCTTCCTCGCGGCGTCGGTCGCCACCCAGTCGGCCGTGTTCCTGCTGGTGACGGCGCTCGTACGACGGCCACGCCCCGACGTCCCGCGACTGGACGGCGCGCCACCGACCTCCAGTTTCCCGTCGGGACACGTCGGGGCCTCCGTCGCCCTGTACGCCGGACTGGCCGTCATCGTGCTGCTGAGGACACGCGGCCGCGGCCGGTGGCGGTATGCCGCGGCGGCGGCGCTGCTGCTCGTTCCGGCGGCCGTCGGCCTGTCCCGCGTCTACCGCGGCATGCACCACCCCACCGACGTGGCGGGCGGCCTGCTCAACGGCACGGCGACCCTACTGATCGTGGGATCCGTCGTCCTGTACGGCCGCGACGGGCCGGCACCCGGGACCGCGCGCACCGGCCGGGCCCCGCGCACGCGCACCACCGTCGGGGCCCTGTCGGCACGTTACTCCGGCCCCGACTCCACCTTCGCGGCCAGGCTCCTGCTGACGACCGCCGCGACGGCCGGGGCAGCCGTGCCCTTCGCCCTCTCCCTGGTCCTGGTGGAGTCCGGATGGGCGCCGCTGTACCGCCTCGACCAGGCCGTGGCCGAGCGGCTGCACCAGGCCGCCGTCGGTCACCCCGGCTGGGTGCGTGTCCTCCACGTGCTCACCGACTTCGTGTGGGACCCGGTGACGATGCGTCTGCTGGTCGCCCTGCTCGTGCTCTGGCTCCTCACCCGCCGTGCCTGGCGGCTCGCGGCCTGGGCGTCCGTGACCGCGGCGGCCGGGGCCCTGACGGGGGTGCTGGTCAAGAGCGCCGTCGAACGCGCACGTCCCCATCTGCCCGACCCGGTCGCCCACGCGCCGGGGTTCTCCTTCCCGTCGGGCCACGCGATGACGGCCTTCACCTCGTGCGCCGTCCTCCTGCTGGTCCTGCTGCCCCTGGTACCGCGCGCCTGGCAGCCGCTTCCCCGGGCGCTCGCGGTGATCTCCGTGGTGGGCGTCGGCTACACGCGCGTCGCGCTCGGCGTGCACTGGGTGAGCGACGTGGTGGGCGGATGGCTGCTCGGCCTCGCCGTGGTCACCGCCACGACGTTGGTCTTCGAGGCCTGGCGGGCGGATTCCGGCTGGCGCCGTACGGCCGTGATGCGCGAGGGTCTGGAGCCGGAGCTCTCGGCTCCCGACCCCGAACCGCCCCTGGACGTACGAGCCTCTGAGCTCTCGCCGTCCTCTCCCGCTTCGCCGTCATCCGGTGGCGCAAGCGAGCCCCGGCCCTGACCTCCGGTCCGGCCCGGGGTCCTCAGGACGGGGCGCCTCCCGGGCGGGCGAGTCCCCACGTCTGGAGCTCGTAGGGGCGTCCCTTCTCCTGACCGGTGATCAGCGGCACCTGGAGCAGCCGAAAGCCCGCCTTCGCGGCCACGGCGACGCTGGCGGTGTTCTCGGCCTCCAGCTCCAGGATCACCTGCTCCGCCCCCAGGTGCTCGAAGGCGTAGCCGGCCATCAGCCGCACCGCGCGCACCGCCAGCCCCTGGCCGCGGTGGGCCGGACCGACCGCGTAACCGATCTCCGTCCCTTCGGGGGCGCGTCGCAGCATCACCTCGCCGAGCGGTGCGCCGCCGTCGACGGTGATGGCCAGGAGGATCGCCGTGCCGTCCGCCCGCAGCTGCCGGTCGCGGCCCAGGCGCGTGCGGGCGGCCTCCGCGTCGAACGGGGAGACGATCGGGGTCCAGTACGCGATGTCGGGATCGTCGAAGAGGCCGGGCATCGAGGCCAGGTCCGCCTCCGTCCAGTCGCGCAGGACGAGACCCTCTCCCGAGATCTCGATCCGCTCGGGAAACGACGACGATGTGCTGGTCATACCGATGGCCCTCCTGGTCTGTTCATGACGAGACAGGCTATCGGCGTGCGGATCAGGCCCGGATCAAGGGAGCGGGCACGACCGCCGTGCGGGACGGCTGACATCATGTCCGGTTGCCCGGGCCGCCCTCCGCGGGGGCGGCCCCCAGGTCCGGCGAGGGGTGCTGGTGGCCGTGCCATTCGCAGAGCAGGACGGTGGCATCGTCGCCGAGACGTCCGTCATGGTGGTGGAGCACGGCACGGACCAGGCGGCGCAGGGTCTCCGGGACGGGGAAGCCGTCGGCCTGGTGCCGGATGATGAATTCGACGAAGCGGTCGAGGCCGAATTCACGGCCGGTGCGGTCGCGGGCCTCCGTGATGCCGTCGGTGTAGAGGAGGAGCCGGTCGCCGGGTTCCAGGTGTTCCCGGTGGATGAGCGCCGGCAGGCCCAGCTCCGTACCCAGGGGGTGGCTGGGTCGGCGCTCCAGCGTGGTGATCCAGCGGCCGGCCCGGATGAGGATGGGCGGCGGGTGGCCGCAGGTGATCCAGGACAACAGGCCGGTGTTCAGGTCGAGGTCGGCGAGCACGGCGGTGGCGTAACGGTCGTGCGTGAACTGCTCGATCAGCATGGTCTCGATGCTGTCGCGGGCCTGGGTGATGCTGGCTCCCTGGCGGCGCTGGTTGCGGCAGGTGGCCATGGCGAGGTTGGCCGTCAGCCCCGCTGCGGTGTCGTGCCCCATGGCGTCGAAGACGGCCAGGTGGGCGATGTCGGCGGCCAGGGCGTAGTCGAAGGCGTCCCCGGCGGTGGCATAGGCAGGCTCCATCGCGGCGGCGATGGTCACCCGGGGGCTGGTGAAGGTGCGCGGCGGCATCAGCGACCACTGCATCTCCGCGGACACCGACATCGGCTCCAGCCGGGTCAGCCGGGCGTAGGAGTCGCTGTGGGAACGGCTCGACACCAGCATCATGCCGACGAGCGAGGCCAGATCGCCCATGGTCTCCCGCGTTTCCGCGTCCGGTTCCTCGCGGGTGGTGACGGAAAGGACGCCAAGGCGCTCGGTACCGTCCAGGAGCGGCAGCCAGTGCAGCCGACGGCCCTCGGTGGCACCGAAGGAGGACTGGAGGGTCTGGAAGGTCCGGCCGGCCAGAGTGCCGTCGATCCGTAGCTCCCGTCCCCCGCGGCCCCCGTCCAGCCCCTCGCCGGTGACCTCGCGCAGCATGTCCTCGCGCAGGTCACAGACGTAGATGCGCACCGCATCGAACCCGGCCCGCGAGGCGTACTCGGCCACGACTGCCGGGAGCTGCTCGAAGGTGGTGAGGTGACTGGCCCTGAGCAGGGCGGTGAGCATGTGGTGGTAGGAGTCGGGCACTGAAGACCCTCCGGCCTGTCTCGGGGGCGAGCGGCGCGCCTCGCGGTTGTCGCTGCTGGAGATGAATGGGATGGGATGGGAAGGCGATGATGCAGAGCGTCCATCCCAGCTGACAGACGCCCGACGACCCGTACACGACACCCCCGCTACGCCGTTCGCGCGACCCGGTTGCCCCGGGCGGGGCGGCCGGAGCTCCGCCGGGGGAGGGCAGTCCTGCACGTCGCGGGTGGCTGCGCCGCCTCCGCCGGAGAGCCGTCACGTTTCTGCGGGTGAATTCCTGCCCCCGCCCGGGTGAGCACGCAGGACCAGCTCTGTCGCCCACGCTTCGGGGACGCTAGAAACCGCGCGTGATCAGAAATCTCGTACGGAGCGCTTCCGCGCTCCTCCTCGTCTTCATGCCGCTCGTTGCCGCCGCTCCCGCGTCGGCAGTCGTCGACGCGCCCAAGGCGTCGGGCCCGGACCCCATCGTCTTCGTCCATGGCTGGAACCCGGACCCCTCTCCCTGGCGGTCCATGACCACCCGGTTCGAAGCCGACGGCTGGCCGGCGGACCACCTCGACCAGTGGAGCTACGACTCCACCCAGTCCAACGCCACGACCGCCGCGCACCTCGCCGAGGAGATCGACCGCGTCCTGGCGCGCACGGGCGCCACCAAAGTCGACGTCATCACCCACTCGATGGGCGCGCTGTCCTCGCGGTACTACCTCAAGTACCTCGGCGGCGCGGCCAAGGTCGATGCCTGGGTCTCCCTCGGCGGGCCCAACCACGGTACGGAAGCCGCACGTTGGTGCGGCGGCGCCCCCTGCGTCGAGATGCGACCGGGCTCCGTGTTCCTGAAGGACCTGAACTCCGGTGACGAGACCCCCGGCACCACGCGGTACGCCACGTGGCGCTCGCCCTGTGACACCCTCATCAACCCTCAGAGCAGCGTCGCCCTGGACGGGGCGCTCAACAGCACCACCGCGTGCCTCGGCCACAGCGCCCTGCGCACCGACGGAGCCGTCTACGACGAGGTCAGGACGCACGTCCGGTAGGCGGGGACTTCAGCCCGGCAGGCTGAAGCTGAGTTCGAATTTCCCCTCATGGCCCGGAATTTTGCTGCGGAAGACGGCACGGGACATCGACTCGTCGAAGAGGGTGAGCTTCAGGGAGTCACGTTCCTCGGTGTGGAAGCGCCTGACGGCGGCGAGTGCCGCGCGCCGGAGAGCCCACCGGCCCCCTAGGTGTCGGAAGGGTGCAGCGGGCCTACCATCCTGAAGCACGCGGACTGCAGCTCGGCCGGGGTGACCACCGGCTCGGCGAAGAGTTCGAAGTTCCTGTGCCGGATGAACTGGTCCGGGAACTTCACCGAACGGAACGAGGCCTGGTTCGGGTCGATTTCCGCCGCTTGGAGGATGAACGTCGATTCCTCGATGACCTCCGCTTTCACCTGAGGGTCGATGATCCCGGTGAAGAACTTGCTGTGAATGCGGAAATCGTCGAACGTCGCGATCCGCAGGCAGAACCCGGGCGGAGCAACCGCTCGTACCAGCATTCCCTGCGTGCCGAAATTAAGGCTGGGTCCGGTCCACGCGAACGTGGCATCGCGGCGGTCCTCTTCGGTTTCGATCTTGGCGATGTCGACCAGGCCGGTGTGATCGATGATGAAGAAATCAGGGAAGTTATTGGAAAAGAGTGAAAGCCTGAGCTGAGCCACGATGTCCCGCCTTCCATGACGAGTCCACGTGAGTTCCTGAGGGAAGGTGAGTAGGGGGATACTCGCATCGGCGTCCATCAGGCCGCCGGCTGTGCGGAACGGGCGTGAGCCGAGAAGGCCGCCCTCCGCGTCCATACGGGTGAGAGCGCCATCTCCATCATGCGCCGCCCGGGGCGCGCGCGCCAGCGCTTCATAACCAATACCGCTTCAACTACACGGCCATGCCACCGCCTTGCGCCCAAGGGCGGCGAAGCCGCGGTCCTCCGGCCCAGGGGTTGTACGATGGACCAGTTCCTGTGCCGTTCCTGTGCCGAGGTGTCGGCGGCAGTGACCAGACTTCTGTTTCCTTCTCTGTCGATCTTGGGGTGACGTCTTATCAACCAGGCCATGTAGTCGTCCGTTCCCGCGTGCTGAGTTGTCGCACGTGTCCGGGGGCGGACGTCGCGCTGGTCTGAGTTGCGTCACCCCTCCCCGCAGTCTTCTTTCCCGGGTGCAGCTCTGCCGTCTGCCCCGGGCTTTGGTGTTTTCCGGCCCCGGTGCGGCTGTCGGCAGGGCTCCCCGATTCCATTGGATCAGGAGTTTTCCCGTCGTGTCCTCCTCCGCCCTCGGCAACGAGCCGCAGCACACCACCCAGACCCCAACCCACCCGGCACCTCGCCGCCCGAAAATGGCCCCGGCGGCCTGGATCGCCCTCTTGGTGCTGCTGACCGCCGAGCTGATGAACATGCTCGACCAGTCGGTCGTCCTGACCGCGCTGCCCGCGATCCAGGAGTCGACCGGCGCCGGACCGGTCGCGGTGCAGTGGCTGACCACCGCCTATTCCCTGCCCGTCGCCGTCGGGCTGATCACCGGCGGACGGCTCGGTGACATCTACGGCCGCCGCAGGATCCTGCTGATCGGCACCATCGTGTTCACCGCCGCCTCGCTGCTGTGCGGTCTGGCCACCGGCCCGCGCACGCTGATCGGCGCCCGCCTGCTCCAGGGCGTCGGCGTGGCCGTGATGATCCCGCAGGTCCTGGCGACCATGCACGTCACCTTCGAGGGCCACAACCGCAGTAAGGCGTTCGGCCTGTACGGGGCCGTCCTGGCCCTCGCCAACGTCTTGGGCCCGGTCCTGGGCGGCGTGCTCACCCAGGCCGACCTGTTCGGGCTGTCCTGGCGGCCGATCTTCCTGGTCAATGTGCCCGTCGGGCTGGCCGTACTCCTCCTCGGACGCACCTTCATCCCCGAATCGACCGTCCGCAAGGCCGACCGGCTCGACGTGGTCGGCATGCTGCTGTCCGGCCTGGCCATCGTCCTGGTCCTCTTCCCGCTCACCGAGGGCCACGCCCACGGATGGCCGCTGTGGTGCTTCGTCGTGCTCGCCGTCGGCGTCCTCGTCCTCGGTGTCTTCCTGCGCCACCAGCGGCGCAGGCAGGGCAATGCCCCGCTGGTGACCCTGTCCCTCTTCCGGGTCAGGCAGTTCTCCGGGGGCATGGCCGCGGACCTGCTGCACGGCCTGCTGTGCGGCCTGTTCTTCATGACCTGGACGCTGTACCTGCAGCACGGACTGGGTATGAGCCCGTTCCACGCGGCCCTGGCCTTCGTGCTGCTCTCCGTGGGAGAACTGGGCGGCGCGACGGTCGCGGCGAAGACCGCCGGACGTTTCGCCCGCCGTCTGCCGCAGGCCGGAGCCCTCATCGCGACCGCTGCGATGGGCACCTACGGCCTCCAGATCGGCAGCCGCCAGGCCGGCCTGACCCTTGTGGCGATGACCGCTCCGGTGGTGCTGATCGGCTTCGGCCTGGGCATGGTCTCCGGCCCGCTCGCCGACTTGTCGCTGGCAAGGGTCGCGCACGAGGACGCCGGCTCGGCCTCGGGCCTGTTCAACACCGCCATTCACCTGGGCATCGTGCTGGGCACCGCGCTGACCGCCGTGGTGTTCTTCGCCATCACCGGCGGCTCTTCCGACGGCGCGGTCAACCGCGACGCGTTCGTCACCGTGCTGTGGTGGGTCAGCGGCCTCCTGGCCCTGATGTGGGCACTGATGTTCTACCTGCCGAGGCACACCGACAACCAGGCCGACTGATCCAGCCCCCCCCGGCGCACCCGAACGGGTGCGCCGGGCAGGTGAAAGGTCGATCAGCGAGAGGGGGAGTGCGTGGCGCGGCCAGTAGGGCGGCCGTCGGCCTGGAAGCGGGGGAGGGGGCGAGCGGCCCCGTCGTCGGAGCGCTATGCCCCCATTGCCCCGATATTCTGGGAAGTGTGATCGAGTCTGGACGGCCGATGCTCCGCCGGCGCTACGGCCGGGGGAGGCTTGTGCGGCTGTCACCGGTCATTTTGACCGTCGTGATCGCGAGCCTGGCCTACACCACGCCACCCGAGATGGCCTTCAGCCGCCTCCTGCCCGCGGCGCCCGCCCTAGCGGCCGCCATGTGGCCGGTGCTCCCCACGGTCCTGCTCGGCACGGTCTGCCTCATTCTGATGATCGGCCTCAGCCTCGTCTTCCCCGATCTCGGCACGTGGTGGACGGCCGCGGGGATCATCGCGGTCACCGTGGCCGCCGCGTACGGAAGCCACGTCCGGCTCCAGCGCGAGCGCACCCTCTTTCACGTACGGCTCGTCGCCGACGCGGCGCAGCAGGTGGTACTGAGCCCCATCCCGCGCTCCTTCGACGACGTCGACGTCGAGTCGCTTTACCTCGCGGCCGCCGCCGAAGCCCGCATCGGCGGGGACTTCTACGAGGTGGTCGACACGCCGTACGGGGTCAGGCTGCTCATCGGTGACGTGCGCGGCAAGGGGCTGCCGGCCGTGGGGGCGGCCGCGGCGATCGTCAACGCCTTCCGGGAAGCGGCCTACGGCGAGGGCGACTTGGTGGACGTCGCGCGCCGGCTGGATGCCAGCAGCACCCGTTACAACGCCGCCTTTCCGCCCGAGGGGCCGATGGAGCGCTTCGCCACCGCCCTCCTCGTCGAAATCCCGCACGAGGGAAGGCGTATCGACATCCTCAACTGCGGACACCCGCCGCCGCTGCTCCTGAACCGCGGCAGGCTCCGCGTCCTGGAGTCCGTCACCCCCTCGCCGCTCCTCAGCCTCGCCGAGCTGATCGGCGAGCACTACACCGTCGACACCTTCGACTTCGGCCCCGGCGACCTGCTGCTCGTCTACACCGACGGGATCGCCGAGGCCCGCGCCCGCGACGGCGAGTTCTTCCCGCTGACCGCTTGGATGCGGCGACAACCCCCGACACCGCCCCGCGAGCTGCTCGCAGCCCTTCACCGCGACCTCCTGCGCTACACCCGGGGCCGCCTCGACGACGACATCGCCGCGCTGGCCGTACGCCGACGCGAGCTCTGAGGCCCGAAGCCCCCCGCGACCAGGGGCGGGCGGCTACCGCCGCACGGCGGCGTGTTCGAGGACCGCGCGGACCTCCGCGGCGATCGCGCTCTCGTTGCGTTCGAACTCGGGACCGGTCAGCAGGCGGGTGTCCGTCGGCAGACCGGTGAGCACCGGGGTGTGGAGGTGGCCGCCGGGCAGGTGCGGGGCGAGTTCGGCCCGCAGCCGGTTGGAGCGGTAGGCGACCTCGTTGGACAGGTAGCCGCCCCCGCCACCCGCCACGGCCCGCGAACCCGGCGTGGGGCCGTCGGCCCGGTCGACGGGAGCCGTGCCCCCCGCCGGGATCTCGGTCACCTCGGTGTTGAGGAGGACCGGGTACGGAGTCTGCACCGCGGCGGTCACCGCGTCGGCGGGCAGTGTGGTGCGGATGAACTCCGGGCCCGGGCCGAGGCCCGGGGCCGTCACCGGACGCTCGCGGGTACCACCGGAGAGGGCACGCGCGTTGTCGGGGTACGGGTCGGCGGACCGCGCCCGCCCCGCCCAGTCCTCCAAGGTGAAGATGCCCGGGTAGCCCTGGCTGACGGTGGTGATGACGTCGGCCGAGGCGGGACCGGCGGCCAGGTGCGGGGCGAAGGCGCGCTCTACGATGCCGGCGTCGAAGTCGGCGTACCGCACGGGCAGAACGACGGCGCGGATCTCGGCGGGGCTGCCGTCGGCGAGGGTCACGCGCCGCCCGTTGAGCTGCAGGGCGGCCGACCCGGACGGGTTGGCGCGGCGGATCTCCGCGTCGAGTCCGAAGGGGTCGAACCCGCTGATGAAGAGCCTTCGTACGCCGGGTTCCGCCCGGAAGGCGTTGTCGGTGAGGCCGCGGGAGGCATCCTCGAAGCGGGCGCGGAGCGCCGCCCGATCGACGCTGAACTCCGGGTGCCAGCGGGCGAGCGCGGCGGTCATGCCGAGGCGCGCCCAGTAGAGCGGCCGGTCGTCCCCCGCAGCGAGGTCGCCGCCGGGCCGCTGTCCCTGGGCCCGCCGTACGGAGGCCTGCCAGAGGGCCTGGCCCCAGGAATCCAGGAGCCGTTCGGCCTCGGCGGGGCTGCGCGTCGAGCACAGGGCGGTGGGGAACCGTCGTACGAAGTCACCGAAACCGGCACGCTCGACCAGGGCGGTGGTGCGGGGGTCCGCGAGGCGAGCCTGTTCGGGGTCGAGCGGTACGGACGCCGGGGGGCGGCAGGCGGACGCGTGGTCGGCCGCGTGCGCCGGCGCAGCGACCGCCACGGGGAGAACGGTGACGAGGAGGGCAGCGGCCGATGCCGCACGCCGTAAGAGCATCATGCGATGTGACATTACATAGCGTCCCTCACCCTCACCAGGCGTACCGGCGGCAGCTGCGGGGACTGGCTCAACTCCGCTGCCGAGACGACCGGTTCGGCGTGCCTGACGGGCGCCATCGGCGCACCGCCGCACGCGAGGAGCCTCGGCCCTGCTGCCGCTGGGCTACCGCTGTCGCGCGCCCGGCCCTAACGGACCCGCCCCGAGAGCCAGGGCGTGAGCGAGACGCCCAGGATGCGCTCCTTGTACGTCTCGTCGCCGGGAAGAGGGACGTAGAGCCGGTAGCCGGGAGGGAAGAACCGTCCCTGGACGAAGGCCAGTCCGCTGTAGACGGACGTCAGGAACGCCGGGACGGCGCCCCGCGGTACGTCATGGAACTCCACCCCGTCCACGGTGATCGTCGCGTCGTCGTCGGGGAAGAGCCGTACGGTGACCGCGGGGCTGCCCCCCAGTTCCACGAACGCCTCGTGGGGCAGTGAGCCGTCGGGGTCGGCGACGGCGAACAGCGGCGCGGAACTGCGCCGCGACGTCTGGTCGGCGCCGATGTCGTCGGTGACGGCCACGGCCAGCCGGTACTCGGCCGCGACCGCTCGTATCGCGGCGACGGCCGACTCGGTCGTGAGCAGGGAGGGGTAGGTCATCATCCACATGATGCCGCAGCGGGCGGCCGGGCGGGCGGCCCGGCTCCCCAAGGGCCGGCCAGGTCGGCCGGTGGGGGATCATGCTGGTGTGGGGCGGTTCGGCTCGGGCGCGGACGGTACGGAGGGTACGGCATGGAGGCTGTTCGACAGGCGGAGACCGTGACGGTCGCGAGTCTCGTCGCGGCGGTGGAGCAGGGGCAGAGCGGGGCGCTGTGGCGGCTGGAAGGCGCCGACCGTCAGTTGGACGCGAACCTGGTACGCCACCTGCCCGGGACCGGCGGGGCGGCGTACACCGAGGACGAGGTCGACGTGATGCTGGTCGTCGTCGCGGGCGGCGGCACCCTCACCCTCGACGGAACCCCGTCCCAGCTGTCCCCGGGGTTTCTCGGTCTGCTGCCGCGCGGCACATCCCGGTCCCTGCTGGCCGGCTCCGAGGGACTGCTCGTCCTGACCGTCCACCGCAAGCGCCGGGCGATGAGCATCGGACGGACCGCCCCTGCCGCTGCGCCTGAGCCGTGCGCGGTCCACCTGGTGTGCGGCTGGTGTCACCGGCACGCGATCGAGGCCGACGCCCGCTACTGCACCGGCTGCGGTACGGCGCTGGCGAGCGGCCCGGCAGCCTGACCCCGGTCTTCAGAAGGCGCGCGTGCGAGGTCGGCGCCAGGTGCTGCCCGGGCCGGGGGCTCGGCCGACCCGGGCACGGACTTCACGCCGCTACTCCATGAGCTGGAAGGTCCACGCCTGGTCCTGGTCCTGACCCTGGTCCTGGTCGTTGACGGCGAGCGGCCTCAGGGCGACGCGCGGCGGGAAGATGTCCAGCACGCTGAGGTCCAGGGCGAGCTCCTCGCCGTCGACGGGGCCCCCGGGCACCACGACGTGGAAGGCCTGCGGCCGTGCGCTCTGGCGGAGCGCCCACGGGCGGGGCTCGGGGTAGCCGACGACCTGCTTGTTCACCTCCGGGGCGCCGTCGAAGGACAGGTACGTTTCGCTCCTGAGATTGCGCAGCGTGCAGGTGCCGTTGCCGAGTTGCTCCACCTGCCATTCCTGCTCGCCGGGATTTCCCGTGGGCGGTAGCACCACCACAGGGCTCTTGGGCTCCGACGACCCTCCCTCCAGGGTGAGCAGCTCCTCACGCGTACGGGTGATCATGTAGGTGCCGTTGGGTACAGGCTCCATGGCCGACTCCACTTCTGACGTGCGGCCCCGCGCGGGGCGCCGCCGATGTTCCGGGCGAGGCATCCCTTCCCCGCCGCCGCACGAGAAGGGTCGGAAACGCTCCCTGTCACCCTTCGGGATGACCGCGGCATATGCGTCCCGCAGCCCCCTGGCCCGCGCACGACGCCCACTCCTTCGACTGACCTGGCGATCGGTGCATGAGAGCGGCGTGAGAGGAAAGCCGCCAGGTATGGCACGCACACCGCAACCACAGCAGGGGGACGACCGCGAGCCCCAGACCGGCGACCCCGGCCGCGTCGGGCCCGATGAGCGGGTCGAGGAGCGAGCTCCGGATCGCCTGTCGGAGGTGTCCAAGCGGTCCTGGAAGGCGACGCTGCGCGGCACGATGCAGGAGTTCAAGGACGACGAGCTGGCTGACCGGGCCGCGGCGCTGACCTACTACGGCGTACTGGCCCTCTTCCCGGCCCTGCTCGTGCTGGTGTCGCTCCTGGGCATCGCCGGGGAGTCGGCGACGACGCAGGTGCTGGACAATCTGCGGAAACTGACCCCCGGCTCCGCGCGCGATGTGATCACCCAAGCGGTGCAGCAGCTCCAGGGCAACACCGGTATCGGTTCGATCGTGGCGATCGTGGGCCTGGCCGTGGCGATCTGGTCGGCATCCGGCTACGTCGCCGCGTTCATCCGCACCTCGAATGCCGTCTACGACATGCCCGAGGGCCGGCCGGTGTGGAAGGTGCTCCCGCTCCGGCTGGCGCTGACGATCACGCTGATGATCCTCGCGGTGGTCAGCGCCCTGATCGTGGTCTTCACCGGCAGTCTGGCCCGGCAGGCCGGCGCCGTCCTCGGCGTCGGGGACACGGCGATGACGGTGTGGTCGATCGCGAAGTGGCCGGTGCTGGTCCTGCTGGTCACGACCATGATTTCGATCCTGTACTGGGCCGCCCCGAACGCAAAGGGCCGCGGTTTCAAATGGATCACCCCCGGCAGCCTCCTGGCGCTGGTCATCTGGATGATCGCCTCGGCCGGCTTCGCCTTCTACGTGGCGAACTTCGGCTCCTACAACAAGACGTACGGGACCCTCGCCGGTGTGATCATCTTCCTGATTTGGCTGTGGATCACCAATCTGGCCATCCTCCTGGGCCTGGAGTTCGACGCCGAGATGGTTCGCCAGCGCGCCATCGCCGGGGGCTACCCAGCGGACAAGGAGCCCTACGTCGAGCCCCGGGACACCCGTACGTGGAGTGACGAGGAACGCCGCCGCCTGGAGTGAGACGTGTGGCGCGGCCGCGGACGGGGAAGCGGCGCTGTATGAGAATCCCCGCCTCGGTGCGAAACGGCGATCACCGGCTGACGCGGCAGATGACGGCCTGGGACTCGGCCTGGGCCCGTCGGCTGCTGCCGCCGATCGAGGAGGCCGCCGAGCACACGAAGCTGTGGTGGGCGGCCGCCGTGATCATGGCATCCGCGGGGGGCTGGCGGGGCCGCAAGGCCGCCACCGCCGGGATCACGGCGATGGCGACAGCGGAGCTCTTGTCCAACGGGATCGGGAAACAGCTGGTCGAGCGGCGCCGCCCGCCCAAGGAGTGGGTCCCGCACGACGAGGTCGAGGACCGGCCCGACAGCTCCTCCTTCCCCTCCGGGCACACCGCCGCCGCGGTGGCGTTCACCGCAGCCGTCGCGCCCAGCTGGCCCGGGGCCGGCGCGGCCTGCGCCCTCCCGGCCGCCCTGGTGGCCGTCCAGCGGGTCCACAGCGGCGCGCACTACTCCTCCGACGTCGCCGCCGGAGCCGCCATCGGCCTGGTCGCAGCCGCCCTCGCCCGGGCAACGCCCCGCCTGCTCATCCACCGCATGGGCTGACGGGGCGCCCGTGCGGCATCCGCGCGAGTCGACACATCTAGGACGCCGACTGTCCTATACGGGAGCCATGCCTCCGTTTGGGCCGTTCGGAGCGGCCTGCCCAGCGAGAGGAGCCCCCTTCGGCACGCGTCTCCCCAAGGAGTGATCGTCATGAAGCCTCCCACCATCGCGCCGTGCCTCGGTGTGTCGGACACCCAGGCAAGCGTCGACTTCGACGAGAAGCTCGGCTTCACCGCCCTGCCCGCGGGCGTCGACCCCGACGACGACCTGCGCATGCGCGGCCTTCCGGGGGAGTGACGGCCCAGCGCTCGCCGCCTTCTAAGCCGCCGCCCCGGGCTGGGAGATCGCCCAGACCTACGGCGACAGCGCGGCGATGATCAGCGTCGGCACGACGGCGTACGTCATCTACACGGCGGAGCTACGCGCCCGCCATTGCCGGGGTTTTCCACGGTTTCGCCCTGCCCCGCCCGCAGCTGCTGGGAGCATCGGGGTAAGGGAGAGGTCTCGCCCGTGCCGCCACCGCAGGAGCAGACGATGGAACCGACGACCCGATGCCGCACTTCGGCAGACCTGTTCCCCTTAAAGGTCCTCGTCTGCGGCTTTTGTCGGGCCACCGCGGCCACGGGTGGGACGCGAACCCTCAGCGCCGAGGGGGAGTTCCTGACGGTGACCTGGCACACCGCTGCCTGCCCTCACCACGCCGCCGACCTGATCCTCGCCGCGGAGGACTGACGGCGCCAGTCCGTAGCGGCAGGATTACCTGACGAATCATCAGTTCGGGTTGAATGGGTGCAACCCCCCTGTGTCCTCGGCATGCTGCGCTGTCATATTCGTGCCAGCGCCCCCGCTCATCTCGTTGCACCCGTCTGGGGAAGGCAGGAACATGGGGACATTCAGGTATGGAACCGCGGCGTCGGCCATCGTGCTGGCAGCGGTGGGATCGCTCGCCGCCGCAGGAGGCACGGCTCACGCGGAAGCGGGTCAGGACACCATCAGCATGCTGAAGCAGGAGAAGACCCAGTGGTGCTGGGTCGCCTCCGGGCTGACCATCGCCAAGTTCCAGGGCTTGGGCTCCACGCAGACCGACTTCTGCAACCGGGCCCAGCCCGCCTACGGTTGCAACAACCAGCCCGCCACGCTCGACGACATGGCCAGGGGCTGGAGCAGCCTCGGGATGTCCCACACCGGCTCGGGCCTGAGCAGCGCGGCCACGTTCAACCAGGTGTACACCGACGTCAAGGCGGCCCGGCCGATCGGTGCCCGCATCGGATGGTCGTCCGGCGGCGGCCACATGAACGTGGTCTACGGCTTCGACACGGCGAACACCACCATCGCCGTGGCCGACCCGTGGCCGGACACCACCACGTACACGTGGTGGAACTACAACGACTACGTGAGCAACAGCTCGTCCAAGTGGACCCACTCCCGCATCGGGATCTCCCGCTAAGGCAGGCGACATGCGCGACATCAAAACGTCCGGCAAGCGGGCGGACTCCCGCTTCTCCCGCCTGTCCATCGTCATCGCGCTGAGTGCATCCGCACTGAGTGCGTCCGCACTGCTCTCCGCCGCCGGACCGGCCCATGCGGCCCCGGCCAAGGACCCCCTTCCGGCCGACATCCCCGACTACCAGGCCGCCCTCGACGCGGTGAAGTCCACCGACGTCCGCAACGCCGTCTGCCGTTTCCTGCGCACTCCCGTGCCCACCAGTGGCGCCGACGGGCCGGTACAGACGCTCCCCGAAACGACCGAGCCGTGCCAGGGCCTCCCGCTCTTCACGATCAAGGACCCGGTGGCACGGAACGAGATCACCCCCGGGTTCGTCGCGGGCACCGCCAAGCCACTGCCCACCGAGGCGGTCAAGCTGACCCAGCTGGTCTCCTCCCTGAGCGTCTCCGTCAACGGCCGCAACGCCACCGTCATGCTCGCCCCCACCCAGGGCGGCGGCTGGCACCTGGCGGCCATCCGCGACGGCGACAGCGACGCCACCTACGCCGGCAAGGCCACCCTGGGCACGCTGGTCTTCACCGAGCCGCAGATCCGCGGCTGGTACCAGCTCAAGCTCACCACCGTCGAGCCGCTCAACGACGAGGCCCGGCAAGGCCTGGGCGGCCAGGCTTCGGTGTCGCTCAGCGACTACCAGAACCTGGTCAAGGCCCGCTACGCCGACAAGCTGCCCGGCTCGCAGTACGACGTCAACGGCTACTCCAGCGGCTACAGCACCCAGCGAAAGGCGGACGACGCCCCGTCCTCGACCCTGCTCCTGGCCAGCGGTTCCAGCGCGGCACTCGCCCTCGCGGGCGGGGCCGCCCTCCTCCACCGGCGCCGGCGCCCAGCCGCCGGCTGAACCCGGCCCCGTACGGGCCCTCATTCACACTCCGACCCGGCCGACGCACCGGCCGGGACGGCCAACTCGCTGATCACACACAGGCGGCCGGTATGGCCGGTGCGCCGTGCCACGGATCCGGAGCTCAGGAACTGGCAACTTCCGGTAAGGGCACATGGGGAGGCGGGCGTACGGGTAGTGTCCCGGCGGCCATGTCAGGAGACGCCATGGTGTTCGGCTCCGGGCCAGGGCGAGAAGGGTGCCGCCAGCGTGCTGACCGATCCAGAGGTCCTGGCAGCGGTACGCCGGGAGTTACTGAACCGGCGTGAGTCGACCGACGCGCTCGACGACCCCGGCGACCCGACCCGGTACCTTCTGATCGAAGGCAGCATCGTGCGGTTCATGGAGACCCGCCGGGAAGCCCGACAGGTCCACTACGGATCCATCGACCTGGCGAGGCGGCCCGTATACGGCGCCGACCTCCACGACTACGCGGTACCCGTCCCCGAGGACCTCTCCACGCGGACGACGCTGAAGCTGGTGCGACGCGGGTCCGTGAGAGAGCACTCCTGTGAATGCGGCAACGGAAGGGTGGCCTGCCGGCGCTGCGAGGGGACGGGCGACCTCCACTGCGAGCCATGGAGGCCGTGCGGTGACTGCCGAGGCCTTGACTGCTGCCTGCGATGCGACGGAGCCGGCAAACAGACCCGCCGCCCCCAGGTGCGGACCGAGCAGGGAGGTGAAGCCACCGAGCGCGTCACGTGCAAGCAGTGCGGAAGCCCAGGATCGGCGTGCGCCACCTGCCGGGGACGCGGCAAGGTGCGCTGCACACGCTGTGACGGTACGGGTGCGCGTGCATGCAACGACTGCCACCGCGCGGGTACCGTCGTCCACGATCACTGCAAGGGCAAGGCCAGGATCGTGACCTGGACCGAAGGGATCATCGTCCGACGGCCCGAGGTCGCCCAGATCAAGATCACAGCCGCGCTTCCCTACCCCGCACGGCAGCAAGCACAGGAACACGGCGACTGGGCACGGACCCAGGTGACCGGCAGACGCGCCACCGTGGGCAAGGACAGTGTGATCGCGGAAGTCCTTGAGCCCTACCTCGGCATACACAAGGGTGAGATCACCCGGCAGATCGCGGTGCGCCACTTGTCGGTGGTCCGGCTCACCCTGGCTGCGCACCCCCACCGCGTCTACTACGTCATCCCCACGGCCGGGGCGCCCCGTGTTCTGGTTCTCCCCTCAAGGCGGCGAACCTGGCAAGGGGTGGCTCTGCTCGTGGCGGGGTTGGCCGTACTGGCGCTCGCCGCACGCTTCTTCGCCTGACCGCCGGCGTTCGGCCTGCCGGATCCTGGACGTGCGGCGGGTGGCCGGGCGCGCGGGCGCGTCGGCGGCCCACCCGTGGGGAGCCGGGAGGGCCGCCGCGCCTGGGATGGCCCGGAGCCACACCCTATGCACGGGGCCCGGTGGACCGATAGGCATATGACACGGCGGCCGTTCCGTTCGCCGCCACAGCGACCGCCGGGCGGCTGGAAGCCACCACGGGCGGGCCGGCCGAGGAGTGGCGGGCGTCAGCCGAGGGCGCCGAGGAGTTCGTTGCACGCCTGCTCACAGGAGCGGCAGGCTTCGGCGCAGATGCGGCAGTGCTCGTGCATGTCGGCGTGCTGTCCGCATTCGTCGGCGCACGCCTTGCAGACCATGGCGCACGCCCTCAGGATCGCGGCGGTGATGTTGGCGTCGTAGCCGGTGTGGCGGGAGAGGACCGCGGCGGTGGCCGTGCAGATGTCGGCGCAGTCCATGTCGGTCCGGATGCACTTGGCGAGATCGCCCACCATGCCCTCGGACAGGCAGGCGTCGGCGCACGCCGTACACGCCTGCGCGCAGGCGAGGCACTCCTCGATGCAGCGCGTGAGCTTCAGCTGGTCGATGTCGCCGAGGTCGGCCGGGTAGGTGGCGAGCATGTCCTTGACGGTGCTGGACATCAGGGTTCCTCCGTTCCCCGCGGGGCCGGCGGAGCCGGTGCGGCCGCCGTCGAAGCCCCGGTACCTCCAGCTAACGCCCCTGACCGCGAGCGCGCCCGGCCGCACCGTGAGGTGCGAGCGGGCGCGATGCCGTACGGCTGGGTCAGTGGTGGGCGTGGACGACGGCGTGGCCCTTGCCGCGGCTGATCATCCACTTGTTCACCGGCGTCGTGATCAGGAAGGCCACGGCGAAACCGCCCAGCAGAGCCGTCCAGAACAGGGCGTCCGACAGGTGGGCGTCCATCGCGCCGGGGACCAGGGCGATGATGCCGTTGTCGACGAGCTCCATCACGGCGATCGAGACGGTGTCGGCGGCCAGCGCGACCTTGATCGCGGTCTTGAGGTCGAGGCCGGCCTTGCGGACCGCGAACAGCGTGAACGAGTAGCCGAAGACGAACGCCAGGGCGATCGCCAGGATCATCGTCTGGACGTTGCCCCACATCAGCGCCGTTCCGATGACCATTCCGAGGATCTCGCCGATGGCGCATCCGGTCAGGCAGTGCAGCGTCGCCTTCGCTGCGGCCCCCCAGGTCACCCCGCCCATCCCATGCCCGGCGTGACCCGCGTGCGCCTGGTGCGCGGCGTGGTCGTGACCTGCGGCTGTGTGGTGTGCGCTGTGGTCCATGACCGTCATCTCCCATCCCGTCCAGTGTGACCCGCCCCCGCGGGCTCACACCACCACTGTATACCCCCAGGGGGTATGCACAAGAGGCATCCGTCGGGCGGAAGTCGCGCAGGCGTCGCCGAGGGGGGAGCCGAGCTGCGTGGTGCTGAGCCTGTCCGGGGGTTACCCCCGGGAGGTATTGCTCATCCGGCAGCCTTCGCTCGCGGCCCTCGCCTCGCCGCTCACGAAGGGGTCGCCTACGATGCCGCCATGGACGATCAGGAGGTGCGAGCGGTGAAGCCCTTGGGCCTGCGCTCGTACCTGCTCCTCGTCCTGCTCGTACTGGCGGGCCTGGTGGCCATGCACGGCCTGGGGCCCGCCCCCGTACCGGCAGTCGCACACGTGGGGGCCACTTCCCACCACACGTCGGCCGTGGGCCACGAGCGGGCGACCGCCGCGGACGCCTCGTCGCGGAACGGGTGCGTCCATGGCGGCGATCCGGCCGGCGACAGGGGCGGCGGACACGCCGAGCACGCCGACGTGACCTGCGCCGCCACCGGCACGGCGGGCGCGCCGGTGCTGCCCGCGCCCGCAGCCGCGTCCGCCCAGGCCGACGCCCAGGCGGTCCTCGCGCACGGGGTCATCCCGGGTGCCTGCGCCTGCGGGCGCGCACCGCCGTCACTGAGCGAACTTCAACTCCTGCGCATATAGGGCGGCTTCCCGGCCCCGGCCCCGAAGGGCCGTCGAGCCTCTCAGCCCCGCCCCCTTTCCGTACGCCCGCAGACGCGCGCGTGCCCCACAGCAGGAGTCACCCCATGACCGTAACCATGACCATGCCCATGACCGCCAAGCGTTCCCTGATCCGCCGTGCCACCTCCACGGCCGCGGCCGCCACTGCCGCTCTCGTCCTAGCCGCCTGCGGCAGCAACGGCGACACCGCCGGCGGCTCCGCCCACAACGGCCACGACGCCGCCGCGCCCTCCGCCTCCGCTCCCACGCGGCAGGGCGACCACAACACCGCCGACGTCGCGTTCGCGCAGGGAATGATCCCCCACCACCGGCAGGCCATCGAGATGGCCGACCTCGCCGCGACGCGCGCCGAATCCGCCGAGGTGAAGAAGTTGGCCGACGAGATCAAGAAGGCCCAGGACCCGGAGATCAAGACCCTGTCCGGCTGGCTGACCTCCTGGGGAGAGCAGGTCCCGGCCGAGGCCGGCGGCCACGAGGGACACGAGGGACACGACATGTCCGGGATGATGACGGCCGAGGAGATGAAGCAGCTGCAATCGGCCTCGGGCAAGGCGTTCGACACCTCCTTCCTGACGATGATGGTCAAGCACCACGAAGGCGCTGTGGCCATGGCCAAGACCGAACAGTCCGACGGTGCACACCAGCCCAGCAAGGACATGGCCGGTCAGATCGTCACCTCGCAGAGTGCGGAGATCGCACGGATGAACACCCTCCTCGGCAGGAGCTGAGCCGCGTCAGCACCCCCGGGTACGGCCAGCCAGCCCGCAACGGCCGGCTGCCGTACCCGGGCAGGGACCCTGTCGGTCCACCGCTCCACGCTCACGCCGTGCAGGGGCACGGGGTAGGGATGTGTCGCTGCTCGAAGTCGAGACGTTCCAGACCTCGTTGACCGTCGCACAGACGATGGGGTCGGCCGTTGCCGGGTGTCGGCGGTGCGTCGGTGTTCTGCCGTCCCGCCAGGCGTTCTACCGTGAGCGCATGGAACAGCGCATCACCCTGATCACGCTCGGGGTTTCCGATCTGGCACGTGCCAAGGCCTTCTACGAGGCCCTCGGCTGGCGGGGACAGGAGGTCCAGGCCACGGTCTTCTTCCAGGCCGGCGGCCTCGCGCTGGTGCTGTGGGGTCGGGAGGAACTGGCGCGCGACTGCGGCGTGGAGCCCGGACCGGTCGGCGGGTTCGGCGGGATCGTCCTGGCCCACAACGTCCGCTCCGAGACCGAGGTGGACGAACTGCTCGCCGCGGTACGTCGGGCGGGCGGCACCATCACCAAGCCCGCGGCCGTCAATGCGCTCGGGTTCTACTCCAGTGCCTTCATGGACCCGGACGGCCATTGCTGGGAAGTCGCGTACAACCCGGGATTCCCCCTTGCCGCGGACGGCTCCGTCACGCTGCCCGATTTCGGCGGTGCCGAACACTGACCGAGGCCCGACGCAGGGCTCACGTCCATGACCGCCTCGGTCCTTGGAGGCGGCTTGCTGACTGGCGAACGCGCACCCGCCTTCGCGGCGAGAAGGAAGTCCGCTACGAAGCCAGACCGTCCCGGACGGAACGGAACGCGGCCGCCGGGTCCGCGGCACGGGTGACCGTCCGGCCGACGACGACATGGGACGCCCCAGCGGCAACCGCCGCCCGCGGTGTCCCGGGACGGGCGTGCTCCGCCGGAGATCCGCCGGGCAGCGTGACCCCCGGCGTGACGATCAGGGCATCGGGCCCCAGGATGCCGCGCAGGGCCGCGACCTCCTGCGGCGAGGCGATCACACCGTGGCAGCCGGCCTTCCGCGCCAGCCGGGCCAGCCGGAGGACCTGCTCGTCCACCGCATCGCCGACACCGACGTCGGCGAGGTCCGCGTCGGTCATGCTGGTGACCACGGTCAAGGCAAGGACGCGCAGGCCGGGGAAGCCGCGGGCGGCCTCGACCGCGGCGGACATGATGCCGCTGCCGCCCATGCCGTGCACGGTGACCATGGACACGCCCAAGGCCCCCGCGGCGCGAACCGCCCCCGCAACCGAGTTCGGGATCTCGAAGAGCTTGAGGTCCAGGAAGACCTTCTTGCCCTGCCGGACGAGATCCTTGATGACGTCCGGCCCCACAGCGGTGAGCAGTTCCAAGCCGACCTTGTAGAAGCGGCACTCGTCGCCCAGCCGCGCGACGAGGGCGTCGGCGGTCGCTCGGTTGTCGCAGTCCAAGGCGACGATGATCTGGCTTGTCGGGTCCAGGCTTGTCGGGTTCATGCCGCCATTGTGCCGCCCGGCCCGATCCCCTCGCCGCGCAGACCGCCGGGAGGGAATCGAATCTAGCTCTTCTTCACGTCCTCGGCGTTGCGCCAGATCGTGAGGTCGACGGTGAGGTACTTGCTCGGCTCGTTCGCGCCGGACTTGCCGCGGAAGGTCGCCACCGCGACGTGACCGGCCTTGCTCAGCACACAGATCTGCGATCCGTCCGTGAGCTGGTCGATCCCCACGTCATCGGTGAAGCGGGTCACGGTGCGGCAGGTCTCCAGCGAGCCCTTCTCCGTGTTGTTCAGCAGGACCAGCTTCCCGTTGGCGGTGCCCACCTTCTCGTCGCCGAACATCCTGTCCCGGTAGTAGTAGAGGTCGGCGTGGCCGTACAACACGCCCGCGCCGGTGGGCTCCTCGGCCGGGCGCGGCGGGTTGTCGGCGAACATCAGCTGGTGGTTCTGCGGCACGTCGATGCCCTGATACGAGACCGGCTGCGGCTCGGCCGGCTTCTGCGACGCGCCCGAGGAGGCACTGCCGCCGGCCGCACCCCCGCTGGACGCCTTGGAGTCGCCGCCCTTGTCCTTGTTGTCCGGCAGCAGGGACCCGATGACTGCGAGCCCGATGATCGCGGCCACGACGGCCCCCGCGACGATCAAGCCGGTCCGCTTGGGGCGGGTCGGGGCGGTCGGTACGAATCCCTGGGTGGGGTAGGTCGGCGGCATGCCGTGACCCGGCGGGTACGAGGCTTGCGGGTACGGGGGCCGCTGGTACGAGGCCTGCGGGTGCGCGGGGTGCGGATACGGCGGCTGCGGCCGGTAGCCGGGCGGCGCCACCCCCGGAGCGGGCTGAGCCGGCGCGGCCTGTGTCGGCGCAGCATGCGTCGGCGCGGCGGCCACGGAGGTCGGCGTGTACGGCGACGCCGGGGTACTCGGCAGCGCCGTCGGGGTGGGAGCCGCGCTCGGCGCCGGACCAGGGGTCACCGCCTCGGTGGGCGGATGCGGCGGCGGGGTCGGCACCGGGGTGGGCAGTTGGAGCCGCTCGGTGATGGAGCCGGTCACATCGCGCGGCAGCCAGTCCTCGCCCTGGCGCAGCGGGACGGGCGAGGCTTCGTTGCACAGCTCGATGATCTCGCTCAGGGACGGGCGGTCGGCCGGGTCACGGCTGAGGCAGCGGGTCACCACGGGCCGCAGCTCCGCGGGGAGCCCGCTGAGGTCGGGGTCCTCGTGCACGATCCGGTAGAGCACCGCGTGCGAAGGCCCGTCACCGTAGACGGACGCCCCGGTCGCGGCGAAGGCTGCGATCAGGCCGAGGGCGAAGACGTCGGTGGCCGGGGTGATCGTACCCACCGACGCCTGTTCGGGCGCCATGAACGCCGGGGTGCCGATGCTGACGCCGGTGTTGGTCAGGGCGGTGCTGTCGGCCGCCCGGGCGATGCCGAAGTCGATGACGCGCGGACCGTCGGAGGCGAGGAGGACGTTGGCGGGCTTCAGGTCGCGGTGGACGATGCCCGCGCCGTGGATGACGTGGAGGGCCTCGGCGACCCCGACCGTCAGCAACAGCACGCTGCTCGACGGCAGTCCGCCGTGACGGGCCACGGCGTGCGCGAGCGAGGGGCCGGGGACGTACGCGGTGGCCAGCCAGGGCTGGGCCCCCTCGGTGTCCGAGTCGATGACCGGCGCCGTGTAGAGGCCCTGGACCCGCTGCGCGGACCGGACTTCCTGCTGGAAGCGCCGCCGGAACTCGGGGTCCTCACCGAACTCGGCCCGGATCACCTTGATGGCGATGGGCCGGCCGCCGGGCGTGTAGGAGAGGTACACCTTGCCCATGCCGCCCGCACCCAGCACCGCCGCCAGGCGGTAGCCGCCCACGACGGTCGGATCGTCCGCCTTGAGCGGCTGGAAGAAGTCGGCCGAAGGTGCACTGCTCATAAGGAACCATCCCCCTGTTAGCGGCGATCCAGCTCCTGCCGACGCCCCGAAGTCACCGCGAGGGTATCCAATCTCCGGCGCTTGCGGAGCACGGGAGGCCATTGCGACACCCCGGAACGGGAGCGGGAGCGGGAACGGGAGCCGGAGCCGGAACCGGAGCCGTGACTTCGCGCCGTACCGGGAAGCCTGCTGGCCGGCCCCCGCCGACCGCACTCGCGCTCGCGTCGAGGAATCGGCCAAGGCCGGCCGACTTCATGGACCTCCGGCCCGCCCGATGCGACTCTTCAGCAATGACGACGAGACGACGGAACCAGGCCGAGCGGGACGAGATCACCGTTGAGATCGGTTACGCGCTGCTGAGCGCGTGCTTCCTCGGTGCCGTCGTGTTCGCGACGATCGCCGGGCCTGTCGCCATCTGGAACCTTCCTCCTGCGGCCGAGAAGTTCCTCCTGGTCGGCGGGGCTTGGGTCGCCGGCGGTCTTGCGGTGATGCGTGTCGTCCACGTCCTCTGGCGACATGGACAAGACCGCTGAGCGGTCTCCGCCCCATGCCGGTGAGGAAGGACGGGCCCCTCTGGTCGCGGTTGCCGTTCGGGCGCGCGTCTGACGCGTCGAGCCGCCAGAGGCAAGGGTCGTGGCGAAGCAGATCGTCGACGGTCCAGATCCAGATGCCGACGAGTGATACGCCCGCGAGGTCTCCGAGCATTGAACCCGTGGCAGGAACCGCCGACGGCGCATCCTCTTGCAACCACGTCATCACGGGGCCGTGCGGGCGTTCCCCACCTCCTCACGGAGAGCTACAGGGCGGTGGGTAGCGTGAGGGCATGGCGATGACGGACAAGCGGCGGGTCCTGTACCGGCAGGGCACCGGGTTCTGGCGGATGACGGCGAAGTGGGCTGCGGTCTTCGGCGCCCTGTACCTGCTGGACGGCGGGCTGCTCCGGTCGTGGGGCGACGCTCTGGTCTGGCCGCTGATCGGGATCCTGCTGTGGGTGCCGTTCGGGATCGGCGTCGTCTGGTACCCGAAGAAGGACCAGCGCGTCGAGCTGACGGCTAGTGAACTGCGGGTGCGGCGCAAGGGGCTGCCGATGGAGAAGGTGAACCTGCTGCACGTGGCTCGGCTGTGGCTGGAGGGGCGGTCAACCGTGGACGACCAGCCGGTGCGGGAATGGACACGGTCCGACCGGGTGGTGTGGGTGCCGCTGCGGGACGGCCGGGCGTTCGGCGTGGAGTTCCGCGACCCGGCCGCGTTCGCCAAGGTTTTCGGGTCCTTCGCGGTCGCGGCGTGCGGCGGGCCGGACACCCTCCGCGCCAGGGCCGCAGCGGAGACCTACCCGGATCCGCTCCCGATGCGGCCCCGCCCCGCCGCCGACGCAGGCTCCTGGGCGGACCTCCTGGACGTCTTCAACTGAAAGCCGGAAACGCCCGGCGAGTGCACCTCGAAGGAATCGACCTGGACGCTGTCCGGTGGGGACTTCGGAACGGTCCTTGTGGGCATCCTTCGCCCATGGCCCTGAAATTGTCGTGGCGGCACCACGCGATCGCCGACACCGGTCTCGTGACCTTGTACTGGTTCCCTGAGGAGATCCACGGGGCCGAGGGCCCGGTCCCGGACCTGCTCGGCTCCTCCCGCCTGTCACGCACCCGCGTACACGCGGACGCCACGCCCCAGGAGGTGGCCGCCTGGAACGCCGCCACCCTCGCCTGCCTGAGTGAACTCACCCCCGCCATAGCGGAGTTCGAGCGGGTCGAGGCGCGTCTCCGGCGATGGCGCAGGCGGTTGGTGAGCCGGCGGTGGGCAGCGGCGGCGTACGGGAAGGCCGCGGCGGTCATGCTGGACCGGGTGGAGCCCGCGGTGGCCGCCTACCGGCCCGTGCGGGAGGCCGTGGAGCGGCGGATCGCCGAACAGGAGGCCCAGCGCATCGAGGCGGGCCGACGTGCCTACCGGGAGCAGGAACGGCGGCGGGAAGAGGCCCGGGCCCGGTTCGAGGAGTGGGAGTGGCGCCAGGCGGCCGCAGACCGACCGCTGCCGGGCGGGAGCACTCCGCGGGAGCTGGCGGCGCGGGGGGAGACGCCGCCGGCCTGGCCCGCCGAGCTGCGGGAGGCGGTCGGTGACATCGACGCCTGGTGGCAGCGCGTTCACGCCTCCGTACGCAACGAGCAGGCCCGCGAGGAGACCGTACGCAAGGTGGCCCGGGCGATCACCGAGACCGCGGCGGCCCTGGAGGCTGCTGGCCGGCCCGGCATCAGCGCCGTCAAGGACAGGCCGTACGAGGTGCGCCACGGCTGGTGGGTGCACTTCACCTGGTCCGGCCTGCCGGACGCCACCCGGCTCAGGACACCGCCGGACATGCCGACGGGGCACCTGTACGCGGGCCAGTGGCGCGCCGACGCCTACCACCCGGACCGGATCCTCCTCATGCGGAGGCCGTCCGGTGCCTACGGTCTGGCAGTCGTGAGCACAGAGAGCATCGCGAACGGAATGGCGACCCGGTACACATGGTGGGAGTGGGAGATCGAACGGTTCGCGAAAGCGCTGGTCCCCGACCGGCTCGCCTACCACACGACCCACACCTTGGAGGTCGCGGTGCGCCTGCGCCTCACCGACCACGCCGACCCGGCTGTCTTCGTGCCGTACGCCGAGGCAGTCGCCCGCCGCGCGACGGCGGCCTTCCGGGCGCTGGCGGCCGGGCAGCAGGACCGGCCTGATCCGACGGACACCGCGTAGCTCGTGGTGGTTTGCGTCGTCAGGCCGGGATCACCCGGCCGACGGCCCCGTCGGAGACAGCCTCCCCCCTGTGCTGCGGTTCCAGGGCTAGCAGGGATGATGCCTCCGTGGCGACACATCTCGAGCTCTTCGCGGACTACTTCCAGATCCATGTCCTGGACGAGGAATCCGAAGGCGATTTGAGTGACGTGTGGAACGAACGGACCGTCCTGGATGGGCTCGGCGTCCTCGAAGACGCCCTGGCCATCGGCACCTCGGTCAACGACACCGTGGCGGTCAGTGTCGATCTCCTCGCGGACCGGCCGGATGACGACAGCGACGACTTCGACCATGTCGTCGAGGCGAGCTTCCACGTGCCCTCGGGGCGGCTCGTCCTGATGGGCTGTACCGATTACCTCGACGGCGCGGCACGGTTCGACGTGCCCGCCGGCTGGATCCGCGCCCGAGCCTCTCGCCGAAATCTCGCCGCTGCCGTCCGCTGGCTCGAGTCGGACGAGGAGTCCGAGGCGACCGAGGAGGTCCGGCTACAGACCTGGCCTGCTCCGCTCTCCGCTCCGCGCATCGTCAAGCGATGGACCCAGTCGGAGAAGTAGCCTCACGCGGCGGCACGGCCGGCACGGCTCTTCGTGGTCGCCGTGTCGTCGCCCACCAAGTACACCCGGCGACGACCTCGCGGGCCGGCTCTGCGGCCGACCGGCGTGACAGCGGCGTGCCGCTCTCCCAGGCAGGTGGCAGGCCCGCGCCTCGACCCGGGCACTCTGCAACGGAGTGAAGGAAGCGGGCCGCCCGCAGCGTTTGCGGTCGGACAGGCGGGGCGGGGCGGGGCGGGCAACCGGTTCCCGGCGCCGGTGGTTCCGGTCAGTCTGTGCCCGTCAGTGCCTCGCGTGCGGCGGCGAGGATTTCCTCGGAGAGCGGGGAGCCTTTGGTGGCCCGGGACAGGACGAGTGCGCCGAGCATGGTGCACAACCGGGTGATGCCGTCCTGGTCCTTGGTGGCGAGCCAGTCGGCGAAGTCGCCCACTCCCTGGGTGTAGACGCGGCGGGCCTCGCTGTCTCCGCCCTCCCGGGCCATGTCGGTGACGAGTGCGGCGGCGGGGCACCCGTCTGCCGCGCTGTCGCGGTGCTCGGCGGAGAGGTAGGTGTCGATCAGCGCCCGCTGGGCGGCGTCGCGCTGCCCGGCGTACCGATCCAGCCCGTCCCTGTGGTGCTGGGCCAGTTCTCCGAACGCGTGAGCGGTGGCTTCGTCGATGAGTGCCTCCTTGGAGGCGAACTGCTTGTAGAAGCCGCCGTGGGTCATACCGGCCGCCTTCATGAGGTCGGCGACGCTGACGTGGGTCCCCTGTGCCCGGAAGAGGCGGGATGCGGTTTCGACGACCCGCCGGCGGTTCTCCTCCGCCTGCGCCTGCGATACACGGCCCATCGGCCACCTCCCGATTTTTGGATGTCGACTGGCATCTATCGTAGACCAGTGGTTAGATTGCAGTCGTCATCTAATTTGGATGGGTCGCTCGACGGCGACCGTGGCACTAGGAGCGGGCATGGAACTGAAGGACGCGGTAGCAGTGGTCACCGGAGCCAACCGGGGGCTCGGCCGGCATCTGGCCGCCCAGCTCGTCGAGCGCGGAGCGACGGTGTACGCGGCGGCCCGACGCCCCGAAACGGTGGACCTTCCGGGAGTCATCCCGCTGCGACTCGACGTGACGGACGTGCAGTCGATCCGGGCCGCGGCCCGCGTCGCGTCCGACGCGACGCTGCTGGTCAACAACGCGGGCGTCTCCACCGGAACTCCGCTGATCGCGGGCCGCCCGGAGGAGGTGCGCCTGGAAATGGACACGAACTTCTTCGGTCCGCTCGCCGTGACGCGGGCCTTCGCCCCCGTCATCGAGTCCAACGGCGGCGGTGCCGTGCTCAACGTGCTGTCGGTCCTGTCCTGGCTGCACCCGGCCGGCCTCGGAGCCTATGCGGCGGCCAAGGCCGCAGGCTGGGCGCTGACCGGCGCGGTCCGGGAGGAGCTGGCGCCCCGGGGCATCGCCGTCTCGGCGCTGCACGTCGGATACATGGACACCGACATGGCCGCGAGCGTTCCCGCCGAGCAGAAGGCCGACCCCGCCGACGTCGCCGCGCAGGCCCTGGACGGCATCGAGGCGGGACTGCCCGAGATCCTCGCCGACGAGATCACCCGGCACGTGAAGCAGGGCCTGGCCGCATCGCCGCACGCGGCCTGAGGCGCGCCCGCCGCAGCGGCGTGAGGCGTCATGAACCAGCAGTGCACGCCAGAGAACATCTCGTACCGGGGCAGCCGAAGCGAGCAGAGATCCCGTCCCCGCGCGGACGAGACGGAGAGACGGCGATGAAGACCTACCTGATCGAGAAGTACGGTGACCAGTCCGCGGTGGGCGCCGCCGAGCTGCCCCCTCCGGAGCCGGGCGCCGACGACGTGCTGGTCAAGATCCATGCGGCGAGCGTCAACCCGCTGGACTTCAAGATCCGCGACGGCGCCTTCAGGATGATCCTCCCGTACCGCCTCCCCCTCGTACTGGGCAACGACCTCGCCGGAGTGGTGGTCCAGGTCGGCTCGGCCGTCACCCGGTTCGCGGTGGGGGACGAGGTCTACGCCCGGCCCGACAGGGACCGCATCGGCACCTTCGCCGAACTCATCGCCATCCACCAGAACGACCTGGCCCACAAGCCGGCCACCCTCACCATGGCGGAGGCCGCCTCCCTCCCCCTCGTAGCCCTCACCTCATGGCAGGCGCTGGTCGAGAGGGCCCGGGTCCAGCCGGGCCAGAGGGTCCTGATCCACGCGGGCTCCGGCGGAGTGGGCACCATCGCCATCCAACTGGCCAGGCTCTTGGGCGCACACGTGGCCACCACCGCGAGCGCGGCCAACGCCGCCCTGGTCAAGGAACTCGGCGCAGACGTCGTCGTCGACTACCGCGCCCAGGACTTCGGGGAACTCCTGGGCGGCTACGACGTCGTCCTGGACACCCTCGGCGGCAAGACCCTGGAAAAGTCCCTGCGGGTCCTCAAGCCGGGCGGGAAGGTCATCAGCATCGCCGGGCCGCCCGACGCGGAGTTCGCCCGCGAGCTCGGCGCGAACCCGATCCTGCGGCAGGTGATGAACGCGCTGAGCTTCACGACCCGGCGCCACGCCAAGCGCCGGGGCGTGAGCTACTCCTTCCTGTTCATGAAGGCCAGCGGGGACCAGCTGCGCGAACTCACCCGGCTCATCGACGGCGGAGCGATCCGCCCCGTCGTCGACCGCGTCTTCCCCTTCGACCAGACCCGCGAAGCCATGGAGTACGCAGAGAAGGGCCGCGCCAAGGCCGGCAAGGTCGTCATCGCGATGGGGTGAGGGGCGTGAGGGGCGGGAGGGTCGTGAGGTCGTGAGGCCGCCCTGCCGTCCCGTCCGGGCCCGGCCGGGACGACGTCCGGGCCCGAGCCCGGGTATGACTGCGCGGCTTATCGGAGGGTGGGGACTTCGGCGTGGTCGCCGAGGGTCAGCAGGACGCGGCGCAGCAGGACGGTCAGTTGGTCGCGTTCGGCTGCGGTGAGTCCGGTGAGCTGGCGTTCCTCGCCGGTGAGGTGGTGCTCGACCAGGCGGTTGGTCAGTTCCTGGCCGGTGTCGGTGAGCGAGATCAGTACCCGGCGGCGGTGGGTGGGGTCGACGGCCCGTTCGACCAGGCCCTTCTCCACGAGGTGGTCGATGCGGTTGGTGAGCGCCGCGGAGCTGACCATTGCGGCTGAGCTGAGTTCGCCGGCGGTGAGGACGTGCGGGGGACCGGAGCGCAGGAGGGTGGCCAGGACGTCGAACTCCCAGGGTTCGATGCCCTGCACGGCCAGGTTTTCCTTGATCCCGCGCTCCAGCAGGCGTGAGGCGCGGGAGAGGCGGCCGATCAGCGCCATGGGGGCGGTGTCGAGGTCGGGGCGGACCGCGCGCCACTGTGCGGTGATGCGGTCGACGCCGTCGTGCTGGGGCTGCTGCGCCTGCTCGGGCTGCTGTGCGGTCATGACCCCACCCTAACATTTCGACATGGAAATATTTGACACCGCCGATGCGCGCTGCCTATAGTTTCGACATCGAAATTTTCGACGAAGGGGGAAAGTCGTGAAGGTTCTGCTCACCGGTGCCACCGGCTACATCGGCTCCGCTGTCACCGACCACCTTGCCGCTGCCGGCCACCAGGTCGTCGCGCTCACCCGGGGCGCCGAGCCGCAGCCCGGCCGGACCTGGCACGCCCAGGTGGTCGGCGACACCGCCGACCCGGCCTCGCTGGCCGGTGCGGTGACGCCCGAGATCGAAGCCGTGATCCACCTCGCTCCTCCGAGTGGCGACGTCGATGTCGACACCGCTGTCATCGAGGCGCTGGCCGCTCCGCTGCGCGGTACCGGCCGCCCCTTCGTCTACACCAGTGGCGTTTGGGTGCTCGGCGCCACCGGTGAGGCCCAGGAGGTGGGGGAGGAGACCCCGACCGACCCGCTCGGCATCGTCGGCTACCGCCCGCGGATCGAGCAGCGGGTGTTGGCCGAGGCCGCCGAGGGCGTGCGCGCGGTCGTCGTCCGGCCCGGCATCGTGTACGGCCGCGGGGGCGGCATCCCCGCCATCCTGGTCGACCGGGCCCGCGAGCAGGGGGTGCCCGAGTACTACGGGGAGGAGGGCGTGCGCTGGCCGATGGTCCACGTGGACGACCTGGCAGAGCTGTTCGTGGCCGCTGTCGAGCGGGCCGAGGCCGGCACCGTCTGGCACGGCGTGGGGGAGTCGGCCGTACCGGTCCGTGACCTCGCCCGGGCCGCGGGCCGCGCCGCCGGAGTGCTCGCCGCCCCGCAGGTGGTGCCGGTGGAGCAGGCCGCCGAGGTCTTCGGCGAGCTCTTCGCGGGCGCGCTGGCCCTGGATCAGAGCGTCAGCGGCGCCGCCGCCCGTACGGCTCTGGGCTGGCGCCCGGGCCGGCCGAGCGTGGTGGCCGAGCTGGTGTCCGGCTCGTACCGGCCGGTCGAGGTCTTCGGCGCCCCCGACGGTCCGCAGACCGACGCGGAGGTGGCCGCGATCCGCCGCCTCGTAGCCGAGGTTGAGCACGCCCAGCAGAACGAGCTGGTCGACCGGTTCCTGGGTGTCTTCCGCCGCGAGGACCCCGTGTGGACCACCGGCCACGGCAGCCGCCTGTCGGGCTTCGAGGAGATCGCGGCCTTCACCCGCAAGGTGCTGCCCGGTGCGATGGCCGAGTCCACCGCCGTCTACGACGTCGAGCGCGTGCTGTTCCTGCGGCCCGACGTCGCCGCGGTGAACGTCCGCCAGCAGCCGGTCCGCCCCGACGGCACCCGGATCGCCGACCGGCCCGAGGGCCGCCCGTTCTATGTCCTGGTCAAGGAGGACGGCACCTGGCGCGTCGGCGCCGCCCAGAACACCGTCGTGGTCGACTGACCCTTCCCGACCCCCGCCTCCACCGGCCGGCCCGGGGGGCACCGCCGCCCCCCGGACCGGCCGATTGGGGCGTACGGGGCCCCACCAGTGAGGCACTCCGCTTGTCACACATGCGCATGCAGCAGCCCTTGTGTCACCAGTAGCGGTGGCCGACGGGCGGACCTCACCTCTTGACGGCCTCCACGATCTGCAGGGCGGCCTGGGCGGGCGTGAGGTGCGTGGTGTCGATGACCTCGGCCTCACCGTGCAGCCACGTGCGGGCCGCCTCGGCGTAGGGCTCTAGGTAGGCGAGACGGAACGGGGAAGGACCAAGGTCCGTGTCCCCCTCGATGCGCCCGCGGAGGGTGTCCTGGTCAGCATGCAGGACGAAGTGCCGTACCGGAATCGCATGCTGGGCGAGACCCGAGCTGATCTCACGCCAGTACTGCTCGACCAGGACGGTCATCGGCATCACCAGAGTGCCACCGGTGTAGTCGAGTACGCGGCGGGCGGTCTCGACCACAAGCGGCCGCCACGGCGACCAGTCCTGGAAGTTTCCCGTCCAGGGCAGCCCCGGCTTGATGTCCATGAGCGTCTCGCCGACCTTTTCGGCATCGAACACCCGTGAATCCGGGATCAGCTGCTGCACGAGGGCACTGGTCGTCGTCTTGCCCGCGCCGTGGGTTCCGTTGAGCCATACGATCATGGAACCCACGCTAGCGCCGTGCGGCACGCGGGTGCTCTCCACCGTCAAGATCTGGTGAGTTCGCCTTCGAGGGTCTCGGTTCGGGTGGATCTTTTCCCATTGGGGCCCGTTGACGACGAGTACCCAGTAGGAGAGTTCATCGCGGTGCCCAGCACGACGGATCCGTGGCCAAGGAAGTCCAGGACGGCCTCATCGGGACGCTGATCAGGTGATCCGATTGTCATGGCGACATGCGCGTGACGGGCCCCGGCCCCGAGTGGCGGCTCGTCCGGTCAGGCGCGGAGGAAGAGGTCGCCGATGGTCCTGCGGTGCAGGCCACCGGACGACTGGGTGGGGCGGCGGGGCACTTCGCGCCCTTCGGCGAGCCACTGCCGCTCGAGTGCGTCGTAGATCGGCGTAGCGGAGACCTTCTGGGGCGTCCACTGCGGCGGAGGGTATTCGGTCCAGTCCGGGAGTGAAACGGTTTTCTGCTCCATGCCAGGGTCCAACGAGGTCGCTCGGCGGACGTGTCGGCGCGTGACCGTTCCGTCATGAAAGCGGAGCCGTTCGCAGCGCCCCGGTGGGGCGATGAGGGCGACGCCCCTGGCGCGTGCGTCAGCTCCCCGTGCGTCGCCTGACCAGCCGCAGGGTGAGCGCGCGAGCCCGGGCGACGGTTCAAGACGGGGACTTCGGGTGACAATCGGCTCCTGGGGGCGCTTCAGCTCTCGACATCCCCTCTCGTCAACTTACGTTGACGATCGACAGGGGAGTCAACTACGGTTGACTCATGACTGGAGTTGACATTTCGTCGATCACCGAGAACGCCGATCCCCTCGCAGCACTGCGCAAGGCAGCCGCGCTGCGCCGCCGTCTGGAAGGACAGGAAGAGGTCCTGGTGTACCGGGCGCGGGCGGCGGGGACGACCTGGACGCAGATCGCCGAGGCGCTGGGAGTCTCCAAGCAGGCCGTACACAAGAAGTACGGCGGCCGACGCCTGTTCGGCCGGACGGAGGCCTGACGACCATGACCTCGCTCCTCGATGACCTGGTACGACGAACGGCGGAGCGGCTCGGCGCCCGACAGCGAGGCGCCGTCGTCGTGGGTGCGCTGCGGGGCGGCGAGTCCGCACTTCACGGCGCGGACCCCGGCACGCTCTTCGAGATCGGTTCCGTCACCAAGACGTTCACCGCGCTGGCCCTGGCCCAGCTGACCGTGCGCGGCGTCGTGGGGCTGCACCAGCCGCTCCGCGACCTGTTGCCCCCCGACATCGCGGCCCCGGAACGCGGCGGTCAGGTCATCACGCTGGCTCACCTGGCCTGCCACACCTCCGGCCTGCCCCGGTTGCCCAAAGGCCTCCTGCCGCGCGGCCTGTTCCGGGCGGACCCCTACGCCGGCTGCACGGGCGAGCTCATGATGGACGGATTGCGGCGCACCCGTCTGCGGTCGGTGCCCGGTACCCGCTTCCGCTACTCCAACCTCGGCGCCGGCCTGCTCGGGCTCGCCCTGGCACGCCACACCGGCACCGACTACGACTCGCTCGTCCAGGCCGAGATCTGCCGGCCCCTCGGCATGACCGACACCCGCGTGGTTCTCGACCCCGCACGCACCGCACGACTGGCCGGCGGCCACTCCCGCACCGGCCGCCCCCGCCCACCCTGGCACCTGGCCGCCCTCGCCGGTGCCGGCGGCCTGCACTCGACCGTGCCCGACCTGCTCACGCTGGCCCGGGCCCAGATCGGCCCCGCCCCCGAAGAACTCGCCGAAGCCATCGCCCTCACCCGCACCACCGCCCACCGCATCAATGCCAGAGCCGCCAGCCATCCCGGCTGGACCTCGGCCCACCTGCCCCGCGACCGGCACCGGATCCTGTTCCACACCGGTGGCACCGGCGGCTACCGCAGCCTGCTGGCCATAGCCCCCGAACACCGGGCCGCAGTCGTCGTCCTCAACGCCAGCACCCGACCCGTGGACCGGCCCGGCCTCAACCTGCTCGCACAGATCATCGGCTCCGGACCCGGTCCCGGACCCGGTCCGGAGCCCGCCCCGGCCGCCCTCGGCGTCTGACCGGCCCCTGACCAGCGTCCGACCGGGGGCGACCCACACCGTCGTGAGCGTCGTCGTGGGCTACCGCTTCAGGTAGTCCTGGCGGAGGGCGTCGAGGATGTCAGCGGCCTCCGGGAGGCCGGCTCGGCGGCAGCGGGCGGCGGCAGCCGTCAGGCGCGCGATCGCCCCCTCGAAGCGAGCGAGGCCGTTGCCCTCGATCAGGGCCGCGATCCGGACCGCTTCGGCCCGCAGGACCTCACCGTGCTCGCCGCCCTCCTCGTGGGCGGCGATGGCCGCCTCCGCCTCGGTGAGGGCCTGCTCGAACCGTTCGGCCTCTGCCAGGACGCGAGCGCGGCGGTAGTGCACCGTGCCACGGCCGTGCCAGGGAGCGAAGTCCTCCGCGTCCTCGGGCACGGCGGCGCGGACCGCGTCGGCCTGGGCGAGCTGATCCAGGGCAGCGTCCAGGCCGTCGGCCCCCCGGACGAGCATGGTGAGGCGGGCGAACTCGCACATCATGTGGATGATCAACGACGGGTTCGGCGCCTCGGCGTGGGCCGCGACGGCCCGTTCGTACGCCGCCGCGGCCGCGTCCCACCGCTCGGCCATGGCCAGCGCCGTGGCCGCCTCCGCCGCCACCAGCGTCAGGACCTGACCGTCGTCCTCCCACGCGGCGACGATGTCCGCGAGCCGCAGGAACTCCTCGGCCGCCGGCAGGTACTCCCCGAGCTCCCGCAGTCCACGCGCCAGGGTCAGACGGGCTTGCGCGAGGGGTCGTTCGTCGCCCGCGGGCGCGCTCTCACCGGCCAGTACGGATTCCAGGACGGCGACCGCGTCGGCTTGCCGACCGCTGCGTGCCAGGACCTCGGCGAGCTGGAGCCGTACGTCGGTGGCCTCGTCGTGGGCGCCGTCCAGATCGAAGCGCGCGGCCGCCTCCGAGAGATGGCGCACCGCGCCGTTCACGTCGTCGAGGTGCGAGGCCGCGTGGCCGAGCAGGACGTACGTGGGAGCCACCGCGAAGTCCGTGTCGTCGTAACGGGCCGCGTCGGCGAGGGCCTGGTGCAGGAGTTCCACCGCCCGGGCCGGCTCGTCCCTGGCGAGCATCAGCTGGGCCAGCAGGGCGCGCGGGCGCGACCCGCGCCAGGGCCGTCCGGAGGCGTCCACGGCTTCGAGAGCCGCCAGCAGGTCGTCCTCGGCGCGTGCGGTGTCACCGCTGCGGCCCGCCAGGTCGGCGGCGAACTGCAGCGCGTTGGCCACGTGGTGGGGTACGGACAGCCGCTCCGCCTCCGCCCGCAGCGTCCCGGCGCGTGCCGCGAACCGCTCCGCGGCGGGCCCGGCGGTCTCCGGCAGTTCCCGTACCGCTTCCTGGTAGGCGGCGAACGTCGCGGAGTACAGCACGGTCAGGTACTCCAGCTCGCGTTCCGCATGCCCCTCGGCGTCCTTGCCCTGCGTCCACGGCGCCTGGGTCATGAGGTGTGCCGCCTCGGCCAGGGCTTCGTCGAGGCCGGCGCGGATCGCGTCCTGGTCCGCTTCGTCGTGCGTACTCAGCCACGCCAGGCTGCGGCTACGTGCGGAGAGGGCGTGCCAGGGCATGCCCAGGCCCTCGTACAGCTCGGCGGCGCGCTTCAGCTCGGCGGCGCTCTCGGTGTCGCGGTCCTTCCTGATGAGGAGGTACGCGCGCTGGTCGGCGAGCTCCGCCTGGAGGAGTTCCGCGGGGCCGAGCACGTCGTCGTGCGCGGCGCTGCCGTCGGCCAGGAGCTCCTCGACGCGGGCCCAGAGCCGGTGCTCCCCGGGGTGCCCGGCGGCGGCCAGGCGGCGTGCCTCGCGCACCAGGCTCACGAAGTCCTGGGGGACCGCCGTCCCGGCGGAGGCCGAGGTGACGGGAGCCGTGCTGACGGGAGCCCCCTCGGGTGCGGACCCCGCCGCGGGGAGCCGGGTGAGGGAGGTCCGCAGTCCGAGCGGCAGCGGCTCGGCGAGCAGCGGGCGCTGTGCGAGGCGCGCCCGGCGCCGGTCTCCCACGGCGGTGGTGGCGTTGCGCGCGTCGAACGCGGTGGCGAGCCGGTCCGCCTCGGAGCGGACGTGGGCGAGGAGTTCGCCGGCGGTCCAGTTGCGGCCGGGCGGGCCGGCGACGGCCGTATCGGCGTGTCCGTCCTCCGTGAGGCGGGCGAGCAGCACCTCGACGCCGGTGAGGAAGCCGAGCCGGGCCAGGGGGGCACCGGTCGCCTCGAACAGCGGGCGGTTCTCGGCGAGGATCTCCAGCCCCCGCCCCTCATTGCGGGAGAGGGCGCAGAACTCCAGGTGGAGCCCCACCTCGTCCTGCATGCCGGTGTTGCCCCGCACCTGGCGGTAGCCGGTCAAGTGGTGGGAGCGGGCCTCGTCGGCACGGCCGGAGCGCAGCAGTGGAAGCAGGGCGCGCGCCTGGCTCATCTGAGGTTCCTCGGTGCAGCCCGTCGCCCCGCCGAGGACCGGCAGCCACGTCTCCAGCGCCCCGGCGTCGTCGCCCGCGGCCACCCGGTGCCCGGCGAAGTGCCGTATCTCGCAAGCCTCGCAATCGCTGAGCTCGGTACGGGGGCGGGTGGCCCAGAGGTCGTAGGCGTCGGCGAGACCCTCACCCGTGTGGCGCGCGACGTGGTAGCCCATCGCAGCGACGGGCTGCATGCCGTGGCCGGCGGCGGCGTAACGGGTGCGCATCTGGTCGATCCACCCCCGGATGGCGGCCAGCGGCACCTCCGGCACCTCCAGCAGGGAGGTCGTCACCCATTTGAAACGCCAGAAGACCTGGTGCGCCTCCCACTGGCTGAACGATGCGGGGGCGGTGTCCCAGAGCTTGAGGACCCGGGCGAACACGACGGGCGACTTGCGGTGCTCGCCGGTGAACTCGTACGCCCCCATCAGCTCCAGCAGAGCGGTGACGAGGACATCGGGCTCGTCGAAGGGCTCGGCGGCCTCGACGAGTTCCTCGGCGGTGACGGTGCGCTGCAGGCCGTGGGGTCGCTCGTCGTTCTCGCGGAGTGCCTCGATCACGGCCTCGGGAGTGTCCAGCATCTACAGTTCCTTCCGGGGCTCGGAGCCGGGTGCCGCCGTGCCGGTGTGGTGCATGGCGTGAGTGAGCAGGCCGATGAAAGCCCGGTTGAGCAGGGCGCTCTCGCTCGCCCGCAGGGGGCGGCGGCTGAGGAGCAGGGCCTGGCCGTAGAGCGCTTCCGCGGTCGTGACGGCGAGTCCCCGCTCGGCGATCGTGATCGCCTGGCGGACCAGCGGGTTGAGGTGGTTGAGCACGAGCTGGGCGCGCGGCGTCTCGTGGCGCAGGGAGCCGAGGATGTCGGCCCACAGGCCGTCGCTGTCGGCGGCGAGGCTCGACCGGGTCCGCTCGTGGCGCGCCTCCCGGTTGTCGAGCAGCAGGGCGGGGGCGGTGACGGGCTGGAAGTCGCGCAGGACGACGTCGCAGTCGTGGACGCCGATCGTCTCGCGGGCCACGGCGAGGAAGGCGGCCGCGCGCAGTTCGGCGGACGGGTCGACGGCGTCGAGGTGGGCGGTGACCGTGGCCGGGTCGAGGTCGGTGACGGTCGTGCCGGGCCGGATCTCCGGCAGGCGGTGCACCAGGTCGCGGTCGTAGGTGTAGCCGCCGTTGATGACGCCGAGGCCGGCGGCGGAGGCGATGGGGGCGACCTGGCGGAACTCCTCGACGCTGCGGGTGACCAGCAGGGTCGGGTGCGTCCGCGCGAACTCCTCCAGGGTGACGTTGCCGTCGGTGGTCTCGAAGGGGAGCCACGGCAGCACGATGCGCAGCAGCTCGTCGTCGTAGCGGGCGAGTGCCTTGACGGCGAGGTGGTGGGTGTCGATGAAGCGGTGCAGCAGGGAGGGGTCGCTGGCGGCGAGGCCGGTGAGCCAGTCCCGGATCCGGTCGCCGAGGGCGTCCCGTACGGCGGACAGGGTTCCGTCCTCGTACAGGGCCTCCCGGGAGGCGGTCGGCCGCAGACTGGTCGTGTCGACGACGCAGCGTACGAAGAAGGCCCACTCCGGGAGCAGTTCGGGGGCCTGGTCCGTGAGGAGCATGCCCTTGAGGTGCACGCGGTGACCGGCGCGCTGTGCCGGGCTCACGGACGTCGGCAGGACGTACGCGACACCGCGCAGACCGGCGGCCGGCAGGTCGAGCTCGATGGAGTCGAGGGGCGTGAAGTCGAACAGGCTCCGGCAGTAGGCGGTCATCGCCTCGCGCCGGGCCAGCGGGGAACGGTGGGCCTTGTCCCACGGTGGTGTTTCGTTGACCTGGTGGGTCTCGCCGTGCGGTCCGAGGACGGTGACCTCGTAGCGCAGCAGCCCGCCGTAGTGGCGGGCCAGGGAGACGACCTGCTGCGGGGCGGTCCACTCGGCGTTGTCGGCGCGCGGGGTCAGGCGGACGGTGGTGCCCGGCTCGGGCACGGCCGAGGCGGGCAGGGTCCGGATGGTGTAGCGGCCGTCGGAGTGGCCCCGCCATTCGACGGCGGGCGCCGCCGGGTCGGCCGCGGAGCGGCTGAGCACCGTGATCTCATCGGCGACGACGAAGCAGGCGAGCAGCCCGATACCGAACTGCCCGATGAAATCGCCGCGTGCGGCGTCGAGGCCGGAGCCGTCCAGGGACCCGTCAGGGGTCCGCTTGGAGCTGCGGCCGATCGTGGCGAGGAACCGGTGGACGTCGGCCTCGGTGAGACCGATGCCGGTGTCCGTGACGGTCAGGGTGTCGCCGGTGCGCACCGTGATCGTGGCGGGTGAGCCGGGGGCGAGGGCCTGCCGGGCGGTGATGGCGTCCACGGCGTTCTGCAGCAGCTCGCGCAGGTAGACGCGGGGGCTGGAGTAGAGGTGGTGGGAGAGCAGGTCGACCAAGCCGCGCAGGTCGACCTGGAAGGTGTGGGCGGTCTCTGAGTTGGGCACCTGGCGAAGTCTTTCGGTGGGCCCGCGCGGGCGTCGCAGTGGCGCGGGCGGGCGGGTGTGAGCGGACGGGCGGTGTGCGCGGGCGGCGCGGCGGGGTGGCGCGCCCGAGCGGTTGGCTGGGCGCGCGTAAGTGGCTTGCCGGGCCGGCGAGTTGTGGGCCCCCGGTTCGGCCTTGGACCCGCGGGCTTGGACCCGCGGGCTTGGAGCCGTGGGTGGGGTCAGCGCCCGGACGACGAACGCAGTCGACGGTAGGCGGCGGCCGGATCAGAGCCGTCCAGGTAGTACCAGGGGAACTCGGTGACGCGGCCGTCGGTGAGACGGAAGCACTCCTGTGCGCCGTCGCGGTCACCCGCCAGTGAGAACGCCATGGCGAAGGTGTTCAGGACCTGGACCCAGGATCCCCGGCGGGCGAAGTCGGGGTGCCGGAACGAGTGCTCGGTGGCCGACCGGAGGGACGCCGTCACCTCGGGCTGGCGCATGTAGGCGGCGTCCGGTCCGGAGTCGAGGGAGAGCCAGTGCTCCAGGTGCGCGATGGCCACGAGCTGGCCCAGCTGCGTTCCTGCGGGGGCGCCGAACGCGGACGACCGGGCGAAGGCGTGCATCTCCTCGTGCGAGCCACCCCACTTCTCGCATACCTGCTGCAACTGTTGCTGGTGCGCCGCCAGATGCTGCGGGTCGCGGCGTACGGTGGCTTCGAAACGGCGTCGCGCGACGGTCTGCCCGACCTCCAGGCCACGGCCGCTGACCTGGAGCCCGTACCACGGCGAGGTCCACTGCGGCTCGCGTTCCGCAGCCTCGTACAGCCGCTGCTCGGCCGTGCGCAGCCGCGCGTGGAAGACCTCGAACTGCTCGCGCGAGACGTCCTTCGCCCGGGCGCCGGTCCGAGCTTCCCACCCCCAGCTGATGTGGCGGATGCCCGCCACGAGACGGGGCAGGGCGGAGTCGGCTTCCGCTTCGACGACTCCGTCGATCCAGCGCTCCACTCCTGCGGTGTCGCCTACGGCCCACAGCAGCTCGGTCCGGTCGTCACTTTCCGAGCGCGCTTCGAGCACCTCGCGCACGGCGCTCCAGTCCGCGCGGGCGGCGGCCTCCCGCACGCGCCGCACGTCGGGATCCCCCGAGTCCTCCTGCACGCGAGCCACGGGCCTGCCGGCCCATTTGCCTAGCGTGACCCCCCATTGACGGAGCAACGTCATGCCCCCACCCCTTGATGTGTTCGAACGGGGAGCGCGTTGATCACCTCCCATGGGGGTAGTGACTATCACGCCCGACCGACAATCGCACACCCGTTTCCCGGCGCGAGGCGGTGACGGGGGAAAGGGTAGGTCGCAGCGCCCATCCGCGGGACCGGCCCAGCGTCAATGACGGACCGTCAGCAGCCTTGACCGGCAAGCGCGGTGCGGGTCGCGGCCGGGCAGTTGGGCTGCCGACGCACGGGCTCCGGAGGCCACCGCCCGGCATCGACGCCCGCCGAGCCCGCGGTCAGGGCGCCGCCCGGCGCAGGGACAGGGCGAAGGCGCAGCTGGTGACGGTGAGGACGACGATCGGCGGGAGGGGCAGGAGGAGGGCGGATATCGCCAGTCCGACGATTGAGGCGGCGAGAAGCGTCCACCCGAAGGCGGTGCGCCGCTCGACCAGGGCCGGGGAGTGCCGGACGGCGAAGTGGGCGAGGAAGGCACAGACGATGACGAACAGGGCCATGACGGAGCTCATGCCGTTGACGAGATCGAGGGTGCTGCGTTCCAGGCCCAGCAGCGTCATGCTCGAGGCCCGCATGGCGGCCGAGGAGGCCTCTTGCTGCGGGGTCGGGTCGCCCAAGGCCGCTGCGGCGGCTAGGGCGAGGTGGCCCGCACCCAGCACCAAGAACCCGTTGGCTCCCACCTTGAAGGGGCGCAGCGGCTCGGGCTTGTGTCTGGGAAGGGACGGGGCGGTCGTGCTCATCGTGACTCCTTGAGGTGGGCCAGATCTACCTCTACACCCGTAGAGGCTGCGAACTCTACACCTGTAGAGGTGATACGAGTCCAGCCGCACACGTCCTCGATGCTGCCGATCTTCCGGCGGCGGCATTGGTGTCAAGGGATTCTTGACAAGTCGCCCGTGTCAAGGTTTCCTTGACGCATGTTGATCTTGAAGGCCCGACTCCGGGACCTCTTTCCCGCCACTGCGTCCAGCGCCGCCGTACTACCGCTCGCCGTGAGCCTCCCGGCCATGGCGGTGATGTTCGGCGGCCGGCTCGGCACCCTGGCCACCGTCGCCCTCACCGTCGGGAGCCTCGTGTGCATCGCCCGGACGGGCGCGCTGGCCGCCAGGGCGGCGGCGCACAACCACGCCGAGCAGGCGCGCCGCGACGAGGCAGTCCTCGACGCCCTCGAACCCCTTTCCGGACTGCGCCGATGAGCGACGAACCACTGCTCCGCCCGGCGGAGATGGACCGGATCCGGGAAGGGATCGCCGCGGCCGTCCTGGGCGCCCCCGACGGGCTGGCCGACTCGCTCGAACACGATGCCCACGGCTACCTGCGCCTGCTGGACGCCTCACGCGTCGGCGCGGAGGAGGCCAGCCGGCTGCTGCGCGAGGCCGTCCAGGGCGCCAGGGCCGCCGGCCACAGCTGGGACACGGTGGGCCGCGTCCTGGGGGTGAGCCGCCAGGCCGCCCAGCAGCGCTTCGCGGGCAAGGGCGCGGGAGCGGGCCTGTCGGCACCGCTCGCCGAGGGGCCGAACGCTCCGAAGCGCCGCACTCTCAGCGGGTTGACCGCGTTCAACGAGATGGCCGCTCTGGAGGAGGCCGGCCGCGACGGATGGCACATGGTCGGCTATGGCCCCTTCTTCCACGAGGTGGAGGCGTCCGGCTATCCCTGGGAGCACTGCCGGGTGACGCTCCCCTCCGGCGCGCGGCATCGACGACTGGAATCAGAAGGATGGATCCCGGTCGGTGCGGGGTGGTTCCCGTGGCGCTACTACAAGCGGCCCGTCGCCCCGAGCGTCTAAGGCGGTTCTCCCGCCGTCGACCCGGCCTTTGCCCGGCAGTTCCGACTCACCGTCAGACGGGACTTCTCGCTTCACACCGGCTGGGTGAATGCGTGGGTCCGGACCGGGTCGAGGTGTAGTTCGTACGGCCCGGTGCAGTCCGAGGCGAGCGTGGCAATGCGGGCTCCGCAGGGACAGGCTCGGTTCGGCCCTTCCGTTCCGTCGGGGCCGCAGCATCCAGTGCTGTTCTCCCAGCCGGGCAAAGGCTGCAGAACGGACGCATCGTCGGGGTGAAGAACGATCGTGTTCCGGGGGCCGGCCGAGATGACGAAGCCGTCCTGCGTGGCCCTGACGAGCCCGCGGGGCTGGGACGGTACTGGGTTGTCTTGGTCATCCTGCGGGACGAACGGCGCTCCCCACGCCTCGGGTTCGATCGCGTAGCAGCCCTGGGGGACCGTAGGCGGGGCCTGTCGGGCTCCTTGGGGCCGGGCAACGTCGAAGCCTGGGACGGTCGGAATGGTGGGCAGCGCTGTCAAGTCCGGCGTGAGTGCGTTGCCGCATCTGGAGCAGTAGAAGACCGTCATGGGTTCTGTTGTACCTGTGCATCGTTGCGTTCTGTATCCCATTCCTCGATCGGAGCGGGAGCGAGCGCTGCGGCGGGTCAGCGGGGACTTACGAGGTCATGGGCGCGGCTCGATGAGCTGCGGGACCGGATGGATGCCGGTGGGAGCCTCATGGCACACACCCATGCGCCAGCGCCAGCGCCAGCGCCAGCGCCAGTGACGTCCGCGGCGCGCCAGACGCACATTGCCCGCCCGCGTCCAGCGCTGCGGCACCGGTGACGCCGAGAGAGGCGTCTCGCGCGCCACGGCAGGTGAGCATCGCTCCGGAGGAGGCCGCCCTGTGCCATCTGGTCCCGTGCGTGAACGGCGCGACGCGGGCCCCGGCGTGCCCACGCGCTCACCTGGACAACGCCACCCGGTGGAGCTCAAGCTCAGCCGCCGAGACCTTCGACGGCCAGGGGGACGCCGCCCCCGCGGTCTTGCCGTAGCCCCTCAAGAAGCACTCGGTGCGCGGCCTTCGAGCGGTCCGGCCTGGTCCCATCCAGGCGCCCGCACGTCGATCGTGAGACTTCCCGGCGCGACCTCCTCACCGCAGGTCCGGCACGTCGACGCCAGGTCGAGGTCGTGCTCGACGCCGTGCGCGGACCCGGGCCCGCCGCGATGCCGGACGGCGACCGGCGGAGTGTCCACCGCCCAGCGGTCGCCCCAGGCCAGCAGCGCGCGCATCACCGGTGCGAGTTCACGGCCGGCCTCCGTGAGGTGGTACGCGAAGCGCACGGGGCGCTCGCTGTAGGCGCGGCGCTCGACCACGCCCGCCTCTTCCAGTGCGCGCAGCCGGGCGGCGAGGCGGTCGCGCGGGGCGCCGGTGTTGCGGACGATCTGGTCGAAGCGCTGGTTGCCGTAGAAGATCTCGCGGATCGCCAGAAGGGCCCAGCGTTCGCCGACGAGTTGCAGCGCGGCTGCCACCGAGCACGGCCGACCGGGCACTTCGGGGTGGGGAACCGGGTTCCCGCCCTGCTTCTTGTTCGAGGTCACGTCCCCATCCTCTCCCGACTCCGTTGTGTTTTCAAACGCACCCCGCTAGCCTCCGATCATGATAGTTGGAAATTCAAACCCACTAGGGGCCCGAGCCGTGTTCGCGACGGTCGCGGCCTCGGTCTTCATGTCGAACCTCGACCTCTTCATCGTCAACGCGGCCCTCCCCGCGATCGGCCACTCGTTCGGCGGCAGCGGCCTCGGCTCCCTCTCCTGGGTCCTCAACGGCTACGCGATCGTCTTCGCGGCGCTCCTCGTGGTCGCCGGCCGCGTCGCCGACCGCTCCGGCCACAAGCCGGTCTTCCTGACCGGACTGGCCGTGTTCACCCTCGCCTCGGTCGGCTGCGCACTCGCTCCCGACGTCGGGACGCTGGTCGGGGCACGCCTCGTGCAGGCCGCCGGCGCAGCGCTGCTGATGCCGACGTCGCTCGCGCTGCTGCTCGACACGACGGCCCCCGAGAAGCGCGCCGGGGCCGTGCGGGCCTGGGCGTCGATCGGCGGGATCGCGGCCGGACTCGGGCCGGTGGTCGGCGGGCTGCTGGTCGAGGCCGGATGGCGATGGGTGTTCATCGTCAACGTGCCCGTGGGGATCGCGGCGTTCGCGATCGGCCTCAAGGCGCTGCCGTCGCCCGAACGCGTCGGGGCCCAGAGGAGCCCGCTGCCCGACCTGTTCGGCGCCGCCCTTCTCACCGGATCGATCGCCACGCTCGCGCTCGGCCTGGTCAAGGCGCCTGACTGGGGTTGGACGAGCGCCGCCACCCTCGGCGGCCTGGCGGGCGCGGTTGTGCTCGGCGTCTGGTTCGTCCTGCGCTCAGCGCGCCACCCCGTGCCGATCATCGAGCTGCCGCTGCTGCGGGTTCCGGCGTTCGCATCCGCCGCGGCCACCCTGACGCTGTTCACCGTCGCGTTCGCCGGAATGCTGCTCGGCGCGGTGCTCTGGTGCCAGGACGTATGGGGCTACTCCGCTCTGCGCACCGGCTTGGCCATCGCGCCCGGCCCCTTGCTGGTGCCACCGGTCGCGTTGCGGATCGGGCCCGCCGTCGCCAGATTCGGTGCGGGCCGCATCGCGATGGCGGGAAGTGTCCTGTTCGCGGCCGGCATCCTGTGGTGGGCCGCGACGCTCGACTCCGGCTCGTCCTACACGGCCTCGCTCCTGCCCGGCATGATGCTGACCGGCCTCGGCGTCGGCATGACGCTCCCGGTGCTGACCGGGGCGTCGGCGGCCGCCCTGCCGCCGGCCCGCTTCGCCACCGGCTCGGCCATCACCTCGATGGGCCGCCAGATCGGCGCGGTGCTCGGTGTCGCGATCCTGGTCGGCATCCTCGGCACCCCGGCCCCCGGACAGGCTGCCGCCGCGTTCCGGAACGGCTGGTACGCGATCGCCGTGGCGGCCCTGCTCGCCGCGTGCGCGACGGTCCCGCTCGTCCGCACGGCGCGACCGGCCGCCACCGGGACGGCCGCCGACGCCGAGGTCGCGAAGGCCAGCGCCGCCTGAGAAGCGGCGAAGGCGGAAGGCATCGGCGGCGAGAACAGGCGGAGCTTCGGGCGCCGGGCAGGAGCCGCCAGCGCTCCGGGCCCGCACCTGCCTCGCCTGCCCGCCTGCCCCGCCTTCGGGGCCTTGCGGCCGATGGGGCAGCAGAGCGACGGCCAAGGGCGGCGAGGACGAGCCACGGCACGGCCGGCGGGAGGCCCAGGTCGAGCAGGGAGCCGGTGGCTGAGCTGCCCAGAAAGGACGATGAGACCCGAGACGGAGGACAAGGCCCCGGTGTAGAGCCCGAGGCGGCCGGCCTCGGCGAGATCGGGCACCCAGGCGCGGGCCGCCGGGACGATCAGCATCTGGCCCAGCGTGAGCAGGAGGACGTAACCGGTGGCGGGCAGCAGCCCGGCGATGCCCGTCCATCCGGCGGGTCGGGCGGCGGCCACGACCGTGAAAGCGGCGGCGATGAGCAGCAGTCCGACGGCCATGGAACGGCGCAGGCCGAGCCGGTCGCCTGCCCAGCGGGTGACGGCGAGTTGTGCGCGCACGGCCCGAAGGGAGGCCAGCGCGAACACCAGGACAGCGCTGACTGGGAGCCGGTTGCGCGCTGCACCTCCTCGGGCAGGGCGAGGTAGAGCTGGTTGTAGGCGAGCAGATAGTTCCACTGTGGCCCGTACCACCCCAGGGCGGGCAGCCAACCGAGCTGCACCCCGATGACCGAGGCGAGTACGGAGGCCAGGAGGAACTCGGGCAGCGCGGACAGGCCGCGCACTCATGAATGGTGATCACGAGCGGGCCCGGGTGCAGCGAGTGTGGCGAGCCCGGGCTCCCTACTTTTCCATGAGTGGTTCCAGGACTACGGCACCGGGCAGCGCCTTGGCCATGTCGTGGGCGTAGACCCCGGGCCGTACCCAGATGAACCAGTTGCCGGCGGCGACGATGGTGTGCCGGTACGCCCCGCGCCCTGTCGCGATCGAGTCGCCGATCTCGTCCCGGCTGTATCGAGACGTGCTCAGTACGGAGATCTCGTTGACGACGGTCGTTGCACGGTGCTGTACCTCGCAGGTGGCGTCCGAGCCGAACTGGTTCTTGTTCCGCAGGGTCACCTTGCAGTCGAAGCCGCCTTTCGCCAGGGCGGCGATCACGTCGTCGACCGACGCGTACTCGGGACCGGTCGGCACCTCGCTCGGCATCGGCGTCAACGGCTCGGGCCCCCGCTCGCCGCCGCCGAGAGCGCAGCTGCTCAACGCCAGCAACAGCCCCATGAGCAGCGGGACGGACTTCCGTGTGCGCATGGATCAGTTGCTCCTCGGCGGACGGGGCGCCGGTCCCGGGCTGGGGGAGGGGGTGCCGGGTTCCGCGGGGCCCGTTCCCGTTCCGGTGTGCGGGCCGCCGCCCTCATGGTAGATCGGGTCGACGGAGACGTGGTGTCCGGCCGGGGTCTGCGATTCGAGCTGTCGCACAGCGGTGGCCCGCTGCTCGTCCGTGAGCGCATACCAGGCCATCGCGTCGTCCAAGTGCGACTCCACCTTGTCCCAGTTCTCGCCCCGGGTCCTGATGTCGCCGCCCCGGTCGCCCGACTCGTCGCCGTACTGCTCGTTCAGCTCCCGGACGCCAGGGGTATCTGCCGCGTACAGGGTGAAAAGCTGCTTGTCGGTCCTCGCCCCGTAGGGGTTCTCCTGGATGTCCTTCAGGTGGTAGGCACTCATGCGGATGTTCTCGTCGGGGTTCTCCTCGATGTACTTGGTGAGTTCCGCGTCACCGAGGCTCCCGAGGAAGGTGCCGTCCGGAAGCGTGAATGCCCTTCGGTTGCGCTCCATCACCTCCCGCGCGGTGTCCGGCTTCATGTGCGTGATGCCGAGGGATTTGTCGGGCTTGAGTGACTGCTGCAGCGTCCAGTCGAAGATACGCCCCGCCTGCGCCAGCGGGCCGGACAGGCCAGGGCTGAAGTTCTGGTACCACTGCTGTTCCTGCCACAGGATCGCCAGCAGCAGCTTTCGGCTGATGCCCGTCTCGGCAGCGGCCCGGTTCAGCGCGGCGAACTGGGCCGGGGAGACGTTGACCGGGTGCAGGCCGTCGGTGCCGCCCGCCAGAGCCAGGGCGACGGCGAGCGGGGAACCCGGGGTCAGGGCCTCCTTGGCCAGCTTCGGGTCGGATACAGCGGTGAGGCCCTCGATCGTGCGCAGGGCGCGTGCCGCCTCCACATCAGCCTGGGTCGCCTTCCGCAGGGCGTCGACGATGATCCCCTGTGCGTGGTTGACCGGTTCGAGGTGCTCGGTACTGCCCTGCGGGACCAGGACGGGGCGGGACAACTGGACCCGGCCGCTGTCGTCGACCTTCAGATCGCGGCTGCGGGCGTAGTCCAGGGCGCTGTTCAGGTCCCGCTGTGCCGCCTCGATCGCCGCGGCCAGGTCGTCGTAGACCTTGGCCATCGCGCGCAGGGCGAGCGCGGACGTCTCGTAGTCGCCGGCGTGCTTCACGAACCGTTCCGTCGCGGCGCGGCCGGCCTCGCCGACCCAGTACCGGCTGACCGTACGGGCGACGTCCTCGCGGGCGTAGGAGGCGAGGCCGTCGCACTGCTTGGCCACGGCCACCGCATCGTCTGCCGCGGTGCGCCACTTCTGCGGGTCGGCCTGCTTCAGCTCGGGTACGGAAACCATCAGGCGTCCTCCAGCACGCCGCCGGCCGCGCGCAGTCCGTCGGCTATCGCCCTGTCTTCGGTGGTGATCGCGTTCGTACCCGTGGTCAGGGCGTCAGCCGCGCTGTCGACGAGGTCCGCGAGCTCCCGGAGCCTGCGCTGCCAGGCGCCCACGCAGTCGTTGCTGGCCGACCCGGCCGCCCACCCCGCGTGGCTTCGGCCCACGGCCTCGGCGTCGTCGAGCGAGGACTTGCCCCGGGCCCCGGCGTTCGCCGTACGGATGCCGGACGCCTTGGAATGCACGGGAGCGTCCACGAGGCCGAGGTCGGCATTCCCCGGCGCAGGGGCCGGGGACGCGGAGGCACTCGGCTGGGGAGTGGGTGCGGGCGACGGCCCGGCGGAGGCGAGACGCATGGCCGCCTCCCCCTTCGACCGCGTCCATTCCGCTTCGAAATCGAACGTCATTTCCTCAGCTTTGCACATCCGATTGCCCGTACTGCCCCCTTTTCTGACAGAACAGCAACTCCGGCTGTGGGCGCGGAGGCCGGACCCAGTGGCCGTTGGTTCCGGTCCCCCCTCACCGAGGCAAGTTGCTGCAGGGCGCGGCCCGGCCCTTCCGTGTGCATGCAACAGCGTGACCGTCTCAGGGGGCTGGCTCTGCTCGTCTGCAGGTGTTCCGCGGTCACCGCTCTGGTGGTCCTGCCAAAGGAGCGAACCGCCGGCCGGGTGCCGCATCGGGCACCAGCACCGCAGGACGTGGAACGCGCTCGGGCCAACCGCCACGCTAAAGGGCCAACTGCCACGCTCATCCTGTCGACGGTGCAGCGCCGTGCCACGTCAGTGCTCAGCGTCAGGCGGGCTGGTGTGCAGTGAGTTCCGCCTTCTGCAGCCAGTCGATGTACCAGTGATTGAACGTGACCGGCTTCGCAGCCTGGTCGAGGAGTGGACGGAGGTCGGCGTCGTCTGCCCGGGGGTCTGACCAGACGGTGCCGCGGTAGGTGCCGCTGATGATCAGCCACTCCCTTTGTGCGCAACCGAGGTGGGAGATCACGATCGCGCCGGCGGTGCGCTCGGGAGCGAACATCAGGGCGTCCCAGCGTTCGTCCCACGCTTCGACGGCGTCGTCGAAGTCCTCGATCTCGTCGAAGTCCTCTTCTTCAGGACGAACAGCGAGAAGTGAGCTGAGGGCGTCGGGATCCGGGCCGTGGTCGGGAAAGGGCTGAGCGAGCATGGACAGATCGGCCAGGTCGGCACCGTCTCCTTCCCAGCGCCAGCGGCCTTGCACACGGCGGATGGGGAAGAGACCGTACGCCGGACCCGCGCCACCGGCTCCCACGACGGTGAGGAAGCTGCGGTAGTCCTCCGGCAATCGCACGCCGATCTGCGCTTCGAGTTCGGCAAGCTCGTCATCCGTCAGGGGGTCTTCGAGGACCCACCTGTGCCCGAGCGAACCGAACACCATGCCGCTCGACGGCTGGGCGCCCAACGCGATCACACGCTGACGGACCCCGCTCCACTGCTGATCAACCATGCGCAGACCGTACGTGGAGCCAGTGACAGCGATACCAGCCAGGTCACGTAGCGCGCTGCGGGCCATCTAAGACGCTCTCACGGACCACCTAAAGCACTCTGGGGCCAACCAGGTACGCAGCCACGAGTCAATGGAACCAGACGACAAGGCGCACGTTCTCGGCCCCGTGGACTTCGCTGAGGATGCGCATGACGCTCCAGACCCGACCCCAGTCGGTGTCGATCCCTGCGGCTGATGCACGCGTTCGTGTGCCTGAGGCGTCGGTCTCCTGCCAGTCCGTGGTGTCCAGCTCGGCCCAAGTCAGCCAGGTGGTCCCGTGAACATCGTGGGGGCCGCCGTAGCCGGCGAACTCACCTCGCAGCCCATCCGAGGCGTCGTCCGGGAAGCCGCGATCTTCCGCGAGGGGACGGAATCCGTAGGAGTTTCGCACTCCGCGCGAGAAGGAGCTCATGCAAACGGGGCCAGACGCCAGCCTCAGTCCAGTCCCGGAGCCGACGCCAGGCGGTCACTCCTCAGCAGCCAATGACGTGGATGGGCACATCGAGCCAAGCCACGCCTTTGCGCAGCACGTAGACGATGCCGGCGAGTGCGACGCGGTCCGATACCGGCAGTCGTCCGGGGTGGCGATGGCGTCGGGCAGGGCGAGTGGGGAGAAGCGGAGCTATGCGCTCCCAGAGATCGTCGGGAACAAGGTCGGCAGACACGTCGGAGAGTCTGCCGGACGCGTTGTCAGACCTTGGCCGCGATACCGGTGTCGAAGCATCGCCGCCCAGCTCGCCCTCGCACGGGCCGGTCTCGCCACGGCGCTCGTCCCCCGGACGGCCATCGATCCGACCACCCCCGGCATCCACACCGCACCCCTCGACGGCCACCCCATCCGGCGCTTGCTGTTCGCCGCGACGCGTCACACCGAGACCGCGAACCCGACGACCACGGCACTCATCGCGGCACTGCGCACCGCGGCGCGGCAGGGTGGCCGTGCCACGGGCCTTCAGGAAGATTAGCGACGTCTTTGGATCAGGCCATGGCGCCTGTCTCAGAGTGTGGTTCGTGAGGTGATGTCCGTTTCCAGATGAGGTGGGTGCGGGCTACTGCTTCCTGGTGAAGCTGCCGACGTCGGCCTCGGTGAGGATGTAGAGCTTGACCAGGCGTTTCAGCTTTGCGCGGGTGCCCTCAATGTTCCTCGGCAGCAGTTCGTGGTCAAGGGCTTCGCGAATGTCCCGGGCTCGTAGAGGTCCGGTCGCGTCGTTGAAGACGCTGAGGATGCGGGGGTAGTCCGGGTGCTCGGGCAGGTCCGGTGGGCCGGCCGGGAGCCGGTCGATGAGGCCGGTGACGGTCTCCCGCGTGATCACGAGGTGTTCGAGACGGGTCTCGACTTCCCGAAGGCGGTTGTGCAGTTCGGCGATCTGCCCGCGGAGGTCGTCGGCCAGGGCCCGGGCGGCGTCTTCCTGGATGCCGAGGGCATCCAGGAGGGGCTGAAGGTTCACGTGGTCACCGTGAGCGGGTCGCGCCAGGTGGGGGTGTTTTCTCCGGTGAGCCGGCGGGCCATCACGTGGATCATGGCCCAGTAGACGCGGGAGGCCGAGGAGGCCGGGCGGTGTTCGTAGTCGCGGACCAGGCGCCGGTGCAGTATCAGGATTCCGTAGGTCTGCTCGACCCTCCAGCGCTTCGGCTGCGGGACGAAACCGATGTCCTGCGGGTTGCGTTGGACGATCTCCACGTCGATCCCGAGCGTGGTGCCGTGGGCGACCACGGCGGTCTTGAAGCCCTGGTCGACCAGGGCTTTCTCGACGGTGTTGCCGGTGTTCTCGGCAACTTGGCCGAGCAGAGCGATGCCGACGGTGTTGTCGTGGACGTTCGCGGCGAGTACGACCACCGCGATGACGAGCCCGAGCACGTCCACGGCCAGGCCCCGCTAGCGGCCTGGGACTCGTTTCGCGGCGTCGTGGCCGGTCGTGGAGGCGGGGACCCCGGCAGCGGCGTGAACACTCTGGGTGTCCAGCACCACCAGGGTCGGGTCCTCTAATCGGCGGGCCCGTTCGCGGACCTGGCAGCGCAGGAGTTCGTGGATGACCTGGTCGGTCCCGTCGTCCCGCCAAGCTGCGAAGTAGTAGTACGTCGCGCTCTTGGGCGGGAGGTCGTTCGGGAGGTAAGCCCACTGGCAGCCGGCCCGGCCCTGGTAGAGGATCGCGTTCACGATCTCCCTCATTGCATAGGCGCCCTGGTGGCCGCTGACCGAGCGATGCCGGCTCTTCCACGCCGTGATCACCGGCTCGATCAACGCCCACTGCCCATCCGATAAGTCACTCGGGTACGGCTTGCGTTCAGTCACCTCATCACATCACCAGATCGACGACTGCGAGCCGCGGGGTTCTGTCGGCGCCCACACCATCAGGCGACGACAGAACCACCCGAAGACTCACGAACCGCCCTCTTAGTAGCCGCTGACGCAGATGGGTCGGAATTCTCTGCCGAACAGGTCGTTGACTGTCTGCTGATGCTGATCGGAGGTCAGATTGTGCCGAGCCTCCACTGCCGGTCCGTCTTGTTGCACCCAGATGGAGGCAAAGCGGGGTTCATTGCCGTAGCCGCTGACGCAGATGGGTCGGAATCCTCTGCCGAACAGGTCGTTGACTGTCTGCTGATGCTGATCGGAGGTCAGATTGTGCCGAGCCTCCACTGCCGGTCCGTCTTGTTGCACCCAGATGGAGGCAAAGCGGGGTTCATTGCCGTAGCCACTGACGCAGATGGGTCGGAATCCTCTGCCGAACAGGTCGTTGACTGTCTGCTGATGCTGATCGGAGGTCAGATTGTGCCGAGCCTCCACTGCCGGT
>NZ_JBWKJU010000002.1:649068-676722 GCF_056432025.1 Streptomyces sp. NPDC045695
CTGATGCTGATCGGAGGTCAGATTGTGCCGAGCCTCCACTGCCGGTCCGTCTTGTTGCACCCAGATGGAGGCAAAGCGGGGTTCATTGCCGTAGCCACTGACCCAGATGGGTCGGAATCCCCTGCCGAACAGGTCGTTGACTGTCTGCTGATGCTGATCGGAGGTCAGATTGTGCCGAGCCTCCACCGCCGACCCGCCTTGTTGAAGCCAAACCGAGGCAAACCTAGCAGCACCTGCCTGCGCCATCTTGGAAACTCCTCCCGCAACCAGCCTTTTCGGATACTTCCTGGACTTTGGATGAGCAACTGCCGGTGATCACCTAGCCCTGACTCGGCGTTTTCGGCGAAGTCGTTCATAGAGCGACTGCCCGCCTAGGACTCCGTGAACATGATGCTAGTTACAGAAGCTCTCGAATTCTTGCAGCTTGTCGGTGAAGACCTCGGTGTCGTGGATGACCACTCCTTCGAACACGCTGTAGAACACCTTGGCGTTGATGCGGTGAAAGCGCTCCACCTGACCATTGAGCCCGGGCGTGCGGGGCATGGTGTAGACGTGGTTGATGCTCGTGTCCAGCGCATGCCATCGAGGTGTCCTCCGAATGCGCCCACCAGCGTGCCGCCGGAGCTGGAAAAGGGGGATCCGCAGCCCGGGCATCGGACCGTGGCGGCCTGACCAGCAAAATCCACCTCGCCTGCGACGGCGTCGGCTGCCCGCTCGCCTTCACCCTCACGGGGCGGCAGCCGGGGCGGCAGGCCACTGGGTGATCCAAACGAAAGCCCCTAGACCGCCCCACCGCTCTTGGAAGGCGACAGCCCGGTCGATCTCGGCATCCGGAATCCCTTGCTTGAGCCATACCTCCCGAAAGGGCTTGAGGTCGCGGTGTGGAACACGCAGCCCGTGTCCCTCGACGAAGTACCGAGCTCGCCGACTCAAGCCTTCAGGCGCCTGAGGAATCAGCGGCACTCGGGGGTCTGCCGTCACGGTTGCTGCCTCTCGTATGGAGAGGTTGGTGCGGCCGGGTGCGGCGGTGCCGACGGCTGCGGAGCGCTGGACCAACGGACGGGGTCGCCGCCGGGGCCGCCGGTGAGCCAGGAACCGTCGCCCAGGGGCACCAGCTCGTACGGGTTGCTCGCCTCGACAGTGAACTCGCCGCTGAGGGTGCTCGTGCGTACGTCGACCAAGTGGTAACGGAACCACTCCTCCGCGTCCTGACTCTCACCGCCCAGGGTGACGATGGCCGTGTCCTCGGTCAGGTAGCCGCCGCTCCATTCCACGAAGGAATCCTCCGGGTCGTACCCGAAGGCTTCGACGGGGAGGGTGAAGAGCACGTCCCCGTTGGGGTGGTCGTGGAAAGCGACGTCCGCCTGCCCGTGGTCCACCGTCATGAACTGGTGCCCGGACGGAGCCAGGTCGATCAGGCAGCGGTCCTGCCACGGGTAGGTCACGAACTCCGGCTCGCTGTCCGCCCCGCCCGTGCCCCTGAGAATGACGGAGCCGTCCTGGCCCTCACCGATGTCGATGTAGATGCTGCCGTCCACGGGATGCAGGTGGTGGAAGGCGCCGTGCCCGACCGTCTCCAGTTCCCGGCGGGCGACGACCACACCGCTGTCGGCGTCGTGCACGACCCACTGGTCCCCGCCCCCGCGTCCCGCCATCGCGTCCGGCCGGTAGACCCACACCGTCCGGCCGTCCAGAGACAGCGCACAGCCAGGCCGGTGGCCATGGCGTACGTCAGAGTGCGGTTCGAAGTCCGAGGCCCACATGAGGTCGCCGGCGCGCGTGAGGCAGACGACTCCGTTCAGCGTCGTGTACACGACCCGCTCCAAATCCTGCCGGACCACCGACGCTACGACCTCCTCGCCATCCCTCGGCTGGAAAATCGCTGCTGGCTCCAGCGTCCCGTAGACGCCGGCGCCCACGACGTAGGCGTGGATCCGCCCGTCGCGGAGACGCGTGATGACCTTCGGCGGCGGCTCAGGAATCATCCGCTGAGGCTAACGCCCAGCTCAGGAACCTCAAGAGCCGGGGCGGTGTGGGCCCGAGTTGGGTAGGCACGGGCTAGCTGCAACGTTCAAGGGCCAACGAAAACACTAGGTTTCAACAACACAGCGTTACGGAAGCAAGATCCGCCAAGTACTGCACTCGTCCGCCAAGTAAGAATCTCGGTCGCAACCATCTCCTGGCGCGACCCGACACCCCAGGCCAAACACCTGATTCCGTGATAAAACACTGGGAGAAAACGACCTCTAAGAGGTCGTTTTAGCCTGACTTAGCCCTTCTTGGGGTGATTCTCGGAGTGCGGGGTGGTGGTGCGGAGGCGGCAGCAGGTGTGGTTGGGGCCTGTGGGTCGGCTGGGGTGACAGGTGGGGCAGGATGCGGCTTGTTCCTGTTTCATCCCAGGACGCACGGGTTTCCTGGTCGCGTGCTTCCGCCGTCACCGTCGCACGCCTGGGCGCACTCGGTCCGTGACGGTACGCCGGAAGCATGGCGAAGCGACGTCCGTATCCGAGTGATCTGTCCGATGCCCGCTGGGGGTTGATCGAGCCGGTGCTCTCGGCCTGGCGTTTCGAGCGCCGCGGCCGGGCCCTGGACTTCGGTCGGCCGCCCGAGCACGACCTGCGCGACATCATGGACGCAATCTTGTACGTGGATCGCACCGGGGTGCAGTGGCGGTACCTCCCGCATGACTTCCCGCACTGGAACACGGTCTACGGCTACTTCGCCAAATGGGCGGACGAGGGCGTATTCGCCCAACTCAACGGCCTGCTCCGGCAGCTGCTACGGGAGAAGGAGGGACGAGACGGCGAGCCGTCGGCCTGCGTGATCGACGCGCAGAGCGTCAAGACCTCCACCAGCGTCCCCGCTGTCGGCCAGGGCATTGACGCCGGAAAGAAGATCGTCGGCAGGAAGCGGAACATCGTCACCGACACCCTCGGACTCCTCCTCGCGGTGCTGGTCACCGCGGCCAGCGTGCAGGACTCCATCGCTGGCACCCGGCTCCTGGACCAAGTTGCGGCAAAACACCCCGGCATCCGAAAGGTTTGGGTCGACGGAGGCTACCGCCAGCACCTCGTCGAGCACGCCGCCACCCTCGGCATCGACATGGAAATCACCACCCGCAAGCCTGGGACCAGGGGCTTCACCCCCATCCCGAAGCGGTGGGCGGTAGAGCGGACATATGGCTGGCTGATGCTCCACCGCCGCCTGGCCCGCGATTACGAAGCCCTGCCCACCCGCTCCGAAGCCCTGATTCACCTCGCGATGACCGACCTCATGGCCCGCCGCGTCACCAGCGAGAACACCATCTCCTGGCGCGAACCGAAGAAGACCGCAACCAACCCATCTCGGGATGAAACATCGGACGAAAACGACCTCTAAGCCAAGTACTACAGCGGCAGATCTTCCCTGCGGCGATCGAAGCTGATCGTTTCGCGCTCCAACGCCCGCCCGACTCCACGGCGCGAGGACCGAGTCGGGCTCGGTCACCGGCTTGGCGACCGAGCCCGCGCTTCACGGTGGCTCAAGGGGGAGACCTCCTGGTGGGGCCTGGTCGTTCTTTTACGTGCCCCGCGGCCCTCTCGATGCCGCGGTGGCCCAGGTTCGCGATGGGCGGGTGCAAGAAGGCGTCGGCGCAGGTCTTGATCGCGGGGACGATCCGGTCTTGAGGTGGCGTCAGGCCGACGGGCGCCGTGATGGTGAAGGAGCGGTTCTTGGCGGTCATGGGGCCGCGCTCGCCTCTGGCCCTGGCCAGGCTGGCGAGACTGGTCGAGACGGCTCCGCCCTGCGGTTCGGTGTCCACCAGGTAGGCGTCCTGTTCGTCGTAGCCGTACATGGCCACGACGTGCCCGCCGAAATGCACCTTGGTGCTGAAGTAGTCCAGGTGGTAGCTGTCGAGCTGAAGGCCGACCGGCCGACCGGCGTCGAGGGGTGCCGCAACGTTCCGCCACGCCGTGCGCTGGGAGGTGGTCTCGCCGACCAGAAGCTCCAGCCCGAGCCGGGCGGTCAGGTTCCTGGTGAGCTCGAACGGCTTGACCCGGCCTCCCAGGAAGGGGAAGCCCATGCGCTTGCTGTCCCAGTAGATGAACGAGAGCCCGGAGCCGAGCCCGAACAGCATGGGTTCGGACAAGTCGAGTCCCTCATGCCGCAACAGCACGCCCAGCGCCGTCGTCTCACAGTGCTGCATCCCGCGTACATCGATGTCCTTCACCATGGCCATGCCGCGCATTCTCCTCCTCACGGGACGCCAACACGCGGTCGGGCGTACCGGATCGCGCCTCCGCGGCGTGATCCGCACGACGCTGCTTGCCGCACGGAAGACGGGGCAGTCGCTGGGTAGGCGCTCCACAGCACCTGACCGATGCATCGCCCGTCCCAGCAGAAGGAGGAAGGCAAGGTGTTCCCCTCATGAGCACGGTAGAGCGGCAGTCTCACGCCACCGACGACTCGGTGGGCGTCCTGGTGTCACGCGCCTCACAGCAGATGTCCGAGCTGGTGCGCGAGGAGATGCAGCTGCTCCGCGTGGAGATGACCCAGAAGGGCAAGCGCTACGGGAAGGGCGGCGGCCTCTTCGGCGCCACGGGAGTCATCGGCTACCTGGCACTCCAGGCGCTGACGGCCACCTGTATCGCCGCACTCGCGCTGGTTCTACCGGTATGGGCCTCCGCCCTCATCATCACCGCGGTCCTGGCGATCGCGGCGGGCTGGACCGCGCTGGCCGGCAAGAAGCAGATCGCCCAGGCCGGCACCCCGGCTCCCGAGCGGACCATCGACAGCGTCAAGGCCGACCTGGCCGAGATCAAGGAGAAGGCACACCGATGAACGACGATGCCCGCACCACCATAGGCACCCCCGTCCCTGACCCCGGCAGCGCCGGCTCCGAGGAACTGCGCGATCACATCGAGCGCACTCGCGACGAGCTCGGCCGGACCGTCGAGGCCCTCGCCGCGAAAGCCGACGTCAAGGCCCAGGCGAAGGAGAAGACGGCTGCCGTCAAGGAGCAGGCGAAGGAGAAGACGGCTGCCGTCAAGGAGCAGGCGAAGGAGAAGACGGCTGCCGTCAAGGACCAGGCCGCCGAGAAGGCAGCGCTGGTCTCCGACCAGCTCCGGGAGAAAGCGGGGGAGGCCGCCCGGCTGGTGAAGGACAAGACCCCCGACCCGCTCCTGGAGAAGACCGCGCAGGCCGCGGCGCAGGTCCGGGAGCGGGCGGCCAAGGCGGGCCAGTACGCGGCGGACAAGACGCCCGACCCGCTGCTGGAGAAGGCTGGCCGGGCAGCGACGACGGCACGCGCCAACCGGACCCCGCTCCTCGTGGCCGGAGCCGCCGTAGGCGTCTTCCTCCTGGTCCGCCGCAGCCGCGGGAACCGCCGATGAAGGCGTCCAAGATCGCCTACAAGCCCGTCGGGCTGGCCCTGGGCGCCCTCAGCGGCGTCATCGCGGGCGCCGCCTTCAAGCAGGCATGGAAGGTCATCGAGGGCGAGGACGACGCTCCCGACGCCACCGACGAGGACCGGAGCTGGAAGCAGATCCTGCTCGCCGCGGCCATCCAGGGTGCGATCTTCGCCGTGGTCAAGGCCTCGGTCGACCGGTCCGGTGCCGTAGCCGTGCGGCGTATGACGGGCACCTGGCCGGGCTGACCGGCAGCGGTGCCGGCCCCCTTCCCCGCCCCGGCCGGCACCGCCCCCCGCCCACCCACCCACATGCCCCTCACCGACAACGCGGACAACGCCATGTTCGTGGAGGAAGCCATGGCCGAGCACCACGGTCCGCACGTTCTGGCAGCCGCGGCCCTCACCGCAGCCCTCACCGGCGCCGTCACCGTCGGCGTCCTCGCGTGGCGTTGGCGGTTCACGCGCGCACGACGCGACACCGGGCACGGCGCCAGCACCGCCCGCGCCCCCTGGCGCCGTACGGCGCCCACACCGGCCGCGGCTGAAGCCGGTCGACAGCGCGTGGTCACCCTGCACGCGGCCTACCTCGACCAGGCGGGCGATCAAGCGCTCAAGACGGCCGACGCGCACCTCGACCGGTACTGGGCGAGCATTGCCCCTCTCTACCCGCGCTCGACCCCCGGCCGTGCCCAGGGCTGACAGCCGCGGCCGGGCGCAGGGGTGACCTGCTGCCGACGGAGGCGGTCTCCAAGGTAGGCGCTCCCGCGACCCCCGGCCTATGTCAGCCGGTGTCGGGCTCGCCCCGCCGTACCGAGTCGTGGGCGGCCAGTGCGGCATGCAGCGTCAGCAGATCGGCGCCCCGGGCCGCGTCCAGTGTGGTGAGCTCCGTCGCCTTGCGCAGGCGGTAGTCCACCGTGTTGGGGTGCACTTGCAGCCGGGCGGCGGCCCGGCGCCGGTCGAGCCCGCAGGCGAGGAACGTGCGCAGGGTGTCGAGCAGTTCCGGGCGCCCGGTCAGTGGGCCGAGCAGCGCGGCCAGCCCGTCCCTGGCCCGGCTCGGGCGGCTCAGCTGGTATTCCAGCAGCACATCGTCGAGCAGGTAGAGTCCGGGCCCGCGCCCGGACGCCTCCGCCACCCGCCGTACCTCACCGACCAACCGGGCCGCGTCCGCGACGCCCCCCGGTGCGGCAGCGGCCGCCGCCACCAGCAGCTCGGCGCCGCACATCCGAGCGAGCTGCTCGACGAGCCGGGTGAGCCGCTCCCGGTCCGCGGCGGCGAAGTCGGCGGCGGGCGACTCGTACGGGACCAGCACCAGCCCTCCGTCGCCCGACAGCACGGACAGTGGGACACCCGGTGTCTGGCGCTGTAATTCGTTGCGCAGACGCCGGAGTTTGCGGCGCGCGGCGACGGAGTGGTTCACTCCGGGCCGCAGCTCGTCCGGGTGCGGTCCCATGGCGATGCTCAGGACGAGGTACGTGGGAGGCAGCCGGATACCGGCGCGGTCGGCCGCGGCTCGTGGGTCCCCGCCCTCCAGCAGCCGGGACAGCAGAGACTGCCGGGCGACCTGCTCGTCGCCGAGCGCCGCCTGCCGCTCCTGTACGTACCCTGCCGCGACCGCGCAGCTCACCTGTCGGAGGTAGCCGAGCAGCCGGTGCTGGACCAGCAGCACGTCCGGCAGGTCGTCCGGCTCGGCCGTCGCGAGGATCTGGGCCGCGCACTCCTCCGCTCCGAGGTGGTAGGCGCCGACGACGGCATCCAGCGGCACTCCCTCATCGGCACGTCGGGCCGACGACTCGCTGATCCTCGCCAACTCGGCCTCCTCCGGCAGCTCTCCGTGGCGCAGCACCCGGATGAAGGCCCGGATCCCGCGGTCGACCTCCTTGGTGATCTCGCCGCGGAGCTGTTCCGAGGGCAGTGCTCCGTAGGCGGGCAGCTGCTCGACGAGCCGGGCCGTCACCGTCGGCGCCAGGGTCGGCGCGGCGGCCAGAAGCCGCTTGTGAACCGGGACGCCGCCGAACTGCGGCCCCACCGCACCTTCCGCGGCTTTGGATGCGGTCACAATGCACCTCGCGAATCTCTGTTGTGCCACCCGGAGACATGCCCCCGTCGCACCACCATGCTGGTTTCCGGGACGTTACTTACTAGTTGGTAACACGCCTGCCCGGTGGATCGCCAGCCGCGTTCCGACCCAGAGCGCATCCTCCACCGGATCCCCACGCCCCCACCCGCACCGGAGGACCGCCGTGTCCGCGCAACAGGCCGCCGCGCCCCCAGCTGATCACGCCGCCTCCCGGCCGGGGCTGCCCGCGCCGCCCGATCCGGGCGCACTCCACCGACCGGGAACCTGAGCACGCGTCAGGCCCGGCTTGCGGCGGTCGACGGACCGCCATGGCGGCGGCGCCACAGGACCCCTTCCAGCTCCGACAAGCCCAGCGATCCCATTCCACGATTCGGGGGAATCATGCCCAGAAAGACCGTTCGTCTCCTGGCCACCGCTTTCGTCGCCACGCTGGTCGTGACCGGCGCGCCCGCCGCAACGGCCGCCGCCGTCACACCGTCTACCGCTACCGCAACCGCCAGCGACCCCTTCTACGCCTACAGCGGCAGCGCGCCCCTGTCCTCGTTCTCGCCGGGCACCGTGCTGAAGACGCGGACGCTTAAGTACCACCTCGTGGGCCTTCCCACGCCGGTCACGGCGGTCCAACTGCTCTATCGCACGACCGACGCCCAGGGCCACCCGTCCGCCAACGTGACCACGGTGGTGCGCAGCCTGACGGGCGACGGCAGCAAGGCGGTGTCCTACCAGTCGTTCTACGACTCCCTCAACCCCGAGCACGGCCCGTCCCGGGCCATCGCCGGTGACGTCTCCCTGGGTGGCGTCATCGCGAATGCCGAAGCCGTCTTCATGGCACCGCTGCTCCTGCAGGGCTACAACCTCGTCATCCCGGACACCGAGGGACAGACCGCCAACTTCGCGGCCGGGCCGGAGTACGCGACCAACACGCTGGACTCGATCCGTGCCGCGACCAGGTCCGCGGCGACCGGCATGAACGCCGACACCAGGTTCGGCCTGATGGGATACTCCGGCGGCGCCATCGCGACCAACTGGGCGGCCGCGCTGGCGCCTTCCTACGCGCCCGAGGTCAACAGCAAGCTGGTGGGTTTCGCCGAGGGCGGTCTGCTCGTGGATCCGGCGCACAACCTCAAGTACGTGGACGGCTCCCTCGTGTGGTCGGGTGTCATCCCCATGGCGATCATCGGCGTCTCCCGGTCCTACGACATCGACCTCAAGCCCTACCTGAACGACTACGGCCTGGGGGTGTACGAGAAGCTGGAGCGCGGGTCGATCGTCGACGCGCTGGGGCACTACCCCGGGCTGACCTGGAAGAAGATGGCGAAGTCCCAGTACGGCGACCCGAATTCGATTCCTGCCTTCGTTCAGGCGGTGAACAAGATCAACCTCGGGTCGGCGCCCACCCCGACCGTCCCGGGACTCATCGCGCAGGGCAACGGGGGAGTCCTGGAAGGAACCTTCAGTAATCGTCCGGGCATCGGCACCGGTGACGGGGTCATGGTCGCCGGAGACGTGAGGACACTCGCCCGGCAGTACTGCGCGACCGGCAACGGATCGATCAAATACCAGCAGTTCGACCTGCTCAGCCACGTCGGCGTGCCCGTCGTCTGGGCACCCGTCGCGATGGGCTGGCTGAACGACCGTTTCGCAGGCAGCAAGGCCCCGTCCGACTGCGGCCACATCCCGGCAGGCAACTCGCTGGCGCCCGAAAGCCCGGTGCCGTCCTCCTGACCCGCCGTGCGCTCCCCGGGCCCCGCCGACCCGATCGCCCGGCGGGGCCCGGCCATAGCGCTCGTAGGTGAAGGCGGGGCCCGGGGGCCACTGCCCGGCCGGCACGCGCCCTGCCGTTCGGTCGCGTTCCGTCCTATGATCGCTACTCCGCGTACGAGGGGGGCTGGCCATGGGGGCAGGCGGGGCGGCATCGCAGCGGGCGCAGGACGCGCGCCGACAGGAGCGGTTACTCCGGGAGCAGTGGCAGGCCGCCCGCCGACAGGCCCTGGGGTGGGAAGCAGCCGGCGAAGGCGAGCAGCGCGTTCTCGCCCAGCTGTTGGTGCTGACCGCGCGCGGGTGGCGGCTGCTCGTCGACCGCCGACGGGCCGGGCGGACCGCCCACGCGGACATGCTCCTGGTGGGGCCCGGCGGCGTTTTCGTCATCGACGTCATGGCCGACGGCGAGCCGGGGGACGAACACGCGGCCAAACTGCTCGCCGCCACGAAGGCTGCCGAGAGCGCAGTGGCGTCGCTCGGAATGTCACCGGTGGCGGTCCAGCCGCTCATGGTCTTCGCCGGGCGGCGTTACGACGCGGACCTCGGCCGTATACGACTCCTGGGCGAACAGGAGATCGGCCCCGCGCTGCTCTCACAGCAGCGCAGGCTGCGGGCTGAGTCGGTCCGGGCGATCGCCGATCACCTCCAGCGGGTGTTCCCGCACCATGGGCCGACGGCCGTCGACCCACAGGCGCCGTCAGCGCCCGAGCCCCACCGACACAGCTCCTCGGACGGGCTGTTCGACCTGGAAGGGCTGCGTGACGCGGCGCTGAAGGCGGCGATGCACGAGCCCATCGAGCAGTGGATGACCTTCCTCCACCCCGATCAGGTCACCCTGGTGCGACGCAACTGGTCCGGCCCGGCACGCATCAGCGGACCCGCGGGTACCGGCAAGACGGTCGTCGCCCTGCACCGTGCGGCCCACCTGGCCCGGCGGACGACCGGCCGCATCCTGTACGTCACCTTCGCCAACAACCTGCCCCGTGTGCAGAGCACCTTCCTCAAGACCATGGCCCCGGCCGTCGCGGACCGGGTGGACTTCCGCAGCCTCCACTCCTGGGCACAGGAGTTCTTGCAGGAGCGCGGCGTACCGGTGCGCCTGCACGGGGACAAGGCCGAGACCGCCTTCAGCCTCGCCTGGAAACACGTAGGCCGCGAGAGCGCCCTGGCCGAGCTCGACCCCGCCCCCGCCTACTGGCACGAGGAGATCGACTACGTCATCAAGGGGCGGGGCCTCACCCGCTTCGAGGAGTACGCGACCGTCCCCAGGCGGCGGCGGAAGGCGAGCCTCCACCGAACGCACCGGCAGTCGGTGTGGAAGCTGTACCAGGAGTACGAAGCGCTGCGCAGCGAGCGCGGCGTCCACGACTTCAACGACGTCCTCTCCCTCGCTCTGGCCGAAGCAGCACGCCGGCGCGAGCGGCCCCCGTACGCGGGCGTCATCGTGGACGAGGTCCAGGACCTCACCCTGGTCGGCGTGCGTCTCCTGCACGCGCTCGTCGGTGACGCGCCCAACGGTCTGCTGCTCGTCGGCGACGGCCAGCAGACCGTGTATCCGGGCGGCTTCCGCCTCACCGACGCGGGCATCGACATCCGCGGCGACCGCGGACAGGTGCTGCGCACCAACTACCGCAACAGCAAGCAGATCCTGGACGCGGCCCTCACCGTCGTGGCCGACGACGCCTTCGAGGACCTCGACGGCATGCGCACCCCGGGCCGCCGCGAGGTCGACCTCACCTACCACGACGGGGACGTCGTACGAGTCACCAGGCCCGCGCTGGACGCCCACGACGGGGAACTCCTCAACGCCCTGCGCTCCCTGCCGGACGGTGCGCTCGCCGACACCGCCCTGCTGTGCCCCTCCATGCGCGCCATCGGCCATTACCAGCGACTGCTCGCCCAGGCGGGCATCGCGGTGTGCCAGTTGGAGCACTACGACGGCCGTGCCGTCGACGCGGTGAAGCTGGGCACCTATCGCAGGGCCAAGGGCCTGGAGTTCAAGAACGTCTTCCTGCCCCAGCACGACGCGGTGCTCGCGAACGGCACGCAGGCCGACACGGCGGGCGGTACGGAGACGCCGCAGACGGCCCGGGAGCGTGAGGAACTGCGGCGCAGCCAGCTCTTCGTGGCGATGACCCGGGCCCGTGACCTGCTCTGGCTCGGCAGCGTCACCGGGTAGAGGGCCATGGCTGGCTCCCACGAGGTGCGTGGGGGAGGGGGCTGCTCTAGCGTCGGAGGGGGAGGGATGCCTTGCCGAGGCGAGCCGAGCCGGTCCGGTGCGGGGCCAGGGGCCTGTGACCGTAGGCCGGCTGCACGTCGGCCGTGCCTCGGCGCCGTTCCGACGCGGTCCGGCACGCCAAGGCAAAGGGCCGCGCGGCGATCCCGGAGAGCAGGTACGTCCCATGCGCACGTCGACCCGTATCGCAGGTGCCCTCACCACGCTGACTTTGGCCCTCGGAGGAGCGGCCCTTACGGCCCCCGCCGCCCATGCAGACGTCACAGCCTGCATCAACCAAGTCGAGCGGGAGCTGAAGGGTGGCGAGGCTCCGGAATCCGTCCGCGCGGCGTGTTACGTCGCGTTGACCGGCGCCCACGATCAGTGTGTGACCGGTCTGACCAAGGTCAGCGGTGTGACCAAGGGGACCGCGGAGACCGCCTGCCGACTGGCCCCGAACTAGGCCGTCTCTTTCGGATCTTGCCGGGCCGGCAAGATCCGGAAGAGACGGCCTAGGAGCACCGCCTTCACGCGAGCCGGTCGATGAGGATCATCGCCACGTCGTCCGTCAAGCGGCCCTCCGTGTGGCGGATCAGCGCCTCGTGCACTTCGTCCAGGAACTCCTGCGGGGAGGCGTCGGCGGGTATGTGCTCCACGGCCTGCGGCAGAGGGAAGAAGTCGCCGTCACGGTTGCGGGCTTCGATCACGCCGTCCGTGTAGAACAGCAGCCGGTCACCGGGCAGGAACGGGTAGCCATCTGGCTGGGCGGGCGGCCCGTGGACGAGGTCTTCGAGACCGAGCGGCGGCTGTGGCGAGTCGGGCATCAGAGCCTGCGCCGTGCCCTTGCGCAGCAACAGCGGAGGCGGATGACCGCGGTTGACCACGTGCACCACCAGTTCGTCCGGCACCTGTGCGATGAGCGCGGTGGTGAACCCCTCCATGAGGACCTCGGGAAGTTCCGCCTGAGAGTAGGTGCCCGGTACGGCGGCCTCGCGCCGCAGCGCGGCCGCGCAGTGGTTCATGACCTCCTGCACTGCGTCCTCGTAGTGAACCGCCTCCCGGAACGCGCCCAGTGCCACCGCGACCGCGCGTATGGCGGACAGCCCCTTCCCCCGGACATCCCCCACGATCAGGCGGACGCCGTAGCGCGTCTGCACGGCCTCGTACAAGTCTCCGCCCACCAGTGCCCCCGTCTCTGCGGCCAGGCACATGCTGGCCGCCCGTACGGGGCCCAGGAGCTCGGGGACAGGCCGCAGGACGACCTCCTGAGCCGCCACGGCGATCCGGCGGACCTGGTCGAGCTCGCTCTGCCTGCGCGTGCGCGCCGCGCTACTCAGGATGACACTGACCACTGACACCACGATCAGCCCCAGGAAGTTGCCGATGATCAGCTGCGTCTGGGTTCCCCACGAGTGGTTGTAGGTCGCGGAGGTCACGTTCACACCTACGGCGAGGGCTGCCGCGGACAGCGTGCCCACCGGGCCCATCGTCAACGCGGCCAGCGCCGGCGTCGTGGTGAGGACGGGCCCGGTGACGAGATAATGCGCGGGTGAGAGCTCGATGGCCAGCACGCCGAGCGCGATGGCGAAGGGCGCACCGTGGGCCAGCAGGAACAGGGCCTCGCCGCGACGGCCGACTCCTGCCCGAGAGGACGCTCCCGGCCGAGCGGGCGAGCGAGGATGAGACCTCATGGGAACAGCCTGCCTCGCGGAAGCCGTATCGGCCTCCCGGAAGCCCGTGACCAGCGTGTACACCGGTGACAGCGACCAGCGTGTACGCCGGTGACAGCGCGGCTCGTGTACACCGGTCACAGCGCGGCTCGGGCCCCGGGGACGCGGCTGGGCCCCGACCCAGGGGGAGGAGGTCGGGGCCCAGCAGTGCGACGGCGGTGTGCCGTGGGCGGTCAGTCGCGGAAGACGTCCTTGACGTCTTCCTTGGCGTGGCGGGCCTTGCCCTTGGCCTGGTCGGCCCGCCCCTCGGCGGTCATGCGCTCGTTGCCGACGGCGCGGCCCACCGTCTCCTTGACCTTGCCCTTGGCCTCTTCGGCGTGCGCCTTGTTCTTCTCTGTGCCCGACATGGGGACCTCCTCGTTGCGGTACCGGATTGGTCGTGACCGCTCTCCTGCTCCCGATCGCCGCCCGCAAACCCCCCGGCGGCAGAAACCCGGCCTCGCGGGCCCGCGTCACGCCAGCAGCAGGATCGCCGCCGCCCCCAGGACGTCGTGGCCGCCGGGCCCTTCGTGGACCCCCGTGCCTCCTTCCTGTCACGAACCTTGGGTATGCGTCCGTCCGGCATAGGGTCTCCCCATGGGGGAACGGCTCACCTGGTGGTCGGGTTCGAGGCGGCCGAGCTGCTGGACATCGCATCCGTCACGACCGCGCTGCAGATGGCGAACCGGATCGGCGGCCTCGTCCGCCCCTACCGCATCCGGCTGGCCGGTCTGGGCCGCGGGCCCATCGACTGCGGTTCCGGGATTCTCCTGCTCAGCCATGAGCCGCTGGAACGGGTGACGGGGCCCCTGGACACCCTCGTCGTCTCCGGTGGCAGCGGCTTCGAACGCGCCGCGCAGGACGTGCGGCTGGTGGGACACGTACGCCGGCTCGCACGGGAGAGCCGCCGGGTGGCCTCCCTGTGCACGGGAGCCACCGTCCTCGCCGCCGCGGGCCTCCTCGACGGTCGCCGCGCCACCACGCACTGGCGGTTCGCGGCCCGGCTCGCGGCACGCCATCCCGCCGTCACCGTGGACCCCGACCCCCTCTACATCAGGGACGGGAACGTCTACACGGCGGCGGGCATCACCAGCGCGATCGACCTGACCCTCGCCCTCTTCGAGGAAGACCACGGCTCCGACCTGGCCCGCCAAGTAGCACGCGACCTCGTCGTCTATCTTCAACGGCCGGGAAACCAGGCGCAGGTGAGCCTGTTCACCGCTGCCCCGCCGCCCCGTGACGACGTGGTCCGCCAGTTGGTGGAGCACATCGCCGAGCATCCGGACCACGACCTGTCGGCCGGGGCGCTGGCCGCCCTCGCCGGGGTCGCCGCGCGTCATCTGAACCGCCTGTTCCTGGAGCACCTGGGGCTCCCACCGGGGCGGTACGTCCGACGGGCCAGAACGGAGGCCGCCGCCCACCTGCTGGCCTCGACGGGGCTCCCCGTGCCCGGCGTGGCCGCCCGGTGCGGCTTCGGCTCGGCCGAGACCCTCCGGCAGGCCTTCACCGCCAGGTACGGGATCTCCCCCGGCCGCTACCGCTCCGCGCACCGAACAGCCGGCCCCAGCCCGCCGGTGGGGACGGTGCCTCGGTGCGGCCCTTGGCGGTCGCGCGTACCACGGGATTGGGCAGCGGGCCACATGGGAAGTCTCTGTCCCGCGGACCGTCGACTGAAGGGGAGCCCCTGTGACGTAGGCAACCGCTGTCCAAGAGCAGGGGAAACCTCAGGGATGGAGTAGGCATGGCGGAACGGCGCATGTCGGTAGCGACCCACTGGGGTAGCTTCATCGCGGTGGTCGATTCCGGTCGGTTGGTGCGCATCGAGCCGAGGGGGGATGACCCCGCGCCGTCGCCCATCGGCCCCGGAATGGTGACAGCCGCCGACGACGGCGCTCGCGTGCTGCGCCCCGCGGTGCGCAAGGGATGGCTGAACGGCCTGCCGCGCGTCCACGACACGGCCAGGGGCACCGACGCCTTCGTGGAGGTGAGCTGGGACGACGCGATCACGCTGGTGAGCGATGAACTGCGTCGCGTGCGTTCCCAGCACGGCGACAGCGCAGTGTTCGGCGGATCCTACGGCTGGGCGAGCGCGGGTGCGTTCCACAACGCGCAGGGCCAACTCCACCGGTTCCTGGCGTTAGGCGGGGGCTACACCGACTCTCGCAACACGTACAGCACCGCGGCTCTGGAGGTCATCCTCCCCCATGTGATCGGAGGGCATCCGTGGAGCTACCAGTCCCGGATGCCGATGTGGGACGAGATCGCCGAGAACTGTGAGCTCGTGGTGGCGTTCGGAGGGCTCGCCCTCAAGAACAGCCAGATCAACCCCGGCGGGCTGGCCAGGCACCAGACCCAGAACCTGCAGCGCCAGTGCCGTGAGGCCGGGGTGCGGTTCGTGAACGTCAGCCCCATCCGCAGCGACGCCGCCGACTTCCTCGACGCCGAGTGGCTGCCCGTCGTCCCCAACACCGACACCGCCGCGATGCTCGGCATCGCACACACCATGCTGGTCAACGGGTGGCACGACGAGGACTTCCTTCGCCGGTGCTGCGTCGGGTTCGACCGCTTCGCCTCCTACTTGGTCGGCGAGCTCGACGGCGTCCCCAAGGACGCCGCCTGGGCAGCGAGGATCACGGGCATCAGCCGTGACACGATCACCGACCTCGCCCGCCGCCTCACCGCACAGCGTTCGCTCATCATGGTCAACTACGCGGTACAACGGGCCGATCACGGCGAACAACCTATCTGGATGTCCGTCGTACTGGCCGCCATGGCGGGCTCGATGGGCCGATCCGGTTGCGGCTGGGGCGCAGGTTACGCGACGATGGACGCGACCGGCGTCGCCAGAGGCCGCCCCTCCGTGGCGACGATTCCCGCGGTTTCCAATCCCGTCCCGGATTTCATCCCCGTCGCCAGGATCGCCGACACCCTGCTGCATCCGGGCAAGACCATCGACTACGACGGCCAGCGCCTCACATTGCCCGAGCTCCGCCTGGTCTACTGGTGCGGAGGCAACCCGTTCCACCACCACCAGGACCTCCACCGGCTGACCCGGGCCTGGCAGACCCCCGACACGGTGGTGGTGCACGAAGCCTGGTGGAACACCACGGCCAAGTTCGCGGACATCGTCCTGCCCGTCGCCACCGGCCTGGAGCGCGACGACTTCTCCGCCGGATTCTCGGACCCCCACCTCGTCGCGATGCCGAAGGTCCGCGAGCCGGCGGGCGAGTCGCGCACCGACCACCACATCTTCACCGCCCTGGCCTCCCGGCTCGGATACGAGAAGGAGTTCACGCAGTCGCGCTCCGAGATCGAATGGGTACGACACCTCTACGAGCAGACGAGGGCCACCCTCGGCGACGAGGCCGCCCTGCCGGGCTTCGACGACTTCTGGCGCGACTCCACCGCTGAACTGCCGGCGTTGGCCGGCCCGTTCCCCGGCAGCTTCGAGGCGCTCCGCTCAGACCCGCAGCGCTCCCCCCTGTCGACGCCGTCGGGCCGGATCGAGATCTTCTCCGAGGAGATCGACTCGTACGGCTACGACGACTGCCCCGGGCATCCGACGTGGTTCGAACCAGTGGAGTGGCTTGGTGCCGGTCTGTCGGACCGCTTCCCGCTGCACCTGATCTCGAATCAGCCCGCCTCACGCCTGCACAGCCAGTACGACAACGGCGGCCACAGCCTCAGTTCGAAGATCTACGGCCGTGAGCCCGTGACGCTCAATCCCTCGGACGCCGCGGCGCGCGGCATCGAGAACGGCATGATCGTACGCGTCTACAACGACCGGGGCAGCTGCCTCGCGGGCGCCATCCTGTCCGACGACGTCATGCCGGGCGTCGTACAACTGTCCACGGGAGCCTGGTGGGATCCGGCCCAGCCGGGCCTGACCGGAACGTTGGACCGCCACGGCAACCCGAACGTCCTCACGGCGGACCGGCCGTGCTCGCGCCTGTCCCAAGGACCGAGTGCCCTCAGCGCGCTGGTCGACGTCGAGGTGTACGGCGATCCCCTTCCCGAGGTGCTCGCCTTCACACCGCCACCCCTCGAACCTTGATACGAAGCCTTCCCGCCTCGCCGTCGGTGAGCGCGCAGCAGCCCGGCCCGGTCCGCCGAGAAGCGCCACTCGCCGTTTGCACTCACGTAACGACGTGACTACTGTGCGCCATCGTGACTGCACTTCAAGACCTCAAGTACGGCCAGTGGTTCAGGGGCGCCGACGTCGATGGCGACGGGTTCATCACCCAGCGGGACGTGCGCATGATGAGCGAGCGCTACATCACCGCCCGCGGCACCGCGCCGGACTCCGCGACCGTCCGCCAGCTCACCGAGGGCATGGACGGGTTCTGGGCGAACGTGATCGCCCCGATGGACCAGGACGGCGACGGGAAGGTCGACCTGCGGGAGATGACCGAAGGGTTCAAGCGGGTCCTGACCGACCCGGCCCTGTACCCGCAGCAGATCGAGCCGGTGACCGACTGCTTCTTCGACCTCGTCGACCTTAACGGAGACGGCAAGATCGACCGGGCGGAGTTCCAGCAGATGTTCGACGCGGTCGCCGGCGTCCCCGGCGAGGACTGCGCCGCGGTCTTCACCGCTCTGGACCGGGACGGCTCCGGTGCGCTGGACCGCGCCGAATTCCACCAGGCGGTCACGGAGTTCTTCTACGGCAACGACCCGGACGCCCCTGCCAACCACCTGTTCGGCAGGGTCGCCTGACGGCTCTCAGACGCGGCGGCACGCCGCTCGCCTATACCCCCGGCCGCTGGCGTGGGCGAGCGGCGTGGTCGTCGTACTTCGGCCTCCTCGCTCAGCTCCGGCGCGTCCTGGTCGCGCAGCGGAGCGCGGAGCGCCGACGGCCGGGATACCGACCAACGGCCCCCGTTCTCACGGGTTCGTCTCAAGGCCCTGCCCTACTGGAAGCGCCGCCGACAGCTGGAGTTCCTGTTCGGGGCTGCGCGCTGAGGCGCCGTGGACGCTGTTGCAGCCAACGCAGGAACACCACCGAAGCGATCACCGGCGCGATCCCGGGACCCTCGTACGACCTCAGCCTCTCTTCCTCGGCCGCCAGGGCCCGCCTCCGTTCCGCCGGCCGCCCCGGCCCGCCGCGCTCGGACGCGGCTCATGCGCTCGCCGAGCACCCTCACCTTGGCCGAGCCTGGTCATCAGCGCGAGACGCGCGGAGGCCGTGGCGTGGGGCCATGTGGAGATCGAGCGGGTCAGTCATCCGAAGGTCGGGGCGCGGCCTCCGTCGCGGCCTCTGCTGGCCAAGGCCGCACCCCTTACCACCGAACGTACTCGCCACCCGGAGGCGGGCGGTCACCGGGCATGCCGGAGCGAACAGTATGGACTCGACTCCCTCGGCCAGCATTCGGCGGGTCTCCTCATGACCGGGGGGTGCCACCGTTCATCGCAGTCCCCGACGTGGACGCGCAGTGGCTTCGGCCCGAGCCCAGTCCAGATGGATTCGACGAGACGCCGCACCCGACGAGAAACGAGGAACGAGGATGGGTGAAGGAAACCAGAGCGATTCCGGCACCGCGCCAGAGGAACGTCGCCTCTGGCAGGTGAAGCTGGCCATCGTGGCCACCCCGGGAGGAGCATGAGGACCTCCTGGACCGGCTGACCGACGTCCTGTGCCCAGACCCCCACCACGAGGGGCCCTGTGACATCCCCTGGGCCATGCACAGCGTCAACGAAGACTCCCTCCCGGCAAAGGAGCGCAAGGCTCTCCTCAACGAGATCGAAGACACCAATCCATCCTGACCTGTACAGGGACGGCCACTGCCGACCGGCCTGCCCACACGCAGACTCCGGTCCTTGGCTTAAGACCAAGAGTCGTGCTCCCGAGGCATTATCGGCGCCGCTTCAACCGTTCCGGCTCGACAGGAACACCGATCGAGCGACAGCGCCGGAGGCCTCGGCTGCCCGCGCCGTGCTCAGGGAGCGCGCACGGTCGGCTTGCCCGCCCGGCACGAAATCGGGTCACCACTGGGCGCGCCGCATGCCCTCGGGCGGTCAGGCAGGACGGCGACGAACAGCCGGTGACGTTCGTCGGGGTACACGGACAGGGCGCAGGCCGCCCGCGCGTCGGCCACGAGGGCGGTGATCGCACCCGCTCACTGCTCGGCAGCCTCCTCGGTCCAGACGCCAGCCGGGTGCTCGTCGATCGGAAGCCACAACCTGGGCTGCGCGCGGCAGCCCGGACTGGCCTGCTCGTCCGACGGCCAGCGGTGATCCCGGTCGGGCCAGACAAGCTGGACGACGGGGACCGACGTCTGACGGTAAAAGCCGACGGCCGTGCCCAGCAGAGGGCCGTGCCAGCTGACGTCCACCGGTTGGACCTGGACCTCGTACCCCTCGATGACGCCCGATAGCAGCGTGCCGGGCTCCGTTGCTGCCCCATCACGCAGCTCGGCGGCCCCAGCATTGACCCAGTACATCAGCCCCTCAAGCTCCAAACCGAACATGGCGACCTCTGGGATCCGATACGAATGCCGCAGGCCGACGGTGAAGGACCAATCCGGGATGTCTTCACCGCCGACACCCACTACATGCCAGCCGTGCTGACGGACGTCAGCCGCCTCCCGGGACCAGTACTTCTTCTGCTGCCGACGGGTTCGGAAGGTCGCCGAGGCAGCGGGGTCGCACAGCACGCAAGCGCACGATTAGGACACGTTCGTGTCAGTCACCAGCGCATCCAAGCAGACCAGGAGCGGCATCACGCAGGGTGGGCTGCCACGTGACCACAGTGCCAAAGCGACTGCGTCGGCCCCAGCAGGCCTCGTGGCGAGGCGCCCCGCCACACCAGCACCCCTCTCAGAGGCCCTGCGCCCCACTCCCGCTGGACTTCACTCCGGGCCGCTCCAGTCGAAGGGGAAGTACTTGCTCGACTTCCCCGAGCGTTCCCAGGAGAAGCCGTACGCGTCCGCGCGGTCCGTGGTGGCCCGGCCCCAGGTCGCGACCTGGCCCGGCCCGACCTCGGCACCGGGTGCGTTGTGCACCTGTACGCGTGCGCCCTCCGGAGTGGTCGGCCCGGTCAGCGCCTCGGCACGTGCCGATACCCGCCCGGGGATCTCCGCACGCCAGGCGCCCAGGCCCTCGTCGATCTCGATTCGGATGGGGGCGAACTCCATGCCCCGCATCTCGGCACCGAAGACCTCACCGAACTCCGCAGGCCATCCGCCCGCCTCACCGCCGAAGATGCTCTGCAGGGCAGAGCGCTGCCGCTCGTCGGCACGCTCGTCGAAGAAGACCGCGGCGTACGCGTCCGTGTGCTCGCGGGCCCAGACGTCGCCGACGAAGGAGGCGAGCATCAGCACGTTGAGATCGTCGAGCCGCACGTCGCCGAAGCTGCCTTCCCGGATGTGCCAGGCGAGCACGCCCTCGCAGTCGCCGTACGTGGGGGGCTGGGCGAACGTACAGGGACACGGGATGGCGCACTTGCACACGTCGAACCAGTCGCCGGCCAGGTGCCAGCGCGTACCGGTAGTGACCTGTTCTGCTTCCCTCCTGACGAGCTCGGACGAGCTTGGACGAGCTCACTGGGAATGGCGAGACCGCGTGCCCCCGTGCCCGCTCCCGGATCGCGAGTCGGCCTCCATTCCAGCGTGCGCCTCACCGGCCCGGAAGGCGAGCGGCTACATCGCGGGCCCGTACATCTACATCCGGCGCCACAGCGGAGCCGGGCCGGGGTGAACCGTTGCAGTGCTCTTTTGCCGGGTAGGAGCGGCGCATAGGTCGGCAAGGAAGGCGGAGTGGCTGTGAGCGGAGCGTTGACGGCGGGAGCGTGGGGCCTGTTCGCGGGGGCGGCTCTGCTGCTGGGTGCGACTGTCGGCTCACTGATGCGCGTACCGCCACGGCTGATCGCGCTGGTGATGGCGTTCGGCAGCGGCGTACTGATGGCGGCGGTGTCCTTCGAGCTGATCGCCGAAGCCTACGAGCGGTCGGGGATCTGGCCGGTGGTGGCGGGAGCGGTCGGCGGCGCGGCCGTGTACTCGGGCGCCAACGCACTGCTCGCACGACACGGCGCGCAGCACCGCAAGCGTTCCGGGGGAGAGCAGCCTTCCGAGGAAGAGGCGCCCGGGTCGGGGAACGCCATCGCCCTGGGGGCACTTCTGGACGGAATCCCGGAGTCCGTGGTGATCGGGACGAGCCTGCTCGGCGGCGGCCATCTGGGAGTCGCGACGGTGGGAGCGGTATTCATCAGCAACATTCCCGAGGGCCTGGCCAGTTCCGCCGGAATGAGAAGCGCGGGACGCAGCCGGACCTACGTGTTCGCGCTGTGGGGAGGCATCGCCGTCATCAGCGGCCTGGCCGCTCTGGCCGGATACGCACTCCTGGGAAGTGCCTCCGAGGCGGCGATGGCCGTGATCACCGCAGTGGCCGGCGGAGCGATCCTGGCGATGATCGCCGACACGATGATCCCCGAGGCGTACAGCAAGGTGCACCTGCTGACAGGACTGGTCACCGTGGTCGGCTTCCTGTCGGCGTTCGCACTTTCCCACCTGTAGCCACGGGGCCCGCGGGCTCGCAGGTCACGAGCCGCGCGGGCCAAAGCGCCTTACGGGTACGTGCCCTACTGCCGGGTTCGGTGCTCGGTGATCCAGCGGGCGGCGAGCAGACCCGAGGCGGCGGTGAGGACTGCCGCGGCGACAACGGTGGCGTTCAGACCGAGCCAGTCGGCGAGCACACCGGCCACGAGAGCTCCGGCGGCGTAGCCGACGTCGCGCCAGAACCGTTAGCCGACGAGGTCGATCTTCATGTTGACGGTCATCGACCAGGTCAGGCCCTGGTTCAGCTGGGTCCTCGGCGTCCCCGTCCCCTTCGCCCTCGCCTACGCGCCGTCCTGGGGCTGGATTGTCGCGGCCAACGTGCTGCTCGGCGCAGAAGCCGCCGGCCGCTGCCCTGACAGCCTGGGGTCCTCTGTGCCCTTCGCCGTGCGCGGTACCGCCGGGGCGGGTGACGAGGCTACGGTCCAGGTCCAGGGTGATGCCGACGTGATGACCATCCGCCTTCGTCGTAGCTGCGGGTGCGGTCTCCTCCGTCGGCTCCGCGGCTTCGGACCCCAGCTCCAAAGGCTCGTTCTCGTCCGGCATGCCACCGTTCCTTCCGCGCATCGGACAGCCCTGACGAGCACACGCCATCCACCTGGCAGCCGATGAACGCAGCGGCGCAGGTGGGTGAGCCCCGCAACTGCCTGGCCTTCCTCAGCCGCCGCCACAAGGGCCCGCCCCTCGGGGTGTTTCGGAGGGGACGGGCTGATGGGTCAGCGGTGGAGGTGAGCCGGCTGGTCGTGGTTAGCCGGTGGTGCCCAGGGTGAGGTGAGGCTGGCGGCGTGCGCGCACGCATCCGCAGCGAGATAGAGGCCCAAGGAAGACCGCTCCCCGCCTCGCTGGCTCGGAGGATGCTCAGTCGAGACAGAACTCGTTGCCCTCGATGTCCTGCATCACGATGCACGACTCGTTGGTGCCATCGGCAAGCAGCGTTCGCTCGTGTACCGCGCCGAGCGCGACCAGTCGTGCGCACTCGGCCTCAAGCGTGGCGAGGCGCTCCTCACCCACGAGCCCGGTGCCGGCCCGCACGCAGAGATGCACCCGATTCTTGACGACCTTTTCTTCGGGAACGCGCTGGAAGAGTAGCCGCGGGCCCACACCTGAGGGATCAATGCAGGAGAACCATTGCACCTGATGCCCAGGCGGCAGCGAGCGATGGTAGTCGTCCCACGTGTCAAACCCCTTCGGCACCGGCGATACGACGTACCCCAACACCTCGCACCAGAAACGAGCGACGCGCTCAGGTTCTGCGCAGTCAAAGGTGACTTGGAACTGCTTGATCGATGACATCGGCGCACCATAACAGGGGCAACTCCCATGCTCGTTCACCGGTGTGCATCCTCACGTTGTCGGGAGGACGGCTCCTTCCAGCCGCTGCTGCGTCGTGCGGTCTCAGGGCATGAACCGACGTCGATGTCTCGAAGGGGTTGCCCGCCGTTCCGGACCAGACCGGTGCCCCGATGCCCTCGCCGCGTTTCCCGACAGCCGCCCGCCGCCCTGGGGTCGCATCCACGGAGACGACTCCTCCCGAGTGAGCACCGGAGCCGCGGCCGCCCCGAGCTGTGCACGCCCGCAGCCCCCACAGGCCCTTGGTCATCCTGGACATCAGGTAATAGAACTGGGCAGCCCGCCGGGGGTTCCCCAGGAACCAATCCCGACCCATCCCGACCAACCACCCTCATGAGGAAGCGGCCCGGTATGTACGTCGGCTCGACCAGTGAGCGCGGCGCCAGATGGTGTTCGAGGTCGCGGACCGGGCGGTGAACGCAGTTCTGGCTGGCCGTGGCGCCTCCGTGGAGATCGCTCTGACGCCGGACGGCGGCGCAAGCGTTGCCGAGGCCGGGCGTTCCCATCGGCGAGATGGGGGGCGCCGGTGGTCCCGGGCTCGAAGCCACGCCCTCCCCTCGCCCGGCGGTGACGGATCTGATCCGCTTCAACAAGGCACGCATGGACACGGACGATCCGGCCACCCGCCCAATGGTCGCGGCCCAACGAGCTCGGCCACGCGCGCGGGCTGAGCCACAAGTCGGCCAGCGGGAAGAGCGCCGTGTCCTCGGTGATGCGGCCGGACGTCGCCCCGTACCCGGACGCCCCGACGGACGTCGACCAGGCCAACCTGAAGAAGTAGCGGGGATGATCATGAGCCTGCAGGCAGGGGTCGGCGGCTGCCGTTCGAACCGGCGTCATCCCCTCCTGACAAGGGGGCGCGTCTACCTCTGCGCTACAGCCCCCCACCGCGGTGCGCGGCTCCTACGCGTTCCAGCCAGGACCCGCCTAGCGGGTTCTCGCGCCTGTTGCCGCAGCTGTGCAGCGCACCCGGTCCAGGCCCGCGCGACCGTGAGGACCTAGCCGCCGCGCACTGGGGACGCGCCCCCGCTACGCCGGATCTGCGGTCCACGGCCAGGTGGCGTGGCGGCCGTCCTCGATGAGACCGACCATCCGGAACGCGGCGTCCGTGAGCCCGCCGAAGGTGTGCCGGTGGGGGCCCGAAGGGATATGGGCCGGCTCGTACCCCGCCAAGTTCCAGGTGTACACGGGTACTTCGGACGGCACGGGTTCGGTCGGCCGGCCGGGGCCGTGGTGTGCGGCCTGCTCGTCAGTGACGATCAGCACGCGGTCGTGGTCCCGGTAGTGGGCACGTAGGGCCGCCGTCGTCTGTGTGCCACCGAGGCTGTGGAACCGTTTCAGCACCTCGAGTACCGGTTCCCCTGGCGCGAACGGCACCGGGGCACTGGACCAGCCGAACTCCACCAGGTCCGCCTGCTGGGCGCGCATCGCCAGGGCGGCGCCGAAGACGGCCGCCGCGTCCGCGCGGCTCAGCGTGGACCGCTCGGAGACGGTGTCCCAGAACATGGAGTCGGACCGGTCTACCAGGATCAGCGTCCGGCCGGGCAGAGCCGGCACGTTGGCCAGGGAGTGGCCAAGTGCCCGTTCCAGCGGTGCAGCCCAGCGCGGAGACGGCGCGTGCCGGTGGGCGGCCAGGTACCGGAAGGGGAACTGCCGGGACCGGGCGACCTCGTCAGCATCACTGATGCGTGCCGCGACCCGCGCCGCCGCCTCGTCCGAAACCCCTGCCTCGTCGAAGTTCCGCAGGTTCCGCAGGAGCGCCATGGGGCCCATCGAGGGGATCACGGCTTCCCAGACGGCGGCGTCCAACGGACCGTGGAGCCAGCCCGCCAGGGCCTCCCAGGTCATGCCCGCCGCAGCCAGCTGCTCAGCGCCTCCCGGCCCGGTCACCGCGGCCAGCCGCGCTTCCAGCGGCACCTCCATCAGCGCCCGGTGCTCGCTCAGCAACCGGTCGCAGGCCGGAACCGCCGCCTGCTCCGGGTGGTGGCGGCGGTCCAAAGCATACCGGAAGAGGGCACCCTGCCAGGGCTTGTCCGGGTCGGGTGACGCGTGCACGAGGTTGAGTACGTCCCCGAAGCGGAAGGCCTTGGAGGCAGTGTCGTACTTCAGCAGGGACCGCGAGGAGTACAGCCTGCGCACCGCGTCGGCGATGCCCCGCTTGACGGGTTGCGGCACATTTCGCCCGTATTTGGAGGTCCAGTAGGCGAGGAGCTCTCCGGGCTCATCGGCGCGCTGGAGCACCGAGTCGATCACAGACCGGTTGGACGGGCCGCCCATGAACCCGGCCTCAAGCCGGGCTCGGACGTATGCGGCGGCGCCCACCAGGGACGCGGTGCGCATGTTGCCCTCACTGCGGAGCCAGCGCAGCAGGCCGGCCGTCCATCCGGGGTCCTCCACGGCGAGTTGTGCCACGAGGCGGGCGTATCGGTCGTCGCGCTCCTGGCCGCTCTCGTAGAAGGTCCGCTGGGAGACGAAGTTGCCGACGGCCAGGAGGAAGAGCTCTTCCCGGGGCTCCCGGACGAAGGCGGGACCGCCTTCGTAGGTGCGCATGGCCCGGCCGGCGCGCCAGTGGTGGATCTCGGGTGCGGACGTAGTGCGGGCGGCTGCCGCCGAGACGTGCGGGGCCACGAGCATCTCGGACCACATCTTGGAAACGCGCTGGGTGTAGCGAGGCAGTGAATCCCCCCGGATCCAGAGACGGAAAGCCCCGGCCAAGAGGTCCGACGGGGCGAGGTGCGGCCTCGCCGCCCGAGATCAAAAGGGGGCGGCGGCATCACTTGGTTGTCAGAAGGAAGTAGCCGCAGCCGGGCGCATCGGGGGCGCGGTCGCCATCACACTCAAGCACGCCAACTGACCTCCCGCCACCGAATAATCGGCGGGAGCGAACCCTGCCGAGAGAGGCCTGCCGCGCGAGTCGGGTCGACCTGCGCCCTGCCGGGCGCGGCGAACGATCCGTGCTGCTGTGGGCGCAGAACCGAGTACGGCTGCCGAATCCCGCCGGTCACTGGAGGCGTATACCTGACAGGGGCCTGGGCTGTTGTTGCGCATGTCCCTAATGCGGAAGGGGACGGGCGGCATGGGGGCGGAGTGGATACACCTGACTTGGCGACAATGGCCGTGCAAGCGTCACCTGCCGCGGTATCGGGCGCCGCGAATACAGCGGCGTCGGATCTGGTACCCGCCTGGCTCATTCGTTCCGCTCGCGGGCGGGCCGCCCTGGAGGATCTAGCCAATGCGCCTGATGACCTGCGTCGCCCGGCACCGTCCAGGCCACCCTCGCCGACGAGATCAGCAACGACGCCGAGCAGCCATGAGCAGCATCACCTACTGCTCGGAATCACCCCAGTACTACGACCCCACGCGAGCCGAGGGCAAGAGGCACCCCTAAGCAGTCCTGGCCCTGGCCCGGTGCCGAGTCAGCGCCCTGTGGGCACTTCTCCCCCGAGACCGGCTGGGCGCATGGCCGCCAAGCTGATCGTCTACCCACCCGACGGGCACGGATGGCGCCGGGTGCGCCACGACGGCGTCGCCATCGGGGTCGCGCACCGCGCAGCCGACTTCTGTGTCTTCCGCGCGGCTGCGGGGCTGGAGAACGCCGAGGACACGGACTTCACCGACCCCGACTGCGTGGAGTGGCGGCGACGGCCACGAGGAGTGGGACCCCTCCCGCTGAGCCGGGATCCTCTCGCAGGATTCGCGGCGCGTGGAGCTTGAGGCCCAAGGAGCGACTCTGCAGGTCAGCGGCGATGGCGCCAGGAGGGGTGGTGGACTTCCCAGGCTGCGGGAGGAGATGGAACCAGACCGGCGCCGATGCCGAGACGCTGATGCCTCTCTGCTGGAGGGCCCGCCAGGTGGCATGCCAGGCCAGGCCCGGCCGACTTCTGGTGCCGGCACCCTGCAGTAGGTACGAGGCCAGGCCCCGTCCCTACTGTCCATCTCGTGGCTTCGGGGAGGAGGCGAGTGCTTCCCTCCGCTTCCGAAGGAGTGCGTGAACGGCGCCTTCGGGGACACGGAACGAGCGGCCAATCCTGATCGCCGGTAGGTGGCCGGTATGCACGAGGCGGTGAGCGGTCATCCTCGAGACGCCCATCACCGAGGCGACTTCTGCCACGGTGAGTAACACCACACCCTCAAGCGCTTCCTGCGCCTTGCCCGCAGGGGCGGGCGAAGACCGGCGGGTAGGCGGCTGATCCGGGGACTGCTCATCGGACAGATCGGCATCGGCGAGTACGGAAAGCGGGTCACGGCGCTGAGATGAGAGGACGAGCTCGGAGCGGCCCAAGACGGTCTCCAGGGTTTCCCGGAGCGCGATCAGTTCGTCCACATTCTGCACGTACAGCGGGTCGGACGGGTTAAGGCCAATGGGTTGGCGTCCGCGAGACGCTGTCGGAGGAGGACAGCATCGCAGCCGCGGTCATTCCTCCACAGGGCCTCGCGGAAAGTCGTCGTCTACCGAGCCTTCCGCTTGCTCCGGCCGCTCCTCTGCCTGAAGTGCCGTGAGACGGGCGGCTTACTGATCGTTTCACAATGAGATCGGTGTGGCGGGTGGCAACTGAGGATCTCAATGGGCAGGGTCTGCCCTATGTCTGCAGACCTTGTTCCTGATG
>NZ_JBWKJU010000003.1:0-279938 GCF_056432025.1 Streptomyces sp. NPDC045695
TCATCCACCGAAGTGGACGGGGTATCAACTTCTGGCGTTGATTTTTGGCACGCTGTTGAGTTCTCAAGGAACGGACGCTTCCTTTGTACTCACCCGCAGCGACATTGGCTGGGGCTTTCCTCCGGGCTTTCGTTCTGTTCTTGCGTTTCCGACTCTATCAGACTCTTTCGTGTCCGATTTCCTCGGTGCTTTCCAGGTTCCCGCTTTCGCGTTTCCCTTTCCGGCGGTCCCGACTCTATCAGAGGTTTTCCACCGGATTTCCCGGTTCGAATTCCTGAATGATGAATCGGATGTACCCCGCGGAATGATGTGATCCGTATGGGGTGAGAGAGAGTTTAAACCATCGCTGCCGAACTTGTCCAGTTCGAGGCAACCGTTTGAATCTACCTCCCCGTGGCGACGATGTCAACAGTCGTTCCGGGACGACGAGGAGACTAGCAGCTCACCCGCCCCGTACGCACATCAGGCCGCGGTCGGGAGGGACGCCGTCTGGTCAGCGGCCTCGACGTCGCCCACCTCGCCCGCGCGCGACGCCCGGCCGCCCAGGACGAAGACGTACAGCAGGAAGGCCGCCTCGGCCACGACGCCGATGGTGATGCGCGCCCAGGTGGGGAGGCCCGACGGGGTCACGAAGCCCTCGATCAGGCCCGAGACGAACAGGACCACGGCCAGGCCGATGGCCATGCCGAGCGCGGCGCGGCCCTGTTCGGCGAGGGCGGTGCGGCGGGTGCGGGGGCCCGGGTCGATGACCGTCCAGCCGAGGCGCAGGCCCGTGCCGGCGGCGACGAACACCGCCGTCAGTTCGAGCAGGCCGTGCGGGAGGATCAGGCCGAGGAAGACGTCGAGGCGGCCCGCGGCGGCCATCAGTCCGAGACCGACGCCCAGGTTGGCCATGTTGAGAAAGAGGATCCACAGCACGGGCAGGCCGAGGAAGGCGCCCAGCACCAGGCAGATCGCCGCCGCCTGGGCGTTGTTCGTCCAGACCTGGGCGGCGAAGGAGCCCGCCGGGTGGCTGGAGTAGTACGTCTCGTACTGGCCGCCCGGCTGCGTGAGCGCCTTCAGGTCCTCCGGGGCCGCGATCGCCCCTTGGACCTCGGGGTGCGTGGCTATCCACCAGCCGATGAGCACGCCGAGCGCCGTGGAGAGCAGTGCGGTCGGTATCCACCAGCGGCGGCTGCGGTAGACCGCGGCCGGGAAGCCCGCGGTGAAGAAGAGCGCGGCGTCGCGCCAGCTGGCACGGCGGGTGCCCGTCACCGTGGCGCGGGCGCGGGCGACCAGCTGGGTCAGCCGGCCCGTGAGCATCGGGTCGGGGGCGCTGGACTGGATCAGCGACAGGTGGGTGGAGGTGCGCTGGTAGAGCGCGACGAGTTCGTCGGCCTCCGCGCCCGTGAGCTTGCGGCCGCGGGCCAGGAGTTGCTCCAGGCGGTCCCATTCCGCGCGATGTGCCGTCACGAAGACGTCGAGATCCATCCGGTTGCCGCTCCCCTGCCCAGGTCCCCTGCTACTGCCTATTCCTCGTGTGGTCAGCTTGGCAGACTGGTTGCCGTACGGGCGGGGGCAGGTCACATGAGAGGTGCTGTGGTGAGCGATCTGGTGACGGGGGACGCCGTCGTCCTGGGGCTGCGGCCCGCGAGGCTGCCGAGCCGCGCGCTGGCGATCCTCCTGGACCTGGCGGTGTACGTCACCGGGTACGTGCTCGTCTCGATCGGCTTGACCCTGGCGACGGCCTCGCTCGACGACGCCGCGCAGGCCGCTGTGGCGGTGGCGAGCTTTCTGCTGTTGCTGGTGGGCGTGCCGATCGCGGTGGAGACGCTGTCCCACGGGCGGTCGCTGGGCAAGTTGGCCTGCGGGCTGCGGGTGGTGCGGGACGACGGCGGGCCGATCCGGTTCCGGCACGCGCTCGTGCGCGGGGCCATGGGGGTCGTGGAGCTGATGATGACCTTCGGGTCGGTGGCGTGCATCGCCTCGCTGGTGTCGGCGCGCGGGCGGCGGCTCGGGGACGTGTTCGCGGGGACGCTTGTGGTCCGCGAGCGGGTGCCGGGCGCCCGGGTGATGCCGGTGCCCCCGCCGCCGCCGTGGCTGGCCGGGAGGTTCACGGGGCTGGATCTGTCGGCGGTGCCGGACGGGCTGTGGCTGGCGATCCGCCAGTACCTCACGCGGATGAACCAGCTGGATCCGCAGGTGGGTGCCGCGATGGCGGCGCGGCTCGCGGACGATCTGGTGCTGCGTACGGGGGCGCCGCCGCCGGTGGGCGTACCGGCCGCCGCGTTCCTGATGGCCGTGGTGCACGAACGGCAGTCGCGCGACGCCGCCCGGGCCTTCAGGCCCGCCGCTCCGGCGCCCGTGTCCGGGCCGGTGCCGGGGCCGGGGCCGGGGCCGGGGCCGGGAGCGCTGCCCGGGGCGGGGCAGGCGCCGGTGCCCGTGGCTTACGCCGCGCCGCCCGCGCCCGTGGCGCCCGCCGCGCCCGCCGCGGCCGCCGAGGCTCCGCGCGCGGGCGGGTTCGCGCCGCCCGCCTGAGGGGTCACTGCTCCTCGAAGGCGGAGGGCGGGGTCTCCAGGTGTTCGAGTTCGATGCCGGGGGCCGAGAGGACCACGTCCCCGGCGATGTGGACCGTATGGACCTCGCCGGTGTCCAGGGCGCTGACCTGGTACTCGTCCACCACCAGCGGGCCGCTGTCCGTGGGGTGCTCCGCGCGGGCCACCAGGGCCCAGGCCTGGTCGACCGTACGGGGGGCCAGGACCGGGTCCGTGAGGGCGAGGAGGCGGACGCGGGTGGCGGGGGCGCCGGGGGTCAGGCGCAGCAGGCGGGACGTGGCGACGAGGAAGGCCGGGGAGGTGCCCGTGAAGCCGGGGGCGGCGATGTTCCCCTCGGTGGCCGTGGTGCCGGTGGGATCGGTACGGACCCACGTGACGCCGTCGATGGCCGCGCCGCGGACCTGCCAGCTCGCGGCGTTGACCTCCAGGCGGATGGGGCGGCCGAGCCCGTCGATCGCGAGGTCGACGGAACCGCGGTGGTCGCCGCCCGGGCCGGTGAGCTGGGAGACGTAGCGCCAGCCGGAGGGGCCGGGGGCGCAGTGGAAGTGCTCCTCGCCGAGCGGGGTGTGATCGTGCGGGTCGTGGAGCGAGTAGCGGCCGCGGGGCATGTGCGCACACTTCTTGGGATCGAGGGCTGGGGCGAGGGCTGGGGGCGAGGGCTGGAGCCGGGGCTGCGGTCCGGCGTACGGGGCAGGCCCCCGGCACACGTGCCGGGGGCCTGCTTCACATTCTGCTACGGCTGGTCTGCCGCGGGTCGGATCAGTAGCGGTAGTGGTCCGGCTTGTACGGGCCCTCGACCTTGACGCCGATGTAGTCGGCCTGCTCCGGGCGCAGGGTGGTGAGCTTGACGCCGAGGGCGTCGAGGTGGAGGCGCGCGACCTTCTCGTCGAGGTGCTTGGGCAGCACGTAGACGTCGGTCGGGTACTCCTCGGGCTTCGTGAAGAGCTCGATCTGGGCCAGCGTCTGGTCCGCGAAGGAGTTCGACATGACGAAGGACGGGTGGCCGGTCGCGTTGCCGAGGTTCAGCAGACGGCCCTCGGAGAGGACGATCAGGACCTTGCCGTCGGGGAACTTCCAGGTGTGGACCTGGGGCTTGACCTCGTCCTTGACGATGCCCTCGACCTTGGCCAGGCCGGCCATGTCGATCTCGTTGTCGAAGTGGCCGATGTTGCCCACGATGGCCTGGTGCTTCATCTTGGCCATGTCGGCGGCCATGATGATGTCCTTGTTGCCGGTGGTCGTGATGAAGATGTCGGCCGTCTCGACGACGTCGTCCAGGGTCGCGACCTGGTAGCCGTCCATGGCCGCCTGGAGGGCGCAGATCGGGTCGATCTCGGTGACGATGACGCGCGCGCCCTGGCCGCGGAGGGACTCGGCGCAGCCCTTGCCGACGTCGCCGTAGCCGCAGACGACCGCGACCTTGCCGCCGATGAGGACGTCGGTGGCGCGGTTGATGCCGTCGATCAGGGAGTGGCGGCAGCCGTACTTGTTGTCGAACTTCGACTTGGTGACGGCGTCGTTCACGTTGATCGCCGGGAAGAGCAGGTCGCCGGACTGCATCATCTCGTAGAGGCGGTGGACACCGGTGGTGGTCTCCTCGGTCACGCCGCGGATCTCGGACGCGAGCTGCGTCCACTTCTGCGGGTTCTCGCCGAGGGTGCGGTTGAGCAGGGTGAGGATGTACGCGTACTCCTCGGAGTCCGCCGTGGACGGGTCCGGGGCCGCGCCGGCCTTCTCGAACTCGACGCCCTTGTGGACGAGGAGGGTGGCGTCACCACCGTCGTCGAGGATCATGTTCGGGCCGCCGGTGGGGGTGTTCGGCCAGGTCAGGGCCTGCTCGGTGCACCACCAGTACTCTTCCAGCGTCTCGCCCTTCCAGGCGAAGACGGGAACGCCCTGCGGGTTCTCCGGGGTGCCGTTCGGGCCCACCGCGATGGCGGCGGCCGCGTGGTCCTGGGTGGAGAAGATGTTGCAGGAGGCCCAGCGGACGTCGGCGCCGAGGGCGACGAGGGTCTCGATGAGGACGGCGGTCTGCACGGTCATGTGCAGCGAGCCGGTGATGCGGGCGCCGGCCAGGGGCTGGGTCGCCGCGTACTCGGCGCGGATCGACATCAGACCCGGCATCTCGTGCTCGGCCAGGGTGATCTCCTTGCGGCCGAACGCGGCAAGGGAGAGGTCTGCGACCTTGAAGTCCATGGGTGCTGCTCCTCATGGTTCGAGAGGGTGGGTACGGCTGGTCCGTGCGCCGTCCTGGGGACGGGACACCGAGCACAGTCCGTCGGGGGTCCTCTCTCCCCTCGGCCGGTCGCAAGGACCGCCCGACCCGCCATCAGCAGCGACGCCTGACACTGACGACGAATCTACACCGATCGGCGGAGCCTGCCCCAGTCGGACGGGCAATCCCGGGGGTTCCGGGGGAGATCCGGCCGGCCGGACGCGCGTCCGGGTGCGCGAAGGCCCCGCGGCTCGATCGAGTCGCGGGGCCTTCGCGTGTGTCCGTCCCGGCGGGCGTCCGTCTCAGCGCGCGTCCGCGGCCGCCGGCTGGTAGATGTCGGGCTCCAGGTAGATCACGCGGGCGATCGGGACGGCCTCGCGGATCCGGGCCTCGGCGGCGTTGATGGCTCGGGCCACCTCGGCCGCGGTGTCGTCGTGCTGGACGGCGATCTTGGCGGCGACCAGCAGTTCCTCCGGGCCCAGGTGCAGGGTCCGCATGTGGATCAGGCCGGTGACCGTCTCGCCGTCGACGACGGCCGCCTTGATCTTCTCGACCTCGGCGGTCCCGGCCGCCTCGCCGAGCAGCAGGGACTTGGTCTCCCCGGCCAGGATGATCGCGATCACGATGAGCAGGACGCCGATGCACAGGGTGCCGATGCCGTCCCAGACCCCGTTGTCGGTGATGAGGGCGATGCCGACGCCCGCGAGGGCCAGGACCAGGCCGACGAGCGCGCCGAGGTCCTCCAGCAGGACCACGGGCAGCTCGGGGGCCTTGGCGGTGCGGATGAAGTCCTTCCAGGACTGCTTGCCCCGGGTCTCGTTCGACTCCTTGATGGCCGTGCGGAAGGAGAAGGACTCGGCGATGATCGCGAAGACCAGCACGCCGACCGGCCAGTACCAGGCGTCGATCGCGTGCGGGTGCTTGATCTTCTCGTAGCCCTCGTAGATGGCGAACATGCCACCGACGGAGAACAGCACGATGGAGACGAGGAAGGCGTAGATGTAGCGCTCGCGCCCGTAACCGAAGGGGTGCTGCGGCGTGGCCTCGCGCTGGGCCTTCTTCCCGCCGAGGAGCAGCAGTCCCTGGTTCCCGGAGTCGGCCAGCGAGTGGACGCTTTCCGCGAGCATCGACGAGGAGCCGCTGAAGAGGTATGCCACGAATTTGGCCACAGCGATGGCGAGGTTGGCAGCGAGTGCCGCCACGATCGCCCTGGTACCGCCCGACGCGCTCATAGGTGCTGAGTGTCCTTCCTAGCCGCTGACGTCCGGCCGTACATTGTTGCAGCTGCGGAAGTTCACCGCAGTGCGCGGGCGCGCGCGGGCAGGCGCGGGCAGGCGCGGCGTCAGACGACGACGGTGGCGCGGAAGACGGTGCCCGTTCCGGACAGTTCGACCTTTTCGTGCGCCGGTACGAAGACCGATTCGCCGGGCTTCAGGGTCAGTTCGTCCGCGCGGGGCGAACCTTCCGTGCAGAGCAGGATCTGCGGGGTGCCCTGCGGCAGGACGCGGGGGGCGCCGCCGGGGGCCAGGAGGAAGCGGGACAGCCGGAATTCGTCGATGGGGGTCTCGTAGACCTCCTCGCCGTCGCCCTCCGGGCGCAGCACGTGCGGGTCGCCCCACTCGAAGTCGGTGATCTTCAGCAGCTCGGGCACGTCCACGTGTTTGGGGGTGAGCCCGGCGCGCAGCACGTTGTCGGAGTTGGCGAGCAGTTCGACGCCGAGGCCGTCGATGTAGGCGTGCGGGACGCCCGCGCCGAGGAACACGGCCTCGCCGGGCTGGAGTCGGAAGTGGTTCAGGAGCATGGCCGCGATCACTCCCGGGTCGCCCGGGTGGTGGTGGACCAGGGAGGCGTACGGGACGTACGGGCCGCCGAGGCGGTCGGCGGCGGCCGCGGCCTCGGTGACCGAGTGGGCCATCTCGGTGCGGTCCGCGGTCAGTACGGCGGTCAGCACCTCGCGCAGGGCGGCGTCTTCGGGGTGGGCCCGCAGCAGGTCCGCGTAGGGCTTGAGCGAGTCGACGCCGAGGCCTTCGATCAGCTCCGCGGCCTGCTGCGGCGGGCGGAAGCCGCACAGCCCCTCGAACGGGGTGAGGGCGCAGAGCATTTCGGGCTTGTGGTTGGGGTCCTTGTAGTTGCGGTGGCCCGCGTCGATCGGGACGCCGCGGCGCTCCTCGTCCTCGAACCCCGCCTTGGCCTGGGTCAGATCGGGGTGGACCTGGAGGGAGAGCGGGGCGCCCGCGGCGAGGATCTTGAGGAGGAAGGGCAGCCCGGGGCCGAACCGGGCGACGGTCGCGGCGCCCAACTCCCCTTCCGGATCGGCGGCGATGACCTCGGAGAGCGCCCTTTCACCTGCACCTCGGTCGAGGCGGGAAGGGGCGCTCGGGTGGGCTCCCATCCACAGCTCGGCCTGGGGCTCACCGGTGGGTTCGACACCGAGCAGGGTGGGGAGCGCCGTGGTGGAACCCCAGGCGTAGGGGCGGATCGTGTTGGTCAGGCGGTCCATCGTCGTCTTCCTGGATAGAGCCGGGCAGCGTGTGTCTACCTCAGCTGTGTCCCCCGGAGGCCAACGCCAGGTAGGCGGTGGCGAAATCCGTGACGGCGAGGAGTTCGGCGAGCTGCTCCAGCTCCACGCCCTCCTCCGGTTCGAGCTCGCTGATGGCCGTGTCGTGGCTGAGGGCGAGCTCGCGCGCGGCGGGGGCGGCGGTGAGGCCTCCGGTGGGCCGGTCACGCAGCAGGACGACGCGGGCGCGCAGGGCCTGGGGTTCGTCGACCCGGTCGCGGAAGAAGTCTTCGGGGTCGGCTCCGGCGGCGAAGGCGCCGGAGAGCAGGACGCCGTGGGCGGGCAGCGCCTCGGGGAGTACGGCGGACAGCGCGGGGCGGCCGGCGAGCTCGGCGAGGGTGGCGGCGAAGCGGCGGCCGGCCGGTGCGGCGCCGGTGCCCTCGCTCCAGATGAGCGGGAGGGAGTCGGCGAGCTCGGCGGCGAGGGTCTTCGCCGGGTTGGAGTAGGTGGCGATGGCGGGCCCGCAGCGTTCGGCGGTGCGGTCGAGCCGGTCGGCGACGAGCTGCAGGGTGTCGGGCGCGGCGGTGATCAGGCCGACCTTGTCGAGGAGCAGCAGGAGCGGCGTCAGCAGGGCCCAGAGGGCGCCGGGTCCGGCCGCGGCGGATTCGTCGTACTCCTGGTACGGGGCCTTGGCCATCGGTACGAGGAGTCCGTGCGCGCCGTCCACCGCCTCGCTCAGGGGTGAGCGCTCGGGGGCTACGGCGACGACGGTGCAGCCGCGCCGGTAGGCCTGCTCGGCCAGGACGCCGAGGCCGGGCTCGGTGCCGTCGGTGGTGGCGATGAGCAGCAGGTCGACGGGGCCGGCCCAGCCGGGCAGGGCCCAGCGCAGCGCGCCGGCGGCGTGGGCGACGCCGGTGGGGTCGAGCCGGATGACGGGCGCGGAGGCGCCGGCGAGGGCGCCCAGCAGGTCGGCGACGCCGGTGGCGGCGGTGCCGGGCCCGGCGATCAGGACGGCGCGCGGGCGGCCGTCCGGACGCAGGTCGGCGAGGCCCGCCTCGGTGGAGTGCCGGGCCGCGGTACGGACCCGGGCCCCGGCCTCGGCCGCACCGCGGAGCAGGCCCCGGCGGTCGATGCGGGCGAGAGCGTCAGGGGCGTCGAGGAGCGACTCGTCGAGCATGGCGGCCTCCGGCTGTTGGGTGACGGAACCAGTCTGCGCGTCTCGTGGCGTGCGGTGGCTCAGGCGGGGCGGCGGGCCTCGTCCACGAGGAGCACGGGGATGCCGTCACGTACCGGGTACGCGAGGCCGCAGTCCTGGCCGGTGCAGATCAGCTCGGGGGCCGTCTCGTCTGCCGACTTGTCCTGGAGGGGCGAGTGGCAGGCGGGGCACGCGAGGATCTGCAGGAGTCCGGCTTCGAGCGGCATGGCGGTTCCCTTCGGGATGCGGGTGGGCGTGGTTAGCCTACCGCCGAGTCAACTCCGTTGCGGTCTGCCGTTTCCGTGCCGGGGCGTGGCGGGGGGTCTGACCCGGGCGGGGTCGGGTTTTGTCGCTGCCCGGGCCGGGGCGGCGCGGGTGCCGGGGCTCTGCCCCGGACCCCGCGCCTCAATCGCCGGCGGGGCTGGAACGGCCCGGGCGGGTGCCGCGCCGCTGCCGGGGCTCCGCCCCGGGACCCCGCGCCTCAAACGCCGGCGGGGCTGGATCGTCCGGCGGTGGTGGAGAGGTCAGGCGCGGATGAGGGACAGGGCCTCGTCGCGGACCTCGGTGAGGGTTTTCGCGTCGCGGGCTTCGACGTTCAGGCGCAGGAGGGGCTCGGTGTTGGAGGCGCGGACGTTGAACCACCAGTCCGGGCCCGTGACGGTCAGGCCGTCGAGCTCGTCCAGGGTCACGCCCTCGCGGGCGCCGTAGGTCTCCTTGACGGCGGCCAGGCGGCCCGCCTGGTCGGCGACCGTGGAGTTGATCTCCCCGGAGCCCTCGTAGCGGTCGTAGGAGGCCACCAGGGCCGACAGCGGGCCGTCCTGGCCGCCCAGGGCCGCCAGGACGTGGAGCGCGGCGAGCATGCCCGTGTCCGCGTTCCAGAAGTCCTTGAAGTAGTAGTGCGCCGAGTGCTCGCCGCCGAAGATCGCGCCGGTCTTGGCCATCTCCTCCTTGATGAAGGAGTGGCCCACGCGGGTGCGGACGGGCGTGCCGCCGTGCTCGCGGACGACCTCGGGCACCGACCAGGAGGTGATCAGGTTGTGGATCACCGTGCCGGCGCCGCCGTTGCGGGCCAGTTCGCGAGCCGCGACCAGGGCCGTGATCGCGGACGGGGAGACGCCCTCGCCGCGCTCGTCGACGATGAAGCAGCGGTCCGCGTCCCCGTCGAAGGCGATGCCGAGGTCGGCGCCCTCGGCCAGCACGCGGGCCTGGAGGTCCACGATGTTCTTCGGGTCCAGCGGGTTCGCCTCGTGGTTCGGGAACGTGCCGTCCAGCTCGAAGTACATCGGGACGAGCTCCAGCGGGAGTCCGTCGAAGACCGTGGGGACGGTGTGGCCGCCCATGCCGTTGCCCGCGTCGACGACGACCTTCAGCGGGCGGATCGCCGCCAGGTCGACCAGGCCGCGCAGGTGGGCCGCGTAGCCGGTCAGGGTGTCCTGCTCGGTGATCGTGCCCGGGACGGTGCCGGCGGGGACGGCCGGCGCGCCCTCGTCCGACCACCTCTCCACCAGCGCGCGGATCTGCCCGAGGCCGGTGTCCTGGCCGACGGGGGCGGCGCCCGCGCGGCAGAGCTTGATGCCGTTGTACTGGGCCGGGTTGTGCGAGGCCGTGAACATGGCGCCGGGCAGGTCCAGGGACCCGGAGGCGTAGTACAGCTGGTCGGTGGAGCACAGCCCGATCAGCGTGACGTCCACGCCGCGGGCCGCCGCGCCGCGCGCGAAGGCGGCGGACAGGCCCGGGGAGGAGGGACGCATGTCGTGGCCGATGACGATCGCCGAAGCGTCCGTGACCTCGACGAACGCGGCACCGAACAGCTCCGCCAGGGGCTCGTCCCACTCGTCCGGTACGACGCCGCGCACGTCGTACGCCTTGACGATGTTCGAAAGATCTGCGGCCACTGCCTGCCCTCCTGAGGGTTCCGTGCGGTTCAGCAAACCTACCCTGAACCCGGAGGGGCTTTTCGGACGATCGAAGCGTCAGGAATCCGGCGATCTCAGGACGCGCAGGTGTCCGCGCCGCGTTTCGCCGGTGGCGGGGCCACCTTGGCCGGATCTTCCGGCCTCGGCCGCGCGGCCGGGCGGGCGGGCGGCTTCGCGGACGGCGTTGGCGAGGGCTTCGAGGTCGTCGCCGCTGGGGCGCGGCGGCCCGGAGCCGTCGGACAGGCGCACGACGTCCCAGCCCCGGGGGGCGGTCAGGCGCTCCGAGTGCTCGGCGCACAGGTCGTAGCAGTGTGGTTCGGCGTAGGTGGCGAGCGGGCCGAGAACTGCGGTCGAATCGGCGTAGACGTACGTCAGTGTCGCGACGGCAGGGCGGCCGCACGCGGTGCGCGAACAGCGACGTACAAGGCTCACGACGTTGGACGGTACCGCACTCTTGACCGGGCCGCGACGACTCCACCGCCCCTCACTCCCCCGTGTCGTGGTCGGGGCTACCCTGCGGGGGTGATGGACAGCCCCCTTCCTCCGCGTCCCGCCGAGCCCCCCGCCGGGGCCCCGGCCGAGCCCCGTCCGCGTCGTCGGGACCGGCACGGGCGTGGGATGCGCGGTCCGGTGGCGCCTCCGCAGGTGCCCCTCGCGGCGAGCCGGGCGGAGCTGTTCGGGGACCTCGTACGGGATTCCGTGGAGCGGCTTGAGCGGCGCTGGCCGCAGCTCGCCGAGGTGGAGTTCCTGGTCGGGGACGTGCCGCCGCCGCCCGGCGGCCCGGACGGCGGCTGGAACGACGAGGCGGTGCCCCTGGGCGCGGTGTCGGAGTCCCGCGACGGGCGGCCCGCCCGGATCGTGGTGTTCCGGCGTCCGGTGGAGATCCGGGCCAAGACGCGGGACGAGAAGGCGATGCTGGTCCACGAGATCGTGGTGGAGCAGGTGGCGGAGCTGCTGGGGCTGTCGCCGGAGACCGTGGATCCGCGGTACGGGCAGGACTGAGCGGAGGCCTGGTGGCGGCGCCGTTGCGGAGCGCTGCCCCCGAGCCCCCGCTCCTCAATCGCCGGGGGGCTGTTTCATGCGGCGGGGCTGATCACCTCGTCAGGACCGAGAGGTCCTCGACGGCCTTGGGGACCGCGACGGTCGAGCGGTCGTCCGAGAGGCCCTGCACCGTGAACATCGTGATGCCCTCGTGGGGGAGGGTCAGGGTGCGGGCCGCGTGCACCGGCCCGCCCGAGAGGGTCTCGACGGTGAGGGCGTAGGAGCCCTTGCCGCCCGCCGGGGCGAGGGTCAGCGTCTGCGTGGTGCCCGCCTTGACGGTGACCTCCTGGGTGGCCGGCTCACCTCCGCCGGTGCCCGGCGACGCCGTCACCTTGACCTTCGCGTCGGCGCCCGGGGCCGTCAGCGACAGCAGGGTCGTGTTCTCCTCGGGCCGGTTGTCGGCCACGGTCGCCCGTACACCGACCGGCCCGGTGGCCGGGACGAAGCCCAGTTCCTGCTTGGCGCCGCTGCCGCGGACCACCCGCACCGCCGCGACCACCGGGGCGGCCTTCTTGGGGTCCGTCGGGGTCAGCAGCAGCGAGCCGGGCTCGCCGCGGGTCACGTCCTTGAGGTCGACGCTCGCCGTCATACCGGCCTTGACGTGCAGCTGTTCGTTGCCCGCCGGGCTGATCGCGCCGCCCGGTCCGGCGAGGCGCAGCTTGAGGTCCGCGTCCTCCTCGCCGGGCACGAAGACGACGAGCCGTACGGAGGCGGCGTCGGCCGGGATGCCCGGGAGCACCAGGGAGCCCGCCGGGTCCGTGGAGGCGGGCAGCCAGTCGGCTCCCACGCCCTCCTCGCCGACCTGCACCGTGGCTCCGACGCGGCCCGCGCGGGTCGTCACGTGGGCGGTGGCGTCCGCCAGCTGGGTCGCGGGGACGAGGGAGGAGAGCAGCACGGTCTTGGTGGACCGGGGGTCGACCCTGATGCCCTCGCCGGCGTTCGCGTCGGGCTTGGCGATCCCGTCGGGGCCGTAGAGCTTGATGTCGACGACGGCCGCGGCGTCGTCGGGGTTGGTGAGGTGTACGTAGTCCTCGCGGCCCTTGGCCGTGCTGACGGCCGGGAACCAGGAGTCGGTGCCGGGCGCGGTGCAGCCGACGCCGAGCAGGCCGCGGGCCCGGCCGACCGAGACCTTGGTGGTCAGCTGGGCCGTCCAGCCGGGGGCGAGGACCCCGTCGGCGCTGCCCGTGAGGGCGGGCGCGTCGGCGCCGCTGGCGGTGGCCCCGACGGGCTTGCCGGGCTCCTTGGGCTCCAGCACGGGCTTGGCGTCCTTGGTCGCGCCGAGCAGCCGGGCCGAGCCCTTGCCCTCTCCGGCGGGGGCGCCGGGGGTGAAGGCCGTGTACGTGGTCTCCGCGATGTCCGAGGAGCTGGGCCCCGGGCACACGAGCAGGGACCGCTCGACGGGCATCCGGGCGCCGGCCGCCGCCTTGCCGTCGGCCGCCTTGCCGTCGGCGGCGGGCGCGGTGAGGGCGGCGACGCCGGTGAGGGTGGCCAGCGCCGCGGTCACGGCGGCCAGCGTCAGGGGTGCGCGCTGCTTCACTGCTGGGGGCTCCCGTCGGGACGCGGGTCGTGCGGTGCGTGGGGGTCGTACGGGTCGTAGGGCTCGTACGGGTAGGGGTAGTGCTGCTGGTCCGGGTACGGGTACGGGGCCTCGTAGGCCTGCTGGCCCTGCTGGTCGTGGCCCTGCTGGTCCTGCTGGCCGTGGCTCTGGCCCTGCTGGCCCGGCTGGCCCTGCTCGTCGTACGCCGGGTACTGCTCGTACTGCTCGTACGGGACGGGCTGCACGGGCTGCTCGGGCTGTACCGGCTGCTGCTGTTCGTACGCGTAGCCGTCCTGCTCGCCGTAGGCCTGGTACGCGTACGCCCCCTCCCCGTACACCGGCTGCGCCGGGATCTGGGCGTACGGGTCGGCGGCCGCCGCGGCCTCCGCCGGTGCGGGGGCGGCCTCGGCGCGCAGGCGGCGGGCGCGGCGGCCCTCGCCGGCCTCGCCCGGGCCGGGCTGGGAGGGCAGGACGGCCTCCTCCTCGGGCAGGTCGTCGTCGAGCCGGGCGCGGCGGCCGGGCAGGGCCATCACCAGCAGGACCAGGGCGAGCAGGCCCTGGGCCCAGTGCCAGGCGGTGCGCAGGAGCGGGTCCTCGTGGACGAGGTCGAGGCGGCCGCCGTCGGCGGGCAGTTCGAAGCCCTGCGCCCAGCCGTCCACGGTCTTGGGCTTGAGGGGCTTGCCGTCGAGGGTGGCCTGCCAGCCGTCGTCGGCCCGGTCGGCGAGGCGCAGGACGCGGCCCGCCTCACCGGCGGGGATCTTGCCGTGGGCCTCGACGGGGCCGGCGGCGACCGGGATGGGGGCTTCGCCCTGCTTGCCGGAGACGATGACGGCGCGCGGCAGCCAGGGCTCGACGCCCCACAGCGCGGTGCCGTCCTGCTGGTGGCGCCGGCTCAGGCCCGGGGTGGCGTCGAGGACCCGCCGGATCTCCTCGGGACCGCCGGGGCGGAACATCACGAAGCGGACGGCGTAGGCGCTGAGCTGGCTGGACTGGTCGGCGCCGGAGCCGGCGACCAGGTTGGAGACGACCTTGTCGAGGCGGGGGTCGCCGCCCGTGCGTGCGGTGATCTCGGCGTCGCCGAGGCGGCCGCCGGAGCCACGGACGAGGCTGTAGGAGACGGTGGCGGGCGCGTCCAGGTCGAGGATCAGGGTGCGGGTCTGGTTGTCGTCCCCACCCGCGTCGGCGACGAAGGCCGGGACCTGCACCGGGTCGCGGCGCTCCAGCGGGCCGTCGGCGCCGGCGACCAGCCAGGCGGCCGCGGCGAGCAGCGGGCCCGCGGCGGCGGCCAGGGCGATCAGCGCGGCGAGCGGCTGGCGCCAGCCGAAGCTGCGGGCGGCGACCCGGTCCTTGGCGCCTTCCGCGCCGACCGCGGCGGCGGCGAGGAGGGCGAGCCCGTAGACGAGGGTGGCGGGTCCGGCCCAGCCGGTCCGGTTGAGGACCACGGCGAGGAGCAGGGCGGCCAGGGCGACGGCCCAGGCGGTGCGGACGGCGAACCGGCGGTCGGTGCGCAGCAGTGCGGCCAGGGCGGCCAGGACGACGCCGATGAGCAGGAGTCCGGCGGCGGTACCGGGGCCGCCCGGGCTGAGGGCGAGCAGGGCGAGGGCGCTCGCGGAGCCGGTTCCGTAGGGCAGCCCGGCCTCGTGCAGGAAGCGGCCGGGGTGCGTGAGGAGGCCGAGCGACCACGGGGCGAGCACGAGGAGCGGGACGGCGAGGGTGGCGAGCAGCCGCGCCCCGTACGCCTTCCACTGCGCGCGTCGCAGGAACAGCGCGGCGGCGCCGAGGGCGGCGGCGAGCGGCCAGAGGACCGGGGTGAAGGCGGTGGTCAGGGTCAGCAGGAGCGTGTACGTCCACACCGCGCGCCAGCCGCCCCGCTTGCCCGCGCCCGTCTCGCTCTCGCCGAGGGCGAAGGCGGCGACGGCGGAGCGGGCGATGAGCGGCAGGACGACGGCGAGGACGGCGGTGCCCAGGCGGCCGCCGGCGAGGGCTCCGGTCACGGCGGGCAGGAAGGCGTAGGCGACGGCGCCCCAGGCGCGCAGGAGCCGGGAGGTGACGAGCGGCCGGGAGGCGAAGTACGCGGTGAGGCCGGCGAGCGGGACGGACCCGACGAGGAGCAGGGTCAGGGCGGCCTGGGTGGAGCCGAACAGCAGGGTGGCGAAGGCGCCGAGGACGGCGAGGTAGGGGGGTGCGGCGGCGGTGGAGCCGGTGCCGACGGGCTGCCAGCCGTCGGTGTAGGCGCGCCACAGGTCGGGTCCGCCGTCGGGTGCGGGCAGCAGGGCGCCGCCCATGAGGGAGCCGCCGCCGATGAGGCTGCGGCAGGCGGCGAGGGAGACCAGCAGGAGCACGGCGAAGAGGAGGGGCGCGGGATTGGCGGCGATCCGCTTGAGCCGGGCGAAGCGCTCGGTCTCCTGGTGGTCGCCCTCTTCGCCGGGCGCGGTGAGGATGCTGCCACCGCCGTGCCGGCCCGCGGGGGCGGCGTCGGTGTCGCGGGCGTCGCCGAAGTAGCCGGCGAGCTGTTCCGCGTTGGCCCGCAGGGAGGCGCCGGGCGGGGGGAACAGGGGGCGCAGTTCGGCGGCGGGGACGGCGGGGCGGCGCCGGGCCTTGCGGGCGGCGAGGATGCGGCCGGGGCGGAGCAGGGCGGCGAGCAGGCCGGTGAGCTCGTCCACGGCCTGGCCGGGGGCCTTGCCGACGAGGTAGGCGAGGGTGCGCAGCACGGTGCCGAGCAGGACGCGCAGCAGGACGTAGGGCAGGGCACGGCCGGAGCTGTTGGCGAGGATCGTGTAGACGGCGCCGGCCTTGTCGACGCGGTGGGGGCTGGCGCTGGTGCGTCCGGCGCAGTCGACGGTGCGGCGTTCGCGGGCGGAGGCCTCGGCGTGGCGCAGGACGGCGTCGGGGGCGACGAGGACGGTGTGGCCGGCGCTCTGGGCGCGCCAGCACAGGTCGACGTCGTCGCGCATCAGGGGCAGGCGCCGGTCGAAGCCGCCGAGGTCCTCGTACACGTCGCGGCGCACCAGCATGCCGGCGGTGGAGACGGACAGGACGGGGCGGATCTGGTCGTGCTGGCCCTGGTCCTGTTCGCGGCGGTCGAGGCCGGTCCAGCGGCGGCCGCTGCGGGCGATGGTGACGCCTGCTTCGAGGAGCTGCTTCTTGTCGTACCAGCCGCGCAGTTTGGGCCCGATGACGGCGGCGTCGGGGTTCTCCTCGGCGACGCGGAGCAGTTCGGCGAGGGCGTCGGGTTCGGGGGCGCTGTCGTCGTGGAGCAGCCAGAGCCACTGGACGGGCTCGCCGTGCGGCAGGTCGGGGAGGTCGTACGCGTCGTCGCGCCAGGTGCGGCTGACGGGGTCCCAGCCGCTGGGGCGCTTGAGGTACGGGAGGTCCTCGGGGGTGAGGGTGCCCGCGCTGCGGCTGCATTCCTCCACGGCCGTACCGAATCCGGTGCGGCGGGCGAGGTGCAGGACGCGGTCGTCGCCGAGGGCTTCGGTGAGCAGGCGCGCCGATTCGTCGGCGCTGCCGGTGTCGGCGGCGATGTGGTCCTGCGCGGGGCGTTCCTGGCCGAGGAGGCCGGCGAGTGTCCGGGGCAGCCAGCGGGCGCCGTCGTGGGCGACGAGGACCGCGGTGACGACGTGCCGGGGGAACTGTGGTGTGGCGGGGGCCTGGTGGGAGGCCGTCGACTGGCTGTGCAGGGACATCGCGCTACTGGCCCTCCGGCCTGGGGAGTCCCCCCTGGGAGCCCCTCCCGGCGGTGCCGGGGGAGCGGTCGGGGGGAGGGTCCGGGGGTGGTGTTCCCCCGGAGGCTGCTGGACAGCGCCCCACCCTAACGGCTGGCAAGACAGCGGTCCGCCTCCTGCGGGGAAGGTGCAGGAGGCGGACCGTGTGCGGTGCTCTGTGGGTACGTGCCGTGCGGCTCGATATGTCGTGCGATGTGCGGTGGTTACCCGGCCGGTGGAGCTTCGGCCGGCTCAGACCGCTGCCTTTTTCAGGCGGCGGCGCTCGCGCTCGGACAGACCGCCCCAGATGCCGAATCGCTCGTCGTTGGCGAGGGCGTACTCAAGGCATTCGGAGCGGACTTCGCAGGCGAGGCAGACCTTCTTGGCCTCGCGGGTGGAGCCGCCCTTCTCGGGAAAGAAGGACTCGGGGTCGGTCTGGGCGCACAGTGCGCGCTCCTGCCATCCGAGCTCCTCGTCCGCCTCCTCGACCAGCAGTTCCTGAAACAGCTCGGTCATGTGCGCCCCTCGCTCTGTCTGTGCGTCCCCGTGGTCATGTCGTCACTGATCGCTACGTAACGACACGAGTGAAATTACAAGTGCGTGGCTCCGGCGCAGTCAAGCCGAGGTCTGCTATTGGGCGCCTTATTCACTCTGCGGAACCAAGCGTAAGCAGAAAGTGTTCATATCGCCAAAAATCGTGACACATGCAACGGGCGTCGTGAGATGCCCGCCTCACCAGCAATCGACGCGCCGCTTTCGGACGGGGTTGCGATTCGGCCGGAGAAGCGGCGCAGATCACATTCCGGTTACGAGATGGCGGTCCTGGTTTAGATCGCGTGCGCTTCGACCCCGGTGCAGCGCCATGTGCCCCGGCCCGGCCTGCACAAACCTTTCTCCGCGCGCGGTAACCGGATGAGGTGAAACTTTTCCCCCAAAGCGGACATTGGGTTGACAGTCCGGCCTACGAGCCGTTCTCCTTGTTCGCATGTCAGCGCCCGCAGCCGCCACCCGGACCCCCATTCGTGGGTTCCTGTGCGCTGCCCAGGTTCGCTGTTGCTGTTGTTGCTGTTGATGCCCGTGGAGCCCCGGCTCCCGTGAGCTCCGGCCACTCCCCCAGCAACCGCCCTGAGCGACTGACACCCGTCGAGGAACACCCCGATGAACCAGGACAGCGACCTCCAGATCGCCGGCGACATCCTCGCCGTCCAGCACCTCCTCCAGCCCGCCCGCGAACACCCGGCCACCGTCGCCGAGTTCGTCGGCCTCGCCCGCTCCATCGCCGAGGACCGCGCCTCCTGGGAGCACCTCGTCCAGTACGACGCCACCACCCGCTGGTACCACCGGCTGCGCACCGGCCCCGGCTACGAGGTCTGGCTGCTCAGCTGGGTCCCGGGGCAGGGCAGCGGCCTGCACGACCACGGCGCCTCCTCCGGCGTCCTGACCGTGCTCGAAGGCGAGCTGACCGAGCACACCGCCCGCGGACCGCTCGCCCACCGTCCCGGCTCCCAGCGCGTCTTCACCCCGGGCTACGCCCACGAGGTCGTCAACGACACCCTCGAAGGCGCCGTCAGCCTGCACGTCTACTTCCCCGGCCTGACCGAGATGCCGATGCACACCTGCTCCCCGGCCGAAGCGGCGTCCGTACCGGCCTGACCCCGAGCGGACCGGCACGTCCGGCCCGTCGGCCCGACCTGCGGCTGACAGTCCCACCCGTCGCCCGACCACCGCCCCTCAACGGCAGCCTGCGGCTGACAGACTGTCCTGCATGCGCATTGTTGTTCTGGCCGGCGGTATAGGCGGCGCCCGGTTCCTGTCCGGACTCAAGTCGGCGGTGCCCGACGCGGACATCACGGTCATCGGCAACACCGGTGACGACATCCACCTGTTCGGGCTCAAGGTGTGCCCCGATCTGGACACGGTGATGTACACCCTCGGCGGGGGCATCAACGAGGACCAGGGCTGGGGCCGCGCCGACGAGTCCTTCACCGTCAAGGAGGAACTCGCGGCGTACGGGGTCGGACCGACCTGGTTCGGCCTCGGCGACCGTGACTTCGCCACCCACATCGTCCGTACGCAGATGCTCGGCGCGGGCTACCCGCTGAGCGCCGTCACCGAGGCCCTGTGCGACCGCTGGCAGCCCGGGGTGCGGCTGCTGCCCATGACCGACGACCGGGTCGAGACCCACGTCGCGATCACCGAGGCCGGGACCGGCGAGCGCCGCGTCATCCACTTCCAGGAGTACTGGGTCCGGCTGCGCGCCGCGGTGGACGCGGAGGCCGTGGTACCCGTCGGGGCCGAACAGGCCAAGCCCGCGCCCGGCGTGCTGGAGGCCATCGCCGCCGCCGACGTGATCCTCTTCCCGCCGTCCAACCCGGTGGTCTCGGTGGGGACGATCCTCGCCGTGCCCGGCATCCGGGAGGCCGTGGCCTCCGCCGGGGCGCCGGTCGTGGGCCTTTCCCCCATCGTGGGGGGCGCACCGGTGCGCGGCATGGCCGACAAGGTGCTGGCCGCGGTGGGCGTCGAGTCCACGGCCGCGGCCGTCGCCCTGCACTACGGGACCGGGCTGCTCGACGGCTGGCTGGTGGACACCGCCGACGCGGACGCCGTCGCCGAGGTGGAGGCCGCCGGGATCGCCTGCCGCGCGGTGCCGCTGATGATGACCGACCTGGCCGCCACCGCGCAGATGGCGCGGGCCGCGCTGGAACTGGCGGAGGCGTCCCGGTGACGGCGCCGACGGCGGCGGCTTCGGCCCCGGCGGCGGCACCGGAATCGGCACCGGCAGCGCCCGAGCGGGCCCCCCGCGGGCGCGCTCCCTCGTACGAGGTGTGGGCCGTGGAGGGAATGCCCGAGGTCAGGCCGGGCGACGACCTGGTGAAGCTGATCACCGCGGCCGCGCCCGATCTGCGCGACGGGGACGTCCTGCTCGTCACCTCGAAGATCGTCTCCAAGGCCGAGGGCCGGATCGTGGAGGCGGACTCGCGCGAGGAGGCGATAGACGCGGAGACCGTACGGGTGGTCGCGCGGCGGGGTGCGCTGCGGATCGTCGAGAACCGGCAGGGACTGGTGATGGCCGCCGCCGGGGTGGACGCCTCCAACACCGCCCCGGGCACGGTGCTGCTGCTGCCCGAGGACCCGGACGCCTCGGCCGCGGCCCTGCGCGACGGGGTGCGCGACGTCCTGTCCGTGGACGTCGGCGTGGTCGTGACGGACACCTTCGGGCGGCCCTGGCGCTCCGGGCTCACCGACGTCGCGATCGGCGCGGCGGGCGTACGGGTCCTGGACGACCTGCGCGGGAACACCGACGCGCACGGCAACCCGCTGAGCGCGACGATAGTGGCCGTCGCGGACGAACTGGCCGCCGCGGGCGACCTGGTCAAGGGCAAGGCGACCGGGACGCCGGTGGCCGTCGTGCGCGGGCTGGCGCACGTGGTGGGCGAGGGCTCGTCGGCGCGCGACCTGGTCCGGGCCCCGGCCGACGACATGTTCCGCCTGGGCACCTCGGAGGCGGTACGGGAGGCCGTGACGCAGCGCCGTACGGTACGGGCCTTCACCGACGACCCGGTGGACCCGGGCGCGGTACGGCGCGCGGTGGCGGCGGCCGTGACCGCCCCCGCCCCGCACCACACGACACCGTGGCGGTTCGTGCTGCTGGAGTCGGCGTCGGCCCGGCGGGAACTGCTGGACGCGATGCGCGACGCGTGGATCGCGGACCTGCGGGCCGACGGGAAGTCCGAGGAGTCCATCGCGAAGCGGGTGCGGCGCGGGGACGTGCTGCGCGGCGCCCCGTACCTCGTGGTGCCGTGCCTGGTGACGGACGGCGCGCACCACTACGGGCACGCCCGCCGGGACGCGGCGGAGCGGGAGATGTTCGTGGTCGCGATGGGCGCGGGCGTGCAGAACCTGCTGGTCGCGCTGGCCGCGGAGCGGCTGGGCTCGGCGTGGGTGTCCTCGACGATGTTCTGCCGGGACGTGGTGCGCGAGGTGCTGGGGCTGCCGCGGGACTGGGACCCGATGGGCGCGGTGGCGGTGGGACACCCCGCGTCGGCTCCGTCGGAGCGGGCGGTGCGGGACCCGGAGGACTTCATCGAGGTCCGCTGAGGCCCCGGCCCGGACCCCGCTCGCCGTGCCCGCTCAGAGCCGGCCGATGTCGGTGCGGGGCATGCGGGGCATGCGGCGGGGCGGGGCGTGGCCCGCGAGGAGGATCAGGCGGGCGGCGCGGTGCCGCTGGCCGGCGTACGGGGCGAGGAGCTCCAGCATGACGGCGTCGTCGGCGTCGCGGTCGCCGGCGAGCGCGTAGCCGACGATGCCGGGCAGGTGGAGGTCACCGGTGGTGACGGCGTCCGGGGCGCCGTTGCTGCGCTGGAGCGTTTCGGCGGAGGTCCACGGGCCGATGCCGGGGACGGCCTCCAGCCGGGCGGTGGCCTGCGCCAGCTCCATGGCGGCGGCCTCCTCCAGGCGGTTCGCCACGCGGGCGGCCCGCACGATGGTGGCGGAGCGCTTGGCGTCGACGCCGGCCTTGTGCCAGTCCCAGGACGGGATCATGGCCCAGGTGCGGGGGGTGGGCATGACGTACAGGTCCACCGTCCGCGGGCCGGGGGCCGGCTCGCCGTACTGCCGTACGAGGCGGCGCCAGGCGCGGTAGGCCTCGTCGGCCGTGACCTTCTGCTCCAGGACGGTCGGGATCAGGGACTCCATGACCAGGCCGGTACGGGTGAGGCGCAGGCCGGGGCGGCGGCGGTGGCTGGCGTGCAGGAGGCGGTGGCGGGGGACGAAGGCGGCGGGGTCGTCGTCGGCGCCGAGCAGTGCGGGCAGCCGTTCGAGGAGCCAGTCGGCGCCGGGGCCCCAGGCTTCGGCGCGCACCTGCGTCCCCGGGTGGCAGACCCTGAGGGTGGCGGGGCCGAGGGGGGTCTGGCTGGCCTTCCAGACCGACCCGTCGGGGGTGGTGCGGAAGGTGGGGTCGGCCGAGCCTCGCCTGAGGGGGCCGAGGGTGAGGCCGAGGTCCACGGGCCCTCCCGGCGCCCACACCCGCGCCTTGGCCCCGGCCGCCGCGCTCCGCCCCTGCCCTGCGGGCACGTCGGTGCGCCCACCGCGCACGGCGGTGCGGGTGAGGGGGGGAACGAAGCGGCCGGCCATGCGTCGAGCGTATCCCCGCACCCCAGGGGCTCCGCCCCCTCCCCCGCCGGGCTCCGCCCGGACCCGCGCCTCAAACGCCGGCGGGGCTAAATACAGCCCCGCCGGAGGCCCGGCGCGCCGGGGATGCTGCTGACCGCCGGAGGCTACGGGCGGCCCTGGAGCTTCGCCGACGCCGTGCGGGTCGGGGGGAGTTTGGCGTACAGGCGCTTGCCGGGGCATTCCGTCGCGAAGCCGTCGCGGTGGCCCGAGATGACGTTCATCTTGACGTTCGTGCCCTTGGGGTAGAGGTTTCCGCCGCCGGACTTCAGGGTCGTCTTCGCGCGCGGGTCCCGCCCGAAGAGGCCGAGCTTCCAGGCCGTGAGGCGGGCGACGGCGTCGACCGCCACCGCCGGTGGGGGCGTGGACGTGTAGGTGCCGAGCACGGCGATGCCCATGCTGTCCGTGTTGAAGCCCATGGTGTGCGCGCCGAGCACCGGCTTGGAGACCCCGCCCGCACGGCCCTCGTAGACCGTGCCGCACTTGTCGACGGCGAAGTTGTAGCCGAGGTCGCGCCAGCCGTTGCTGAGCACGTGGTAGCGGTACAGGCTGCGGAGCACCGCCGGGGCGTCCTTGCAGGCGTAGTTGTTGCCCGAGGCGCTGTGGTGGACGAAGGCCGCCTTCACCGTGTTCGTGTAGACGAAGCCCGTCTCGCGCAGCGACTCGTCCGCGCCCCACCCCTTGCGGGTGACGATCCGCGGGCGCGGGCCGATGTAGGGCGCGGCCGCCTGGGTCAGCTCTCCGTCGCTCGCGAAGATCGCGTCGGCGGTGGAGTCGGCCTTGTTCAGCTCGGTGATCTCGTTCGCGCCGAGCGGGGCGTGCGGCAGGTTCGCGGCGGAGGACTCCGCCATCTCCATGGTCATGCCGGGCGGCATCACCTCGCCGTTGTCGTCGTCGTCGGGGCCGCTGTTCTTGCCGTCGGACGGTGCGGCGGGCCGTTCCGCGCCCGGGTCGACGAGCTCGATCCGCAGGCCCGAGGGCAGCCGGGCCGCCGCGTGGGTGTCCGGGGCGCCCGGTTCCGCCTGGACGCGGACCTCCACCCCGTCGGACTCTCCGACCCACAGCGGGGCGGTGGCACCGTGGACGCGGCCCGATGCGCGTTCCGCCGCGTCGAGGTCGGCCGCGTGCTCGCTGTTGTGGATCTCGAGGTCCTGCCAGTCGGACCAGGTCGCGGTCCGGGTGGAGCGCGTACGGACCTGGACCCGGCCGTGCAGCTCGGTGGTGACGTCGTCCCAGATGACGCCGACCAGCGAGAACGTCTTGACCTCGCGGGCGGGCAGGCCCTGCGTCTCGGGGACGCGGGGTGAACTCATGCCGGGGACGCCGGGTGTGCGGTCCGCCACGGGTCCCAGGGGGACCAGCGGCAGGGACTGGGTGGACCCGGCCGGGGTGACGGGGGCGACCGCGCCCGGTGCGGGAGCGGCCAGGGCCGAAGTGGGGAGCGCGACGGGCAGGGCCAGTGCGGCAGCCGTCGCGACGCCGATCGAGGAAGCAAGGAATCCACGCATGAAAAGGATGGTGGGCACCCGCGGCACCGGCCGCCATCCGAGGACTGACGCCCCGTCCGCCCGCCCGCCGGTACCCCTCCCCCGTACGGACGAGCCGGCGGCCCCCGTACGGGGGACGGGCCCGCGTACCCTGTCCCGGGTGAACGCCACTGACCGCACCCCTGCCGACCTGCTGCGATCCGCGCTCGCCGCCGATCCGGGCCGCCCGCTCGTCACCTTCTACGACGACGCCACCGGCGAGCGCGTCGAATTGTCCGTCGCGACCTTCGCCAATTGGGTGGCCAAGACCGCCAATCTGCTCCAGGGCGACCTGGGCGCCGAGCCCGGGGACCGGCTCGCGCTGCTGCTCCCGGCGCACTGGCAGAGCGCCGTCTGGCTGCTGGCCTGCGCCTCGGTGGGGGTCGTCGCCGAGGTGGACGGCGATCCGGCCGGCGCGGATCTGGTGGTCAGCGGGCCGGACGGACTGGAGCGGGGCCTGGCGTGCGGCGGCGAGCGGGTGGCGCTCGCGCTGCGGCCGCTGGGCGGGCGCTTCCCGCAGCCTCCGGCCGGGTACGCGGACTACGCGGTGGAGGTGCCCGGGCAGGGCGACCGGTTCGCGCCCTTCGTCCCGGTCGACGCGGACGGCCCCGGGCTGGTCGTCGGCGGCGAGGAGCTCTCGTACGCGCAGCTGACGACCCGCGCCCGCGAGGAGGCGGCGAAGCTCGGCATCGGCCCGGGCAGCCGGGTGCTGACCGGGCTCGGCTACGACACCTGGGAGGGGCTCTGCGCCGGACTGTACGGTCCGCTGGCCGCGGGCGGGTCCGTGGTGCTGTGCCGGAACCTGGACCGGCTCTCGACGGAGGCGCTGGCGCAGCGGATCGAGAGCGAGCGGGTCACCCATACGGTGTGAGGTCCCGGCGGCCCCGTCACCCCGCACTGCCCTCGTCACCGTCACCCGCACTGCTCCATTGCGGGAAACCGGCGATTTGTCACCCGCATGGCCCTAGACACACCCCTGCCCCCGGGCTGCCGAGGCGGCCCGGGGGCAGGATCGGCAGTGGCCGTGCCCACCCGTACGGCTGCCGATCCGAGAGAGGCGACCTGAAGTCTTAGCGACGAGGGGACGGACGCCGGTGAGGGACAGCGCAGGCATACCGGGCGACACCCAGGCGGCCGGAGGCCCTCGGCGGCCTCCGTCCAGCCGCAGGCGTCGGCTGCTGCGCTGGATCGGCCTCGGTGCGGCCCTCCTGGTGCTGGCGGGGGCCGCCACCGGCTGGTGGCTCTACAGCAAGCTCGACGGGAACATCACCGAGGACACCTCGGCGGCGGCCGAGCTGGAGCGCTACGAGCGCGAGCGCCCGGCGCACCTGGCCACCGGCGCCCAGAACATCCTGCTGATCGGCTCCGACTCCCGCTCCGGCAAGGACAACGCCCGCTACGGGCAGGACCAGGGCACCCAGCGCTCGGACACCGCGATCCTGCTGCACCTGCCGCGGGACCGCAGGAGTGCGACCGCCGTGTCGATACCCCGGGACCTGATGACGCGGATCCCCCCGTGCCTGACGGCGGACGGGAGCCGCACCGGCGAGCGGTTCGCACAGTTCAACTGGGCGTTCCAGTGGGGTGGGGCCGCCTGCACGATCCGTACGGTCGAGACGCTCACGGGGATCCGGGTCGACCACCACATGGTGATCGACTTCGGGGGGTTCAAGAAGATGGTCGACGCCATCGGCGGGGTGGAGGTCTGCCTGAAGGAGCCGATGAACGACTCGGAGGCCAAGCTGAAGCTGGCCGCCGGGCGCCAGACCCTGCGGGGCGAGGAGGCCCTCGGCTTCGTGCGGGCCCGCTACAGCCTGGGCAACGGCAGCGACACCGAACGGATGGAGCGCCAGCAGCAGTTCCTCGGTTCGCTCGTCGACAAGGTGAAGAGCAACGGGGTCCTGCTGAATCCGGCCCGGCTGTACCCGCTGCTGGACGCGGCGACGTCCTCGGTGACCACGGACCCGGGGCTGGCCTCGCTGCGCGACCTGTATGAACTCGTACGGGACATGAGGGATATACCGACCGAGCAGGTCAAGTTCCTGACCGTGCCCCGGCAGCCGTACACCGGCGACCCGAACCGGGACGAGCTGGTGGAGCCGGACGCGGCGCGGCTCTTCGATCAGCTGCGGATGGACAAGCCGGTGACGGTCGCGCCGCCGAAGCCCGCGACCGCGGCCTCGGCCCGGCCCGAGCCCCGGTCCTCGGCCACTCCCGAGCCGACCGCCCCCGAGCCCACCGGTTCCGAGCCCCCCGCACCCGTCCCCACCTTCACCGGAACCACGGCGGGCAACGCCGACTGCCGGTAAAGCAATCCCAAAAGGCGGTGACCGAACCGAGTGGGATGGGCGCTTCGACCCGTTATAAGGGGAGTGGAATTTGTCACCAGCATGGTTTGGGGCCGAACAGGGCGGATAAGGTGAGCGATCCGGTGCCCGGCCGGACCAGAGACCGGGTGCCAGCAGCCGGATCGTTGACCGTGCGCCCGGGGGAGGCGCGTCGCGAGGCACCCGACGGAGGACTCGAGCAACCGTGGATGCGCACAGCCGTGGGCGGGCAGACGAAATCGACCCCGCAGACCAGTGGGTGCTCAACCCCCGCACCGGCCACTACGAACTGCGACTGGGCGACTCCGCAGCGCAGCAGCGGCCCACGGTCGCCGCGCCGCGCAGATCCACGTCCGCCCCCACCGCCCCCACCAGCCCCTCCCCGGCCGTACCCAAGCCCCGGCCCGGCGACGGCCCGCCCGGAGGCCGGCGCGGTGGCCGCAAGGGCGGGGGCGGGGGCGGGGGACGCCGCAAGAAGGCGCTGGTCGTCACCAGTGTGACGCTGGCGTTCCTGCTGGTCGGCGGCGCCACCGCCGCGTACCTCTACTACGACCACCTGAACGGCAACCTCAGCGTCACCGATGTCGCGGGCGCGGGCACCGGCGGGTTCAAGAAGGACCAGGCCATCAACATCCTGGTCATCGGCACCGACAAGCGCAGCGGCGCCGGCAACGAGGGCTACGGGGACAAGGACAGCGTCGGCCACGCCGACACCACGATCCTGTTCCACATCGCCAAGGACCGCAGCAACGCCACCGCGCTGTCCATTCCGCGCGACCTGATCACCGACATCCCGTCCTGCCCGACGAAGCAGCCCGACGGATCGACCAAGGAGATCCGCGGCACGAAGGGCACGCGCTTCAACACCAGCCTGGGCCAGGAGGGGCGCGACGCGGGCTGCACGATGCGCACGGTCAAGGGCATCACCGGCATCGAGGTCGACAACTTCATGATGGTCGACTTCAACGCGGTGAAGACCCTGAGCACCGCGGTCGGCGGCGTGCCCGTCTGCCTGGACAAGGACGTCGACGACGAGGACTCCAAGCTCAAGCTGACCAAGGGCGAGCACAGGCTGTCGGGCGAGCAGGCGCTCGCGTTCGTACGGACCCGGCACGCCTTCGGCAACGAGAGCGACCTGGACCGGATCAAGACCCAGCAGCAGTTCCTCGGTTCGATGATGCGCGAGATGAAGTCGAAGGAGACGCTGACCAGTCCGAAGAAGTTCTTCTCGCTCGCGGAGGCGGCCACCAAGTCGCTGACCGTGGATCAGGGTCTGGGCTCCATCAACAAGCTCACCGATCTGGCGGGCGAGTTGAAGGACATCGACCTCAAGAACATCACCTTCACGACCCTGCCGGTGCTCGACAACCCGGCCGAGAAGGTCAAGGCGACCGTCGTGGTCAACCAGGCCCTCGCCGACCCGCTGCTCCAGATGATCCGCGGGGACGTCTCGCTCACCGAGGTCGAGAAGAAGGAGCAGGCGCAGAAGGAGGCGGCCGACGCCGAGGCGAAGGCCAGGCAGGACGCGTTGCTCCAGGGCAACCGGGCTCCCGCCGCGGACGTACGCGTGGACGTCTACAACGGCGGCGGCCCCAAGGGCGCCGCCTCCACCACGCTGAACTGGCTCCAGAACACCAAGGGCATGAACAAGGCCAGCAACCGCGGCAACGCGCCCGCGAAGGTCGGTGCCACGCAGCTGGAGTACGCGCCCAACCAGGCCGACCAGGCCCGGGCGCTGGCGGACGCGCTGGGGCTGCCGGTCACCGCGCTGAAGATGGGGACGGCGGACGCGGGGGCGAAGACCCCGATGAAGCTGACACTGGGTCCGGACTTCCAGCAGCCGGGCGCCCCACTGGCGCCTCCGGTGCCGCAGGAGCTGCCCGCGGACGTCCAGCAGGCTCAGGCCGACAAGGCCGTCTGCGCCAAGTAATCACCGCACAACGGGGCACTGCCGGTCCGCCGGCGCATCATCGACCAAGAAGGATCTTGAGGGGGACGTGTGAGGCACAGCAGCGTGCGAGGGGAGGGGGCGACCGCCCAGGCCGCCGGGGACACCTCCGGCGGCGGCGCGGACGCGCCCGGCTCGGTGCCCGCACCACGGGCCGGCTCCCGGGCCGCCCGCCGGGCGGCGGCCGGCGGCGGCCGCAACAGACGGGGCCGGCGGCGCGTGCTGCGCTGGGTGGCCTCCGTACTGTCCCTGCTCATACTCGGCACCGGGGCGGCCGGATACCTGTACTACCGCCATCTGAACGGCAGCATCAAGACGGACGCGCTGAACCTCGGCGAGACCAAACTGGGCGGCTCCAAGCCCAACGCCTTCGGGCAGACCCCGCTGAACATCCTGCTCATCGGCTCCGACGCGCGCGACGACGAGGCGAACCAGGCCCTCGGCGGCGCCAGCGACACCTTCGACGGCCCGCCGCTCGCGGACGTGCAGATGCTGCTGCACCTGTCGGCGGACCGCAGCAACATGTCCGTGGTGTCCATGCCCCGCGACACGATCCTGATGATGCCCAAGTGCACCGAGCCGGGCGGCAAGGTGTACCCCGCCAGCAAGGGCCTGGTGCAGACGAACGAGTCGCTCCAGCGGGGCGGACCGGGCTGTACGGTCGCCGCCTGGACCGAGCTGACCAAGATACCCATCGATCACTTCATGATGATCGACTTCAAGGGCGTGGTCTCGATGGCGGACGCCATCGGCGGTGTCCCCGTCTGCGTCGAGCAGAACGTGGAGTCGCGCACCCGCGACGGCAAGGGCTCCGGCCTGAAGCTGCCCAAGGGCGACAACGTCATCCAGGGCGAGCAGGCCCTGCAGTGGCTGCGCACCCGCTACGGCTTCGAGGACGGCACTGACATCGGCCGCACCCACGCCCAGCACCAGTACATGACCTCGATGGCCCGCGAGTTCCGCAAGAACGCCAAGCTCACCAACCCGGGCAAGCTCAACAGCCTGGCGCAGGCCGCCATCAAGGCCATGGTCGTGGACAACGGCCTGAACAAGATCGACAAGCTGTACGACCTCAGCATGGAGCTCAAGAAGGTCCCGCCGGGCCGGATCACCATGACCACCATGCCGTGGTTCTACAGCACGCGGCCCGGCATGGACGGACGCGTCGAGCCGCTGCCCGGTGAGGCCGAGGACCTGTTCCGGATGGTCCGCGAGGACATCGCGCTGGACGGCAAGGGCTCCGGGACCCCGGCGGGCGGCGCCGCCCCCTCGCCGGGCGCCTCCGCGAGCCCGGCCGCACCGAGCGCTCCGGCCCAGCCGAGCCTGGCACCGGCCGCGCCGCCCGCGAAGATCGCGGTCTCCGTCCGCAACGCCACCGGCGGCAAGGCCGGCGCCGAGGCCAGGGTCAAGAACCGGGCGAACGACGTCGCGGCCCTGCTGGCCGGCAAGGGCTTCACCAAGGCCGCCGCCGAGACCCAGACGGGCGCCGAGGACACCACGGTGATCCGCTTCGCCACCGACGCCCAGGCGGCCGACGCCACGGCGGTGGCCACCGCGCTCGGCCTGCCGGCCGGCGCCGTGCAGAAGACCGACGAGGTCACCGGGATCGTCCTGTTCGTCGGCAAGGACTGGCGGACCGGCACCGCGCCGGCCGCGCCGCCGCCGGCCCCGACCGTGGCCCCGACGTCGGCGCACGCGCTCAACGGTGACAACGACAAGGCGTGCATGGCCATCCAGCCGGGCTTCACCTGGTAGCAGGTGCCTGCCTGGTAGCAGGTACGCGAAAGGGGCCCGGTGCGGCGGCTGCGTAGATCGCAGCCACCGCGCCGGGCCCCTTCGTACGGGTTCGTACGGGTCAGACCTGCGCGGCGCCCTGGTGCGCGGCCGGGCGGCGGCTCGCGATGAGCTTGTTCGCGAGGGCGCGCGGGCTCGTCAGGAAGCCGAAGCCCCAGCACAGGTGCATGGTGGCCAGGGCCACGGGGATCTGCGCCCGGGCCTTCAGCGGCAGGCCCCTGCCCGCCGGGACGGAGCCCACGGCGATCGCCGCGAGATAGCCGGCCGGGACGGCGAAGCCCAGCGGGCTGACGCTCGCGCCCACCACCACCCCCGCCGCGAGGGCGCAGACGAGGGTCGGCGGGGCCAGGTAGCGCGGGTTGATGGAGCCCGCGTGGTAGCGCGCCACCACGTGGCGCCAGCGGCCGTAGTCCTTGTACTGCTTGGCCAGGGCCCGTACGGAGCGCCGCGGGCGGTACTGGACCTTCAGCTCCGGCGAGAACCAGATCAGGCCGCCGGCCTCGCGGATGCGGAAGTTCAGCTCCCAGTCCTGGGCGCGGATGAACTCCTCGTTGTACCCGCCCTGCTGCTCCAGCGCCTCGCGGCGGAAGACACCGAGGTAGACGGTCTCGGCCGGTCCCGCCTGGCCTCCGGTGTGGAAGGGCGCGTTGCCGACGCCGATCCGCGAGGTCATCGCGGCGGCGACGGCCTCCTCCCAGGCGTTCTCGCCCTCGGCGTGCATGATGCCGCCGACGTTCTGCGCGCCGGTCTCCTCCAGGAGGCGGACGGCGGTGGCGATGTAGCTCGGCGAGAGCATGCCGTGGCCGTCCACGCGTACCACGATCGGGTGACGCGAGGCCTTGATGGCGGCGTTGAGCGCCGCCGGGGTCCGGCCGGTGGGGTTCGGGACGGTGTGGACTCGGGGATCCTCGGCGACGAGTTCGGCGGCGATCTCGTCGGTGCGGTCCGTGGAGGGCCCGAGTGCGATCACCACCTCCATCTCGCCCGCGTACTCCTGTTGCAGGATGTGGCGGACGGAATCGCGGAGGTAGTGCTCCTCATTGAGCACCGGCATGATCACCGAGACTGCGGGCTGCTGGGCGGGCATGTGGTCCTTCAAGGTCGGGTATCGGTGTCACGTTACCGCGTACGGGGGAACCGGGTGCGCGCCGAGTGAGCAGTAAGGACAGACGCTGATCGTATGGGCCTACTGTGCGGACCCATCAGCTGATCCGCCGACCGTCCCCTGCTGCTCCGCGGAGGTGTCCACCGTGCCCCAGCCGCACCGTCCCCACCGTCCCGCCAGGGCTCGCCCAGCGCAGCGCCGGGGCGAGCGCCCCCGGTGGGGGGTGCGGATCGCCGCGGGGGCCGCGGTCGTGGTGCTGGGCTCCGGCGCCATCGGGCACGCCGTGATGACCGGACTGGACACCGGGATCGAGCGGGTGGACCCCTTCAAGGACATGAAGAACCGCCCGCAGGCCGGGCACGGCCTCAACTTCCTGCTCGTCGGCACCGACGGGCGGGAGAAGATCAGCCCCGAGGAGAAGCGCGAGTACCGCCTGGGCGGGGCGCCCTGCCACTGCACGGACACGATCATGCTGGTGCACCTGTCGGCGGACAAGGAGCGGGCGAGCGTGATCAGCCTGCCCCGCGACAGCTACGCCGAGGTGCCCGCCCACCTGGACCTGGTCACCGGCAAGGCGCACAAGCCGCATCCCGTGAAGCTGAACGCCGCGTACGCGGAGGGCGGGCCCCACCTGACCGTGCGGACCGTCGAGAACATGACCCGGGTGAAGATCGACCACTACCTGGAGGTCGATTTCACCAGCTTCATGAAGACGGTCGACGCGATGGGCGGCGTGGACGTCTGCACGGCCAAGACCATGCGCGACCCGAACACCGGCCTCGACCTGCTGCCCGGCAACCACCGCCTCAGCGGCGGACAGGCCCTGCAGTACGTGCGCTCGCGCCATGTCGACGGTGCCTCCGACCTGGGCCGGATGCAGCGCCAGCAGCGGTTCCTCGCCGCGCTGATCAAGCAGGCGACCGGCAGCGGGGTACTGCTGAACCCGGTGAAGTTCAAGGAGGTCAGCTCCACGCTGCTCGGCTCGGTCCGGGCCGACCGGGGCTTCGGCTCCGAGCAGATGCTGGCCCTCGGCCAGGCGATGCGCGACTTCACCCCGTCGTCGTCGGAGTTCGCCTCGGTGCCCATCGGCAGCTCCTCCTTCCCGGTCAAGGGCATCGGCTCCACCGTGAAGTGGGACGAGGCCAAGGCGGCCAAGCTGTTCGAGGCCGTGCGCCAGGACCGGCCGCTCGCGCCGCCGCCGCCCGGGAAGAGCGCCGCCCGGCCCGTGGCCGTGCCGGTGGACGTGCCGCCGCAGCAGGTCCGGGTCCAGGTGGAGAACGGGACCCGGATCGACGGGCTGGGCGGCCGCGTCGACGCGGCGCTGCGCGCCACCGGCTTCGACACCACGCGGGCCCCGGGCAACGGCGCCGGCCGCGACGTCAAGCGCACGGTGATCACGTACGACCCGCGCTGGGACCGCTCGGCCCGGTCGGTGGCGACCGCGCTGCCGGGCAGCGAGCTGCGGGCGGTGCCGGGCCAGGGGCGGACGGTCCAGGTCATCGCGGGCTCGGACTACCGCAAGGTGGTGCCGGTGCGCGCGGAGGACCCGTACCAGGGCGGCGCCGTCCAGGTGGTCTCGGGCGACCAGGTGGTGTGCGGGACCTGACGGCGCCGGAGCCCTGGTCGCCGGAGCCCTGCTAGTCGTCGAAGCCCTGGGCGGCGCGCTCCTCGCGCAGCGCCTTGATCGCCTGGCGGCGGGCGAGGCGGTGGGTGCGGCGGATCTGGGCCTCCTGGTAGCGCCGCTCGTCCTGTTCCGTCTCCGGGAGGACGGGCGGGACGGTGCGGGGCTTGCCCTCGGCGTCCACCGCGGCGAAGACGAGGTAGGCGGTGCCGACCTGGGTGGCGGGGGTGGACTCGTTCCACCGCTCCGCGAGGACGCGTACGCCGATCTCCATGGAGGAGCGGCCGGTCCAGTTGCACTGGGCCTTGACGTGGACGAGGTCCCCCACACGCACCGGCGCGAGGAAGACCATCTCGTCCATGGAGGCGGTCACGGCGGGGCCGCCGGAGTGACGGCCCGCCACCGCGCCGGCCGCGTCGTCCACCAGCTTCATGATCACGCCACCGTGCACCGTGCCGAGGAGGTTGGTGTCGTTCGCGGTCATGATGTGGCTGAGGGTCGTACGGGAGGCCGCGGTCGGCTTCCCGGGCAGCTCGCCCGGTATCTGAGTCATACAGATACCTTAGAGCCGTACCAGAGGCATCAGCTTCGCAACAGCCCCGGAACGGATCGGCCCCCGGGCTGTCGGACGCCGCTCGCGGGCAGGCATCCTTGGCACATGAATGACTGGCCAGAAGGTCGTGAAGGCGGGTACGGACACGGCAGCGCGCAGCCGCAGCCCGAGGGCGCGCAGCGGATGCGGCACGTCCAGCGGCAGCAGCCCCAGCCGCAGCGGCCCCCGCAGCCCCCGCGCCCCGCGCAGCCCTCGCGCCCGTCGGTGCCCGCCCAGCAGGCGCAGGGCCCCGACGCGTACAGCGGTTACGACACCGGTTACAACACCGGCCAGGTCTACGGATCGCCCGCGGGCGGAGCCCCGGGCGGCCCGGCCGGTCCCGGCGGGCCGTCCGGCCCCGGCCGGGTGCCCGGCTCCGCCCCGGACTGGCGCAAGCGGATCAAGGTCGGCTCGATCGTGCTGGTCTCCGCGCTGCTGGTGACCTCGGTCGCCACCTACTTCTGGGCCGACTCCAAGGTGCGGCGCGAGGTGGACCTCTCCAAGGTCATCGAGCGCCCCAAGGAGGGCGACTGCACGACGTACCTGATCGTGGGCTCCGACAGCCGCGAGGGCATGTCCGACGAGGAGAAGAAGAAGCTCCACACGGGCTCGGCCGAGGGCAAGCGGACCGACTCGATGATGATCCTGGCGAAGTGCTCCATCGGGAACACCATGATCTCGCTGCCGCGCGACTCGGACGTGGAGATCCCGTCCTTCGTCGGCTCGCAGTCCGGCAAGAAGTTCCCCGCGCAGGGGCGGCGGGTCAAGCTCAACGCCGCGTACGCGGAGGACGGCCCCGAGCTGCTGGTGCGGACGGTGGAGTTCAACACCGGGCTGCGCATCGACCACTACGCGGAGATCGGCTTCGCCGGCTTCGCGAACATCGTGGACGCGCTGGGCGGTGTGGAGCTCGACATCGAGGAGGGCTTCAAGGACGAGAAGTCGGGCGCCGACTTCAAGGCGGGCAAGCAGACGCTCAACGGCGAGCAGTCCCTGGCCTTCGTGCGCACCCGGTACGCCTTCGCCGAGTCGGACCTCCAGCGGACGAAGAACCAGCAGAAGTTCCTGTCGGCGCTGGCGAGCCAGGCGGCCACCCCGTCCACCGTGCTCAACCCGTTCGAGCTCTACCCGCTGCTGGGCGCCGGCCTGGACACCCTGATCGTGGACAAGGACATGGGCCTGTACGACATGGGCCAGATGTTCTTCGCGATGAAGGGCGTCAACGGAGGGGACGGCGTCTCGATGAACATGCCGATCTCCGGGCAGCGCGGCGGAAACCTCGTCTGGGACAAGGCGAAGGTGCAGCAGCTGGTCAAGCAGATCCAGAACGACGAGAAGGTCACCGTACGCGGGAACTGACCGGGTGACCGGCCGCTGGGCCGATCGGGTGACCGGCCGCGGGACCGCCCGCGGCCGTGCTCCCTGCCCCGAAGGGGATCAGGCGTCCGGGGAAAAGCGGATGGCGGCGGCGGGCAGCTGCGCCCCGCACCACACCCGGGCCCCGGCGCGCAGTTCGTTGTCGGCCCCCACGGCCGCCCCGTCGCCGATGACGGCGCCGTCGAGCACGGTCCGCGCGCCCACCTCGGCGCGCGCGCCGATCAGGCTGGCGTTCAGCTGCGCGTCCGGGCCGATCACGGCGTCGTCGAGGACGATGCAGCCCTGGACGACCGCGCCGGCCTCGATCCGGGCGCCGGCGCCGACGACGGTGCCGCCCGAGAGCTTGGCCCCGGGCGCCACCTGGGCGCCCGGCAGGACCAGCGACTCGCCGCGGCGGCCGGGGACCGCCGGGGAGGAGACGACGCCGCGGACCAGGTCGGCGGAGGCCTGGATGATCGACTCCGGCTTGCCGAGGTCCATCCAGTAGGTGTTCTCGGTGACCCCGTGCAGCGTGGCCCCGGAGGCGAGCAGGCCGGGGAAGGTCTCGCGCTCCACGGAGACCGGGCGGCCGGCCGGGATGGCGTCGATCACGCTGCGGCGAAAGACGTAGCAGCCGGCGTTGATCTGGTCGGTGATGATCTCCTCGGGGGTCTGCGGCTTCTCCGTGAAGGCCAGCACCCGCCCCTCGGAGTCGGTGGGTACCAGGCCGAAGGCGCGCGGGTCCTCGACCCGGACCAGGTGCAGGGAGACGTCCGCGTCGGCCGCCTCGTGGGATTCGACGAGGCCGGCGATGTCCAGGCCGGTGAGGATGTCACCGTTGAAGACGAGCACGGAGGAGTCCGGGCCCCCGGTCAGGAGCTGCCCGGCGTTGCGGATGGCGCCGCCGGTCCCCAGCGGCTCGTCCTCGACCACGTATTCGAGGGTGAGGCCGAAGTCGGACCCGTCGCCGAAGTACGGCTCGAAGACCTCGGCGAGGTAGCAGGTGGCCATCACGATGTGCGTGACACCGGCGGCGGCGGCCCTGGCTATCTGGTGGGCGAGGAACGGGACGCCTGCCGTGGGGACCATCGGCTTGGGCGTGTTCACCGTCACGGGACGCAACCGTGTGCCCTGTCCGCCGACCAGCAGGATCGCTTCCGTCATTGCGTTCTCCCCAACCGATTCCGGCGTACGAAGGTCCAAATTTAGCCCATCCGGGGGGCCTTCCAGGGCCGCCGCCGTCAGGACGCGAACGGGTCGGCGCGGCCCGGCAGTTGGCGTCGGGGCCGCGGGACGGCCGGTTTTCCGGAGACGGGCACGGCTTCAGGGCCGGGCATCCGGACGACCCCCGGCCGCGGCCGGGGGTCGTTGGCGTTCGGGTAGGCCAGAGGCCCGCCGCTACGGCAGGTTCCTCGCCATCACGATGCGCTGGACCTGGTTGGTGCCTTCGTAGATCTGCGTGATCTTGGCGTCGCGCATCATGCGCTCCACCGGGTAGTCACGGGTGTAGCCGTAGCCGCCGAGCAGCTGGACGGCGTCCGTGGTGACCTCCATGGCCACGTCGGAGGCGAAGCACTTGGCCGCGGCGCCGAAGAAGGTGAGGTCGGCGTCGACGCGCTCGGACTTGGCGGCGGCCGCGTAGGTCAGCTGGCGGGCGGCCTCGATCTTCATGGCCATGTCCGCGAGCATGAACTGCACGCCCTGGAAGTCGCCGATCGGCTTGCCGAACTGCTTGCGCTCCTGGACGTAGCCCTTGGCGTAGTCCAGGGCGCCCTGCGCGATGCCGAGCGCCTGGGCCGCGATGGTGATGCGGGTGTGGTCCAGGGTCTTCATGGCGGTGGCGAAGCCGGTGCCCTCGGCGCCGATCATGCGGTCGGCGGGGATGCGGACGTTGTCGAGGTAGACCTCGCACGTCGGTGAGCCCTTGATGCCGAGCTTCTTCTCCGGGGCGCCGAAGGAGACGCCCTCGTCGCTCTTCTCGACGACGAAGGCGCTGATGCCCTTGGAGCGCTTCTCGGGGTCGGTCACGGCCATGACCGTGTAGTACTCGGAGACGCCCGCGTTGGTGATCCAGCGCTTGACGCCGTTGAGGACCCAGAAGTCCCCGTCGCGCACGGCGCGGGTCTTCATGCCGGCGGCGTCGGAGCCCGCGTCCGGCTCGGAGAGCGCGTACGAGAACATCGCGTCGCCCTTGGCCAGGGGGCCGAGGTACTTGGCCTTCAGCTCCTCGGAGCCGGAGAGGATCACCGGGAGGGAGCCGAGCTTGTTCACGGCCGGGATGAGGGAGGAGGACGCGCAGACGCGGGCCACCTCCTCGATCACGATCACGGTGGCGAGCGCGTCGGCGCCGGCGCCGCCGTAGCTCTCCGGCACGTGGACGGCGTGCAGGTCGTTGGCGACCAGGGCGTCGAGGGCCTCCTGCGGGAAGCGGGCCTCCTCGTCGACCGCGGCCGCGAACGGCAGGATCTTCGCCTCGGCGAGCGAGCGGACGGACTCGCGGAGCATGTCGTGCTCCTCGGCCGGGCGGTACAGGTCGAAGTCGGCAGAACCCGCCAAGATCTCTCACTCCCCAAGGGTGATGCGTGTGCTAACTACCGTTAAGTAACCCAAGCTTAGTGGGCCGGTCACGGATGGCGATATGGACGGCCCACGTGAGTTGCGTGACAGAAGGGACGAGAGCCGTCGTGTCCTGGGGAACGTCCCCGCCGGTGGGCCCGACTATGCTCAGTGGCCGCAAACGGCCCCGCACCTCTGGAGCACCCATGGCCCCCCTCAGGATCACTGTGATCGGCACCGGATACCTCGGCGCGACCCACGCCGCGGCGATGGCGGAGCTGGGGTTCGAGGTGCTGGGGCTGGACGTGGTCCCGGAGAAGATCGAGATGCTGGCGTCGGGCCGGGTGCCGATGTACGAGCCCGGGCTGGAGGAACTGCTGGCCCAGCACGTGGCCGGGCTGCCCGGGTCCACGGGGCGGCTGCGGTTCACGACCTCCTGGGAGGAGGTCGGCGCGTTCGGCGACGTCCACTTCGTGTGCGTGAACACTCCGCAGAAGCACGGCGAGTACGCGTGCGACATGTCCTACGTGGACGCGGCGATGGCCTCGCTGGCCCCGTACCTGACCCGGCCGGTCCTGGTCGTGGGCAAGTCGACGGTGCCGGTGGGCTCGGCGGAGCGGCTCGCGGCGAAGCTGGCGGAGCTGTCCCCGGCGGGCGCGGACGTGGAGCTGGCCTGGAACCCGGAGTTCCTGCGGGAGGGCTTCGCCGTGCAGGACACCCTGCACCCCGACCGGATCGTGATCGGCGTGCAGGGCGAGCGAGGCGAGAAGCTGCTGCGGGAGGTGTACGAGACGCCGATGTCGGAGGGGACCCCGCTGGTCGTCACGGACTTCCCGACGGCGGAGCTGGTGAAGACCGCCGCCAATTCCTTCCTCGCGACGAAGATCTCCTTCATCAACGCGATGGCGGAGGTGTGCGAGGCCGCCGGCGGTGACGTGGTCAAGTTGGCCGAGGCCATCGGCTACGACGAGCGCATCGGCGCGAAGTTCCTGCGGGCCGGGATCGGCTTCGGCGGCGGCTGCCTGCCCAAGGACATCCGGGCCTTCATGGCGCGCGCCGGCGAGTTGGGGGCCGACCAGGCGCTGACCTTCCTGCGCGAGGTCGACTCCATCAACATGCGGCGGCGCGGACACATGGTCGAGCTCGCCCGCGACGCCGTCGGCGGCTCCTTCCTCGGCAAGCGGGTCGCCGTACTCGGCGCCACCTTCAAGCCGGACTCGGACGACGTACGGGACTCGCCCGCGCTGAACGTGGCCGGGCAGATCCACCTCCAGGGCGGGCAGGTCACCGTCTACGACCCCAAGGGCATGGACAACGCCCGGCGCGTCTTCCCGACCCTCGGCTACGCGGACTCCGCGCTGGCGGCGGCCCGGGGCGCGGACGTCGTGCTCCACCTCACCGAGTGGCGCGAGTTCCGCGAGCTCGACCCGGCGGAGCTGGCCGCGGTGGTCACGGACCGCCTCGTCCTGGACGGCCGCAACGCGCTGGACGCCGAGCGCTGGCGCGAAGCGGGCTGGGCCTACCGCGCGATGGGCCGCCCCCGCTTCTGACGCACGGGCCGCGCCCCGTCCCGCGGGAGGCGGGGCGGGGCGGCGGCGGTACGGGGGCCGGGCGGGCGGCGGGGCGTTACTGGGCCGGCTGCTTGTGGTGGGCGGCGCGGGCGGTGAATTCCGCGTCGCGCAGGACCCGCTGGGCGTTGCCCCAGGTCAGCAGGGCCAGGTCGGACTCCGACCAGCCGCGTTCCAGGAGCTCGGCGATCAGCCGGGGGTAGCCCGACGGGTCGGTCAGGCCGGTGGGGCGCGGCGCGCGGGGCTCGATGCCGAAGGCGGCGCCGAGGCCGACGCTGTGCGGGCCCGCGACCGCCCGTACGTGGTCGAGGTGGTCCGCGACCGCGTGCAGGGATTCCCCGGTGCGCGCGATGTCGAACGCGACCATCACCAGGCCGTGTGCCTCGCGCAGGGCGAGCAGGACCTCGTCGGGCACGTTGCCCGGATGCGGGGTGAGCGCGGCCGCGGCCGTGTTCGAGATGACAACCGGGGCCTTGGAGGCCGCCGCGAGCTCGCAGGCGACCTCGGGCGTGCAGCCGGTGAGGTCCAGCAGCACCGCCAGCCGGTTCGCCTCGCGGACCACCTCGTGGCCGAAGGGCGTCAGCTCCTCCCGCGCCCAGGACGCTCCCGCGGGCGCGAGGATCCGTACGCCCAGCGTGTGGAAGGCCCGCAACGGGCTCAGGGAATCCGTCAGCGTGCGGCCGGACACGGGGCCGAGGAACGAGGCGATCCGGCCCCGGTTGCGGGCGTCGGCCATGTCGTCGGCGCCCAGCGCCAGGGACAGGCTGTCGGGGTAGCGGCGGATCAGGGCCCGGGCCACGTCGATCTGTTCCAGGGTGTCGGAGACCACCTGGTCGTCGGTCGACGGTACGAGCAGGGACCAGAACTGGGCCCCCACTCCCCCGGCGCGCAGCCGCGGGATGTCGGTGTCGACACCGGTGTCGGGGGTGTCGATGTCGTGGTACGGGCTCTGGCGCAGGGTCCAGACGAGGGTGTTGCACCCGTCCACGACGGGGTGGACGGACAGCAGTGCGGCGGCCCGGTCGAGGGCGCCGGCTGCCGCGTGCGCGGCTGCGGGGAGGTCCTCGGCTCCGATGCCCACGGACTGGGGTTCATCCTGCAGGTCGGCCATGGCTTTGGCTCCGGTCTCGGCGGCAGCAGGGAGAGATGCAGCCACCGTGACACGGGGGACTCGGGAGCCGCCCGGCAGATGTGGCATTCGGGTGATCCCGCAGGCCCCGCAGGTCGTGTGGGACCTGCGGTTCCTGCGGGCACACCGGGCCGCCGCACCAGCCGGGCCCTGCCGAGCCGCGGTTAGACCGCGATCACCGCGTTCGACGGCCCCCGGGTCGCCGACAGCTCGCGCGCCACCGCTTCCGCGTCGCGCAGCACCCGTACCGCGTTGGACCAGGTCAGCTTCGCCAGGTCGGCCCTGGACCAGCCGCGGGCCAGCAGCTCGGCGACGAGGTTCGGGTAGCCGGCCACGTCGTCCAGGCCGGACGGGGTGAAGGCCGTGCCGTCGTAGTCCCCTCCGATGCCGATGTGGTCGATGCCCGCCACCTCGCGCATGTGGTCCAGGTGGTCGGCCACCGTGGCGGCCGTCGCCACCGGGCGCGGACGCTGCGCCTCGAAGGCCCGGTGCAGGGCCATCGCCTCGGGCGTGGTGTCCAGGTGGTGGAAGCCGTGCGCCCGCAGGTTCTCGTCCGCGGCCAGGGTCCACTCGACGGCGGCCGGGAGGATGAACTTCGGGACGAAGGTGGCCATCGCGACGCCGCCGTTGGCCGGCAGCATCGCCAGCACGTCGTCCGGGATGTTGCGCGGGTGGTCGCACACCGCCCGCGCCGAGGAGTGCGAGAAGACCACCGGCGCGGCCGAGACGGCGAGCGCGTCGCGCATCGTCGTCGCCGCCACGTGCGAGAGGTCCACCAGCATGCCGACGCGGTTCATCTCGCGGACGACCTCGCGCCCGAAGTCGCTCAGGCCGCCGTGCCGGGGCTCGTCGGTCGCCGAGTCCGCCCAGTCGATCGTGTCGTTGTGCGTGAGCGTCATGTACCGCACGCCCAGCTGGTGCAGGGCGCGCAGCGTGGCGAGCGAGTTGTTGATGGAGTGGCCGCCCTCGGCGCCCATCAGCGAGGCGATCCGGCCCTCGGCGCGGGCCGCCTCCATGTCGTCCGCCGTCAGCGCCCGGACGAGGTCGCGGGGGTAACGGTCGATCAGCTGCGCGACGACGTCGATCTGCTCCAGGGTGGCGCTGACCGCCTCGTCACCGGCGTAGTCGGAGCGGACGTAGACGGACCAGAACTGCGCGCCGACCCCGCCGGCGCGCAGCCGGGGGATGTCGGTGTGCAGATGGGCCGACTGGTCACCGCCGATGTCCCGTCGCGCCAGGTCGTAGCGCACCTGCTCGCGCAGCGCCCAGGGCAGGTCGTTGTGGCCGTCCACGACGGGGTGCTCGGCCAGCAGGGCGCGCGCCTCGTCCAGACGCTGCGCGGCGCTCACTTGCCGAATCCGAAGGACTCCGCGTTCGCGACCTTCGTCCGCAGCCGCTTGCCCTTCTCGGTGGCCTGGTCGTTGAGCTCCTGCTGGAAGTCGCGCATCCGGGCCAGCAGCTCCTTGTCGTGCGCGGCCAGCATCCGTACGGCGAGCAGGCCGGCGTTGCGCGCCCCGGCGACGGAGACCGTGGCGACGGGAACCCCGGCGGGCATCTGGACGATCGACAGCAGGGAGTCCATGCCGTCGAGGTACTTCAGCGGCACCGGGACGCCGATGACGGGCAGCGGGGTCACCGAGGCGAGCATGCCGGGCAGGTGGGCGGCCCCGCCGGCGCCGGCGATGATCGCCTTCAGCCCGCGCTCGGCGGCCTGCTCCCCGTACGCCACCATCTCGCGCGGCATCCGGTGGGCGGAGACGACGTCGACCTCGTAGGGGATCTCGAACTCGTCGAGGGCCTGGGCGGCGGCCTCCATGACGGGCCAGTCCGAGTCCGAGCCCATGACGATGCCGACGAGGGGGGCTGCGGTAGCGGTGCTCATTCGGTGATCGTTCCTCTGAGGTAGCCGGCTGCGTGACGTGCGCGCTCCAGCACATCGTCCAGATCGTCGCCGTAGGTGTTGACGTGGCCGACCTTGCGGCCGGGTTTCACGTCCTTGCCGTACATGTGGATCTTGAGCTGGGGGTCGTGGGCCATGCAGTGCAGGTACGCCGCGTACATGTCGGGGTAGTCCCCGCCCAGCACGTTCGCCATGACCGTCCACTTGGCGCGGGGGCGCGGGTCGCCCAGCGGGAGGTCCAGGACCGCCCGTACGTGGTTGGCGAACTGCGACGTCACGGCCCCGTCCTGGGTCCAGTGGCCGCTGTTGTGCGGGCGCATGGCCAGCTCGTTGACCAGGATCCGGCCGTCGGTGGTCTCGAACAGCTCCACCGCCAGGTGGCCGGTCACGCCCAGTTCCCCGGCGATGCGCAGGGCCAGGGCCTGGGCCTCGCCCGCCAGGGCCTCGGAGAGGTTGGGGGCGGGGGCGATGACCGTGTCGCAGACCCCGTCCACCTGGACGGACTCCACGACGGGATAGGCCACGGCCTGGCCGTGCGGGGAGCGGACGATGTTGGCCGCGAGCTCGCGGACGTAATCGACCTTCTCCTCCGCGAGGACCGGGACGCCCGCCTTGAAGGGGGCCTCCGCGTCCTGAGGGCTGCGGACGAACCACACGCCCTTGCCGTCGTAGCCGCCGCGCACGGTCTTGAGGATGACGGGGAACCCGCCCACCTCGTCCGCGAAGGCGGATACGTCGGCCGGATCGCTCACGATCCGGTGGCGGGGGCTGGGTGCGCCGATCTCGTCGAGCTTGGCGCGCATCACCCCCTTGTCCTGGGCATGTACCAAGGCGTCGGGCCCCGGGCGGACGGGGATGCCGTCCGCTTCCAGGGCCCGCAGGTGCTCCGTGGGTACATGCTCGTGGTCGAAAGTGATCACGTCGCAGCCGCGCGCGAAGGCACGCAGCGTCTCCAGGTCGCGATAGTCGCCGATGACGACGTCGCTCACCACCTGGGCCGCCGAGTCCTGCGGGGTGTCACTGAGGAGCTTGAATCTGATGCCGAGGGGGATACCCGCCTCGTGGGTCATGCGGGCGAGCTGACCGCCGCCGACCATGCCGACTACCGGGAACGTCACTCCTCCAGGATATCCGCCGGTATTGCGCCATCCGGACGTGACCCTGGCCCGGACCGGGCGGTGTGCCGTGCGTCGCACGGTGTCCGAAGGCACAGACGGGTCACAGGGGGGACACTTAACATGGGTGGGTTGACCGAGAGACCGGACGCCCCGTGCAGGGGCGGTGACCGACAGGACTGGCTTACTGATGAGCACGCCGGGGAACGGATCTGTCCTCGAACGCGTACGCGGCCTCGTGCGGGAGGTCGCCAAGTTCGGGGCGGTCGGCGGTCTGGGTGTGCTGGTCAACCTGGGTGTCTTCAACCTGATCCGCAGCACGACCGAGCTCCAGGTGGTCCGCGCGAGCGTGATAGCCACCGTCGTGGCCATCGCCACCAACTACCTCGGCTTCCGCTACTTCGCCTACCGGGACCGCGCGCAGAACGGCCGCACCCGCGAGCTGAGCCTGTTCGTGGCCTTCAGCGTGGTCGGGCTGGTCATCGAGAACGGCGTGCTCTACACGGCCACCTACGGCTTCGGCTGGGACGGCCCGGTCGCGAGCAACGTCTTCAAGTTCATCGGCATCGGCGTCGCCACCGTCTTCCGCTTCTGGTCGTACCGGACCTGGGTGTTCAGGGCCCTGCCCGTGCCCCTCACCGCAGCGGAGCCGATGCCGGAGCCGGCGCCGCTGCCCAAGCCGGAGCGCACGCCCGAGCCGCTGCCCGAGCCTGAGCCGGCGCCCGCGAACAACTAGGGCCGGTGGTGGCGGGGGCGGGTGTGTGCCGGGGCGTCCCCGCAGGGGGCCGAACGCACCACCGCCGCACCCCCCGGCCCCCCGAACCGTTCGGCGCCCGAGGAGACGCCCCGGCGCGCGCCCGGCCCCGCTCCACCACCGGCCCCACCGCACCGCACCGCCACGGCCAGCCAGCGCCAGCCAGCGCCAGCGCTAGCGCACCGTGGTCTGCGGTTCGGAGCGTTCCGGCGCCGTCCGGCTGAGGAACAGCGCGAACACCGGGGGCTTCGTCTGGAGCAGCTCCAGGCGCCCGCCGTCCGCCTCGGCGAGGTCCCGGGCGACCGCAAGGCCGATGCCGGTGGAGTTGCGGCCGCTGATGGCCCGCTCGAAGATCCGGTTGCCGAGGTCCGGCGGGACCCCCGGGCCCTCGTCCGTCACCTCCAGCACCGCCTGGTTGCCGATCACCCGGGTGCGGATCGCCACCGTGCCGCCCCCGTGCATCAGGGCGTTCTCCACGAGGGTGGCCAGGACCTGGGAGACCGCTCCCGGGGTGCCCACGGCCCGTACGCCCTGCTTGCCGGAGCGCACGATGGCCCGGCCGGCGCTGCGGTAGGCCGGCCGCCACTCCTCCACCTGCTGTTTGACGACCTCGTCCAGGTCGAAGGGGACCGCCGAGCCCGTCCGCGGGTCCCGCGAGTTCGTGAGCAGCCGCTGCACCACGTCCGTGAGCCGCTCCACCTGGGTCAGGGCGATCGTGGCCTCCTCCCGCACGGTCTCCAGGTCGTCGGTGACCGTGATCTCCTCCAGGCGCATGGACAGCGCCGTCAGCGGGGTGCGCAGCTGGTGCGAGGCGTCGGCGGCGAGGCGCCGCTCGGCGGTGAGCATCCGGCCGATCCGCTCGGCGCTGGAGTCCAGTACGTCCGCGACGCGGTCGAGCTCGGGGACCCCGTAGCGCCGGTGCCGGGGGCGCGGGTCGCCCGATCCGAGCCGCTCGGCCGTCTCGGCCAGGTCGGTGAGGGGGGAGGCCAGCCGGTTCGCCTGCCGTACGGCGAGCAGTACGGCCGCCACGACGGCCAGCAGCGCCACCGCGCCGACCACGGCCAGGGTCCGTCCGACCTCCTTGGTGACGGTCGAGCGGGATTCCTCGACGGTCACGACCTCGCCCTGTTCGCCGCGGGCGGTGCCCCGGATGACGCCGTCGGGGATCGCGGCGCCCACCTCGACGGCCGGCTGGCCGGGGATCGTGATCCGCGCGTAGTGGCCGGCGTCCAGCTGTTCGGCGAGGCGGACGGGGTCGATGGGCTTCCTCTCCAGCACGTTCGCCTCGACGATGCCCACCAGCCGCAGCGCCTCGGACTCGATCCGGTCCTGGGCGCTGCTGGTGATCGTCCGGGTCTCCACGATGACGAGGGAGACCCCGAAGACGGCGATCACGACGAGCACCACGGCGAGCGTGGAGTTGATCAGGCGGCGGCGCATGGCTCAGAGGATGCCTTAGGGAGGGGGTTCAGCTCTTCTCGAAGCGGAAGCCGACGCCCCGGACGGTGGCGATGTAGCGGGGATTGGCGGCGTCGTCGCCCAGCTTCTTGCGCAGCCAGGAGATGTGCATGTCGAGGGTCTTGGTGGAGGACCACCAGGTGGTGTCCCAGACCTCGCGCATGAGCTGGTCACGGGTGACGACCCGGCCCGCGTCGCGCACCAGGACCCGCAGGAGGTCGAACTCCTTGGCCGTGAGCTGGAGCTCCTCCTCCCCCATCCAGGCGCGGTGCGATTCGACGTCGATCCGCACGCCGTGGGTGGCGGGGGCCTGGGCGTTGTCGGCGGCGCCGCGCCGGAGCAGGGCCCGGACCCGGGCCAGCAGCTCGGCCAGCCGGAAGGGCTTGGTCACGTAGTCGTCGGCGCCGGCGTCCAGGCCGACGACCGTGTCGACCTCGTCCGCGCGTGCGGTGAGGACCAGGATGGGGAAACCGTGGCCCTCCGCGCGCAGCCGCCGGGCGACCTCCAGCCCGTCCATGCCCGGCAGGCCCAGGTCCAGGACGACGAGGTCGACGCCGCCCTGGAGTCCCGCGTCCAGTGCGGTGGGGCCGTCCTCCCGTACCTCGACCTCGTACCCCTCCCGGCGCAGGGCGCGGGCCAGGGGTTCCGAGATGGATGCGTCGTCCTCGGCGAGCAGTACACGCGTCATGTGGGTGATGGTAGTCCGCGGTGACTGGATCGATAGGCCTGCCGTCAAGACCCTCTCTATCTGGGCTTATGAACTACTAAGGGCCTTCGAATATGGTCGAACGGTTCCCTCCGCGCCTGTGATCCATCTCTCAAGTACGTTCAAATGCCACCGTGTCGTGTCGTATGGTGGCGAGACGCCTGATGCACTACCTCGAGGACCTTTGTGCCGAAAAGCGAGCCAAGGGTCTCCCTTTCTGTCCTGACCGGGCACGCAGTCCCGTCGGACTGACCTGTCCGGGCTTGATGACAGTGAATGACCTATGGGCCGGGCCCCTCGCGCATCCCGCGCGAGCGGCGTGGATCCCGGGTACGGATGTTCTTTCGCTCCCACCCCACGGGGGCGAGACCCCTGGGCGTGGGGTGGGAGGTCCGTCGCCGGTGCCGGCCACCCCCCACCGGGCGCGAATGAGCTCACAAGGCGCAGCGTCCCGAGCAAGCAAGGATCGACCATGGCTTCCAGCCTGACGAAGGACCCGGCGGAATCCTCCGCCGAGAAGGCCTTCTTCGGACACCCCCGTGGCCTGGCCACTCTGTTCATGACCGAGATGTGGGAGCGCTTCTCCTACTACGGCATGCGCGCACTTCTCGTCGTCTACATCCTGTCCGGCGGTCCCGACGCGGAGGCGGGCAGCCAGGCGGGCGGCCTCGCCATGCGGACCGCCGTCGCGACGGCGATCTACTCCGTCTACGTGGCCATGGTGTACCTCATGGCCCTGCCCGGCGGCTGGTTCGGCGACCGCGTCTGGGGTGCCCGCAAGACGGTCACCATCGCGGGCGGCGTGATCATGGCGGGCCACTTCGCGCTCGCCGTTCCGGGCCAGGCGATGTTCTTCGTCGGCCTCGCGCTGGTGGCGGTCGGTTCCGGCCTGCTGAAGGCCAACATCTCCACGATGGTCGGCCACCTGTACGACGGTCCGCAGGACCCCCGCCGCGACAGTGGCTTCACGCTCTTCTACGTGGGCATCAACCTCGGCGCCTTCGTGGCCCCGCTCGCCATCGGCACGGTCGGCCAGACCGTCAACTGGCACCTGGGCTTCGCCATGGCCGGTCTGGGCATGGCGCTGGGTCTGGGCCAGTTCCTCATGGGCACCAAGCACCTGAGCGCCACGAGCAGCCTGGTCCCGAACCCGCTCACCGTCCAGGAGCGCAACGCGGTCATCGTCCGGCTGGCGGCGGCCGTCGGCATCATCACCGTCTTCTACGCGGTCGTGGCCTTCGCCGGCATGTTCACGCTGAACTGGGCCATGATCCCGCTGACGATCGCGGGTCTGCTGATCCCGATCGGCGTGCTCGCCCGCATCAAGCGCGACAAGGACCTCTCGGCGCCCGAGCAGTCGAAGATGACCGGCTACATCTGGTTCTTCGTCGCCGCCGCCGTCTTCTGGATGATCTACGACCAGGGTGGTTCCACGCTGGCCGCGTTCGCCGAGACCAAGTCCGCGAACACGCTCTTCGGCTTCGACTTCCCGTCGACCTGGTTCCAGTCGCTGAACCCGCTCTTCGTGATGTCCCTGGCCCCGGTCTTCGCCTGGCTGTGGATCTGGCTGGCGCGCAAGAACCAGGAGCCGACGACCATCGTGAAGTTCGCGATGGCCCTGGTCCTGGTCGGCGGCTCGTTCTTCGTCTTCGTCGTGCCGATGGGCATGGCGGGCGACGGCGGCAAGGTCAGCCCGATGTGGCTCGTCTCGATCTACATGATCCAGACGATCGCCGAGCTGTGCCTGTCCCCGGTGGGTCTGTCCGTCACCACCAAGATGGCTCCGCAGAAGTACGCGAGCCAGATGATGGGTGTCTGGTTCCTCGCGGTCACCGCGGGTGACTGCACCACCAGCCTCCTGTCGATCGCCGGTGTGGACCTGAACGGCACCACGATCATCGCGGCGCAGGCCGCGCTGGCGGCGCTCGCGGGCTTCGCGATCTACATGTACCGCAAGCAGGTCCAGACGATGATGGGCGACGTCCACTGACGCACCCCCCTTCACGACGGGACGGCCCGGCACACCGAAAGGCGTGCCGGGCCGTCCCGTTTCCGCGTACGGGAGGCGCCGCTACCGGGTGCCGCGCAGGCGGCGCCACGGGGTGAAGGTGAACACCGCGCCGCCGAGCAGGATCACCGTGCCGGCGACCAGGGCCAGGGCCTTGATGCCGCCCTCGTCCTGCGCCCCGGTCTCGGCGAGGCCGCCCGAGGTGGTGCTGCCGGTGGTGGAGGTCGAGGAGCCGGAGCCGCCCGCCTGCGCGGTGGTGTCCAGTTCCAGGGAGACGCCGCTGCTGGTCGCCTTGCAGGGGACGTTGATCGGCGTGGCGCCCGGGGCCATCGTGACGTCGATCGTCAGCTGGTCCGGGCTCAGCGTGACCTTGCCGGTCTTGCCCGGCTTGTAGGTGCCGGTCATATCGCTGAGGCTGACCGGGGCCTTGTCGGGGATCGGCTCCGCGTTGGCCGGGCCGGCGACCTTGACCGTGCCGCTGTCCGCCCCGCCGAGCTTCACGGCCATCGAGGGCTTGAGGGCTCCCGCGGGCAGGGCCATGGGCGCGGCCATCGCGCCCTTGGCGGTCTTGACCGTCAGGTCGTAGCTGCCGCCGTTCTTCTTGGCGTTGATCGTGACCGGGGTCTTGATGCCGCCCGGAACGACCGGCCCGCAGTCGAAGGCCACCTCGACGGCCTTGCCCGGGAAGTCGGTCTGGCCGCCGCCTCCGCCGGTGGTCCCGCCGGAGGTCGAACCGCCCGAGGTCGAACCGCCGGAGGTCGTGCCGCCGGTCGTGGTGCCGGTCGTGGTGCCGCCGGAGGTCGTACCGCCGGTGGTGGTCCCGCCGTTCGTCGTCCCGCCGCTGGAGCCGGCGGACACGTCGATGGTGGCCCCGCCCTTCACCTCACCCGTCGGCGCGCACTTGGTGACGAAGGTGCCGAAGGAGAAGGTGACGGCGACCTCGTACTTGCCGGGAGTCAGGGTGATCTTGCCGGCCTTGGTGAGCTTCAGCTTTCCCTTCATGGTCGACATCTGCATGGGGGCCTTCTTGGGGATCGGCGGGTTCTTCTTCTCCCCGACGACCTTCAGCTCGCCGCCACCCTCGCCCACCGTGATCCAGCCGGTGGGCTGCACCGCGTCCTTCGGGATGTCCATCAGGTCCGTGTTGTTCGAGGCCGGCTTGACCGTCTCCCAGGACACGTCGACCTCGTCACCGACCTTGGCCGTGGCCGGGGCCGTCACCTTGGCGGTGGTCTCGCCCTCCACCGGGTCGCCGCCGCCGGCCGGCGGCACGCACCTGACCTTGTACGTGGCGTCCGCGGCCTGAGCGGGAGAAGCCGCTGTGGCAAGGCCCGCGCCGCCGAGCAGCAGCGCGACCACGGCCGCGCTCACCCTCCGTTGGGTCTTCACTGGTGTCCCTTCGTCGTCGAACGGTTCTCAGACGGTGCGGACGTCTGTGGTGCTGTCTCCGGCGCGCTGTCCGGGGTGAACCACGGCAGGACCGCCGTGGGGGTCTCAGGGGGGCCGGCCGCCTGCTCCGAGCGGGCGGGCGCGGCGGCCCGCAGGGCGGACAGCCGGGGCAGCCGGGCCGTGACGGCCGATGTCTCCTCGGCGGGCCGGGCTCCGCGGTGGCGGCCCGCCGCGGGCACCCGGCGGGGCCGGACCCGGTCGACGACGGCCATGCCGATACGGAAGACGGCGGCCGGGATCACCAGCAGGAGCAGGCCCCAGAAGAGCAGCACCCCGTACGGCCGGTCCACGCCCCAGGGCTGGGTGGCCATGACGGTCTCGCCGTACTTGAGGGAGATCGTGTAGTCCCCGTACGCGCCCGCGGCGAGGCTGACGTCGAGCGCGATCTCCGCCTTGCCCCCCGGCGGGATGGTGCCCTTCCAGCGGACCTCCTCCCACAGCGGGGCGAACACGCCGTGGGCGGTGCCGAGCTGGAAGACCGGGTCCTTGACCGGGGCCGAGCCGAGGTTGCCGACGGTGACCTCGAACCTGCGGCCGGGCGGCGCGCCGAACCAGGTCAGCACCCCGTCCTCGCCCTCCAGCCGGACCCCGGTGAGCAGGGCGAGGCGGGCCGTTCCGGACGCGGCGGGCAGCTCGGCCACGGGGTGGCCGGTGATCTTCAGGGGTGCGGAGACGGTGGACTGGTCGCCGTTGACGGAGGTGACGTTGACGACGCAGGGGCAGGGCTTGGGCGGTGCCACCACCGCCAGGGAGGCGGTGAAGCGCCCGTCGTCGCCGACCGAGACGGCCGCGCCGTCGGCGTTGGCGCAGCTGTTGGTGCCGCCGATCATGTTCTGCCCGCAGACCAGCAGCATCACCAGGGTCTTGGCGCGCCAGCCGGTTCCGGTGACGGTGATCTCGGTGCCGGGGGCGGCCTCCTGGAGCGAGAGCGCCGCGGTGGGCTTGCCCTCGTCGGCGGCGGCCGGGGCCGCAGGCAGCAGCGCGAGGGCCGCGGCCACCAGTACCGCCAGCGCCGCCAGCGCCGTCGCGGCGAACCGTTCGATCCTGCCGCTCACCTGGCTGCTCCCGTCAGTTGGTGGTCCGCTGCGGCTTCGCTCCCGGAATCGGGCCGCTCCCCGTCGCCCGGGCCGGGCCCGGGCACGCCGCCGCCCCGGGGCCGCCCGCGCCGTACGAGGAGCAGCGCGGCCGCCGCGCTCCCGCCGAGCAGGAGCAGGCCGGCCCCCGCCCAACCGGCGCCCGGCCGGGGCGTGAACCACGCCGAGGCGGAGCCCGTGGCCGGAGCCGCGCCCGGGGCGGTGACCGTGAGGGTGAAGGCGACCCGGTCCAGGGCGGGGGCCGCGGGCCAGGGTTCGGTCAGCCGGACCCGCTGGCCCGGAAGCAGCTCGACGGGCAGGGGCCGGGGGCCGCCTGCCCGCTCCCGGCCGAAGGTCCCCGCGGCCCTGACCGCGAGCTCGGGGGCGAGGGCCACGTTGCCCCGGTTGACCAGGGTGTACGCGACCTGCGCGGCGGCGCCCCGGCCGTGCACGGCGACGTCCTCGACGGTGAGGGCGGCCAGTGTGGGGCCGCTGACCCGCAGGTGGACCCGTACGCCCACCTCGCGTCCCGCCTCGGTGGCGACCACGGCGGCGGGGTGGTCGCCCGGCGGGGAGGAGGGCGGCACGGTGACCGTGAAGGGGACCACCGCGCGGGTGCGGGGCGGGATCGTCACGGTGGCGCCCGCGCCGAAGCTGATCCAGGCGCCGGCCCCGGCGCCGGGGCCCTCGGCGGAGCCCGTGGCCGAGGGCCGCCCCGGGCGCACCGCGAAGGCGCCGTCGGCGGTGTTGTAGGCGTCGGCGCCGCGCAGGGTGACGGTGTGTTCCTCGTCGCTGGTGTTGGCGAGGGCCAGGCGGTCCTCCAGCACGGTGCCGGCGTCCCCCGCGAGGTAGAAGTACGGGCGGGCGCTCCCGGATCCGGCGGCGGGCTCGGCGGTCCAGCCCGGCTCGTCGGCGGCCGCGCCGTACGCGGGGGCCGCTGGGATCGCGTACAGCGCGGCGGTGGTCAGCAGGAGGACACCGGCGCGCTTGAGGGCGTGGAGCAGCACGGGCATGGCCGGGGCGCTCCGTTCAGGACCGGGCCCGCTGGCCGCGCCGGGTCAGCCAGAGCACGCCGGCGACGCCCGAGAGCAGCACGGTGCCGCCGAGGGTGCCGAGGGCGAGGGCGGAGTCGGCCGGTCCGGTCTGCGGGAGGGTGTCGCCCCCGGCGCCGTCCTGCGTGGCGCCGCCGGATTGCGTGCCGGCGCCGCCGGCGGCCGTCACGTCCAGCTCAAGGGAGGGACCGGGGTTGTTGCCGGGGGTGCAGGTGGTCGTGGTGCCCATCGCCTTGATGGTGAGCACCCCGGCGGTGAAGGTGACCTTGCCGCTCTTCTTGGGCGTGTAGGTGCCCGAGAGGTCGGTGATCTTGATGGGCGTGTCGGCGGGCGCGGCCTCGGGGTTGGGCGGACCCGAGACCGGCACCGACACCTTCTCGGCGCCGCCGACGAGGATCACGGCGCTGGGGCTCATCGCGCCCTTGCCGAGCTCGATGGGGCTGGAGGAGACGCCCTTCTGGAAGGACATCGTGAGCTTGTAGGCGTCGCCGTCCTTGACGGCCTTGATGTCGATGGGCGATACCGCCGACTTGTCCCCGATCGGGGTCTTGCAGTCGTAGGCGACGTCGACGACGGCGGCCTGGGCCGCGGGCGCGGCCAGCAGGACCGCCGGTCCGGCCGCCAGCGCGGAGGCCAGCGCGAGCGCGGTGGAGCGTTTCCGGTCGGACACCTTCGTCTTCCCCTCGGACCACAGGTAACTGACGACACATCAGATGAGTGGCTCAAGGTACGCCCGGGCCCTTACGGAGGGAAGACAAAGGACAGGCCGGGATCGACCGTTCGTCAGTGGACGCGCAGACCCTTCTGCCACACGGCGGAAACGAGCGGAACGCCGGGGCGGTAGGCCAGGTGGACGTGGCTCGGGGCGTCCAGCAGGGCCAGGTCGGCGCGGGCTCCGGGGGTGACGACGCCGACGTCCGCGCGGCGCAGGGCGCGCGCCCCGCCGGCGGTGGCCGACCAGAGCGCCTCGTCGGGGGTCATCCCCATGTCGCGGACGGCGAGCGCGATGCAGAACGGCATGGAACTGGTGTAGGAGGAGCCGGGGTTGCAGTCCGTGGACAGGGCGACGGTCGCACCCGCGTCGATCAGGCGCCGGGCGTCGGGCCACTGGGCGCGGGTGGAGAACTCGGCGCCGGGCAGCAGGGTGGCCACCGTGGTCGCGGCCGCCTGGGCCAGGGCGTCCACGTCGGCGTCGGTGAGGTGGGTGCAGTGGTCGGCGGAGGCGGCTTCGAGCTCCACGGCGAGCTGCACGCCGGGGCCGTGGGAGAGCTGGTTGGCGTGGACGCGCGGGATCAGCCCGGCGGCGGCGCCCGCGGTGAGGATCGTACGGGCCTGGTCGCCGTCGAAGGCGCCCTTCTCGCAGAAGACGTCGACCCAGCGGGCGTACGGGGCGCAGGCGTCCAGCATCTCGCCGGTGACGAGGTCGACGTAGCCGGCCGGGTCGTCGGCGTAGTCGGGGGAGACGATGTGCGCGCCGAGGTAGGTGACCTCCTCGGTGTGCGCGGCGGCGATGCGCAGGGCGCGGGCCTCGTCGGCGACGGTGAGGCCGTAGCCGGACTTGGTCTCGAAGGTGGTGGTGCCCTGGCGGCGGGCCTCGTGGAGGTGGCGCAGCAGGTTGGCTTCGAGTTCGGCGTCGGTGGCGGCGCGGGTGGCGGCGACGGTGGTGCGGATGCCTCCGGCGGAGTAGCTGCGGCCGGACATGCGGGCGTTGAACTCGGCGGTGCGGTCGCCGGCGAAGACGAGGTGCGAGTGGGAGTCGACGAAGCCGGGGATGACGGCGCGGCCGTCGGCGTCGAACGTCTCGTCCGCGGCCGGGGCCTTGGCGGCGGGGCCGACCCAGGCGACGTGGTCGCCGTCGAGGACGACGGCGGCGTTCTGGACGAGGCCGAGGGGGCCGTCGCCGAGGGCGGGGTCGTTGGTGACGAGGCTGCCGATGTTGGTGATTGCGGTGGTGGTCATGGTTCCTCGCGATCGTCGAGTTGTTGTTCCCCCGCCCCGCCCTTTCACCGTTTCCCGGGGCTCCGCCCCGGACCCCGCTCCTCAAACGCCGGAGGGGCTGGAAAACAGGGGCGGGGTGGGGGAAGGGCCCGCCGCAGGCGGCGTCGTCAGGCGCGGAGGGCCGCGATGGTCTCGGCCAGGGCCGACGGGACGTCCGGGACCAGCTGGTGCGACCCGTCGCGGACCACGTGGCGGCCGCCGACCACCGTGTGGCGGACGTCGGCGGCGGAGGCGGCGAAGACCGCCGTCTCCGCGCCCAGCCGCGCCACCGGCCCCGCCGTGCGGACGGAGTCCAGGGCGATCGTGGTGAAGTCCGCGAGCGCGCCCGCCTCCAGGCGGCCCGCCTCGGCCCAGCCCAGCGCCGCGTGGCCGTCGGCGGTGGCCGCCCGCAGCAGCGCCGCGGCCGTCCAGTGGCCCCGCGTACGGCTGGCCAGGCGTTCGTTGAGCTCCATCGCCCGGGCCTCTTCGAGCAGGTCGATCACCGCGTGGCTGTCGCTGCCCAGCGACAGCGGGCTGCCGGCCCGCTGGAGCCGCACGGCCGGGCCGATTCCGTCGGCGAGGTCCCGTTCGGTGGTGGGGCACATGCAGGTGCCGGTCGCGGTGCCACCCAGGAGGGCGATGTCCGTGTCCGTGAGGTGCGTGTTGTGGACGCCGGTGGTGCGCGGGCCGAGCACCCCGTGGTCGGCCAGCAGCTCGGTCGGGGTACGGCCGTGCGCGGCCCGGCAGGCGTCGTTCTCCGCGGTCTGCTCGGAGAGGTGGACGTGCAGGGGGGCCCTGCGGTCCCCGGCCCACTGCGCGACGGTGGCGAGCTGGTCCGCGGGGACGGCCCGTACGGAGTGGATCGCGGCGCCGATCCGGGCGTGCTCGCGCCCCTTGAGCGCGGAGACCCGCTCGGCCCAGGCCTCGGCGGTGCCGTCGCTGAAGCGCAGCTGGTGGTGGTTGGGGGGCTCTCCGAAACCGGCCGAGAGGTAGGCCGTGTCGAGGAGGGTGATGCGGATGCCGGCTTCGGCGGCGGCCGCGATCAGGGCCTCGCCCATGGCGTTGGGGTCCGCGTACGGGGCGCCGCCGGGGGCGTGGTGCACGTAGTGGAACTCGCCGACGGCCGTGATGCCGGCCAGCGCCATCTCCGCGTACACGGCCCGGGCGAGCGCGAAGTAGGCGTCGGGGGTGAGGTTCTGCGCGACGGAGTACATGACCTCGCGCCAGGTCCAGAAGGTGCCGGAGCCCACCTGGACCGTGCCGCGCAGGGCCCGGTGGAAGGCGTGGGAGTGCGCGTTGGCCAGGCCGGGGAGCGTCAGCCCGCGCAGGACCTCGGCGCCCGGGGGCGGGCTCTCGGTCCCGGTCACGAGCGAGGCGATCCGCCCGTCGGCGGACACCTCCAGGGCGACGCCCGGCTCGACGTGCGTGTCGAGCCAGGCGTGCTCCAGCCAGTACGTCGTCGTCACCGGCACGCGAGTCCTTCCAGTACGTCGGCGAGGGCGAGGACGCCGGCCACGCAGTCGTCCTCGGCGGCGAACTCCCGCGGGGAGTGGGAGACACCGGTCGGGTTCCGTACGAACAGCATCGCGGTCGGGACGGCCGCGGAGAGGATTCCGGCGTCGTGTCCCGCCCCGGTGCCCAGGACGGGGACGGCCCCGCCCAGGATCCGGTTGAGCTCGTCGCGCAGGGCGTGCTCGAACTCGACGACCGGGGTGAAGGACTCCCGGACGATCGCGAGGTCGATGCCGTCCTGGTCGGCGCGCTCGCGCGCGGCCTTCTCGACGGCGGTGACGACCGTGTCGAGGGTGGCCTGGTCGGCGGCGCGGGAGTCGAGCCAGCCGCGCACCAGGGACGGGATCGCGTTGACCCCGTTGGGCTCGACGGAGATCTTCCCGAAGGTGGCGACGGCCCCGGCGAGGGCCGCCTCCGTACGGGCGGCCAGGACGGTCGCCGCGTACGTGAGCATCGGGTCGCGGCGGTCCACCAGGCGGGTGGTGCCCGCGTGGTTGGCCTCGCCGTGGAAGTCGAACCGCCAGCGGCCGTGCGGCCAGATCGCGGAGGCGATGCCGACCCGGTCCCCGGAGAGGTCCAGGGCGCGGCCCTGTTCCACGTGGAGCTCGACGAAGGCCCCGATGCGGCCCAGGCGTTCGGGGTCGGCCCCGATGGCGTCCGGGTCGTAGCCGGCGGCCTCCATGGCCCGGGGCAGGCTGATGCCGTCGGCGTCGCGCAGCTCGTACGCCTTCTCCTTGGTCAGCTGCCCGGCGGCGAGCCGGGAGCCGACGCAGGCGAGGCCGAAGCGGGCGCCTTCCTCGTCACCGAAGTTGGTGATGGCCAGCGGCCTGGAGAACTCCGCGCCCCTCCTGCGGAGTTCGTCCAGGGCCGCGAAGGAGGACACCACTCCGAGGGGGCCGTCGAAGGCCCCGCCGTCGGGGACGGAGTCCAGGTGCGAGCCGGTGACCACGGCGTCCCCCGCGAGGGGGTCGCCGAGCCAGGCCCACTGGTTGCCGTTGCGGTCGGTCTCGTACGTCAGCCCGCGGGCCTGGGCCTGCGCCTGGAACCAGGTCCGGCAGTCGGCGTCGGCGCCGCTCCAGGCGTAGCGGCGGTAGCCGCCGCTGTCCGCGTGCTTGCCGATGGGTGCGAGCTCGGCCCACATCTCGTGGAAGGTCACGCGGAGTCGCCCTCGCGCATGGGGACGCGGACGCCGCGCTCGTCCGCGACCGACTCGGCGATGTCGTATCCGGCGTCGACGTGGCGGATGACGCCCATGCCCGGGTCGTTGGTGAGGACGCGGCGGATCTTCTCGCCGGCCAGCGGGGTGCCGTCGGCGACCGTCACCTGGCCCGCGTGGATGGAGCGGCCCATGCCGACGCCGCCGCCGTGGTGGATGGAGACCCAGGAGGCGCCGGAGGCCACGTTGACCATGGCGTTGAGCAGCGGCCAGTCGGCGATGGCGTCGGAGCCGTCGAGCATGGCCTCGGTCTCGCGGTACGGGGAGGCCACCGAGCCGCAGTCGAGGTGGTCGCGGCCGATGACGAGCGGGGCGGCGAGGGTGCCGTCGGCCACCATCTCGTTGAAGCGCTCGCCGGCCTTGTCGCGCTCGCCGTAGCCGAGCCAGCAGATGCGCGCGGGCAGGCCCTGGAAGTGGACCCGCTCGCCGGCCATCTTGATCCAGCGGTGCAGGGACTCGTTCTCCGGGAAGAGCTCCAGCATCGCCTTGTCGGTCTTGTGGATGTCCGAGGCCTCGCCCGAGAGCGCCGCCCAGCGGAAAGGGCCCTTGCCCTCGCAGAAGAGCGGGCGGATGTAGGCGGGGACGAAGCCGGGGAAGGCGAAGGCGCGGTCGTAGCCGGCCAGCTGGGCCTCGCCGCGGATGGAGTTGCCGTAGTCGAAGACCTCGGCGCCGGCGTCCATGAAGCCGACCATGGCCTCGACGTGCTTGGCCATGGACTCGCGGGCGCGGGTGGTGAAGCCGGCCGGGTCCTTGGCGGCGTAGGAGGCCATGTCCTCGAAGTCGACGCCGACGGGCAGGTAGGCCAGCGGGTCGTGGGCGCTGGTCTGGTCGGTGACGATGTCGATCGGGGCGCCCTCGGCCAGCATCTGCGGGAGCAGCTCCGCGGCGTTGCCGAGGAGGCCGATGGAGAGCGGCTTGCGGGCGTCGCGGGCCTCGACGGCGAGCTGGAGCGCGTGGCGCAGGTCGTCGGCCTTGACGTCCAGGTAGCGGTGCTCGATGCGGCGCTCGATGGCGCGCGGGTCGACGTCGATGCAGATGGCGACGCCGTCGTTCATCGTCACGGCCAGCGGCTGGGCGCCGCCCATGCCGCCGAGGCCGGCGGTGAGGGTGATGGTGCCGGCGAGCGTGCCGCCGAACTTCTTGGCGGCGACGGCGGCGAAGGTCTCGTAGGTGCCCTGGAGGATGCCCTGGGTGCCGATGTAGATCCACGAACCGGCCGTCATCTGGCCGTACATGGTCAGGCCCAGGTTCTCCAGGCGGCGGAACTCCTCCCAGTTGGCCCAGTCGCCGACGAGGTTGGAGTTGGCGAGCAGGACGCGCGGCGCCCACTCGTGGGTCTGCATCACGCCCACCGGGCGGCCGGACTGGACGAGCATCGTCTCGTCCTGCTTGAGGGTCTGGAGGGTGCGGACCATCGCGTCGTACGAGCGCCAGTCGCGCGCGGCCTTGCCCGTGCCGCCGTAGACGACGAGCTTGTCGGGGTGCTCGGCGACCTCGGGGTCGAGGTTGTTCTGGAGCATCCGCAGAGCGGCCTCCTGCTGCCATCCCAGGGTGCTGAGCTCGGTGCCTCGCGCGGCACGTACGGGGCGGGGTCCTGACATGGCGGTGCCTCCTCCGATGTTGGTCAATCTATTCACATCCTCGCGTCCTGAATAGATTCAGTCAACACCTGCGCACGGCGCCGTCGGATGATGGGATGGCGGACATGGCTGCCACCACGCACGCGGGAGAGCACGAGGGAGAGCACGCGGGACAGGGCGCCGCCGCGCGCCGGGACCTGGCCGTACGCGCCGCCGTCGAGCAGGGGCTGCTGGACGCCGACCCCCTGGCCTGCCTCCTGGACGTCGCCGGGATCCGGGCTTCCGCGGCCGCCCTGACCAGCGCATTCGCGGACGCTGTGGCACCGGGCACCCCCGTCCTGCACGCCTTCGCGGTGAAGGCGGCCCCCCTCGTGCCGGTGCTGCGGCTGCTCGCCGGCGCGGGGCTCGGCTGCGAGGTCGCCAGCCCCGGCGAGCTGGCACTGGCCCGGGCCGCGGGCGTCCCCGCCGGGCGGACGGTCCTCGACTCCCCCGCGAAGACCGCGGCCGACCTGCGGGAGGCCCTGGCCCTGGGCATCGCCGTCAACGCCGACAACGCACAGGAGCTGGCCCGCCTCGACGCGCTCGTCGGCTCCGGCCCCGCCTCCTCCCCGATCGGGATCCGGATCAACCCGCAGACGGGCGCGGGGACCATCGGCGCCCTGTCCACGGCCACGGCCACCTCCAAGTTCGGCGTGGCCCTGCGCGATCCGGGCGCGCGCGAGTGGCTCGTGCGGGCCTACCGGGACCGGCCCTGGCTCACCCGCCTGCACGTCCACTCGGGCTCCCAGGGCCTGCCGCTCCCCCTCATCGCGGAAGGCGTACGGGAGGTGCACGCACTGGCCGAGGAGATCAACGCGGCGGCCGGGCGCCGCCAGGTCGACACCCTCGACATCGGCGGCGGCCTGCCGGTGAACTTCGCCTCGGACGAGCAGACCCCGACGTACGCGCAGTACGTGGCCGCCTTGCGCGAGGCGGCCCCCGGGCTCCTCGACGGCTCGTACGGGATCGTCACGGAGTTCGGCCGGTCCCTGCTCGCCAAGAACGGCCTGGTCCTGGCGCGGGTCGAGTACACCAAGACCAGCGGGGGCCGCCCGATCGCCCTCACCCACGCCGGGGTCCAGGTGGCGACCCGCACCGCCTACGCCCCGGCGGCCTGGCCGGTGCGGATCCTGCCGTACGACGCGAAGGGCGCCCCGAAGACCGGCGACCCGGTGGCCCAGGACATCGCGGGCCCGGCCTGCTTCGCGGGGGACCTCCTCGCGACGGCCCGGGAGCTGCCGCGGCTGGCGCCGGGGGACGTGATCGGCGTCCCGGACACGGGGGCGTACTTCTTCACGGCGCACTACGGCTACAACAGCCTGCCGCGCCCGGCGGTGCACGGCTTCACGGTGACGGCGGCGGGCGGGGTCCGCTTCCGCCTGGCCAGGCCGGCGCAGAGCCTTGCGGACATCGTCGCGGAGGCGGGCGGCGGCTTCGGGGACGCCCTGCTGTAGGGGGTGTCTGGCGGGCCAGGCCGGGTCAGGGGGCCGATACGGTGGCCGCCAGGGCCGGGGCCAGGCCCGTGACGAGCTCTTCGGGCGTCAGCCAGGTCACCGCGGGCAGGACCTACTCGACGAACAGCCCGCGCGCGGCGGCCCGCGCGTCGAAGGCCTCCAGCCGGGCCTGCGCGTCCGGCAGGGCGTCCGCCATCGCCTCCAGCAGCACCCGCCCCAGCAGCATCGGCGCGCACGCCGTGTCGAAGGCCAGCCCGGTCCCGACCGGCGCCGGAATCAGCAGGTCCGAGTGGCGGGCCACCGGCGCGAAGGCCGAGTCCGCGACCGTCACCACGGTCAGGCCGGCCCGCCGGGAGCTCTCCAGGGTCTCCACGAGCTCGCGGGGGTAGCGCGGCAGCGCGAAGCACAGGAGCGCCGTGGCCCCCTCGTAGAGGGCGGCGTCGATCCGGTCCTCCATCATCGAGCCGCCCTCGTCGAGCAGGCGTACGTCCGGATGCACCTTGCCGGCGAAGTACGCGAACCCGCGCGCCTGCGAGGACGCCGCCCGCAGTCCCAGCACCGGCAGCGGGCTCGATGCCGCGAGCAGCCGCCCCGCCTCCTGGACCGGCGCGGGATCGGCGAGCATCACGGACAGCCGGCGCAGGTTCTCGATCTCCCCCTGGACCGCCTGCTGGTACTCGTTGTACGCGTCCTCGTGCTCGCCGCCGGCCCGCTCGGCGGGAGCGACCTCGCGCAGGTGGCGGCGCAGCGCGGGGTATCCGTCGAAGCCCAGCGCCACGGCGAACCGGGTCACGGAGGGCTGGCTCACCCCGGCCAGCTCGGCGAGCTCCACGCTCGACAGGAAGGGCACGTCCGCCGCCCCGCGGACCATGCAGTGCGCGATCCGCCGCTGGGTCGGCGTCAGCCGGTGCCCCTCGAACAGCTTCTGCAGCCGCGCTGCCGGGCTGTCACTCATGGCGCCCCTCCGTCCCGGTGAAATATTCAGTCACGGAGCACTCTGCATGCGCCTATGCAGCCGGGGCAAGCCGCGCTCGCGATCCGAATACGGGGGCTAGCACCCGTGCCCGCCCGTCGGGCGGTTCCTACCGTGGGGGCATGGACGCCCACGCCCAAGAGCTGAAGAAGGAACTGGAGAAGGTCGACACCCAGATCCGGCGCCGGCTCGCGGAGCAACGCCTGGCCGCGGCGCGCGGCGCGGCCGGTCCCGCCGCGGCGGAGGGGAACTTCGGCGAACGCTTCGGCTTCGCCGTCGTCACGCTGGTGCTGGCGATCCCGCTGTCGGCCATCGCCGCCGCGCAGGCCCACCTGTCGGGGCTGGTGGTGGCCTGGGCCGGGATCGTGGGCGTGAACCTCATCCACGCCGGTCGCCTCCGGCGGGGGTCCGCCGAGTAGGGCCGCTGCGGCGGCCTGAAACGGGCGGAGGGATGGCGCGGGGACCGCCGCACCCTCGGTCGCCCGAGGGGCGGGACGACGGCGGTCCCCGCGAAGGACACGGCCGGGTCAGGGCCGTCCGCGTCCGTGGCGTCCGCACGGTCCGGGAGCCGCTCCGGAGGTGCGCGAACGCCGTTCGGTGGCGCCGGCCGGGTTCCGGTCTCCCGGACTTCCCTGCCGACGACCACCACTGTGCCGGAGCCGTGTTAAGCGGGTGCTGCCGTCACGTGACGGGCCCGTACCGATTGCGCGTCGCCCACGTGCGGCCCCGTAACGGCTACTTGGCCGTCTTCGCCAGGAACGCCAGCAGGTCCTGACGGCTCACCACGCCGGTCGGCTTGCCCTCGACCAGCACGATCGCCGCGTCCGCCTCGCCGAGCACCGACATCAGCTCGGACACCGGCTCGCCGGAGCCGACCTGCGGCAGCGGCGCGCTCATGTGCTTCTCCAGCGGGTCGTTCAGGGAGGCCCGCTGCGCGAACAGCGCCGACAGCAGCTCCTTCTCGACCACCGAGCCGATGACCTCGGCCGCCATCACGTCGGGGTGACCGGCGCCCGGCTTGACGATCGGCATCTGCGAGACGCCGTACTCCCGCAGGACCTCGATCGCCTCGCCCACGGTCTCCTCGGGGTGCATGTGGACGAGGGAGGGAATGCCGCCCTCCTTGTCGGCCAGCACGTCGCCGATGCGCGCGGACGGGCCGGCCTCCTCCAGGAAGCCGTGGCTCGCCATCCACTCGTCGCTGAAGATCTTGCTGAGGTAGCCGCGGCCGCTGTCCGGGAGCAGGACGACGACCACGTCGTCCGGGCCCAGGCCCTCGGCGGCCTTCAGCGCGGCCACGACGGCCATGCCGCAGGAGCCGCCGACGAGGAGGCCCTCCTCCTTCGCCAGCCGGCGGGTCATCTGGAAGGAGTCCTTGTCGGACACCGCGATGATCTCGTCAGTGACGTTGGGGTCGTAGGCGGTCGGCCAGAAGTCCTCGCCGACGCCCTCGACGAGGTAGGGACGGCCCGAGCCGCCCGAGTAGACCGAGCCCTCCGGGTCGGCGCCGATGACCTTGACCTTCCCGCCGCTGACCTCCTTGAGGTAGTTGCCGGTACCGGAGATCGTGCCGCCCGTGCCCACGCCCGCGACGAAGTGGGTGATCTTCCCGTCCGTCTGCTCCCAGAGCTCGGGGCCCGTGGTCTCGTAGTGCGAACGGGGGTTGTTCGGGTTGCTGTACTGGTCGGGCTTCCAGGCGCCGGGCTCGCGAGCGAGGCGGTCGGACACGTTGTAGTACGAGTCCGGGTGCTCGGGGTCGACGGCGGTCGGGCAGACCACGACCTCGGCGCCGTACGCGCGCATGACGTTGATCTTGTCCATCGACACCTTGTCAGGGCAGACGAAGATGCACTTGTAGCCCTTCTGCTGGGCCACGATGGCGAGTCCTACACCCGTGTTGCCGCTGGTCGGCTCCACGATGGTGCCACCGGGCTTGAGGGCTCCGCTCTGCTCGGCGGCCTCGATCATCCGTACGGCGATCCGGTCCTTGACGGACCCACCGGGATTGAAGTATTCGACCTTCGCAAGGACGGTGGCCTGGAGGCCTTCGGTCACACGGTTGAGCTTCACCAGCGGGGTGTTGCCGACGAGGCTGATCATCGAGTCGTGGAATTGCACCATGTTCTCCAAGGAGGGGACTCCACGGGTTCTCCGGGAGGTCCGGCCAGAGTATGCGGAAAGGGATTGGCCGACCGTGCGTACGGGGCAGGTAGGGATCAACGAGGACCGAGGAGGTGGCCTGAAGGGTGTCCAGGGCGAGAACGGCCCGCCGGATCGCGGCGGGGGCAGCGTACGGCGGGGGCGGACTCGGACTGGTCGGGGCCGCCACGGTGGGACTGGTGCTGGCGGAGATGCAGTTCGCCAAGCGGACGGTGGGGACGGGCCTGCCGGACCCGCCGCGCGCGGACGGGCTGTACGGGAGCGAGTTCGGCGGGCCGGAGCAGAGCCCGGGCCCGCTGCGCCTGGGCATGCTGGGCGACTCCACGGCCGCCGGGCTCGGGGTCCGGCGGGCCCGGCAGACTCCGGCGGCCCTGCTGGCCTCGGGGCTGGCGGCGGTGGCGGAGCGGCCGGTGCAACTGCGCAACGTGGCCCTGTCGGGGGCCATGTCCGACGATCTCGACCGGCAGGTGGGGCTGCTGCTGGATGACGGCGCACCCGCTCCGCACGTGTGCGTGATCATGATCGGTGCGAACGACGTGACGCACCGGATGCCGCCCACCCAGTCCGTGCGGCTGCTGACCTCGGCCGTACGGCGGCTGCGGCTGGCCGGCTCCGAGGTCGTCGTGGGCACCTGCCCGGACCTGGGCACGATCGAGCCGGTGTACCAGCCGCTGCGCTGGCTGGCCCGCCGGGTCTCGCGCCAGCTGGCCGCCGCCCAGACCATAGGAGTGGTCGCGCTGGGCGCCCGTACGGTCTCGATGGGGGACCTGCTGGGCCCGGAGTTCGCCGCGAACCCCCGCGAGATGTTCGGCCCGGACTCCTACCACCCGTCGGCGGAGGGGTACGCGACCGCCGCCATGGCCATGCTGCCGACGCTGTGCGCGGCCCTGGGGCTGTGGCCGGAGTCCGACCGGCTGGACGTGTCCCGCGACGAGGACATCCTCCCGGTGGCCAAGGCCGCCTCGGCCGCCGCGGGCCAGGCGGGCACGGAGGTCACCGCGGCCCGCGGCCCCTGGGTCCTCCTCAAACACCGCCGCCGCCGCCGCGTCCAGGCCGAAGACCTCCCCACCCCGCCCGACCCGGGCCCAGACACCGCAACAGCAGGCGCCTGGGGCCCACCCTGACCGCAACACCCATCCCGGCCACCCCAAACCCGCCCCCAATCCCAGCCCCGCCCCCACTCCAGCCCCGCCGCACAACCAGCCCCGCCGGCGTTCGAGGCGCGGGGGCCCGGGGGCGGAGCCCCACCTCAGCCCCGCCGGCGTTTGAGGCGCGGGGGCCCGGGGGCGGAGCCCCCACCTCCAGCCCCGCCGGCATTCGAGGCGCGGGGGCCCGGGGGCGGAGCCCCCACCTCCAGCCCCGCCGGCATTCGAGGCGCGGGGGCCCGGGGGCGGAGCCCCCGCAACGGCGCCGCACCAGCGGCAGACTGGAAGCCGCGGGCACCCGCACGAGACCCCGCCACCCCCGCGGGAGCGACCGGCATCACACCGCACCCCCGGTGACCTGGACCGTACGGGGCGGTAACTTCGCTTGCGGTCCCGCTTAGAGCCGCAACACACCCTTGGAGTCCCGATGCCCGAAGCCGTCATCGTTTCCACCGCCCGCTCCCCCATCGGGCGGGCCTTCAAGGGGTCCCTCAAGGACGTCCGCCCGGACGACCTGACCGCGACGGTCATCCAGGCCGCCCTCGCCAAGGTCCCCGGGCTGGACCCGCGCGAGATCGACGACCTGATGCTCGGCTGCGGCCTGCCCGGCGGCGAGCAGGGCCACAACCTCGCCCGCATCGTCGCGGTACAGATGGGCATGGACTACCTGCCGGGCGCCACCATCACCCGGTACTGCTCCTCCTCGCTCCAGACCTCCCGCATGGCCCTGCACGCCATCAAGGCGGGCGAGGGCGACGTCTTCATCTCCGCGGGCGTCGAGATGGTCTCCCGCTCGGTGAAGGGCTCCTCCGACGGCCTGCCGGACACCCACAACCCGCTCTTCGCGGACGCGGAGGCCCGTACGGCCGCCGTCGCGCAGAGCGAGGGCGCGTCCTGGCACGACCCGCGCGAGGACGGCCTGATCCCCGACGCGTACATCGCGATGGGCCAGACCGCCGAGAACCTGGCCCGCCTCAAGGGCGTGACCCGTCAGGACATGGACGAGTTCGGCGTCCGCTCGCAGAACCTCGCCGAAGAGGCCATCAAGAACGGCTTCTGGGCCCGCGAGATCACCCCGGTCACCACCCCCGACGGCACGGTCGTCTCCACCGACGACGGCCCGCGCGCCGGCGTGACCCTGGAGGGCGTGCAGGGCCTCAAGCCCGTCTTCCGCCCCGACGGGCTCGTCACGGCCGCCAACTGCTGCCCGCTCAACGACGGCGCCGCGGCCCTGGTCATCATGAGCGACACCAAGGCCCGCGAGCTGGGCCTGACCCCGCTGGCCCGGATCGTCTCCACCGGCGTCACCGGCCTGTCCCCCGAGATCATGGGCCTGGGCCCGGTCGAGGCCTCCAAGCAGGCGCTGAAGCGCGCCGGGCTGACGGTCGGCGACATCGACCTCTTCGAGATCAACGAGGCGTTCGCGGCCCAGGTCATCCCGTCGTACCGGGACCTGGAGATCCCGCTGGACAAGCTCAACGTCAACGGCGGGGCCATCGCCGTCGGTCACCCGTTCGGGATGACCGGTGCCCGCATCACCGGCACCCTGATCAACAGCCTGCAGTTCCACGACAAGCAGTTCGGCCTCGAAACGATGTGCGTCGGCGGCGGCCAGGGCATGGCGATGGTCATCGAGCGCCTCAGCTAGGTCCCGCGCGGCCCATTCACCGCAAGGGATCCTGCGCGTCCCCGAGCGGCGTACTGACGCGGGGTCTAATCCCTTCGCGGCCTACCTGTGACCGAATCTCCCCCAGGATGTGACCTACGTCCTGGGGGATTGGCATTCCCGCAGGTCACGGGCAGTACAGGGGGTACGGGTGTGACGAAAGACCTGTCCAATTCGTGGCGTAATGCACTGCACGCCATTCCCAGGTCGGGAGACTCTGATGTAGGAAGTCGGGGGATCGAATCACCTCAGGAGTTAGTCAGTGAGCGCCATGTCTCTTGCCCTGCTGCTGACCACGGCCGCTGCCACCGCCGTGGGCGCTGCTGCGCTGCACGCCGTCCATGCCCTGCGCAAGCAGGTCACCGCGCTGCGCAGCGAGCTCGCGATGCCGGTCCACCCGCGCGGTGTGGCCGTCCCGCACGCCCGCAGCGCCGTGGAGTCCCCCGCCGCCGAGATACGAGCCGCCGTCGCCGAGGCCCTCGCCGAGGAGCGCGAGCGCGAGCTGGCCGAGGCGCGCGCCTTCTGGGCCGCGCAGGAGGCCCGGGACGCCGCCGACGCCTCCTCCCCGCGCTTCGCCGGGGACAGCCCCACCTCGCTGCTGGGCGGCCTGCCCGGTCTCGGCGAGGACAGCCCGGTCTTCCTGCCCCGGCAGGCCGATCTGGTGGGGCTGGAGCCCGTGCTCGGCGAGGACTCCCTCGACGACCTCCCCGGCTACCCGGAGGACTCGGCCGAGCTGGCCGCCGCCCGCCGGCGCCACCCCTCGCACCCCGACTTCGTACCGGCCCAGGCGCAGCACCCCGGCGCCGACCACGAGCGCACCGTGAACCGCCTGGAGGAGCTCGCGGAGGCCCGTACGGCCCTCGCGGACGTCCGCCCCGGCCCGCTGGGCACGCTCGACGTGTACGTCTTCACCGACGGCACCACCCTGTGCATGACCCCCGGGCACCGGGAGACCGCGGAGCGCCTGGCCACGGCCCTGCGCTCGGGCACCGCGCCGGTCCTGCTGGGCGGTTCGGGCATCTCCGGCGCCTACGCGCTGACCTTCTCCTGCGGTGACGCCGAGAACCCCGACAACAACGTCTACATCCTCGCGGACCGGGTCATCGCCTCGCTCTGACCCGTCGCCTCACTCCGAGTCAGCGCAGCGCCCTGGCTTCCGCCTGCTCCACCAGCCGCACGGCCTCGTCCAGCATCCCGGACGGGGCCTTCGCGCCGTCCGGGGCCGCCGCGGCGGCCCGCAGCGCCTCGGCGAGGTCCAGCCCGGCCACGGCCACCTGGTCGCCGACGACGAAGATGCCCTCGTCCGGCATCTGACGCGGCGCCCCCGCGGGCGTCCCGGCGGGCCCTTCCAGCAGCTGCGCCCGTACGGAGAGCTCGCGGGCCAGGTCCAGGGCCACGGCGGCCGCTCCCTGCTGCAGGCGGCTCTGCGGCGCGGCCCGCAGCCGGTCGGCGAAACGTTCCACGACGGCGGTCAGGGGCGAGGTATCAAGCACCCGGCCGACCTTACGCGCCGTCCGGGCACCATTGCCAACGGACGAACAGTCCGGCACGGTGGCGTGAAGAGAACAGCACGGCAATACCTCCGGAGGCGCCCATGTCCGTAGAGTTCTCCGAGCAGACACACCGCAACATGATCGACAGAATCCCCCAGACCACCGGTCGTGAGCTCACCGACTGGCTCCGCACCGTCGACGAAGGCCCCTCCCTCGTCCGGTTCGAGGAGAAGGTCAGCTGGCTGCGCGGCGCGCACGAACTGTCGTACGGCCAGGCCAAGGCGATCATCCACGAGTACGACCTGCGCAGAGCCGCACGCCGGTTCGGCTGAACCCCCGTCCCCGACTGCGACCCCCTCGTGTTCCACACGCGAGAAGGCCCCGCGAGCGGTGTGCTCGCGGGGCCTTCCCGGTGCTGCGGAGGGGACGGACGGCCGTGTGGCCGCCGGCCCGGCTAGTCGTCGCCCGAGAGGATCTGGAAGATGCGCAGCATCTCGACGTAGATCCACACCAGGGTCATGGTGAGGGCGAAGGCCGCCAGCCAGGACTCCTCGCGGGGGGCGCCGTAGGCGATGCCGTCCTCGACCTGCTTGAAGTCCAGGGCGAGGAAGCACGCGCCGAGGATGACGCCGATGGCGCCGAACAGCAGTCCGAGGCCGCCGCTGCGGAAGCCGAGGCCGTCACCGCCGCCGAAGACGGCGAACAGCGAGTTCACGACCATGAGCAGGATGAAGCCCAGGGCCGCGGCCATCACGAAGCCGTAGAAGCGGCGGGTGACTCGGATCCAGCCCATCTTGTAGGCGAGGAGCACGGCGGCGAAGACGCACATCGTGCCCATCACGGCCTGGATGACCACGCCGGGGCTGAGGTAGGTGCTGGTGGCCGCGCTGACCACGCCGAGGAAGACGCCCTCAAGGGCCGCGTACCCCAGGATCAGGGCCGGGGAGGCCTTGCGCTTGAAGGACTGGACCATCGCCAGCACGAAGGCGACGAGGCCCGCGCCGACGGCGATCATGTAGGACTTGCCGAGGTTCGCCGGGTCGACGGGCAGCAGGATCCACGACAGGGTCGCCGTCACGATGAGCGTGCCGAGCGTCATGGCCGTACGGCTCACGACGTCGTCCATGGTCATCACGTTGGCGCGCGCCGGTGCCTGCGGCATGCCCGTCGCCGGGTCGGTCGCGTACGGGTTCGTCGCGTACGGATTGGTCCCGGCCTGCTGGTGCTGCTGCGCGTCGAATCCCGCGTAGCCACCGTTGTCGCGGCTGAACCCCCGTCGCGAGAAGACCGGGTTACTGCTCCTCATCTCACTCCTCCGTGGCCACCGAGCGCGGCCTTAGCCTCAAGAGTAATGCGCTCGCAAAGAAAGCACCCTACTGCTGGAGGAGGATCTTAGGAGAAGGCGTGGCGAAGCGCAGGGGCATAAGGAGGGGCACTTCGCGAGACTGCGGAAGTGCCCGGAGCCGGACTTGAACCGGCACGGCCCGAAGGCCAGCGAGGTTTAAGCTCGCCGTGTCTGCATTCCACCATCCGGGCAGTGCGTGGCGGCCCCCGTAGAAAAGCCTTGAACGCGGTGCCGAGCCTATCCGGATCGGTCTTGATGCCAACCGGCCATCTATCCGATGTTGTCTTATTTTATTGGCGCTTGAGGGTCCGTCAGACCCAAGAACGCACGGTCGGCCCGGTCTGGAGGCGATCACCACCTGTGTGGGAATGACGGGATTTCGATGGCCCGCGCCACCCCGTGCGCCACCCCTCCCGCCACCCCGGGCCACCGCTGGTCTATCAGGGCCTCGTCATACCAGAGGAGGAGGCGCACGCTCCGCCCGTCAGACTCCAGTGGGCCAGGGAACCGGCACGACGGCTGATCCGGAGCGGGGTCCGCCCGGCGAGGATGGGAGGGTCCCGCCCCGCAGACGTAGGAGCCGTCCCGTGACCACCATGAACTACGCCCCGCACACCGCCCAGGCCGTGGCCGCCCGCGCCACCGGCCTCTCGAAGGTGTACGGCCAGGGCGAGACCCAGGTGGTCGCCCTCGACAACGTCTCCGTGGACTTCGCCCAGGGGCAGTTCACCGCGATCATGGGCCCCTCGGGCTCCGGCAAGTCCACGCTGATGCACTGCGTCGCCGGCCTGGACACCTTCTCCGCCGGGTCCGTGCGCATCGGCGACACCGAGCTGGGCTCCCTCAAGGACAAGCAGCTCACCCAGCTGCGCCGGGACAAGATCGGCTTCATCTTCCAGGCCTTCAACCTGCTGCCGACCCTGACGGCCCTGGAGAACATCACGCTCCCCATGGACATCGCCGGCCGCAAGCCCGACAAGCAGTGGCTGGACTCGGTGATCGCCATGGTCGGCCTGTCGGAGCGCCTCTCCCACCGCCCCACCCAGCTCTCCGGCGGCCAGCAGCAGCGCGTGGCCGTCGCCCGCGCCCTGGCCTCCCGGCCCGAGATCATCTTCGGCGACGAGCCCACCGGCAACCTCGACTCCCGCTCCGGCGCCGAGGTCCTCGGCTTCCTGCGCAACTCGGTCCGCGAGCTCGGCCAGACCGTCGTCATGGTCACCCACGACCCGGTCGCCGCCTCCTACGCGGACCGCGTCATCTTCCTCGCCGACGGCCGCATCGTCGACGAGATGCTGCGCCCCACCGCCGACGGCGTGCTCGACCGGATGAAGGACTTCGACGCCAAGGGCCGCACGAGCTGACCCGGGGCCGCTCCCGCCTCCCGAAGCCCTCCTCCAGACTTCCAGCCCCAGGACTGACATCCATGTTCCGTACAGCCCTGCGCAACGTCCTCGCGCACAAGGCCCGGCTGCTGATGACGGTGCTCGCCGTCACCCTCGGCGTCGCCTTCGTCTCCGGCACCCTCGTCTTCACCGACACGCTCAAGAAGTCCCTCTCCGGCCAGTCCGCCAAGAGCTACGAGGGCGTGGCCGTCTCCGTCACCTCGTACGGCCAGGGCCGGGGCGAAGACGGCCAGAAGGAGGGCGAGCCCGGCATCAGCCAGCAGACCCTCGACAAGGTCAAGGCCCTGGGCGGCGTCGACGCCGTCTCCGGCCGCGTCTCCGGCTTCGCCGGCGTGGGCGACGAGGACGGCAAGCTGATCGGCTCCGGCTGGTCCAACAAGGGCTCCAACTACAGCCCCGTCAAGGACGGCAAGGACCCGCGCTACGCCTTCACCCAGGGCTCCGGCCCGGCCAGGGCCGACCAGATAGCCCTCGACAAGGCGACCGCGGACGCGGGCAAGTACAAGGTCGGCGACACGGTCCGCGTGGCCACCAACGGCCCCGTGAAGGAGTACGGCCTCGCCGGCGTCTTCACCACCGAGGACGGCGCCGTCCAGGCCGGCGGCAGCCTGGTGCTCTTCGACACCAAGGTCGCCCAGGAGCTCTACCTCAAGCCCGGCTACTTCCAGGAGCTGTCGGTCGGCGCCAAGGCCGGCGCCTCCGCCGACCAGCTGCTCGCCGAGATCAAGCCGCTGCTCGACGACAAGAACACCAAGGCGCAGACCGGTGCGGAGCTGGCGCGGGAGCAGGCCAAGGAGATCGAGCGGGGCATGGGCAACATGAGCACCATGCTGCTCGTCTTCGCCGGCATCTCGCTCTTCGTCGGCGTCTTCCTGATCTACAACACCTTCACCATGCTGGTCACCCAGCGCACCAAGGAGCTGGCCCTGCTGCGCGCCGTCGGCGCCAACCGCGGTCAGGTCATGCGCTCCGTCCTCGCCGAGGCCCTGGTCGTCGGCGCCCTGTCCGCCGCCCTCGGCCTGATCGGCGGCATCGGCCTGGCGATCGGCATCCGTTCCCTGATCGGGTCCTTCGGAGCCAAGCTCCCGGGCGGCGAGCTGGTGATCGCCCCGGGCACCGTCGTCGCGGCCCTGGTCATCGGCATCCTGGTCACCACCGTCGCGGCCGTGCTGCCCGCCTGGCGCACCGGCCGGATCGCCCCGGTCGCCGCCATGGGCAGCGCCCACCTGCCGGCCAACGCCAAGTCCCTGCTGCTGCGCAACGTCATCGGCTCGGTCATCAGCCTCCTGGGCATCGGCCTCGTCGTGCTCGGCGTCTCCATGGGCGGCACCGACGGGCGCATGGCCATCGGCGCCGGCTCGTTCTTCATGCTCATCGGCATGATCGTGCTGCTGCCGCTGCTCTCCAAGCCGGTCATCGCGAGCGTCCGCCCCGCCCTGCAGAAGGTGTTCGGGGTCCCCGGCAAGCTGGCCGCCCAGAACGCCGTCCGCAACCCGCGCCGCACCGCCGTCACCGCCGCCTCCCTGGCGATCGGCCTGACCCTGGTCACCACCCTGTCGGTGCTCGGCATCACCGTCGGCAAGGTCGTCGACCGCATGAGCACCGAGAAGCTCAAGGCGGACTACCGGGTCTCCATGTCCGGCGACATGGGCAGCCTGGACACCTCCGTGGCCGAGACCCTGGCCAAGTCCCCCGGCATCAAGGCGGTCTCCCCGCAGACGGCCGGCTACTTCAAGGTCGGCGACGACTTCCGCTCGGCCTCCGGCGTCAACCCCGCGGCCATCGGCCAGCTGCTGAACATCGAGGTCCTCAGCGGTTCGCTGGACAGCCTCGCCAAGGGCGAGCTCGCGGTCGCCGAGAAGACCGCGAAGAACAAGGACCTCGCGGTCGGCTCCACGCTCCAGGTCCAGTACGACGACGGCCAGAAGGGCACGCTGAAGGTCGGCGCCGTCTACAAGGACATGGAGGGCCTGCTCTCCCCGTACGTCATCGACGACAAGGTCCTCGCACAGCACAGCGAGGACCCGTACATCCGCGAGGTGTACGTCAACGTCGACGGCGGGGCCTCCAAGGCCGGCCAGCAGAAGGTCGTCGACGCCCTGGGCAAGAACCCGGCCATCACCGTCGCCACCCAGCAGGACATGCGCAACGAGATGGGCGGCATGATCAACACCATGCTGAACGTCATGTACGGCCTGCTCGGCATGGCGCTGGTCATCTCGGTGCTCGGTGTGGTCAACACGCTGGCGATGTCCGTCTTCGAGCGGACCCAGGAGATCGGCATGCTGCGGGCGATCGGTCTCGACCGCAGCCGGGTCAAGAACATGATCCGCCTGGAGGCCGTCGTGATCTCGCTCTTCGGCGCGGTCCTGGGCGTCGCCATCGGCGTCTTCCTCGCCTGGGCGGTCGGGACCACGCTGGCGAAGGCCATGCCGGACTACGCCCTGGTCATCCCGTACGACCGGATCGGCATCTTCCTCCTGCTGGCCGCCGTGGTCGGCGTCCTGGCCGCCATGTGGCCGGCGCGCAGCGCCGCCCGCCTGAACATGCTGACGGCCATCAAGACCGAGTAGCGGCGCCGGAACGGACGAGGAACAGCGCAGGGCCCCGGGGCAGTCGCCCCGGGGCCCTGCCGCGTGAGGTGGCTACGCGCCCCAGGTGCGCAGCCGCAGCGGGAGCCCCGAGGCGCCGTCCGCCGCCTGCTTCACCGCGAGCACCTGGTTGACCCCGAGCCGGCCGCGCTCGAAGCCGAGCGCGGAGGCCGCCATGTAGAGCCGCCAGACCCGCGCCCGCCCCGGCGAGGTCAGGCGTACCGCCTCCTCCCAGTGCTCCTCCAGCCGCGCCACCCAGGCCCGCAGGGTCAGGCCGTAGTGCTCGCGCAGCGCCTCCACGTCGCGGACCTCGAAGCCGGCCCGCTCCAGTTCGCCGACGGTCGTGCCGAGCGGGGACAGCTCCCCGTCGGGGAAGACGTAGGCGTCGATGAACTCGTCGATCCGGTAGGCCTCTTCATCGGGCTCCGGCGGGCGGGCGATCTGGTGGTTGAGCAGCCGCCCGCCGGGGCGCAGCAGGGCGTGCAGCGTGCGGGCGTACTCCCGGTAGCGGTCGGCCCCGACGTGTTCGGCCATGCCGATGGACGAAAGGGCGTCGTACGGGCCGTCGTTGACGTCGCGGTAGTCCTGGATCCGGATCTCGACGAGGTCGGCCAGGCCCTCCTCCGCGACGCGCTTGCGGGCGTACACCGCCTGTTCGCGCGAGAGCGTGATGCCGGTGACCCGCGCGCCGTACTCGCGGGCCGCGTGCAGCGCCATGGAGCCCCAGCCGCAGCCCACGTCGAGGAGGCGGTCCCCGGGCCGCAGGGCGAGTTTGCGGCAGACCAGGTCGAGTTTGTCCCGCTGGGCCTCCTCCAGGGTGGCGCCGGGGCTCCAGTAGGCGCAGGAGTACACCATCGAGGGGCCGAGCACGTGCCCGTAGAACGCGTTGCCGACGTCGTAGTGATGGCTGACGGCCTGCCGGTCGCGGCCCTTGCTGTGCCGCGGCCCGCCGCGCCGGACGGCCTCCTCGGCGGGGGGCGGGGGCGGCAGCGGCGGTCCGGCGAGCGCGATCAGCTCGCGTACGGCGGCCCGGTGGCCGGGATCGCGCAGCAGCCGGGCCGTCTCCGCCACGGCGGCCGGCCGGGCGCGGCCGGCCCGCCGCGCGAGGCCCTCCAGGGCCGCGAAGGCCCCCGGCCGCGCGGGCGGCGGTAGCGGTCCGGAGCGCGGCGGCCGCTCCCACAGGCGGCCCGCCACCTGCGCCAGCAGGGCGAAGAGGTCGCCCTCCACGGTCAGCTCGCCCGCCACCCACGCCCGGGCCAGGCCCAGTTCGCCGGGCTTCCACAGCATGCGGCGCAGGGCGCGGCGGTCATGGATCACGAGCACGGGCCCGGTGGACGGGCCCGCCTCACTGCCGTCCCAGGCCCGGACGCGCACCGGCAGCGGGGCACCCAGCAGAGTCTCGGCAACAGCGGCCAGCCGCGGCGCGGCGTCGGTCATGGCGCACCTCCACATCTCCGACCCAACCATTTACCCAGCGCGGGCTCCGGGTACGCCGAAGGGGCCGCCCGCACCACGGATGGCGGGCGGCCCCTTCGGGGTCGTGCGGGGTGTCGCGGTCAGGCCCGGGTCAGGAGGCCTTGGCCTTCTGGGCCGGTGCGGCCGCGGCGGGAGCCGGCTTGGCGGCCTCGTAGAACTCCTCGCGCGGGGTCTCCAGCGCGCCGAGGGAGACGACCTCGCGCTTGAGGAACATGCCGAGGGTCCAGTCGGCGAAGACGCGGATCTTGCGGTTCCAGGTCGGCATGGCCATGCCGTGGTAGCCACGGTGCATGTACCAGGCGAGCCGGCCCTTGAGCTTGATCTTCATCTTGCCCATGACGATCATCGCCACGCCCTTGTGGAGGCCGAGGCCCGCCACCGCACCCTTGTTGGAGTGCGAGTACTCCGACTGCGGGAAGCCCCGCATGCCCGAGATGACGTTGTCGCCGAGGACCTTGGCCTGGCGCAGCGCGTGCTGGGCGTTCGGCGGGCACCAGGCGTTCTCGACGCCGGCCTTGCGGGCGGCCATGTCGGGAACCTGGGCGTTGTCGCCGGCGGTCCAGATGTAGTCCGTGCCCTTGACCTGGAGGGTGGGCTCGGCGTCGACGTGGCCCCGCGGGCCCAGCGGCAGGCCGTAGCGGGCCAGCACCGGGTTCGGCTTGACGCCGGCGGTCCAGACGATGGTGTTGGAGTCGACCTCGAGGCCGTTCTTCAGCACCACGTGGCCGTCCACGCAGGAGTCCATGGAGGTGTTGAGGTAGATCTCGATGCCGCGGGACTCGAGGTGCTCCTTGCCCCAGGTGCCGAGCTTGGGCCCGACCTCGGGAAGGATCTTGTCGGCCGCGTCCACCAGGATGAAGCGCATGTCCTCGCGCTTGATCGTGGAGTAGTACTTCGCGGCGTCGCGGGCCATGTCCTCGACCTCGCCGATGGTCTCCGCGCCGGCGAAGCCGCCGCCGACGAAGACGAAGGTGAGGGCCTTGCGGCGGACGTCCTCGTCCGTCGTGGACTCGGCCTTGTCGAGCTGCTCGAGGACGTGGTTGCGCAGGCCGATGCCCTCTTCGACGCCCTTCATACCGATGCCCTGTTCGGCGAGGCCGGGGATCGGGAAGGTGCGGGAGACGGCGCCGAGCGCGATCACCAGGTAGTCGAAGGGCAGCTCGTACGCCTCGCCGACCAGCGGCGTGACGACGGCGACCTTGCGGTCCTGGTCGATGCTGGTGACCCGGCCGGTGAGAACCTCAGCCTTGGGCAGCACGCGTCGCAGCGGGACGACGACGTGCCGAGGCGAGATGCTGCCTGCGGCCACTTCGGGGAGGAAGGGCTGGTAGGTCATGTACGAGCGCGGGTCGACGACCGTGACGGTCGCCTCGCCGTAGCGCATCTTCTTCATGATGCGCTTGGCTGCGTACAGGCCTACGTACCCACCTCCTACAACGAGGATCCTGGGACGCTCCGTGGTGCTCATGGAACGAGTATCCAGCACCCAAAGGGGTGTCGCTCGTGAGCCCCTTCACAAGGGGTCGAGGACCCTCTGCTACACTCCGCCGCCCACGTGATGGACGTCATGGCGCGCAACGGGAACCAAGGTGCCGCGGGAATCGTTGCTCACCCGTCCTGAACTGGGCTCCAGGCCTTCCACCGGACTGGACCACTGGGTTTCGTCCATACCTCTGATACGAAACCCGTGGCGTCCGTCGATCGCACGAATGCATGGAGAAAGGGGCCTGCGGGCCTCCGAAGGGGCTGAAACGCCCCTCCAGTTGACCCACCCGGCCCCTTTTCCTTGTGAAGAACTTCACGAAGTTCATCTGGATCACTGCCCGAAGGGGTCCGGCGCGGACTTCAACGCGCTCGAAGAGGCAGCCGACGAACTGCTCGCACGCGAGGCCCAGGCCGTGCTCGCCGAAGGCGGGCCGACCGTTTCCGTGGCCGAGCTCCTGGCCGACCTGTTCAGCGAACGGGGTGAGGGCGCGGCGTGAAGACGCGTTCCGGTTCACCACCGCCGCACAGCGGCAGCTCCGGGCCATCGACAGGCCGGCCGCGATGCGCATCCTCGCCGCACTGACCGCGCTGGAAGACGATCCGTACCGGGAGGACGCCGACATCAAGGAGCTCACCGGCCCCTCCGGCCTCTACCGGCTCCGGGTGGGCAGTTACCGGATCGCCTACCAGGTGCTGGACGGCGAGCTCGTCATCCTCGTCGTCAAGGTCAGCGACCGGCGCGACGTCTACCGCACCCTCTGAGCCCGGCACGGCGACGGCGCTCCGGGTCGGAGGACCGGAGCGCCGTGTCGTTCAGTGGTGCGGCAGGTCGGAACGCCGCTTGGCGGCCTCGACCTCTTCCGCGGTCTTGATCGCGATGCCGTCCAGGATGTCGTGCTCCGACACGACGACCTCCGAGGCCCCGATGCGCTCCATGATCGCGAGCAGGACCAGCGCACCGGCGCCGATCACGTCCACCCGGCCCGGGTGCATCACAGGGATCGCCGCGCGCTCGGCGTGCGTCGCGGCCAGCATCCGCTCGCTGATCTCGCGGACCTGCTCGTAGGAGATCCGGGAGTGGTGGATCCGCGAGGAGAGGTACTCGGGCAGCCCGAGCGCGATCCCGGCGACCGTGGTCACCGAGCCGGCCAGGCCCACCAGGGTCCGCGCCTCGGCCAGCGGGACGCTCTCGGCCGCCAGGTCCAGGGCCGCCTCGATATCGGCCCGTATGGCGGCGATCTGCGCCGGGGTCGGCGGGTCCGAGACGGCCCCGTCCACCACCAGGTGGCGCTCGGTCATCCGGACGCAGCCGACGTCCACGGAGCGGGCGGCCCGCACGTGGTCGTCGCCGACCACGAACTCCGTCGAGCCGCCGCCGATGTCCACCACCAGGAACGGCCGCTCCAGGTGCTCGTGGGCGGCCAGCTCCTTGGTGGCGCCGGTGAAGGAGAACTCCGCCTCCTGCTCACCGGAGATCACCTCGGGCTCGACGCCCAGGATGTCCATGACGCCCCGTACGAAGTCCTCGCGGTTCTCGGCGTCCCGGGAGGCGGAGGTCGCCACGAAACGCACCTGCTCCGCGCCGAACTCCTTGATGACCTCGGCGTACTCCCGGCAGGCGGCGAAGGTGCGCTCCAGCGCCTCCGGCGCCAGGCGCCCGGTCCTGTCCACGCCCTGGCCGAGCCGGACGATGACCATCCGGCGGTCCAGTTCCGCGAGCTCGCCGGTCCGCGGGTCGTAGTCCGCGACCAGGAGCCGGATGGAGTTCGTACCGCAGTCGACGGCCGCGACCCGGGTCACTCGGACTCCCCCTCGGCCCCGCACGGGGTGACGCAGGGGCCCTTGGCCCACCACTGCGGCAGCATCGCCAGGGCCTCGTCGCCGAACGGGTTCACGCCCGGGCCGGCGGCCAGGGAGTGGCCCACCAGCACGTGCAGGCACTTCACGCGGTCGGGCATCCCGCCGGCGCTCGGGAAGCCCTGGAGCACCTCGATGGCGTCGCGGCGCCGGATGTAGTCCTCGTGCGCGGCCCGGTAGGCGGCGGCGAGCTCAGGGTCCTCGGCGAGCCGGGCCTGCATCTCCTTCATCACGCCGTTGGCCTCCAGCGTGCCGATGGCGGAGGCCGCGCGCGGGCACGTCAGGTAGTACAGCGTCGGGAAGGGCGTGCCGTCGGGGAGCCGCGGGGCGGTCTCCACCACGTCCGGCTGTCCGCAGGGGCAGCGGTGCGCGATGGCGCGCAGCCCGCGCGGCGGGCGGCCGAGCTGCTGCTGGAACGCTTCGATGTCCGCGTCGGTCGGCTCGGTCCGGTCGGTCTGGGGCGGGGGCGTCTGCATGCCTGGAGGAAGTCTCTTCGTTCTCGTGGATGGGTGCTGCGGTGGGGTGCGGGTGCTCACTCGCCCGGGCGGTCGGCCTTGTCGACGCCGTCCCAGACGTTGGAGTACCAGGGGCGGTCCGAGCCGGCCTGGCCGGTCCGGTGCGGCTCCGGGGGCTGGGACCCGGGGTCGCTCATGATGTAGCCGATCTCCCCCGGGCGCAGGAAGTGCAGGTGCCTGCGCGCCTGCTGCTCCGCGTACGCGTCGTCCTGCCAGCGGGCCTTCTCGTCGCGCAGCCGCTCCAGGCGGTCCCGCGCGGCGGCGGCGGACCGCTGCTGCGCCGCGATCTCCGAGCGCTGGGAGACGTACTGGCGCATCGGATACGCGAGGGCGACGACCAGCGTACAGAGGACGAGCACCAGGAGCGCGGCGCGGCCGGTGAGCCGGCTGCGGCGGACCTGGCGGCGCGACTGCGAGCGGTAGACGTGAGCGGCGGTCCGCTCGCCGAGCTGCTTGAGCCTGGTCGCGGTGGAGAAGGTGGAGAACCGATCCCGGTTCCCGGCCATTGATCCGCCTCCCCTGTGTGCGCACTACGCAATACGTCCCCGCACACGGTACGGGACCGAGTGCGGGGACGTACGGAGGCCGGGACCCCGTCTTGGGGATCGGCCCGTGATCAGCCCTTGAAGCGCGGGAAGGCGGAGCGGCCCGCGTACACCGCGGCGTCGTCCAGGATCTCCTCGATGCGCAGCAGCTGGTTGTACTTGGCGACGCGGTCCGAGCGGGCCGGGGCGCCGGTCTTGATCTGGCCGCAGTTCACGGCGACGGCGAGGTCGGCGATGGTGACGTCCTCGGTCTCGCCGGAGCGGTGCGACATCATGCACTTGAAGCCGTTGCGCTGGGCCATCTCGACGGCGTCGAGGGTCTCGGTCAGGGAACCGATCTGGTTCACCTTCACGAGCAGGGCGTTCGCGGAGCCCTCCTCGATGCCGCGGGCCAGGCGCTCCGGGTTGGTGACGAAGAGGTCGTCGCCGACGATCTGGACCTTGGAGCCCAGGCGGTCGGTGATGGTCTTCCAGCCGGCCCAGTCGTCCTCGAACAGCGGGTCCTCGATGGAGACCAGCGGGTACGCGTCGACGAGCTCGGCGTAGTAGTCGGTCATCTCGGCGGCCGAGCGGGACTGGCCCTCGAACTCGTACTTGCCGTCCTTGTAGAACTCGGACGCGGCGACGTCGAGCGCGAGCGCGATGTCCTTGCCCGGGGTGTAGCCGGCCTGCTTGATGGCCTCGATGATGAGGTCGAGCGCGGCGCGGTTGGACTCCAGGTTGGGCGCGAAGCCGCCCTCGTCACCGAGACCGGTGGACAGGCCCTTGGTGTGCAGGACCTTCTTGAGGGTGTGGTAGACCTCGGCACCCCAGCGCAGCGCCTCGGAGAAGGACTCCGCGCCGATCGGGGCGATCATGAACTCCTGGATGTCCACGTTGGAGTCGGCGTGCGACCCACCGTTGAGGATGTTCATCATCGGAACGGGCAGCAGGTGCGCGTTCGGGCCGCCGAGGTAGCGGAAGAGCGGAAGGTCCGAGGCCTCGGACGCGGCGTGCGCGACGGCGAGGGAGACGCCGAGGATGGCGTTGGCGCCGAGCGAGCCCTTGTTGTCGGTGGCGTCCAGGTCGAACATGGCCTGGTCGATCAGCCGCTGCTCGGTGGCGTCGTAGCCGACGAGCTCCGGGCCGATCTGCTCGATGACGGCGAGGACGGCCTTCTCGACACCCTTGCCGAAGTAACGGTTGGGGTCACCGTCACGGAGCTCGATGGCCTCGAATGCACCGGTGGAGGCGCCGGACGGAACTGCAGCACGGCCGGTGCTGCCATCGTCGAGGCCCACCTCGACCTCGACCGTGGGGTTGCCTCGGGAGTCCAGGATTTCCCGGGCTACGACGACGTCGATGGACGGCACGAGCATCTCCTTCTGGGATGTGACGCTGGGTGTGCGGTGGCGTCAGGCCGTGGGATGGCCTTGCCGACTAGAGCCTAACCGGATCCGGGGACTCGACCTGCCGACCGCCCGGGTCCTGGGACGAAAAAGGGACCGAATACCCCTCTTCCGGGACATACGGAGCCGGTTCGGGGAGCGCGGATCGCGTCGGCGCACACACCGCCGCCCGGCGCGTGGGGACGAACGCGCCGGGCGGTGGGACGTCGTGCGTGCCGTTCGGGCTCCTGCGGATCGGGCTCCCGCGGCCACGGGCTCCTGCGGCTAGGGCCGCAGTGTTCAGCTGAGCTTCAGCTTCTGGCCCGGGTAGATCAGGTCGGCGTCCGAGACGATGTCCTTGTTCAGCTCGAACAGCTTCTCCCAGCCGCCCTGGACGCCGTTGGCGTCGGCGATGGTGCCGAGGGTGTCACCGGACTTGACCTCGTACGAGCCGTTGCCCGTCTTCGGCGCGGCCGGAGCCTCGGCGCGCTCGGAGCGGGTGGTCGGGGCCTCGGCGCGCTTGGTGGTGTCCTTCTTCGGCGCGGCCTTCTGCTCGGTCTTCTTCGAGTCGGCCTTCGGCTTGACGGTCTTCGGGGTCTCGGTGGACCCGCCGCCGGTGTAGGAGGAGTTCGACAGGCCCACGCCGCAGTGCGGCCAGGCGCCCTTGCCCTGGCCCTTGAGGACCTTCTCGGCGATGGCTATCTGCTGGGACTTCGAGGCCTGGTTGGCCTGCGCGGCGTACGCCTTGCCTCCGTACGCGGCCCACGTCGAGGACGAGAACTGCAGGCCGCCGTAGTAGCCGTTGCCCGTGTTGATGGCCCAGTTGCCACCGGCCTCGCACTGCGCGACCTTGTCCCACTCGGAGGCGGTCGCGGCGGAGGCGGTGCCCGCGGCCATCAGCGGGGCGGCCACGGCCACACCGGCGACACCGGCGAGCGTGACGATGCGGACGGCCTTGGAGCCGCGACGGTGCTTGCCCTTGCCGGAAAGCAGCATGAGGTTTCTCCTCACCGACGCCTGCGAGGTGAGCTGTCGGGTTCGAGCTGATGAGTGCCCGGCGCTGCGGACCAGCCGCACCGCTTAACCCCAAGCCGGTGGCGTGACCGTCTCTCAACGGCCGCTCCCGGCGCCTACCTTGGTTCCCCCGCTCCTGCCTTCGGCGCTTGCGCGACGACTGTTCCCCCCGTCCGCCGGCAGGATTCGGCGATGCGGTCGAAGGAGCTCGCGGTGGCGAGCGATTCAGAAGGTAGACAGGTCTCTCCCCGATGTTCAACGAGGGACATCGGGGAGAGACGGCCCCTACTTGCGCTCCTTGTGGGGGTGTTTGCGCAGGTGAGGCCGGGGTTTGCCGCAGCCTCGGGGCGGGACACGCCAGTTGACCGGAAGAGACACATGTCTCACTTGCCGATAACCGACATTCCCGCCTTTTCGGGCTGCTCAAGTGCCCTTATTGCACGGTTAGATCCAGATTCTGACCAGGCTTGATCAGGTCGGCGTCCCCGCCGATGACCTGCTCATTGGCCTGGTAGAGCTGGTTCCAGCCGCCCTTCACGCCCTTGGCATCCGCGATGGCGGCCAGGCTGTCACCCGCCCGCACCGTGTACGTGGGCACCGACGGCGCGTCAGACGGCGCGGCCGCCTCGGGGGCGGGCTCGCCGCGGTGCTTGCCGCTGCCCTCGGCCGGGGTGGCGTCCCCGGCCGCCGGGGCCGTCGGGTCCGCCGAAGGCTGACCGGGGGTCGCGGGCGCGCTCGGGTCCGCCGGGACGGCCGGAGTCGTCGGCGCGACCGGCGTCGTGGGCGCGGCCGGGTCGCCGGGGGTCGCCGGGGGCGCGGTCGGATCGGCCGGGACGACCGGCGCCGACGGGGCGTCCGGCACGGGCATGACGGGCAGTCCGACGGACGGCGCGTCGGGAATCAGGTACGAGGGGGAGCCGGACGGACTCGGGACCACCGGCCCCGTCGCGGTCGGCGCCCCGAAGTCGATGGCCGGCCGCTCACCCGCGCGGGAGGGCACGGTGTCGTCCGGGCGGGACGGGGAGGGCGCGATCGTCCCGGAGGTGCCGGGCAGACCGGGGTCCACCGCCGCGGCGGGGCCCTGCCGGTCCAGTCCGGCGGAGGTGGCGCACAGCGGCCACGCCTGCGGCCCCTGCGAGGCGAGCACCCGCTCGGCCACGGCGATCTGCTGGGACCTGCTCGCGAGGTCGGCGCGCTCGGCGAAGTCGAGCCCGCCGGCGTTCTGCCACTGCTCCTGGGTGAACTGGAGCCCGCCGTACGAGCCGTTGCCGAGGTTGGCACTCCAGGTGCCACCGCTCTCGCATTCGGCGACCTTGTCCCACGTCGACGTGTCGGCGGCGGAGGCCTGGGTGGCGGCTAGCAGCGGCAGGGCCAGCGCGGAGCCAGTGACGCCGGCTGTGACTACCAGCGCGGGGACCTGGCGGGGTCGTCTGTGGCGGCCGTTCCCGGAACGCATGAAGGTGCACCTTTCGCATAACGGCGGGGTAACGGCAGAACCTAGCGGCCTTCGAACGATTGTCACAAGTTCGGTCGGGAACTGACTTCGGGTCAGTTCGCGCTCAATCGTTTCGAGGTGTGAAGCGGACGGGAAGAGTGCGCAGGCCACGCATGATCAATCCGCCGCGCCAGCGCAGGTCTTCGGGCGGAACAGCCAGTTCCAGATCTGGCAGACGCGTGAGCAAAGTCGCGAGCGCGGTCTGTCCTTCAAGTCGCGCGAGCGGGGCGCCCACGCAGTAGTGGATCCCGTGCCCGTACCCGAGGTGCTGGTTGTCCGTCCTGGAGAGGTCCAGGGTGTCCGGATCGGTGAACCGCTCGGGGTCCCGGTCGGCGGCCGCGAGGACGACCAGGACCGGGTCGCCGACCGCGATCTCCCGGCCGCCGAGGGTCAGCGGCTCGGTGGCGAAACGCCAGGTCGCCAGCTCCACCGGACCGTCGTAGCGCAGCAGTTCCTCGACACCGGTGGCCAGCAGCCCGCTCTCGCCGGCGCCGAGGGAGAGCTGGAGGCGCTCGCGCTGGCCGGGGTTCATGAAGAGGGCGTGGACGCCGTTGCCGATGAGGTTCACGGTCGTCTCGAAGCCGGCGAAGAGCAGGATGAAGGCCATGGCGGTGGCCTCGCCCTCCGTCAGGTGGTCGCCGTGGTCGCTCGCCCGGATCAGGTCGGAGATCAGGTCGTCGCCCAGATCATCCCTTTTGCGGTGGATGAGCTCGCCGAGGTAGGTGCGCATCTGCTTGACCGACCGGGCGACCCCGCCGCGCGGGCCGCCGCCGTGGCGGATCATCATCCCCGCCCAGTCACGGAAGTCGTCCTGGTCCTCGCGCGGTACGCCGAGCATCTCGCAGATGGCGTAGATCGGCAGCGGGAAGGCGAACTCGTGGATGAGGTCCGCCTCCCCCTTCCCCGCGAACTGGTCGATCAGGTGATCGGTGAGCGCCTGCACCCGCGGGGTGAACTCGGCGACCCTGCGCGGCGTGAACGCCTTCGACACCAGCCGCCGCAGCCGGGTGTGGTCCGGCGGGTCGATGTTGAGCAGGTGCGTCATCAGCTCCGCCTTGCGCTCCCCCGGGATCCCGGTCTTGCCCTTGGCGTGCGCGGGCTCCGCGTGGTGCGCCGGATTCTTGCTGAGCCGCTGGTCGGCCAGGGCCTGGCGGGCATCGGCGTAGCGGGTGACCAGCCAGGCCTCGACCCCGCTGGGGAGCTTGGTGCGGTGCACCGGGGAGTGCTCGCGCAGCCATGCATAGGCGGGGTACGGGTCGGTCGCGAACTCCCAGTCGAAGAGGGTCGGGCCCTCGGTGGCAGGGGGGTCGGCTGGGGCTGCGGGGGTCTGCTCGTGCACGTGACGACCGTATCCCGGCCCCGGACCGCCGCCCCATGCGGCCGGGCCCGCCGGGGCGCGGGCCAGGGGCCGGGCGGGCGCCCCCTGGGCTGCGGCGAGCGGTTCCTGAGCCGCGCGCCCGGGAGGCGACGGCCTACTCGTCCAGGGGGTCGTCCGGCGAGGGCGTCTCCCCGACGCCCTCGGCCGCCCGGATCGCGTCGCGGTAGACGCGGGCCGCCGCGCGCAGCGCGGTCTCCGGGTCGATGCCCGCCTCCTCGGCCCGCGCCGCCAGCTCCAGCAGTTCGTACCCGACGCCCTCGCCGCGGGGCAGTTCCACGGCCAGCCCGCCCGCGCGGACGCGGCCCGCGAGCTTGGCCGCGAGCGCGAGACCCGGCTGGCCCACGGGGATCCCGTCGGTGACCGACTCCCGCTGCTTCTCGATCGCCTTGGTCCGCTGCCAGTGCTCGTGCACGTCCTGCGGCGTCTGCGCCTGCGCGTCGCCGAAGACGTGCGGGTGCCGGTGGATCAGCTTCTCCACCAGGGCCCCGGCCACGTCGTCGATGGAGAAGGCGGCGTCCGGATCCTCGTGCTCCTGGGCGATCCGCGCGTGGAAGACCACCTGGAGCAGGACGTCGCCCAGTTCCTCCCGCAGCTCCTCCCGGCTCCCGTCCTCGATGGCCTCGACGAGCTCGTACGCCTCCTCGATCGCGTACTTGGCCAGGCCCCTGTGGGTCTGGCGGGAGGTCCACGGGCACTCGCGCCGGACCCGGTCCATCACCTGGACCAGGTCGAGCAGGCGGGCACCCGGCAGGTCGTACGAGCCGGGCAGCAGTTCCAGGTCCGGCATGGAGACCCGGCCCGAGCCGGCCAGCCGGGCCAGCCCGTCGGTGAGCCGCTGGTCGCCCTCGCCGCCCGGGAGCACCACGACGGTGCGGCCGCCCGCGCAGGCCTCGACCAGCGCGTGCGCGTCCGGGGTCTCGTACGCGACCTCGATGCCCGCCTCGCGCAGGTAGGGCAGCTGCGGGTGGCCGGGGTCGGCGCACAGCACCCGGTCCGCGGCGTGCAGGGTCTGCCACGCCGGCCAGGACAGCACGCCGGGGGCGACCCGGTGGCTGGTGGTCAGCAGGACGATACGGCCGGTGGGCTCGGCGGCCGCGGGCTCTGCGGCGGTCGGCTCGGCGGCGGTCGGCTCGGAGTGGTCGGTCACCCTCCGAACCTACCTCCGGCGGGCGGTGTCAGGCTCCGGCGGGGGCCTGCTCGGGACGGGTCCGCTGGGCGATCCAGGGGGTGTCCCCGACGCCGAGCTTGATCTGCTTGGCGTCCCAGGAGCCGTAGCGCGGGTTGATCTCGATGTGCAGCGCCGTGACGGCAGCCCGGGCGGGCTCCTCCAGCTTCCCGTTGCCGTACTTCTCGGACAGCTTGGTCAGCAGCACCCGGTCCCTGAGGAAGCGCTCGACCTGGCCGGGGGCCATGGCGCCCTTCTGCAGGAGCAGTGCCTCGAACTGCTCCTGCCCGCCGTTCTCGGTGACGTACGCCGCGCGCTCGTCCTCGATGTCCTTCTCGGTGGCGGTGAGCCCGGCGGTGCGGGCCATCTTGTCGATGATCCGGCTCTGGAGCATCGCGTCGAGCTTCTGCCGCTCCAGGTTGGGGGTACTCGCGATGAGCTCGGCGGCGCTCTGCCCGGCCCGGTTCTGTGCGGCGCGCACGTCCTTGACCTGGGACTGGAGTGCGGAGGTGGTGATCCGTTCGCCGCCGACGACGGCCGCGGTGCCGGGCCGGGCCTCGCCCGAGCAGGCGGAGAGCAGGGGCGCCGCCAGGAGCAGGGCGGTGGAGACGGAGAGCGCAGTGCGACGGTGCAAAGGAGCCTCCAGGGCCGGGAGATTGTGCGTCGGTGCACAAGGGCCGTGCGGTGATCGATGGTATGAGGTCACGGTGATCCGAGCCACTACTTCGCCCAACGATTCCCGGGGTGTTGGGGTGCGCCCCGCGGGCGGCCCCGCCTCCCGCGTCAGGGGCCGGCGTCAGCGCACCTGACCGAGCCAGTGCAGGGTGCGGCGTATCTCGGCGGGGAAGGGGTGCGCGGGGCCGTGCAGGCGTTCGGCGTCGAACAGCAGCCGGGCCAGGGTGTCGTGCGCCGCCTGGCGGTCGCCGAGGGAGAGCTGCAGGTGCGCGATCCGGCGGCGGACCTCCAGGGGCAGGCCCGGGTCCGGGTTGGCGTAGTGGTTCTCGAAGAGCGGGAGCAGCGAGCGGTACTCCGCCAGCGCGGCCGCCGGTTCGCCGAGCTGCTCCAGGCACTGGGCCGCGTCGTAGCGCAGCCGCAGCGCCTGGGCGTCGCCCGCCGGGAACGCCTCCGCGAGGCGGCGCAGTTCCGGCAGGGCGCGGCGGTACTGCCCGTCGTCCATCAGCGTGGCCGCGTACTGCTTGCGCAGGGAGCGGACCACCGGGGAGTGCTCCCCGTGCTCGGCGGCCGCCGCCGGGAGGATGCCGCCGAGGATGTCCACGGCCTGGGTGAGCCGGCCCTCGTCCAGGAGCTTGCGGGCCTCGTCGACCGCGCCGGGCACGTCCGGCTTCGGCGGCGTGGGCATGGGCGTCGGCGTCGGCGTCGGCGTCGGCGGGACGCTGGGCCGGGGCGGTACGACCGCGGCCCGGTCCGGCCAGGGCGCCTGGGGGCGCAGGAACGGCCGGGTCGGGTCGAGCGGGCCGACCGGGACCGCGCCGCCGCGGGCGGGCAGCAGCGGGGCGAGGGCCTCGTACACCTCCTGCGCGGAGGCGGGCCGGTCCTGCGGGTCCTTGGCGAGCAGGCGCAGCAGGAGCGCCTCCAGCTGCGGCGGGATCTCCGGACGCAGCGGCCGGACCGGGAGCGGGGGCTCGTACAGGTGGCGGTGCAGCACGCCCAGCGCGGTGGAACCCGCGAAGGGGACGTTGCCGCTGAGGAGTTCGTAGAGCAGCACGCCGAGGGCGTAGAGGTCGGTGTACGGGCCCACCGCGCCGCCCATGGCCTGCTCGGGTGCCATGTACGCGGGGCTGCCGATGGGCGAGCCGGTGCTGGTGAGACGGGTGGTGTCCGTGTCCATCACCGAGGCCACGCCGAGGTCCAGGACCAGGACGGTCCCGTCCGGGCGGACCATCACGTTGCGCGGCTTCAGGTCGCGGTGGACGATCGGCACCGCGTGCACGGCCGACAGGACCGAGCACAGCTGCGCGGCGACGGCGACCGCCCACGGCCAGGGGTAGGGACCGTGCGCGGCGAGGTGGTCGGCGAGGTCGGCGCCCTCGACGTATCCCATGACGAGGAAGAGCTCGTCGCCGTCGCTGCCCGCGTCGTGCACGGTGACCAGACCGGGATGGTCGACTTGCGCCGTGACCCGGCACTCGCGCACGAAGCGGCGGCGCAGCTCCTCGGCGACCGTGCCGGGGCCGGCCACCTTGTCGGGGCGCAGCAGCTTGACGGCGACCCGCCGGTCCAGGCGCCGGTCGTAGGCCGTCCAGACCTGGCCCATGCCGCCCTGGCCCAGGATGGAGGCGAGCTGGTAGCGGTCGCCGATGAGCCGGTCGGTCACTGGTGGGGGTCCTGGATCGCGGTGCGGTTCGGGTCATGGCCGGGGCCGCCGGGCGGCGGGGTCTGCTTGCGCAGCAGTTCGCTGAGCTCGTCGAGCTCGGCGCGCACCTGCCCGATGCGCGGGGCCGGCGCGGTCTGCGGCGGCACGCGCGGCGGGGCGGGGGCCGGGACCGGTGTCGGGGTGGTCGCCTGGGTGGCCGCCTGGGCGGGCGGGTACCCGTAGGCGGGAGCGGGCGGGACGTACGGGGCGGGCTGCACGGGGTACCACGGCGCGGCCGCGGCGGCCCGCGCCTCGTGGTGGCGGATGTCGGCGACGAGGAAGTACACGCAGACCGCGAAGCCGGTGACGAGCGTGCCGAAGCCCCCGACGTCGCTCTGCCAGCCGGTGACTTCGGCCGTCGGGTCGAGGCCGAACATCACGAACCAGAAGACGGCGAGGACGCAGCTGATGCCCATCAGCACCCAGTCGCGGGCCTTGCGGGTGACCAGTGCGAGCCGCAGCATCGAGCCCCAGGCGAGGAAGCCGCAGCTCAGGATGGGCAGCAGCGTGAACAGCACGCGCAGTACCACCACGCCCCCGGAGGTGGGCCGGGGACCGTGCTGCGGCGGGAGGCCGGGGCCGTGCATCGCTGCTCCTGACAGGCCGTGCGGAAGAGGTTTTCGGGTCTGAGGGTATACAGCGTTTCCGGCCGCGGGTGAGGGGATGGGCGCAACCGTTGCAGGGTCGCAGCACGGCCGTTCACCCGGGGGCCGGTGTGCCGTCCGACAGGCCGTCGCGGGTGGCCGGATCTTCTGGGACCGGCGCGTCGGACAGAAGCCGGACGAGTCCCGCCCGAGTTAAACGGACCCTCACCTTCCGCTTCATCGGCCGTCCCCTTACCCTTCCCAGCGCCCCCCTTTCCGCTCGCCTCCTTTTCCTGCCCGAAAGAGTCCCCATGCGTACCCTCCGCCGCCTGACCGCCACCACCGCCCTCGCCTGCGCCGCCGGGCTCGGGCTCGCCGGATGCGCCGCCTCCGGGCCGTTCCCCGACCTGAGCGGCTCCCAGGTGGCCGACAAGTCCGTGACCGCCCTGCGCGGCGCGTCCTCCCTCACCGTCAGCGGCAAGGTCTGGGACGAGGGCAAGGCCATGCAGCTGAACATGGCGGTCAGCAAGTCCGGCGACTGCAAGGGCACGATCTCCAGCGACGAGGGCTCCTTCGAGCTCATCCGCAACGCCGAGTTCGTGTTCGTCAAGGCCGACGAGCCCTTCTACCGCTCCCAGTTGAAGGACCTGCCCAAGGCGCAGGCGGACGAGGCGGTCAAGCAGCTGGCCGGCCACTGGCTGAAGTCGAAGGGCGACGACGAGGACGCCAAGGAGCTCTCCGCCCTGTGCGACCTGGACGAGCTGCTCAAGGAGTTCGACGAGAGCAAGGGCGCGAAGAAGGACGGGGTCACCACGGTCGACGGCCAGGAGGCCCTCACCCTGACCACGAAGACCACCGACGGCACCGAGACCCTGCTGGTGGCCACCCACGGCGAGCCGTACCTGCTCAAGGCCTCCAACACCGGCAAGGAGCCCGGGGAGATCGCCTTCACCGGCTTCAACAAGCCGGTGAAGGCGGACGCCCCGACCGGCGCGGACGTCATCGACGCGGACCAGCTGGGCTGATCCACCCGCCGACGGGCGACCTTCCGAAACCCGCCGTGGAGGCCGGGCGCCCGCGCGGGCGCCCGGACTCCACGGTCGTCAGGACCCCAGGAGCGTCAGGACCCCAGGATCGTGGTGAGGAACTCCCCGGTCCAGGCCAGCAGTTCGCGCCCCACCACCGGCTTGCCGCCGATCTTGCCCGCCTTCGGGCGCGGGATCAGCACCTGCCCGGTGGCGGGCTTCAGCACCGCTCCCGGGTAGAGCCGCTTGAGCCGCAGCTCCTGCGACTCGCGCAACTCCACCGGCCCGAAGCGGACGTTGTTGCCCTGGAGGGTGATGTCACCGACCCCGCAGGCCCGGGCCAGCATCCGCAGGCCGGCCACCAGCAGCAGGTTCTCCACCGGCTCCGGCAGCTTGCCGTAGCGGTCGGTGAGTTCCTCCCGCACGGCCTTGATGTCCGCCTCGGAGTTGGCGGAGGCGATGGACCGGTACGCCTGGAGGCGCAGCCGCTCGCCCGGCGCGTAATCGTGCGGGACGTGCGCGTCGACCGGCAGCTCGATCTTCACCTCCAGCGGCGGCTCCTCCTCCACGCCGCCCTCCACGGCGGCCCGGTAATCGGCCACGGCCTCGCCGACCATGCGGATGTAGAGGTCGAAGCCGACGCCCGCGATGTGGCCGGACTGCTCGCCGCCGAGCAGGTTGCCCGCGCCGCGGATCTCCAGGTCCTTCATCGCCACGTACATGCCGGCGCCCATCTCGGTGTGCTGGGCGATCGTCGCGAGCCGCTCGTGCGCCGTCTCAGTCAGCGGCTTCTCCGGCGGGTAGAGGAAGTACGCGTACCCGCGCTCGCGGCCGCGTCCGACGCGGCCCCGCAGCTGGTGCAGCTGCGACAGGCCGAAGTTGTCGCCGCGTTCGACGATCAGGGTGTTGGCGTTGGAGATGTCGATGCCCGACTCGACGATCGTCGTCGACACCAGCACGTCGAACTTCTTCTCCCAGAAGTCGACGACGACCTGCTCCAGGGCCTGCTCGGACATCTGGCCGTGCGCCGTCGCGATCCGCGCCTCGGGCACGATCTCGCGCAGCTTGGCGGCCGCCCGGTCGATGGACTCGACCCGGTTGTGGATGTAGAAGCACTGTCCTTCGCGCAGCAGTTCACGGCGGATGGCCGCACCGATCTGCTTCTCCTCGTACGGGCCGACGAAGGTCAGGACCGGGTGGCGTTCCTCCGGCGGGGTGGTGATCGTCGACATCTCGCGGATGCCGGTCACCGCCATCTCCAGGGTGCGCGGGATCGGGGTCGCGGACATGGTCAGCACGTCGACGTTGGCGCGCAGCTTCTTCAGCTGCTCCTTGTGCTCGACGCCGAACCGCTGTTCCTCGTCGACGATGACCAGGCCCAGGTCCTTGAAGCGGGTCTCCTGCGAGAAGAGCCGGTGGGTGCCGATGACCACGTCCACCGAGCCCTCCTTCAGGCCCTCCAGGGTGGCCTTGGACTCGGTGTCGCTCTGGAAGCGGGACAGCGCCTTCACGTTGACCGGGAACTGGCTGTAGCGCTCGGAGAAGGTCCCGAAGTGCTGCTGCACGAGGAGGGTCGTGGGCACGAGGACGGCGACCTGCTTGCCGTCCTGCACCGCCTTGAAGGCGGCGCGCACGGCGATCTCGGTCTTGCCGTAGCCGACGTCGCCGCAGATCAGCCGGTCCATCGGGACCGACTTCTCCATGTCCTCCTTGACCTCGGCGATCGTGGTCAGCTGGTCGGGCGTCTCCGCGTACGGGAAGGCGTCCTCCAGTTCGCGCTGCCAGGGCGTGTCGGGGCCGAAGGTGTGGCCGGGGGCGGCCATGCGCGCGCTGTAGAGCTTGATGAGGTCGGCGGCGATCTCCTTGACCGCCTTCTTGGCGCGCGCCTTGGTCTTCGTCCAGTCGGCGCCGCCGAGCCGGTGCAGGGTCGGGGCCTCGCCGCCGACGTACTTGGTGACCTGCTCCAGCTGGTCGGTGGGGATGTAGAGCCGGTCGCCGGGCTGCCCGCGCTTGGCCGGCGCGTACTCGACGAGGAGGTACTCGCGGGTGGCGCCCTGCACCGTCCGCTGGACCATCTCGACGTAGCGGCCCACGCCGTGCTGCTCGTGGACGATGTAGTCCCCGGCCTCCAGGGTCAGCGGGTCGATCGTCTTGCGGCGCCGGGTCGGCATCCGGCCGAGGTCCTTGGTGGCGGTGCGCTGCCCGGTCAGGTCGGTCTCGGTCAGTACGGCGATCTTCAGTGCCGGGTCGACGAAGCCGTTGTCGAGCGAGCCGCAGGCGACGTGGACCAGGCTCGGCTCCAGGACGTTCAGTTCCGGCTCCAGCCGGGCCGCGATGCCCTCGCCCCCGAGCACCTCGACGGTGCGGGCGGCCGGGCCGTGGCCTTCGGTGAGGTAGACGGTGCGCCAGCCGTCGGCGATCCAGCCCTTGGTGTCGGCCAGGGCCCGGGCGGTGTCGCCGCGGTAGGCCTCGGGGGCGTGCATGCCGAGCTTGAGCACCGCCGGCTCGTCGGCTGATGCCAACGTCCCGCCCGTCACCTCGTCGGCGGCGAAGGGGGAGACCGACCACCACATCATGTCCAGCTCGCGGGCCCGGTCGCGGACGTCCGCGATCCCGCGCAGCGAGGCCGCGCCGACGTCGATGGGGGCCTGGCCGCCGCCCGCCGTGGCGGCCCAGGAGGCCATGAGGAACTCCTGGGACGTGGCCACGAGGTCGGCGGCCCGGGTCCGTACCCGCTCCGGGTCGCAGACGACGGCCATCGCCCCGGCCGGCAGGACGTCGATCAGCAGTTCCATGTCGTCGACCAGGACCGGGGCGAGGGACTCCATGCCCTCTACGGCGATCCCCTCGGCGATCTTGTTCAGCAGCTCACCGAGCTCCGGGTGCGCCTCGGCGAGGGCCGCGGCCCGCTCCCGTACCTCCTCGGTCAGCAGCAGCTCCCGGCAGGGCGGGGCCCACAGTCCGTGCTCGGCCACCTCCAGCGAGCGCTGGTCGGCGACCTTGAAGTAGCGGATCTCCTCGACCTCGTCGCCCCAGAACTCGATGCGCAGCGGGTGTTCCTCGGTGGGCGGGAACACGTCGAGGATGCCGCCGCGCACGGCGAACTCGCCGCGCTTCTCGACGAGCTCGACGCGCGCGTACGCCGCCGCGGCCAGGGCCTCGGTGATCTCCCCGAGGTCGGCGCTCCCGCCCTGGCGCAGGCTGACCGGGGCGAGCTCCCCCAGCCCCTTGACCTGCGGCTGGAGCACGGACCGGATCGGCGCGACGATCACGCTCACCGGGCCCGCCGCCGGGTCGTCCTTGCTGGGGTGCACGAGCCGGCGCAGGACGGCGAGGCGACGGCCCATCGTGTCGCTGCGCGGGCTGAGCCGTTCGTGCGGCAGCGTCTCCCAGGAGGGGTAGTCCACCACCTCGTCCGGCGGCAGCAGGGAGCGCAGCGCCGCGGCCAGGTCCTCGGCCTCGCGCCCGGTGGCGGTGACCGCGAGCACCGTCCGCCCGGTCTGCCGGGCCAGCGCGGCGATGGCGAAGGGCCGCGCGGCGGCGGGGCCGACCAGGTCCACGTGCATGCGGTTGCCTTCTCCGGCCGCGGTGACCGCCTCGGCGAGGGCGGGGTCCCGGGTGACGGCGTCGAGCAGTCCGTGCAGGCTCATGAAGGGGGGCTTTCCATCCGGTAGGGGCAACGCGAAGGACCCGACACGTCGTACGGGCCGGGGTTTCCCACCCTACGCCCGCCCCTCTCCCGACCGCCTCCCCTTACACAGACGCTGCGCGCCGCCCCACGGGGGAGTGACGCCACCCGCCCGGGCCGGTCCGCCGCGGGCCGGTCGCCGCGGGCCGCGTTCCTCCCGCTTTACGATGTGCGGGTCAGGAGCGTCTGAAGCCGCCGCGCCGCTTCCACAGGCGCTCAGCCCAGCCGGCCCGAGGAGCACGAGTCCGTGACGAGCGATGCGACGGCCCGTGTGGCGCAGGTGACACCGGCTCCCGCGAAGCCGGGGCCGGGGCCGGGGCCTGGATCACGGCCGGGCCGGTGGGCCGGGCCGTGGGTGGTGGCCGCCGGGCTGTTCCTGGTGTACCTCGCGCTGTCCGTCACGCGCTTCCGGAGGATGGACTGGGCCTCCTGGGACCTGGGGATCTTCGAGCAGGCGATCCGCGCCTACGCGCACCTGCGGGAGCCCGTCGCCGATCTGAAGGGGCCCGGGGCCAACATCCTCGGGGACCACTTCAGCCCGGTCATCGCCCTCGCCGCCCCCGTCTACCGGGTCTTCCCCGGCCCCGTCACCCTGCTGGTCGTCCAGGCCGCGCTGTTCGCGCTGTCCGCCGTCCCGGTCACCCGGGCGGCCGGACGGCTCCTCGGGCGGGCCCGCGGTCTCGCCGTCGGCGTCGCGTACGGGCTGACCTGGGGCATCCAGCGGGCCGTGGAGTTCGACTTCCACGAGATCGCCTTCGCCATGCCCCTGCTGGCCTTCTCCCTGGAGGCCGTGCTCGCGCGGCGCTGGCGGGCCGCCCTGCTGTGGGGGCTGCCGCTGGTCCTCGTCAAGGAGGACCTCGGCTTCACGCTGGCCGCCCTGGCCGTGGTGGTGGCCTGGCGGGCCCGGACCACCGACCGGCGGGCCGCCTGGACCGCGCTTGTCACCGCCGGCGCGGCCGCCGTCTTCGCCGTGCTGGTGTTCACCGTCCTCATCCCGGCCTTCGCGCCGGCGGGCTACGGCTACTGGGACAAGATCGACGGCGCCGGTCCGTTCGCGGGCACCGGCACCAAGCTCGCCACCCTGGGCTGGGTGCTCATCCCCACCTCCGGGCTGCTCGCCCTGCGCTCGCCGCTGCTGCTGGTCGCCGCCCCCACCCTCGGCTGGCGGTTCCTGTCCGGGGACGACCACTACTGGTCCACCGACTGGCACTACAGCGCCGTGCTCATGCCGGTGGTGGCCCTCGCCCTCGTCGACGCCGTCGACACCGTCCGGCGCGGCGAGCGGCCGTGGCTGCGCGCGTACGCCCTCCAGCTGCCCACGGCCGTGCTCGCCTCCGCCCTCGCCCTCAGCGCGACCAGCATGCCCACCGCCAAGCTCGCGCAGGCGAGTACGTACGAGAAGCCCGCGCGCGTCACGGCCATCGAGCGGCTCCTCGACCGGATCCCGGACGGGGCCACCGTGGAGGCGGACACCACCTCTCTGACCCGGCTGACCTCGCGCTGCCGCGTGCTGTGGATCGGGGGCAGCAAGGGCGTGGTCCCCGACTGGATCACCCTGGACAACTCCTCGCGGTGGGCCGGCGAGGACCCGACGGACTACGCCCACCAGCTGCACCCCGGACAGCGGTACACCCTGGTGGGCGAGGCCGCCGGAGTCGTCCTGATGCAGCGGGACGCAGCGGCGGGACCGAGCGGCGGGACCCGGTAGCGGGACGGAGCGGCGGGGGAAACGGCGGCGCCGGCCCGTGACCCAAGGTCCCGGACCGGCGCCCTCCCCCGAACGACCGCGGCGCGTCTACTCGCTCGCGATCGCGTTCAGTACGTTCATCCGCCCTGCCCGGAAGGCCGGGACCAGTGCGGCGAACAGGCCCACGAAGGCCGAGGCGACGAACACCCCGAGGATCGTCGGCCACGGGATCTCCAGCACCTTCAGGCCCTGGAGCGCGAGCAGCTGCTGCGCGGTGGCCCCCCAGCCCATGCCCAGCCCGAGGCCGAGCAGGGCGCCGAAGAGGGCGATGACCACCGACTCCAGGCGGATCATGCGGCGCAGCTGGCGGCGGGAGAGGCCGATGGCGCGCATCAGGCCGATCTCGCGGGTCCGCTCGACCACCGACAGGGCGAGGGTGTTCACGACGCCCAGGACCGCGACGATGATGGCGAGGCCGAGGAGCCCGTAGACCATGTTCAGCATCTGGCCGACCTGGTCCTTGAGGGTCTTCTTGTAGTCGGCCCGGTTGCGCACGTCGTACTGCGGGTACTCCGCCAGCGACGCCTTGACCGCCTTGTACGCGGCTTCGGACTCCCCGTCCTTCGCGCCGGCCAGCAGCATGAAGGGCAGCGGCAACCGGTCGGCCGGCAGGTTCGCCCGGGCGACCTCGGTGCTGAGGAACTTCATGCCCTTGTCGAGGTTGCCCTCGTCGCTGGTGATCGCGGTGACCTTGAGCTTGACGGTCTTGCCTTCGGTGAAGGCGACCGTCATCTCGTCACCGAGCTTGACGCCGTGCTTGGTGGCGTACTGAGAGCCGACCGACATGGAGTCCTTGCCGTACGCCGCCGCGTGCTCGCCGGCGACCATCTTGCGCCGGACGTCCTTGGCGTACGTCGCCTCGGTGGCGCCGAGTTCGTCGGTCTCCGTGGAGCCGTCGGGGGCGGTGATCTTCGCCTCCACCAGCCGGTAGGCGGTGACGTGGTCCAGGCCCTGGACGGCCCGCAGCGCCTGCTCGGCCTGCGGCATGACCGGCTGCGGGGTCTGGGCGCCGACGATGAAGTCCGCGCCGACCGACTGGTCGAGCTCCTCGGTGGCGGAGGCCACCATCGAGGATCCGACGACCGACAGGCAGGCGACCAGCGCGAGCCCGATCATCAGGGCGGCCGCGGTGGCGCCGGTGCGGCGCGGGTTGCGCAGGGCGTTGCGCTCGGCGAGCCGGCCCACCGAACCGAAGGGCCGCAGCACCACGCCGGAGAGCACCCGCACCACGCCCGCGGCGAGCAGCGGGCCGATCACGATGAAGCCGATGAGCGTGAAGACGATGCCCAGGCCCAGCCAGAGCGATCCGGGCGCGGCCTTGTCGGCGGCGGCGGCCAGGAAGAGCCCGGCGCCGCCGATGGCGGTGAGGACCAGGCCGAGGACGGCGCGGATCACGCCGGCCTTCTTGTCTCCGGGGGTGCCGGACTCGCGCAGGGCGGCCATCGGGGAGACCTTGCCGGCCCGGCGGGCCGGGACGAAGGCGGCGACGACGGTGACGACGACGCCGAGGACGACGCCGACGACCGGGGTGGTCCAGGCGATGGTCAGGTCGTCGGTGGACAGGTGCATGCCGAGCTGGCCCATGAGCTTCATCAGGCCGACGGCCAGGCCCACGCCCGCGCCGACGCCCAGGGCCGAGCCGAGGACGCCGAGGAGGAAGGCCTCGACGACCACGGACTTCAGGACCTGTCCGCTGTCGGCGCCGATGGCGCGCATCAGGCCGATCTCACGGGTGCGCTGGGCGACCAGCATCGAGAAGGTGTTGAAGATCAGGAAGATGCCGACGAGGAAGGCGATCCCGGCGAAGCCGAGCATCACGTACTTCATGACGTTGAGGAAGGAGCCGACCTCCTTGCGGTTGGCGTCCGCGGCTTCCTTGGCGGTCTGGAGCTTGTACGTGTCCGCGCCGACGGCGGTCGCGATGTTCTGCTTGAGCTGCTCGTCGCTCACCCCGTCCTTGGCGGTGACGTTGATGTGCGTGAAGGAGCCGGGGGAGCCGAGCAGCGCCTGCTGGGCGGTGGCGGTGTCGAAGTAGACGATGGCCGCGCCCGGGTTGGTCACGGTGAAGGCCGTGATGCCGGTGATCTTGGCGCGGATGTCGCCGGTGACGGCGATCGTGCGCAGCTCGTCACCGATCTTCAGCTGGTGCTTGTCCGCGGTGTCGGAGTCGACCATCACCTCGGTGGGGCCGCGCGGTGCGTGACCCTCGGTGATCTTCATCGACTTGAGCTCGTTGTCGTTCCAGTTGCCCGCGATGGTCGGGGCACCGGTGGTCGAGCCCATGTTCTCGTTCTTGGAGTTGACGACCGTGACGGACAGCGAGATGACGGCGCCCTCGGCGCTCTTGACGCCCTCGGCCTTCTTCACCTGCTCGACGGCCGAGCCGGCCAGCATCTCGGGCTTGCCGCGCTCCGGGTTCTCCTCCGCGTCCTTCGCCGACTTGGGGCTGACGGTCACATCGGCGCTGGTGACGCCGAACAACTTCTCGAAGGTGGCGTTCATCGTGTCGGTGAACACCAGCGTGCCGCAGACGAAGGCGACGGAGAGCAGGACGGCGACGGCGGAGAGCGCCATGCGTCCCTTGTGCGCGACGAAGTTGCGCCGCGAGGTCTTCAGGACCATGTTGCTCATGACGTCCGCCCGCGTGCGTCGAAGTCCTTCATGCGGTCGAGGACCTGCTCGGCGGAGGGCCCGTACATCTCGTCGACGATCCGCCCGTCGGCGAGGAAGATGACGCGGTCCGCGTAGGAGGCGGCGACCGGGTCGTGGGTGACCATGACGATGGTCTGGCCGAGCTCGTCCACCGAGCGGCGCAGGAAGCCCAGTACCTCCGCGCCCGCCCGGGAGTCCAGGTTTCCGGTCGGCTCGTCGCCGAAGATGATCTGCGGGCGGGCCGCGAGGGCGCGGGCGACCGCCACGCGCTGCTGCTGGCCGCCGGAGAGCTCGGTCGGGCGGTGCTTGAGTCGGCCGGCGAGGCCGACGGTCTCGACGACCCGGTTGAGCCACTCCGCGTCGGGCTTGCGGCCCGCGATGTCCATGGGGAGCGTGATGTTCTCCAGCGCGTTGAGCGTGGGCAGCAGGTTGAAGGCCTGGAAGATGAAGCCGATCCGGTCGCGGCGCAGTTGGGTGAGCTTCTTGTCCTTCAGCCCGGTGATCTCGGTGTCGTCCAGGTGGATGTGGCCGCTGGTCACCGTGTCGAGGCCGGCGAGGCAGTGCATCAGCGTGGACTTGCCGGAGCCGGAGGGGCCCATGATCGCGGTGAACTGCCCGCGCATGATGTCCACGTCCACGTCGTCGAGGGCGACGACGCGCGTCTCACCGGAGCCGTATGCCTTGACGAGCTTCCGCGCCCGGGCCGCGACGGCTGCATGCCCTCCAGTACCCCCGTGCCTGGTTTCGGTCATAGCCGTTGTCACGGTGTTTCCCCTCGTTCGGTTGCGTGCGATTGCCCGCGGCGTCTCAGCGAAAGTCTCCGGCGGGAGGGGGGTCCGGCGCGCTGGTGCCCATCGCCGTATCCGTCCGGGGGTTATCCCCACCCCCGAGCTCCCCCGCTCATATGAACCAGTTAAAGACGTACCGGCTTCGTCCTCATCCTCCGCCGGGAGGAACAGTCCCTGGCCCCTTGTGTGGAGGGACCCCTAGGGGTTCTCCACCCTTCGGGTGACGAGACCTGGGGGATACCGCGGGATGCGGCAGCGGTGAGAAGGTGTTCCCCGCGGTTAGGTGCAGGGGGAAGGAATCTCGGTGGGCTCAGGGGCGAGTACGGAGGGAACCCCGGACGGCATACCCAGCGGGGGCAAGATCCCGCCCGGGGCCCAAGTCCCGCCCGGAGTCCAGGCCCCGCCCGGCGGCCCGGTCGCGCCGAGCCGGGCCGTCGTCGCCTCGCTCATGCTCGCCATGGCGCTCGTCGCCCTCGACGGCACCATCGTCGCCACCGCCGTCCCGCAGATCGTCGGCGAGCTCGGCGGCTTCTCGGTGTTCTCCTGGCTCTTCTCCGGTTACCTGCTGGCCGTCACCGTCACCCTGCCCGTCTACGGGAAGCTGTGCGACACCTTCGGCCGCAAGCCCGTCCTGCTCTTCGGCATGGGCCTGTTCCTCGTCGGCTCGTTGCTGTGCGCGCTCGCCTGGAACATGGCCGCCCTCATCGCCTTCCGGATCGTCCAGGGCCTGGGCGGCGGAGCCCTCCAGGGCACGGTCCAGACCCTGGCCGCCGACCTGTACCCCCTCAAGGAACGGCCCAGGATCCAGGCCCGGATGTCGACCGTCTGGGCCGTCTCGGCCGTCGCCGGCCCCGCGCTCGGCGGGCTGCTCGCCTCGTACGCCCACTGGCGATGGATCTTCCTGCTCAACCTGCCGCTGGCCGCCCTCGCCCTGTGGATGACCGCGCGCCACCTGACCGAGCCCGTACGGTCCCCCGGGCGCCGGGGCCCGGTCGACTGGGCGGGGGCGCTGGGCACCTTCGCCTGCGGCGGACTGCTGCTGTTCGCGCTCGTCCAGGGCGGGGTGGCCTGGCCCTGGCTCTCCGCGCCCTCGCTGGGGCTGCTGGGGGCGAGCGCGGTGCTGGCCGCGGTCGTGGTCCGGGTGGAACGCCGTGCCGAGGAGCCGATCCTGCCCGGCTGGGTGTGGCGCCGGCGCACCATCGCCGCCGTCAACCTGGCCATGGGGGCGCTCGGCCTGCTGATGGTCGCCCCCGTGGTGTTCATGCCGACCTACGCGCAGTCCGTGCTGGGCCTCGGGCCCGTCGGCGCGGGGCTGGTCATGTCCGTGATGACCCTGAGCTGGCCCGTCTCCGCCGCGCTCAGCCAGCACGTCTACCGGCGCATCGGCTTCCGGGACACCGCGGTCGTCGGGATCGCGCTGGCCGCGGTGATCCTCTTCTCCTTCACGCTGATCCCCCATCCGGCCCGGCCGTGGCAGCCCGCGCTGATCATGCTGCTGCTGGGCGGCGCCCTCGGGCTCTTCCAGCTCCCGCTGATCGTCGGCGTGCAGTCCACCGTGGTCTGGGCCGAGCGGGGCACCACCACGGCCTCGGTGCTGTTCTGCCGCCAGGTCGGCCAGAGCGTGGGCGCGGCCCTGCTCGCGGCCGTGGCCAACGCCACCATCGCGGCCCGGCTGGCGGGCGCCCCCGTACCCGGGCTCCCCGGCCACTTGGACGACGTGTCGAAGGCGCTGGACCGGCCGGAGCTGCTCCCCCGGGCCGCCGCCGACCACCTGCGCGAGGCCGTGGCCGCCGCCGTGGACCACATCTTCCTCGGCGCGACGGCCGCCGCCCTCGCCGCGCTGCTCATCCTGCTGCTGGTGGCGCCGCGGCGGTTCCCGGTCCTGCCCGAACTGCGGGACGAGTAACAGGCCCGGCACAGTCAACCGGCCCGCACCCCACCTGACTTGTCATGGCCGGGGCCAGTGGGTGACCCTCGTGCCAGGACCGTTTCCGGGGGGACGACGACATGGCATCCGCACTGTTCGCGCTGGCGTTACTGGCCGCGCTGGCCGGCCCGATCTGCCGGCGGCTGTACACCCGCCCGGGCTTCATCACCGGCCGCGACGGCCGGCTCTCCACCTCGACGGCGCTGGCCCTCGCCTGGACGGTGATCCTGGTCTGGCTGCTGCTCGCCATCCTCGGCTACGGGCTCACCGCGGGCGGCGGCGTCCACTACTTCCAGGGCGCCGACGGCCCGCTGTCCACGCTGACGACGGTCTACCTGCCGCTGCTCGGAGGCCCGTACGTGGCCCTGATCGCGGCGAAGACGGTCGTCGGCATGCGGGTGGAGAAGGGCAGCATGGCCAAGCCGTCCCCGAAACCGACGGAGTCGGGGCGGCGGCCGCTGCGGGAACTCATCGCGAACGACAGCGGGCGGACGGACCTGGTCGACCTCCAGTACGTCGCGTTCAGCGCGGTCACGATGCTGTACGTGATGCTGTTCTTCCTCTCGGACGTGGGCGGCGGACTCCCGCGGCTGCCCGCCGAGATCTGGGCCCTGACGGGCGCCCCGGCGGGCGCGTACCTGCTGAACAAGATGGCCGTCCGGCCGAACCCGCTGATCACGAACGTCTCCGTCGACGACGGCGTGCTGACCGTCGAGGGCGGCGGCTTCGCCCCGGACCCGGCGGGGCCCGCGGCCCTCGCCCAGCCCCAGGTCACCGTGGACGGCACGACCGCCGCGGCCTCCTACGACCCCGCGACGGGCACCCTGCGGGCCCCGCTCCCGGCGGGCACGAAGGCCCCCTTCACGGTGACGGTCACGGCCCGCGGCCTGCGCAGCGACCCGTACCCCTGCGCCTCCCCGGCGACGCCCCCGCTCTCCCTGCCCGCGCAGCGGGGGACGGCCGGCTAGCACGGTGCATCAGGCGGGCTCTTCCTTGTGGCGGGCGTAGTAGCGCGCCACCCGGGCCCGGTTGCCGCAGGCTGATGCCACGCACCAGCGGCGGCGCGGGTGCGCCGGGAGGAAGAGCAGGACGCAGTCCTGCGCCTCGCAGGCGCGGACCGACGTCACGCGGGGGTCCGTCAGGAGCTCGGCGACCGCCTCGGCCAGTTCGGCCGCGAGCCGCTCCGCGGGGGCGGCGTCGCGGCGCGGGGCGGCGGTGAGCCCGGCCTCCGCGCTCCAGGCCAGCTCGCGGTGGGCCGGCGCCGCGGCCAGGACCGCGTTGAGCGCGCGCAGCGCGTCCGGCGGCGGCCGCTCCCCCACCCGTACGGCGTCGAGCGCCGCGCGCGCGGCCTCCCGTACGGCTCGCACGGCGGCGACCTCGGCCGCGCCCACGGCCTCGACCGGGGTGAGCCGTCCGGCCTGCTCGGCCAGCCAGTCCGCGAGACCCGCCGGCTCGGCGACGAGGTCGCCCGCGGTGGAGCGGGTGTTGAGGAGGTCCAGGGCGAGGGGTTCCCCGGTGAGCGGGAAGGTCACTGTCACGCCCCTAATGCTACCTCAGGCCCTTGACCCATTAGCTGTCATGGACAAGACTAATGAAAACAAGGCCATAGGAGGCATGTGATGACTGTTGTCCGGCACCAGCACCGCACCGTCGACGTCGACGGCGTCCGCGTCGCCTACCGCGAGAGCGGCCCCGCCGACGGACCCGTCCTGCTCCTCCTGCACGGCTTCCCCACCGCCTCGCACCAATTCGCCCGGCTGATGGACGCCCTCGGCGACACCCCGCACCGCCTCATCGCCCCCGACTACCCCGGCTTCGGCCGCACCGAGGCCCCGGCCGGATTCACGTACACCTTCGACCGGCTCGCGGACATCGTGGAGGGCTTCACCGACGCCCTCGGGCTGGACCGCTTCGCCCTGTACGTCTTCGACTTCGGCGCCCCGGTCGGGCTGCGCCTCGCGACGCGGCACCCGGAGCGGGTGACCGGCCTGATCGTCCAGAACGGCAACGCCTACGAGGAAGGCCTGTCGGAGGCGGCCCGTGAGTTCACCGGGCTGCGCCGCGAGGTGCCGGGCCACGAGGAGCGGATCCGGGGCCTGTTCACGGTGGAGGGCACCCGCTTCCAGTACGAGACCGGGGTCGCGGAGCCCTCGCTGATCTCCCCGGACAACTGGACCCTCGACGTCCACTACCTCGGCCTGCCGGGGCGCGCCGACGCCCAGGCCGACCTCGCCTTCGACTACGCCTCGAACTTCGCGCACTACCCCGCCTGGCAGGCGTGGCTGCGGTCGGCGGGGCTGCCGGTGCTGGTCGTCTGGGGCGCGGGCGACCCCTTCTTCACGCCGGCGGGCGCGAAGGCCTACCTCCGGGACGCCCCGGACGCCGACGTCCACGTCTTCGAGGGCGCGGGCCACTTCGCCCTGGAAACCCACCTGCCGGAGATAGCCCCCCTGATCGAGGACTTCCTGTCTTCCAGCCTCGCCGGCGCCTGAGTCGCTCTTTCAGCCCCGCCGCACACATCCGGCCTCGCCGGCGTTTGAGGCGCGGGGCCCGGGGCGGAGCCCCGATCTTTCAGCCTCGCCGGCGTTTGAGGCGCGGGGTCCGGGGCGGAGCCCCGGGGGGTGTCCCGCGGCTCAGCCCTCCGCAGGGGCGCGCCCCGTCAAGGCGGCCAGGCTGGAGCGGACATGGTCCATGTGCGCCCGCATCTCCTCCTGGGCCTGCGCGTGCTCCCGCAGCACCCGCTCCGTCTCCCGGCCCACCCGCTCCTCCCGCACCCGCGCCGCCGCCAACAGCTCCGCCGCCCGCGCCTCCGCGTCCTCCTGGCCGTGCCGGGCCGACTCCTGCGCCGCGGCCAGGTCCCGCCGGGCCTCAGCCAGCCGGGACTCGGCGTGCCGCTCCAACTCCGCGTCCCGCGCCGACTGTTCGGCCTCCCGCGCCGCCAGGCCCCGCTCCGCCGCGTCCCACCGCTCCGCCTGCTCCTGCTCGCGCTCCGCCAGCAGCTCATCCGCCCGCCGCCGCGCGTCCGCCAGCGCGGCCGCGCCCTGCGCCCGCCAGGCCGCCGCGTCCTGCCGGGCCTGCGCCCGTACCCCGTCGGCCTCCTGCTGCGCCCGCAGCAGCCCCTGCCGGGCCCGGACCTCCGTCTGCTCCCGCACCGCCTCCGCGTCGCCCCGCGCCAGCTCCGCCGCCCGGTCGGCCCTCGCCTCGGCCGCGCCCAGCGTCGCGGACGCGTCCGCCCGCGCGTCCGCCCGTACGGCCTCGGCCTCCTCCTCGGCCAGCAGCAGGATCCGGCGGGCCCGCTCGCCCAGTTCGTCGTACGTCTGCGGGGCGAGCCCCGCCACCACCGCGCGCAGCCGCTCGGCCTCCGCCGACATCTGCTTGGCCAGGACCGTCAGCCGTGCCACCCGTTCCCAGGCCTCGTCACGGCTCCCGGAGAGCCGGGCGAGGTACCGGTCGACCTCTTCCATGCGGTAGCCGCGACCGCGCACAGTCGCAATGGGTGCACTCATCCGGAAAGCGCCTCTCTCGCGGGGATTCCCGTCAAGGATGCGTCATTTGCTCCCAGAAGCCCGAATGGCCGGGCCGGGACCCCGTACGAGGGTCCGGACCCGGCCACTGATCACCCGATCAGGCCGCCGTCAGAGCAGCCCGTCCCACATCTGCTCCAGCAGCACCGACCACCAGCTCTCCGGCGAGGCCAGCGCCGCACTGTCGAGCCCCGCCAGGTTCGCCTGGAAGTCGACGGTCCAGCGCCCGGCCTGCTCCGGCGTCAGGTGCTGACGCAGCCGCCACATGTGACCCAGCATCGCGAGGGACCGTACGAACTGCGGCAGGCTCGAATTCACGAACTGCGGCGGCACCGGGGCACCGCCCGGACCGCCCTCCACCGGGACGGCCACGATGTGCGCGGTGCCGTACTGCACGCAGATCGCCTTGCCGAAGTCGCTGCCGACGACCAGGTACGAGCCGGCGTCCGAGGCGGGCTGCACCTGCCGCTGCGCGGCCATCTCGGCCAGGGTCGGCACGGGTTGCCCCGGCACCGCCTGGGCCCAGAAGAACGGCCCGAAATCGACGGGCAGGCCCGACCACATCAGCGTCTGCGCGACGATCTCCGGCACGCCCTGGCGGGACACCGCGCGCTGGTCGAAGCGGAACACGCCCTGCGGGCCGAACGCCCCCGTCAGCTCCTGCGCGATCGCGTCCAGCGGGATCGCGGGCTGGAGCGGGACCTGCAGCAGGGGCGCCCGTACCGGCGCGGGGCGCGCCGGACCGTCCGCCACCTGGTGCAGCTCACCCTGATGGGTGAGCAGGTGCCGCATGCCCTGCTGACGGCCCGCGTGGTCCTTGCCGTACGGGGCCACGCTCGTGATCCGCACCTGCGGCCAGGTCTCCCTGATCATCCGGGCGCAGTACCCGCCGGGCAGCTCACAGGACTCCAGCTCGGTGTGCAGCTCCAGCACCTGCTGCGGCGGCACGTTCATGGCGCGCAGCTCGTGCAGGATCTGCCACTCCGGGTGCGGGGTGCCGGGCGCCGAGCGGCGGATGAGCTGCTGCTCGGAGCCGTCGGGGGCGCGGTAGCGGAGCACGGCCTGGTAACCGGGGCCCACGGTGGGCGCGCCGGTCGGGCCCGCGGGGGCCGGGGGCTGCGCCACCGGTCCGCCCGGCGGCGGTCCGGGGGGCGCGGGCGGCTGGCCCATGGCGGGGCCGGCCAGCATCGTGGCGGCGTGGTCGAGCCCGCCGCCGGGCACGCCGGGAGCACCGGGCGGCCCCGGGGGACCGGGCGGCTGCGGTACGCCGGGACCCGCGAGCATGGTCGCGGCGTGATGGGCCCCGCCACCGGGCGCGCCGGGCGGGCCGGGAGGGGCCGGGGGCTGACCCGTCACGGCGGGACCGGCCAGCATGGTCGCCGCGTGGTCGAGCCCACGGCCGAGGGAACCGGGAGCGCCGGGAGGCCCCGGAGGACCCGGAGGCTTCGGACCACCCGCACCCGGAGCCCCGGGCGGACCGGGAGGCGCGGGCGGCTGACCCGTCACGGCCGGACCCGCCAGCATCGTCGCGGCATGGTCGAGCCCACGGCCGAGGGACCCGGGAGCGCCGGGCGGCCCCGGAGGCCCGGGAGGGCCCGGAGGCTTCGGCCCACCGGCACCGGCACCCGCACCCGGAGCCCCGGGCGGGCCGGGAGGCGCGGGCGGCTGACCCGTCACGGCCGGACCGGCCAGCATCGTCGCGGCGTGGTCGAGCCCACGGCCGGGCACGCCGGGAGCGCTGGGAGCACCAGGCGCACCAGGCGCACCGGGCGGCCCCGGAGGCGTCGACGGCCGGGCCGGACCCGAGGCCCCCGAGCCCCCGGCGGAGCCGCCGGGGCGGGATACCTGGGCCTTGCTCGTCGGCGCGTCGGCGATGTCGCCCGGCGACGATTCCAGCGCGGGCACGATCGCGGTCTTCGGCAGCCGGCTGCCGCCGGGAATCAGCGCGGTCTTCGCCTCCGAGGCCACCGCGGGCGCCGGGGCGTCGTCCAGGTCCGACCCGGACAGCGGGGGCGCGAACACGGTCGCGGGCAGCGGCACGGACGCGTCGTCCCCGCCGGAGTTCACATCGGTCCCCGCCCACGGCGTGGACCCGGTCGGTACCGCGGCGGGGGCCGAAGCGGCCGCGGGCGCCGCCGGAACCCCGTCATTGGCCGTCGGCTCGTACGGGATCTCGCCACCGCGCCGCAGGGGAACGGCGTCGAAGGGAGCCGGAGCGGGCGCGTCGCCCGCGGCCTGCGCGCGCGCCGGACCCGGCGCCTCGGCCGGGGCCGGGGCCGGGGCCGGCGGGATCCCCGCCCGGTCCGCGGCGTCCTGCAGCCACTCGGGCGGACTGAGCATGAACGAGGTCTGCTCCGAGTCGATCCGCGGCGGCGGAACCGACGCCTCCGAAGCCGCGGCCGCAGCCACGGCCCCGTACTCCTCCTCGTACCGGCGGATCACCTCACCCACCGGCAGCCCGGGCCACAGCGTGACCTCCCCGCTGTCCCGCGCGATGACCAGCCGCTGCCGGCCGCCCCCGGACACCGGACCCGCCGGGCGGTCCTCCGCCCACACCACGAAGCCGAGCCCGAACTCCCGTACGCGCACCTCCCGGTGCTGGTACGCGGGCACGTCCCCGTTGATCCACTCCTCGGCGCGCTCCTGCGCCTGCGCAAACGTCACCATCGCGCCGTCACCCCTCATCCGAACCGGAACGCGCCACGGGAACCGAGCGTGCGAATCCGCCGTCCACCATCAGACCGGCCACCGTCTCCAGCTCCGGCGGATTACCCGCCAGCCGTTCCAGAAAGGCGTCGAAATCACCGCCGCACGGCAGCAACAGCCGCTCCACGCGCTCCTGCACCGACCAGCCGTCCTGGTCGCGTGCGTCGTCGTACGGGGAGAACCACACCGACCCGATGCCCTCGCCCTTGACCTTCAGCGCGAGCAGGCCGCCCTGCACGAAGGCCACGCACAGGTAGTCCTTCGTCAGGTGGTCGCGCAGGCACTTGTTGACGTACACGAGGTCATTGACCGCCGCCTCCTCGCGCACGGTGAAGAACGGCTGGTCCACCAGCAGGCCGAGGTCCACGTCCAGGCCCGCGCCCACCGGCGCGCAGCCGCCCGCGGCCTTCAGGAAGGAGCGGTACGCCTCCGGCAGCCGGTAGCCGAGGTCCTCCTCGACTCCCTGCACCTGCTCCTCGGAGACCGAGACCACCGTCTTGGGCAGCCCCAGGTGCACCGGGCGCACCTCCTGCAGCGGCCGCGTCCCGCGCTTGTCGTGGTCCACCGGAGCCGTCGCCAGGCCCGCGTGGTGCCGCAGCAGTGCCTTCACCTCGACCGGGACCAGTTCCATGCGGCGCGTACCGGACACGTGGTGCCAGGTCCAGCCGTGCGGGGTCGCCACCGGACCGACCGTGTCCCACAGCTCGTGCCCGGCGGCCTTCATCGCCGCGTTCGCGGACACGAAGTCCGTCAGCCGCAGTTCGTCCACGCCGAAGCCCTCCGGCGGTTCGGCGATCTCCACCGCCGCACGCGCGTAGGCGGAGAAGTCCGGATGCCCGTTGCCGCCCATCCGCACCCCGTGGGGATGCCGAGCGGCCCGGACCGGGTCCGGGAAATGCACGACCTGCCCCGAGTAAGCGGCGTTGGGTGGCGCGGCCTGCTGCCCGAGCCGACCTGTCGTCATGGCGGTAGCCCCCTGCTGGATCTGGCTGGTTCACCACAGCCTATGCGCTGGGGCAAGGGGGTCAGCCGCGCGCGAGCGGTGCACCCGCCCGGGGGCCAGGAACATCCGAATTGATACGAATATTCGACCCCGCTTCCGTATGACAGATGACATTTGGCAGGCTGTCCCCGCGACACGGGGGCGTGCGCGACAGGGGTCAGGACCGCCGCCACGGGAGGGAAAGCACGACCATGCAGAACACGGCGACACGCACAGATCCGGGCGGGACCAGCCCGGGAGGCGGCGGCGCGGCGGCCACGGCCGCGGGCGCTCCGGTCACAACGGGCCCGCCAGGAGCGGCCGTCGAGGTGGCCGGCCCCGCCGGTGACCCCCGCCTGCGCTGGAGCAGCAGCGACGGCCGCTCCGCCGTGCCCGTCCTGCGCTTCCGCCGGGACGGCATCCTCCCCACCGTCGCGGCGGCCCTGTCCGTACGCGGCGAGACGCTCACCGGCACCGCGGGAAAGGCCGACCAGCCGCCCGTGCTCCACCCCCTCGTACAGGACTTCCTCGACACGCTCACGAGCGGTCAGCGCGAACGCTTCACCGGCCGGTGTCCGGAGGCGATCCTGCTCTCCCGCCACCTGACCGCCGTCGAGGGCGCCCGCTCCCGGCGCGCCTCGCGCAAGCCCCTCTCACCCAGCGAGGCCCGCCGCTCCCTCAAGCACGCGAAGATCACCGCCCGCCGCATCCGCGAGGACGGCGACCCCCTCCACGGCAGCTACGCACCTCCGTGCCGCTCCTGCGAGGCCCTCCTCGCCCACTTCGGCGTACGCCCCGTCGACCTCACCCCAGCCGAGTAGCCATGACCACCACCTCAGCCTCATACGACCGCTCCTCGGCCACCCGCTTCTCGGTCGCCGTGGACTCCGCCCTGCGCACCGCCGGCTGGGAACCGGGCCGCTGGGACATCAAGCAGGCCGAGTACTGGGCCGACGCGCTCCGGGACCACACCACTCCGGCCGGACACCGCCACAGCGTGTTCCCCGCCGCCGTGGAGGCCTGGGCCGAGTTCGGCGGCCTCACGGTCGCCGCCCCCGGCCCCGGCCGGCAGATCGCCCCCACCCCGGTCCGACTCGACCCCCTGACCGGGCTCCACCTCGCGCGCACCTTCGCCGACCTGGGCCGCGCCCTGTCCACCCAGCTCTGCCCGCTCGGCGTCGAGGCCGACGGCGGCTCCCACCTCGCCCTCGACCGCGAGGGCCGCGTCTACGGCATCGACCACACCGGCGACTGGTACCTGGGCTCCAGCGTGGACGAAGCCCTGACCCTCCTCCTGACAGGCCTCCAACCCACCCGCCTCACGACAGCCTGAGCCCGTTTCAGCCCCACCGGGGGTTCCACCCCCGCCCGCCCCGTCCAGCCCGCCAGCACGCCTCCAGCCCACCGGCACCCCTCCAGCGCCGCCGGCACCCCTCCAGCCCCGCCGGCACCCTTCCAACCCGCCGGCACCCTTCCAGCCCCGCCGGCGTTTGAGGCGCTCTTTTCAGCCTCGCCGGCGTTTGAGGCGCGGGGGCCCGGGGCAGCGCCCCCGGCAACGGCGCCGCACCCAGCACCCCACCGGCACCGGCACCGGCACCGGCACCGGCACGGACACAGCGCGGCACCCGGCAGGGGCACGGCAGCGGCACGACACAGCACAGCCCCCGGCACGGACCCGGCCCCGCTACCCCACCGGCAGCACCGCCGACACCCTGAACCCCCCCACCTCCGTCGGCCCCGACACGAACACCCCGCCGAGCCCGAGCACTCGCTCCCGCATGCCGACCAGCCCGTTCCCCCCACTCGGCAGGCCGACCCCGTCCGCCTGCCCCTCGCACGGCCCGTTCTCCACCTGCATCGCCACTTCCCCCTCGCGATGGGCGAGCCGCACCACGACCCGCGCGCCCGGAGCGTGCTTGTGGCAGTTGGTCAGCGCCTCCTGCACCACGCGGTACGCCGTCTGCTCGACCTCCGCCGCGTACGCCGTCCCCTCGCCCTGGACCACCATCTCCACGACCATCCCGGCCGCCCGCGACTGCCCGACCAGCGCCTCCAGCTCGCCGAGCGAGGGCCCCTCGTCCGGGCCCACCGACGCGACGGCCACGAAGGACGCGGGAGCCGGCGCCGCGGCAGCCATGGCAGCCATGGCAGCCGCCGCCGGGACCGGTTTAGGCGCCGCCCTCAGCACGCCGAGCATCTCCCGCAGCTCCGTCAGCGCCTGACGCCCCATGTCCCCCACGAGCGCGGCGTTCTTCGCCGCCCGCGGCGGGTCCTTGAGCGCCACCGCCTCCAGCGCGGCCGCGTGCACCACCATGAGGGAGACCCGGTGGGCGACCACGTCGTGCATCTCGCGCGCGATCCGGGTCCGCTCCTCGGTCCGGGCCCATTCGGCCCGCTCCTCCGCCCGGTCCGCCAGCAGCGACAACTCGCGCTCCAGCGAGTCCGCCCGCTCCCGCAGGCTCTCCATCAGCCGGCGCCAGGCCCCCATGTACAGCCCGAACAGCACCGGCGGCACGGTCAGCGCCACCGCCACGAACCCGGAGAGCGAGATCACCAGCGTGTGGTCGGCCTCGACGTCGCTGCGGGTGCGCAGGTACATCACCACGAACGTCGCGGCCAGCGACATCGAGAACAAGGTCGCGGTGATGCGCCGGGGCACCTCGGAGGAGGCCAGCGTGTACAGCCCCACCACCCCGAGGAGGAACCCCATCGCGGCCGGTGCGACGGCGATCCCCACGAGCACCACGGCGATCGGCCACCGCCGCCGCAGGACGAGCGTGGCCCCCGCCGCCAGCCCGAACAGCAGGCCGACCGCGGCCGGCATCCCCGCCTCACCGGCGAAGGACACGCCCTCCCACGCGCATTCGACGGCGGACACCCCGGCGAGCGTCACGTCCACCACGGCATCCCGCCGCCGCATCCACCCCATGGGCGGCCCAGCGCGGCCTTCCACTTCCCCCGTACTGGTCATGCCGTCCAGCCTACGGGCGGCCTCCGCCACGCCCCGGGGAAATACCCGCCACCGAAGCGGCGGCGGGCGGGTACCGTCGCGGTGAGGGCGGGCGGTGCGGCATAGTAGGGACCGCCAGCTTGATCGGTACCGCTAAATGTCCGATTAAGCCCTGTTTACTATCCCCTGTGGTGTAATTGGCAGCACTGAGGCTTTTGGTGCCTTATGTCCGGGTTCGAGTCCTGGCGGGGGAGCGTCGAAAGTTCGGGTCCTGACCTTCACGGTCGGGACCCGCGCTCGTTTCCGCCCCCTCGGCCCCCGGTATCCTGCACGGGTCCACCCCCGAAGCCGAAGGGCATCCCCGTGAGCGCCAACCGCCCGGCAGCCGTCGTCGTACTCGCAGCGGGTGAAGGCACCCGCATGAAGTCGGCCACTCCCAAGGTCCTGCACGAGATCTGCGGGCGCTCGCTCGTCGGTCACGTCGTCGCCGCCTCCCGTGAGCTGGACCCCGCCCACCTCGTCGTGGTCGTCGGGCACGCCCGGGAGCAGGTCACCGCGCACCTGGCCGGCATCGACGCCGACGTCCGCACCGCCGTCCAGTACGAGCAGAACGGCACCGGGCACGCCGTCCGCATGGCCCTCGAAGAGCTCGGCGGCCAGCTCACCGGCACCGTGATCGTCGTCTGCGGAGACACCCCGCTGCTGACCGGGCAGACCCTGCACGCGCTCGCGCGGACGCACGAGGCCGACGGCAACGCCGTCACCGTGCTCACCGCCGAGGTGCCGGACTCCACCGGCTACGGGCGCATCGTGCGCGACGAGGAGACCGGCGCGGTCACCGCCATCGTCGAGCACAAGGACGCCACCGAGGCGCAGCGCGCCATCCGCGAGATCAACTCGGGCGTCTTCGCCTTCGACGGCGCCCTGCTCTCCGACGCCCTCGGCAAGGTCCGTACCGACAACAGCCAGGGCGAGGAGTACCTCACCGACGTCCTCGGCATCCTGCGCGAGGCAGGCCACCGCGTCGGCGCGGCCGTCGGCAGCGACCACCGCCAGATCCTCGGGATCAACAACCGGGTCCAGCTCGCCGAGGCCCGCGCCCTGCTGAACGCGCGTCTGCTGGAGCGGGCCATGCTCGCGGGCGTGACGGTCGTCGACCCCGCCAGCACCTTCGTGGACGTGACCGTCACCTTCGGGCAGGACTCCCTGATCCACCCGGGCACGCAGCTGCTCGGCGCCACGCACATCGCCGAAGGGGCCGAGGTGGGCCCCAACACCCGCCTGAAGGACACCCGGGTGGGCGCGGGCGCCCGCGTGGACAACACGGTCGCGGAGAGCGCGGTCGTCGGCGACCAGGCCACGGTGGGCCCCTTCGCGTACCTGCGCCCCGGCACGGACCTCGGCGCCAAGGCCAAGGCCGGTACGTACGTGGAGATGAAGAACGCGACGATCGGCGAGGGCACCAAGGTGCCCCACCTGTCCTACGTGGGCGACGCGACGATCGGCGAGTACACCAACATCGGCGCCGCGAGCGTCTTCGTGAACTACGACGGTGAGCACAAGCACCACACCACGGTCGGCTCGCACTGCAAGACGGGCTCGGACAACATGTTTGTGGCGCCCGTCACCATCGGGGACGGCGCCTACACGGCCGCCGGCTCCGTGATCACCAAGGACGTGCCGCCCGGCGCGCTGGCCGTGGCCCGTGGCCAGCAGCGGAATATCGAGGGCTGGGTGGCCCGCAAGCGTCCGGGAAGCGCCGCGGCGACGGCGGCCCAGTCGGCGGCCTCGGAGGACTCCGAGCGCCCCTGAGGCGAACTGACCGGAAACAGGTGCGCCCGGGACGGCGTACCGTGATAGTGCACGCAATTCGGCTGGCTCACCGTGTGCGGGACGGACGCACATGGGGGCGAGCAGCTTCAACACGTCTGAGGAGACAGTGCTGTGACCGGGATCAAGACGACCGGCGAGAAGAAGCTGATGCTCTTCTCCGGCCGCGCCCACCCCGAGCTGGCCGAGGAGGTCGCACACCAGCTGGGAGTCGGCCTCGTGCCGACCAAGGCTTTCGACTTCGCGAACGGCGAGATCTACGTCCGTTTCCAGGAGTCGGCTCGCGGCGCGGACTGCTTCCTGATCCAGAGCCACACGGCTCCGATCAACAAGTGGATCATGGAGCAGCTGATCATGATCGACGCGCTGAAGCGCGCGTCGGCACGCTCCATCACCGTGATCATCCCGTCCTACGGGTACGCCCGCCAGGACAAGAAGCACAAGGGCCGCGAGCCGATCTCGGCCCGCCTGGTCGCCGACCTGCTGAAGACCGCGGGTGCGGACCGCATCCTCACGGTCGACCTGCACACGGACCAGATCCAGGGCTTCTTCGACGGCCCGGTGGACCACCTCTCGGCCCTGAACGTCCTCGCGGACTACGTGGGCGCCAAGGTGGACCGCACCAAGCTGACGATCGTCTCCCCGGACGCCGGCCGCGTGCGCGTGGCCGACCGCTGGTGCGACCGTCTGGACGCCCCGCTGGCGATCGTGCACAAGCGCCGCGACAAGGACGTCGCCAACCAGGTGACCGTCCACGAGGTCGTCGGTGAGGTCAAGGGCCGCGTCTGCGTCCTGGTCGACGACATGATCGACACCGGTGGCACCATCTGCGCCGCGGCCGACGCGCTCTTCGCGCACGGCGCGGAGGACGTCATCGTGACGGCCACGCACGGCATCCTGTCGGGCCCGGCCGCCGACCGCCTGAAGAACTCCAAGGTCAGCGAGTTCGTCTTCACGAACACGCTGCCGGACCCGTCCGACCTGGAGCTCGACAAGATCACGGTGCTGTCGATCGCCCCGATGCTCGCGCGCGCGGTGCGCGAGGTCTTCGAGGACGGCTCGGTCACCAGCCTGTTCGAAGAGCAGCAGTAGCAGAGCGGCAGGAGCAGAGCGGCGGTCAGCGCTCCGCCTGATCCTTTTGGTGCGGCCTCCCCCGCCGGGTACACTTTTCAAGTTGCTCGGCGAGGGAGGCCGTACCCGTTCGCGGTACGGATGCTCCGTTATCGACGCGCTCTTCGTAGCAGGCCGTTTCGGCCGGGTGACTGTCGTCCGTTTCCGTCACCCCACGAGGAGTGAGCATGTCCGAGATCAAGCTTGCCGCCAAGGTCCGCGACACCTTCGGCAAGGGCTCTGCCCGCCAGGCGCGTCGTGACGCCCTGACCCCCGCCGTCATCTACGGCCACGGCACCGACCCGAAGCACGTCAACGTCGACGCCCACGCCCTTCAGCTGGCGCTGCGCACCCCGAACGTCCTGATCTCCCTGGACATCGCGGGCGAGGGCACCGAGCTCGTCATCCCGAAGGCCGTGCAGAAGCACCCGCTGAAGCGCTCGATCTCCCACGTCGACTTCCTGATCGTCCAGAAGGGCGAGAAGGTCACCGTCGACGTCGCGATCGTCACCGAGGGCGAGCTGGCCGCCGGCGGCAACATGCTGGAGACCCTCCAGAACACCGTCTCCGTCGAGGCCGAGGCCACCCACATCCCGACCGAGGTCACCGTCTCCATCGCGGGCCTCGAGGCCGGCGCCACCATCCACGCCAAGGACCTGGTCCTGCCGGCCGGCACCACGCTGGCCATCGACGGTGACGTCGCCGTCCTGCAGGTCGTCGCCCCGCAGGCCGAGGAGCCGGCCGCCGAGGCCGAGGGCACCGAGGCCTGAGCCTCACCCCTCCCTCTCAGCAGTTGCTGACCGACCGCCGTCCGGCTCCACTGGAGCGGGACGGCGGTCGTCTTCATTCCGGCCCGGAAACAGGCCTCCCCTTCAGGCCCTAAGGAGCTCTTGATGTCGGACGACGCGGCACCCTGGCTGATCGTCGGCCTCGGCAATCCCGGACCGGAGTACGCGGGCAACCGCCACAACATCGGGTTCATGGTGGTCGACCTGCTGGCGGAGCGGATCCGCGGGAAGTTCAAGGCGCACAAGGCCCGCGCCCAGGTGGTCGAGGGCCGCATGGGCCCGCCCGGACCGGCCAACCGCCGTGTGGTGCTGGCCAAGCCGATGTCGTACATGAACCTCTCCGGCGGCCCGGTCACGGCCCTGCGCGACTTCTACAAGGTGCCGCTGGACCGGATCGTCGCGATCCACGACGAGCTGGACATCGACTACCCGACGCTGCGCCTGAAGCTGGGCGGCGGCGACAACGGCCACAACGGTCTGAAGTCGATGACCAAGTCGATGGGCCCGGACTACCACCGCGTGCGCTGCGGCATCGGCCGGCCGCCGGGCCGGATGCAGGTCGCGGACTTCGTGCTGAAGGACTTCTCCTCCACGGAGCGCAAGGAGCTGGACTGGTTCGTGGACCGGGCCGCGGACTCCGTCGAGTGCCTGATCGCGGAGGGGCTGGAGCGCGCCCAGTCGACGTACAACTCCTGAGCGGGCGACGGAAACGGACCGATCGTCACTTCGGACGTAACATCACATCGCCTTACTACGAGGAAGCCCCCGCACCGTCGGTCGGTGCGGGGGCTTCCCCTGGTCCATGTCCGGCTCCGGAGCCTCAGCCGGTGTTGCGCAGGCCCGCGGCGACGCCGTTGACGGTGAGCAGCAGGGCGCGGGCGAGCAGCGGGTCGGCTTCCTCGCCGCGTGCGGCGGCCTCGCGCTGACGGGCCAGCAGGGACACCTGGAGGTAGGAGATCGGGTCCAGGTAGGCGTCGCGCACGGCGAAGGTCTGCTGGAGCACCGGGTGGGAGTCCAGGAGCCTCTCGCCGCCGGTGATGCGCAGGACCTCGCGGACGGTCAGCTCGTGCTCGGCCTCGATGCGGGCGAAGACGTGCTTGAGGTGCTCGGGCACGAGGGTGTCGACGTAGTGACGGGCGATCCGCAGGTCGGTCTTGGCCAGCGTCATCTCGACGTTGGACAGGAAGTTGCCGAAGAAGTGCCAGCGCTCGCCCATCTCGGCGAGGACGTCCTGCCGGCCGGCCTCGCGCAGGGCCTTGAGGCCGGAGCCGACCCCGTACCAGCCGGGGACGATCTGGCGCGACTGGGTCCAGCCGAAGACCCACGGGATGGCGCGCAGGCCGTCGAGGCCGGCGCCGGAGTCGGGGCGGCGGGAGGGCCGGGAGCCGAGGTGGAGGTCGGCGAGCTGGTCCACGGGGGTCGCGGCGAAGAAGTACGCGGGCAGGTCCGGGTCTTCGACGAGCTCGCGGTACGCGGCGTGCGCGGCGTCGGAGACGGTGTCCATGGCCGCGTCCCAGCGGGCGAGGGCCTCGTCGGACTGGCGGGGCGCGGTGTGCAGGGCCGAGGCCTGCAGGGTGGCCGCGACGGTCAGTTCGAGGTTCTCGCGGGCCAGCGAGGGGACGAGGTACTTGTCGGAGATGACCTCGCCCTGCTCGGTGACCTTGATCTCGCCCTCCAGGGTGCCCCAGGGCTGGGCGAGGATCGCGTCGTGGGAGGGGCCGCCGCCGCGGCCGACGGTGCCGCCGCGGCCGTGGAAGAGGCGCAGGCGCACCCCGTAGCGGTGGGCGACGTCGCGCAGTCGGCGCTGGGCGCGGTGGATCTCCCACTGGGAGGTGGTGATGCCGCCGAACTTGGAGGAGTCCGAGTAGCCGAGCATGACCTCCTGGACGTCCCCGCGCAGGGAGACCAGGCGCCGGTAGGAGGGGTCGGCGAGCATCTCGTCGAGGATGACGTCGGCGGCGCGCAGTTCGTCGGTGGTCTCCAGGAGCGGCACGATGCCGATCTTGGCCCAGCCGCCGTGCAGGTCGATCAGTCCGGCCTCACGGGCCAGGACGGCGGCGGCGAACACGTCGTCGGCGCCCTGGCACATCGAGATGATGTAGGACTCGATGACCTCGGGCCCGAACTTCTCGAAGGCGTCCTTGATGGCGAAGAAGACCCCGAGGGTCTTGTGCCCGGCGGCGTCGAGCGGGGCCGGGATGGGGGCCAGCGGGCGACGCGAGCGCAGCTCCTTGGCCAGGAGCTTGCGCCGGTAGTCCCGCGGCATGTCGGCGTAGCGCCAGGACTCCTCGCCGAGCCGGTCGAAGAGCTGGCCCAGTGCGTGGTGGTGGGCGTCGGCGTGCTCGCGCACGTCCATGGTGGCGAGCTGGAGGCCGAAGGCGGCCAGCGTGCGGATGGTGCGGTCCATGTGGCCGTCGGCGAAGAGCGCGCCGCGGTGCTCGCGCAGGGAGCTCTGGATGAGGGTGAGGTCGGTGAGCAGCTCGGCGGTGCCGAGGTAGTCGCGGCCTTCCTCGTGCGGGGTGCCCTTGGCGAGGCGCTCCCGCGTGTTGACGAGCTTCTGCCGGATGCAGGTCGCCTTGAGGCGGTACGGCTCCTCCGCGTTCAGCCGCTTGTAGCGCGGGCTGATCTCGGGGAGGCGCTCCAGGTCGGCCTGGAGGGAGGCGAGCAGTTCCTCGGTGGCTCCGGTGTAGCGGATGGAGTTCGACAGCAGGCCGCGCAGGAAGTCGACGAGTTCGAGGGCGTCGGTGATGCCGTGCTCGTGCTGGAGGATCAGCACGTCGCGGGTGACCTCGGGGGTGACGTTCGGGTTGCCGTCGCGGTCGCCGCCGATCCAGGTGCCGAAGGTGAGCGGGCGGGTGCCGGGGGGCAGCTCGACGCCGACGCGCTGGAGCTCGGCGGCGAGGTCCTCCAGGACGTCGCCGACGGCGCCGGCGTGCAGCTCGTCGAGGTAGTAGATGGCGTTGCGGGCCTCGTCGGCGGGCTCGGGGCGGACCACGCGCAGCTCGTCGGTCTGCCAGACCAGGTCGATGTTCTCCGCGAGGCGCAGGTCGTGGCGGCGGCGGTCGCCGGCGCCGGTGACGGGCTCCTCCAGCAGGGCGGCGATGCGGCGCAGCTTGTTGAGGACGCTGCGGCGGGCCGCCTCGGTGGGGTGCGCGGTGAAGACGGGGCGGACGTTGAGGTTCCTGACCGTCGCGCGCAGGTGCTCGGGGTCGGCGTCCTTCAGCATGTCGGCGGTGCGGGCGAGGAGCCCGCCCTCGGCGGCGCGGTGGGCGCGCAGCTCCTTGCCGCGGTGCACCTGCTCGGTGACGTTGGCGAGGTGGAAGTAGATGGAGAAGGCGCGCACCAGCTTGGCGGCGGTCTCCAGGTCGATGTCGCCGAGCAGGGCGGCGGCGGCCTCGCCGTCGGTGCGGGTGAGGGCGCGGACGCGTTCGACGAGGTCGAGGAGGTCCTGGCCCTCCTGGCGTACGAGGGTCTCCCCGAGGAGGTCACCGAGACGGCGGATGTCCGCGCGCAGCTCTGCGTTCGCGGCGTCCGTGGTGCGGGCGGGGACCTGGTCAGCACTGCTCACAGGTGCGGCTCCTTGCAGTGTTCGAGCGCTACTGGGCGGTGGGCTCCCGGCCGTGCGCGGCGACGCTCCCCACGACTGGGGGCGCCCCGACCTGATGCGCAGCTGGGCTGCCCGTGCGGACCGCGCTGTCCGACGGCAACAGGATAGGTGTCCCGTCCGTGTGCCCGGGCAAATGTCTCATCAGGCGGCGCGTGAGCGGCTCCCGCGCACGCCGGTGCCCGGGCGCGCTCCTGTTGCCCCGGCACCCGGTTTTGCCATACTTACGATGCCGTAGGTTACGGGTCCGTAGGGTTCGTAACCCGGAGCCTGCCGACACTCTGACCCCCCAGAGGACCCATATGACCACCAGTCCCGATCTGATCGAGGGTGACTCAGCGCCCTCCGACACACCTGCGCCCTCCGCGACGCTGGGCGGCGAGAAGAAGCGCTCGATCGAGCAGATCGCCCTCCTGCTGTTCATCATCGTTCCCTTCGTGGCCCTGCTGGCGGCCGTCCCCCTGGTGTGGGGCTGGGGGGTGAGCTGGCTCGATCTCGGCCTCATGGTCTTCATGTACTTCCTGGCCTGCCACGGGATCACCATCGGTTTCCACCGCTACTTCACGCACGGCTCCTTCAAGGCGAAGCGCCCGCTGCGGATCGTCCTCGCCGTGATGGGGTCGATGGCGGTGGAGGGCCCGCTCGTGCGCTGGGTGGCGGACCACCGCAAGCACCACAAGTTCTCGGACCACGAGGGTGACCCGCACTCGCCGTGGCGGTTCGGGGAGACGCTGCCGGCGCTAATGAAGGGCCTGTGGTGGGCGCACATCGGCTGGCTCTTCGACGAGGAGCAGACCGATCAGCAGAAGTACGCCCCGGACCTGATCAAGGACCCGGCGATCCGCCGCATCTCGCGTGACTTCCTCCTGTGGACGGTCGTCTCGCTGGCGATCCCGCCGCTGGTGGGCGGTCTGGTGACGATGTCCTGGTGGGGCGCGTTCACGGCGTTCTTCTGGGGCTCCCTGGTGCGGGTCGCGCTGCTGCACCACGTGACCTGGTCGATCAACTCGATCTGCCACGCGGTGGGCAAGCGCCCGTTCAAGTCCCGGGACCGCTCGGGCAACGTGTGGTGGCTCGCGGTGCTCTCGTGCGGCGAGTCCTGGCACAACCTGCACCACGCCGACCCGACCTCGGCCCGGCACGGCGTGCTGCGCGGCCAGATCGACTCCAGCGCGCGGCTGATCCGCTGGTGCGAGCAGCTCGGGTGGGCCACGGACGTGCGCTGGCCGTCGGCGGACCGCATCGAAGCCCGGCGCAGGGAAAACGAGCCGAACGCGGCATGATGGGGACCGTGGCGATCGACGGCGGTAATTCCAGCAGCGACAAGCCCAGGCGTGGCCGCCGGGTACGGATGACGGGCGCGGAGCGGCGTCAGCAACTGCTGGACATCGGCCGGACCCTCTTCGCGGAGAAGGGCTTCGAAGGCACCTCGGTGGAGGAGATCGCGGCGAAGGCCGGGGTGTCCAAGCCGGTGGTGTACGAGCACTTCGGCGGCAAGGAGGGGCTGTACGCGGTCGTCGTGGACCGGGAGATGCGCCAGCTGCTGGACGGGGTGACGGGAGCGTTGACGGCCGGGCATCCGCGGGAGCTGCTGGAACAGGCGGCGTTCGCCCTGCTGGACTACATCGAGTCCTACACGGACGGTTTCCGGATCCTCGTACGGGACTCCCCCGTCGCCCAGTCGACCGGCACCTTCGCCTCGCTGATCAGCGATATCGCCACGCAGGTCGAGGACATCCTGGGCCTGGAGTTCAAGGCGCGGGGCTTCGACCCCAAGCTGGCCCCCCTCTACGCGCAGGCGCTGGTGGGGATGGTCGCGCTGACCGGGCAGTGGTGGCTGGACGTGCGCAAGCCCAAGAAGGCGGAGGTCGCCGCCCACCTGGTGAACCTGGCCTGGCACGGGCTGGACGGGCTGGAGTCGAAGCCGCAGCTGGTGGGCCGCCGCAAGAGCTGACCCGCGCCGCGGGCCCGCCCGCGGGCGGCACGAGACGGAGCCCCGTCACCGGAGATCCGGTGACGGGGCGCCGTCGTGTGGTGCGTGCCGGGCCGGGCGGGCTTCGCCTACGGCGCGCCGGATTCCCGGCCGCGCGGCGGCGGGTCGCGCCGTTCCAGGAATTCGAGCCGGTTGCCGACCGGGTCCTCGGAGTAGAAGCGGTCGTGGCCCGGCAGGTCGTCGTCCCAGACGACCGTGGCTCCCCGCTCCCGCAGTCTGCTCGCGTACGCGTGGATGCCGGTCACCCGTAGCCCCGGGTGCGCCTTGCGGGCGGGCCGGAAGTCCTCCTCGATGCCGAGGTGCAGCTGTACCGGTCCGGCGGCGAACCAGCAGCCGCCGCGCGCGGCGAGGACGGGCGGCTTGGGGATCTCGGTCATGCCGAGGACGTCCGTGTAGTACGCGCGGAGCCGCTCTTCCGAGTCGGGCGGCGCGGCGAGCTGGACGTGGTCGACTGCGCTGAGCACGCTCAGGCCTCCTTGCGGGCGACGGCGAAGATCCTGCGGAACGGGAAGACGGTGCCGCGTGGCCCGCTCGGGTAGGCCACGCGCAGCCGGTCGCGGTATTCGGTGAGGAAGGCGTCGACGGCTTCGCGGTCGTCGCCGAGGGCGGTCAGTACGGGGCGCAGGGCGGTGCCCTTGACCCATTCCAGTACGGGGTCGGGACCCTGGAGCAATTGGTGGTAGGTGGATTCCCAGACGTCCGTGGTGCAGCCCAGTGCGGTGAAGCGGGCGAGGTATTCGGCGGGTTCGAGGTGATGGACGTAACGGGCGCCGTGGCCGGCGAGCCGGGCCCGCCAGCGCGGGGCGTCGCAGAGCTCGGCGAGCAGGGCGTGGCTGGGGGCCTTGAAATTGCCGGGGATCTGGAAGGCGAAGGTGCCGCCGGGGCGCAGGCCGTTGATCCAGGCGCCGAAGGAGCCGGGGTGGCTGGGGACCCACTGGAGGGCGGCGTTGGAGACGATCAGGTCGTAGGGCTCCTCCGGGAGCCAGGAGGCGAGGTCCGCGCGACGGAAGTCGAGGCTGCCGCCTCCGTGAGTGGGGCCGGCGTACTCCTGGCCGGCGCGGTGGAGCATCTCCGGGGAGAGGTCGAAGCCCGTGATGCGGGCCTCGGGCCAGCGGTCGGCGAGCAGCGCGGTGACGTTGCCCGGGCCGCAGCCGAGGTCGGCGATCCGGGCGGGCTGGTGGGGCAGTTCGGGTATGCGGGTGAGGAGGTCCAGGAAGGGCCGTGTGCGGTGGCCTGAGTGATGGAGGTACTGCTGGGGATCCCAGGTGGGAGCGGAGGGGGCAGTGGACGTGGGGGTCCCGGCGTGCCCGGTATCGGAATACATGTTCGAGCCTCCCTGCTGGCGGGGCGGTCGGAAGCGGAATCTGTTCCGGCCCCCTCCATGCCCCATGCTCGTTCTTTTATATCTCGACGTCAAGATACTCGTGGTCAAGATGCTCCACATGAAGAGACTTCACATCGACAGACCCCTTACACTGATCGGCATGGAGGACGAGGTCGACCGACTGGTGGCGGCATGGCGGCGGGAGCGCCCTGACCTCGACGTGGAACCGCTCGAGGTACTGAGCCGCGTCAGCAGGCTCGCGCGCCATCTCGACCGCGCCCGGCGCCTGGCCTTCTCCGAGCACGGCCTGGAGCCCTGGGAGTTCGACGTCCTGACCTCGCTGCGGCGGGCCGGCGCGCCCTACCAGCTCTCCCCCGGCCAGCTCCTGACCCAGACCCTGGTCACCTCCGGCACCATGACCAACCGCATCGACCGGCTCGCCAAGAAAGGCCTGGTCGAACGGCTCCCGGACCCCAGCGACCGCCGGGGGGTCCTGGTGCGGCTCACCCCCGAGGGCCGGGACCGCGCCGACCAGGCCCTCGCCGGACTGCTGGCCCAGGAACGGGCCATCCTGGCCCAGCTCTCGCAGAACCAGCGCGGCGATCTCGCCGGGCTGCTACGCCAGTTGACCGCTCCGTTCGACAACATCCCCGGCTAGGTCGGCCGGTCGCACGCCCGCCCGGCGGGCCAGTGCCACCGCGGCCAGCGTGGAGTGCACCCCGAGCTTGCCCAGCACGTTCTGCATGTGGGTGCGGACGGTGTGCGGGGACAGGAACAGCCGCGCCGCCACGTCCTTGCGGCCCAGCCCCGCCACCATGCAGCGCAGCACCTCGTGTTCGCGCGGGGTGAGCGACTCCACGAGCCGCTCGCTGTCCGTACGGTGCTTGCGCGCCGCGGTCAGTTCCCGGAGCACCCCGGTGAGCAGTGCGGGCGGCAGGTGGGTCTCCTCGCGCAGGACCCCGCGGATGACGGCCAGCAGCCGCGACAGCGAACAGTCCTTCGCCACCCAGCCCGAGGCTCCCGCCTGGAGCGCGAGCGCCGCCCGGCGCGGGTCGTCGCGCTCGGCGAGCACGACCGTACGGACCCCGGGGTGGCTCACCCGCACCCCGGCGACCAGCGCGATCCCGTCCGGGCCGGGCGGCGGCGGCCCGGAGCCCGGCTCCCGCTGGGCGGGCACCGCCCCGGCGACCGTGCCGAGATCGGCGTCGACCAGCAGGACGTCGAAGCGGCGGCCCTCGGCCACCGCGCGTTCGAGGCAGCGCGCCGCGGCGGGGCCGCTGCCGGCCGCGGACACGTCCACGTCCGGCTCGGCCGCGAGCGCGGCTGCGAGCGATTCGGCGAAGATGCGGTGATCGTCGACGACGAGAACCCGGATACGAACCACAAAACCCCCAAGGGTAGGGGAACGGACAGCGGCGGGTACGGCGCCCGGACCGGGTGATCCGCAGCTGCCCCGGCCGCCGCCGAGACATCTCTGCACTACCCCGGACCGGACGACGTACCCGACTTGTCTCGACCCCTGAATCAACACCGGCCCCCACCGGCGTCACGCATCAGCGTAGGGCCGGGGGCGGTGCGCAGTTGGCCGAATAGCAGAAGTTTTCCCGGCGATTTTCCCGCCGGATGCTTCTGAACCGGCTTTGCGGTGGCTTGAATTCACCCGCACCTACGGCCCGGACGACGGTTTACGCCTCCGGGGGTGCCACGGGCAGTTGCACGGGGGGCATTTCACCCGGCGTGTGCACGCTGCGCGCCCGCGCGCAGCGCCCACTTTCGGCGCACGCCCGACACGCGCACGCCCCCCGCACCCAGAAGGTGTGGGGGGCGCGGGCGGAAGCAGTGGTGCGCGCGAGGACCGGTGGGTCAGGAGGTGTGCGTCCGCGCGAAGTTCCAGGCGTCCGTGATGATGCCGGTGAGGTCCGAACGGCTCGGGGTCCACCCCAGGCGCTCGTGCGCCGTGCGGGCGGAGGCGACCAGCATCGCCGGGTCCCCGGCCCGGCGCGGGGCGACGACCTCGGGGATGTCCCGGCCGGTCACCTTGCGCACGGTCTCGACGACCTCCCGCACCGAGAAGCCGCTCCCGTTGCCCAGGTTGCAGATCAGGTGCTCCCCCGCGACGGCCGCCTGGAGGGCGGCCAGGTGGGCCTCCGCCAGGTCGGCGACGTGGATGTAGTCCCGCACGCACGTGCCGTCCGGGGTCGGGTAGTCCTCCCCGTACACCGAGATCGCCTCCCGCTCGCCCAGCGCGACCTGGAGGACCAGGGGGATCAGGTGCGTCTCGGGGGTGTGCCGCTCGCCGAACCGGCCGTAGGCGCCGGCCACGTTGAAGTAGCGCAGGGACACCGCGGCCAGGCCGTGCGCCACGCACTCCCCCACGATCATGTGGTCCACGGCCAGCTTCGAGGCCCCGTACGGGTTGGTCGGCGCGGTCACCGAGGCCTCGGTGAGCAGGCCCTCCGTCGGCTCGCCGTAGGTGGCGGCGGTGGAGGAGAACACCAGCTTGCGCACCCCGGCCCCGCGCATCGCGGCCAGCAGGGCGAGCGTCCCGCCGACGTTGTTCTCCCAGTACTTGCCCGGATTCACCACGGACTCGCCGACCTGCGAGGAGGCCGCGAAGTGCAGCACCGCGTCATAGGAGGGGTCCAGGTACCGGGAGGCGTCCTGGATCCGGCCCTCGATGAACTCGGCGCCCTCCGGGACCCCGGCGCGGAAGCCGGTGCTGAGGTCGTCGAGGACGGTGACCTCGTGCCCGGCCTCCAGCAGGTGGGCAGCGACCACACTGCCGACGTATCCGGCGCCGCCGGTTACCAGGTATTTGTGCATCGCCGTCTGGCTCACTCGACTACTGCCTCTCCCAGGGGACCCGTGCGCGGTACGCGCGCACGCTAGGAGACTGGCTTACCGGATTCCGCGCGTCCGGGGAAATCGGGCGGGGGGATCCGGAGGAAACCGGGCGAAAGCGGCCGCGTCAGCCCAGCGGGGCACCCGCCGGCCGGCCCGGCAGGGCCCGGTCCAGCAGGCCCGTACGGGCGGCCAGCGCGGCCGCCTCCAGGCGCGAGCCCACGCCCAGCTTCATCAGCACCCGCTGCACGTGCGTACGGGCCGTGCTCGGCGCGATCTCCATGCCCGCGGCGATCAGCCGGGTGTCCTCGCCCTCGGCGACCCGCACCAACACCTCCACCTCGCGCGGGGTGAGCAGCCGCAGCAGCCTGCTGCCCTCGTCGTCGGGCTGGGCCGTGGGGTTCAGGAGCTCCGCGAAGGCCCCTTGCAGCAGTTGCGGGGCGATCGCCACCTCCCCGGCCCGCGCCTTGGCCAGCGCCCGCTCCACGCCCTCGATGCGCTCGTCCTGGCGCACGTACCCGCAGGCGCCCGCGGCGAAGGCGGCCGCGATGCCCCGCGGGTTCGGCACCGGGCCCAGGACGACCACGGCGATCTGCGGGCGCTCCCGCTTGATGCGGACGACGGGCTCGAAGACCCCGGCCTCGGCGGGCGACGCGGTACCGAAGAGACAGACCTCCGGCGCACGGCCGATGACCAGGTCGGCGGCGCCCGCGGCCGGGGCGGCGGCGGCCAGCACCCGGTGACCGCGAAGTTTCAGCGCGGAGGCGAGCGCCTCGGCCAGCAGCCGGTGCTCGTCGACCACCACGACCCGTACGCCCATTGCGGAACCCACCCCCCACCTTCTGACCCGGCAAGGTACACGGTTGTTCGACGGTGCGAGGGGGATACGGGCAGAACCCCCCGATCGGTGGGTACCGTTCGGGGGCTTCGCGGCGGAGCCGGACGCCTCAGCTCGCGGTGAACGAGACGAAGAGGAACTCCGGGTCGGCCTTGTCCGAGTACGGCTTGCGGACGTTCGTGCGGGAGATGAACAGCTTGCCGTTGTGGTAGCGGAACTCGCTGTAGTCCGGCGAGAAGGCCGTCTCGGCGCGCTGGGTCTCCTTGTCGGCCGGGTTCTCCATGAGGAGGGTTTCCTTCATCGTCTTGGCGTCGATGCTGACGATCTGGCCGCCCTTGTCGTACGGGGGGTTCTTGTAGGCGATGATGTTCGACCCGTCCATGCGCAGCGGGAAGATCGTGTACCGCTCGCCCGCGTCGGCGCGGTCGGTGGTCTGCTTGCCGGTCTCCAGGTCGAAGGAGAGCAGCTCGTTGGTGCGGCTGCTGCCCGACTGGCCCTGGTGCTCCTGGGAGGGCACGTAGATCTTGCCGTTGCCGACGACCATGTGGTTGCACTTCTCGACTTCGGTGGCCCCGCACTTGGCGGCGAAGTTGCCGGAGGCGAGCGGGATGCGCGCCTTCAGCTCGCCCTTGGGGTCGACGACGAAGAGGTCGCTGACGCCCTTGCCGCCCTTCGCGTTGTCGCCGACGTCGGCCCCCACGATCAGCGGCTTGGTGGAGACGATGTGCGCGTACTCGATGCCCGGGGAGAGCTTGTACGAGGCGGTGGGCGCGCCCGTGGTCGGGTCCAGGATCTGCGCGTGCAGGGTGTAGTTGCCGCTCTGGCCGCACTTGCGGATGACGCCGAGGGCCTCACCGCCCGCGTAACCGGTGTCGCGGCAGCTCTCGCCGTCGACCTTGGGCTGCCACAGGGCCTTGCCGTCGGCGAGGCTCCAGGCGGCGCCGCCCGCGGAGACACCGGCCGCGGCGACGGTCTTGCCGCTGATGGTGACCTCGGAGAACGACACCGGCTTGTCGCCGCCGTTGGCGCTCTTGGCGTTGCCGGACCAGACGAGCTTGCCGCTCTCCAGGTCGAAGACGCCGACCTCGGTGCACGCCGGGTACTTGTTCTCGGGCGTGGGCTGGGCCGCCCGGAAGAGGACCGCCGACTTGTTCTCGCTGATGTGGTGGGTCGCGCCGCAGAGCTCGCCCGGGAAGGGCAGCTCCCACTTCTTGCCGCCGTCGACCAGGTTGTAGCCGACCACCTTCGCCACGTCGGACTTGACGTAGGTGGAGTCGGTGATCCAGGAGCCGGTGACGTTGACGACCTCGGCCGGCGCCGGGCTCGGCTGCTTGAAGAGGACCTTCGACTTGGGGTTGGAGGGTGCCTTCTCCGTGCCGGGCACGAACGTCCCGGGCTTGTCGCCGCCCGTGGAGGCGCTGGGGTCGCTCTGCGCGCCGTCCTTCCTGCCGTCGCCGCCGCCGCTGCCGTCGCCGGAGACGTACCAGAGGCCGCCGGCGACGATGAGGACGATGGCCAGCAGGGCCGCGCCGACGATCATCAGCTGGGTGCGCTTGTCGTGGTTACCGGCGGTGGCGGGCGGGGCGGCGGGCACGGCCGGGCCGGCGGGCGCGCCGAAGGGCGGCGGGCTGCCGGGCTGCTGCGGGTATCCGTAACCGGGCCCGGGCTGCGGGTAGCCGTACGCGGGCTGCCCGGACGGCGGCTGCTGCGGGGGCGCCGGCGGGCCGGGCGGGGCCTGCGGGGGCGGCGGCGTGGGCGCGCCGAACCCGCCGGGTGCGGTGTTCCCCGCAGCCGGGGCGGGGCCGGGGTCCTGCGGGGCTCCGAAGCCGCCGGACGGCGGCTGGTGGGGGGGCGGCGGGGTACTCATGGGGTGTTGTTGCCTCTCGGTGGGGCGGTCGTGGGGCGGGTTCACTTTCCGAAGACCATGAGGAGCTTCTCGTCCTTGCCCTGGGCGTTCAGGCGGGAGACGGAGATGAAGAACCGTCCGTCCGCGTAGTCCAGCCTCGGGGTGCGGAAGGAGCTCTCGATCGGGGTGGCGGGGCCCGACGGGTGGCGCAGGAGTGCGGTGGGGGCGGCGCCGTCGGCGGGGATCGCGAGGACCTCGCCGCCCTGGTCCGACTCGGCCTTGCGGTAGGCGATCAGCTGTCCGTTGAGGACCTTGACCGGCGTGAGGGTGCGCTTGTCCCCTGCCGGGGTGCGCCACTTGTCCTTGCCGGTGGCCAGGTCGAAGGCGACGATCTCGTTGGCGGCGCCGGCGGCGGCCGCGGTGGGCAGGTAGAGGGTGCCTCCGTCGACGACGGCCGAGGGGCAGGTCGTCAGGGCCTTGAAGAGGCCGGTGTCGCCGCAGCCCGTGGCGAAGTTGCCCGCGCCGACGAGGGTGGCGGTCTGCTTCCCGTCGGGTCCCAGGACCAGGATGGAACGCTCCTTGGTCGCCTCGTTGCCGACGTCCACGACGACCGGGTCCACCGAGTAGATGCTGGTGACCTTGAATTTCTTGGGGAGCCGGAAGGCCCAGTTCTTCTTACCGGTGACCGGGTCGACGCCCTGCACCTCGGCGCTGGCGTCGTCGTCGGAGCAGGTGGCGAGGGCGATCATCTTGCCGTTGCCCGTCTCGTAGGAGTCGGGGTTGCAGCCCTCGCCGAGCGCGTGTCCGAAGAGCTTGTCGCCGTTACTGATCTTGAAGGCGCTGGCGGTGCCGCCGCGGCTGACGGTCACGGTGTCGCCCGCCATGGCCAGGGTGGGGCTGGTGAAGATGTCGAAGATGCCCTCCTTGGGCACCTCCTTCGACCAGACCTCCTTGCCCGTCTTGAGGTCGACCACGCGCAGCTGGGTGCAGGAGGCGTTCTCGCCCTCGCCGTCGCGGTACATGACGACCGCTTTCCCGTCGGGGGTGGTCTGGCGGCTGACGGAGCAGATCACGGCAGGGAACGGGAGGGTCCACTTCTCCTTGCCGTCGGTGACCGCGTAGCCGGTGAGCGACTTCCAGACGCTCTTGACCACGGTGTCGCCGACGACCCACTGGCCGGCCGCCTCGACGCCCATACCGGGCCCGTCGATCTTGGCGGTCTTGAGCCACAGGACCTTGTCCTCGCCCTGCTTGCGGCCGGCGTTGAGGTCGCCCAGCTGGCCCCCGTCGCCGCTGCCGTTGCCACTGCCGTCGCCCTTGTCCACGGAGGGCGAGCCGGAGGGGCCGGCCGGCGTGGAGGCCTGCGCGGCGGGCTCCTTGGCGTCGTCCCCCTTGAAGAAGGCGACGTAGCCCACGCCCGCGGCGAGGACGACCGCCGCCACCGACGCGACGATCAGCACGGCCCGCTTCCTCTTCGGCGGCAGGCCGCCGGGCGCGCCGAGCGGGGGCTGCTGCTGGACGGTGGGCGGCTGCTGGGCGTACGGGGGCTGCTGGCCGTACGGCGGCTGCTGCGGCTGCTGCCCGTAGGGGGCCGGGGCCGGGGGCTGCTGGGCGTACGGGTTCTCGCCCTGCGGCGGGAAGCCGTAACCGGGCTGCGGCGGGCCGGGGAGGTGCCCGTAACCGGAAGGCGGCGGTGGCTGGTTCGGCGGCTGGGGCGGCTCGGTCATCAGCGCACACTTTCGGCTTCGGAGGGGGCGTGGAGGATGACCTTTCTATCACTGACGGCGTACATACATCGGGCCGGTCCGCCCCCTGTTCCCAAGGGAGGACCGGCCCGTGACGCCGCCGTTATCCGGCCAGTTGCTACGCCTCTTCCGCCAGCTCCAGCCAGCGCATCTCCAAATCGTCCCGGTCCGCGAGGAGTTCGCGCAGTTCCGCGTCGAGCTTGGCCACCTTGTCGTAGTCGGTGGAGTTCTCGGCGATCTGGGCGTGCAGGTTGCCCTCGCGGTCGGACAGCTTGTTGAGCTGCCGCTCGATCTTCTGGAGCTCCTTCTTCGCGGCACGCGAGTCGCCGGAGGCCGTGGACTTCCCGGCCCCGGCCGCGGCCGGGGCGGGCGCCGGGGCGGCCGCCTCGATCATCCGCCGACGGCGCTCCAGGTACTCGTCCAGGCCGCGCGGCAGCATCCGCAGGCTCGCGTCGCCGAGCAGGGCCATCACCGTGTCGGTGGTGCGCTCGATGAAGAAGCGGTCGTGGGAGATCACGATCATGGAGCCAGGCCAGCCGTCGAGGAGGTCCTCCAGCTGGGTCAGCGTCTCGATGTCGAGGTCGTTGGTGGGCTCGTCGAGGAAGAGGACGTTGGGCTCGTCCATCAGCAGGCGCAGGATCTGCAGCCGCCGCCGCTCACCACCGGAGAGGTCGCCGACCGGCGTCCACTGCTTCTCCTTGGTGAAACCGAACTGCTCGCACAGCTGGCCCGCCGTCATCTCGCGGCCCTTGCCGAGGTCGACGCGGTCGCGGACCCGCTGGACGGCCTCCAGGACCCGCAGGGAGGGGTCGAGTTCACCGACCTCCTGGGAGAGGTAGGCCAGCTTGACGGTCTTGCCGACCGTGACCTTGCCGGCCGCGGGCTGCACCTCGCCCTGGGTGCGGGCCGCCTCGGCGAGGGCGCGCAGCAGGGAGGTCTTGCCGGCGCCGTTGACACCGACGAGACCGATGCGGTCGCCGGGACCCAGGTGCCAGGTGAGGTGCTTGAGCAGTTCCTTGGGGCCGGCGTGGACGCTGACGTCCTCAAGGTCGAAGACGGTCTTGCCGAGGCGGGCGTTGGCGAACCGCATCAGCTCGGACGTGTCGCGCGGCGGCGGCACGTCGGCGATGAGCTCGTTGGCGGCCTCGATGCGGTAGCGGGGCTTGGACGTCCGGGCGGGGGCGCCGCGGCGCAGCCAGGCCAGCTCCTTGCGCATCAGGTTCTGCCGCTTGGACTCCTCGGTGGCGGCGATCCGCTCGCGCTCGGCGCGGGCGAAGACGTAGTCGCTGTAGCCGCCCTCGTACTCGTGCACGTCGCCGCGCTGCACGTCCCACATGCGGGTGCAGACCTGGTCGAGGAACCAGCGGTCGTGGGTCACGCAGACGAGCGCGGAGCGGCGCTCCTGGAGGTGCGCGGCCAGCCAGGAGATGCCCTCGACGTCGAGGTGGTTGGTGGGCTCGTCGAGGATCAGGAGGTCCTGGTCGGCGATGAGCAGCTTGGCGAGCGCGATGCGGCGGCGCTCGCCGCCGGAGAGCGGGCCGATGACCGTGTCGAGGCCCTCGCCGAAGCCGGGCAGGTCGAGTCCGCCGAACAGCCCGGTCAGGACGTCGCGGATCTTGGCGTTGCCGGCCCACTCGTGGTCGGCCATGTCCCGGATGATCTCGTGGCGGATGGTGGCCGCGGGATCGAGGGAGTCGTGCTGGGTGAGGACGCCCATGCGCAGGCCGCCGGACTGCGTGACGCGGCCGGTGTCGGGCTCCTCCAGCTTGGCGAGCATCCGGATGAGGGTGGTCTTGCCGTCGCCGTTGCGGCCGACGACGCCGATGCGGTCCCCCTCGGACACGCCGAGGGAGATGCCGTCCAGCAGGGTACGTGTGCCGTACACCTTGCTGACTGCCTCGACATTGACCAGATTGACCGCCATCAGACGCGCTCCAGGTGGGGTACCCCCGGACACGCGTCCGGGAGAAGGTGTGGATCAGCCCCTCAGCCTAACGCGCCGGGCGGCGCCGGACCGTTTCACGAACGGGGCGCGGGTCCGCGCGTGCGCTCTGCGTACGCCCGCCGAAACCGGCCCGGCGGGCGTGTGAGCTGCGGGGTCCGGGGGCGGAGCCCCGGGACGCGGCCCGCGGGGTCAGGACGGCAGGACCGTGGCGCCCGGCGCCGGCGCGGCCGCCACGCGGGTGGCCCGGCACGTGCCGGAGGCGTCGAGCGCCGCCGCCACCTTCCGCGCCGATTCCTCGTCCCGTACCAGGAACGCCGTCGTCGGCCCCGAGCCCGAGACCAGCGCGGCCAGCGCCCCGGCGTCCGTGCCCGCCGCCAGGGTCCGCGCCAGCTCAGGGCGCAGCGACAGGGCGGCCGGCTGGAGGTCGTTCGCCAGACGGGCGGCCAGCCGGTCCGGGTCGCCGGAGGCCAGGGCGGCGAGCAGCTCCGGGGAGGCCTCGGGGGCCGGCACCGTCGTACCCGCCGTGAGGCGGTCGAACTCGCGGAACACCGCCGGCGTGGACAGGCCGCCGTCGGCCACCGCGAACACCCAGTGGAAGCCGCCGGCCTCCACGGGGGCCAGCAGCTCGCCCCGGCCGGTGCCCAGCGCTGCCCCGCCGACCAGGCTGAAGGGGACGTCGCTGCCGAGCTCCGCGCAGATCTCCAGCAGCTCGGCGCGCGGGGTGTCCAGCCCCCACAGGGTGTCGCAGGCCAGCAGGGCCGCCGCACCGTCCGCGCTGCCGCCCGCCATACCGCCCGCCACCGGGATGTTCTTCGCGATGTGGAGGTGGACCGCGGGCGCCAGACCGGCCCGTCCGGCCAGGATCTCGGCGGCCCGCGCGGCGAGGTTCGTCCGGTCCAGGGGGACCTTGTCGGCGTCGGGGCCGGTGCAGGTCACGGTCAGCTCGTCGGCCGGCGTCGCCGTGACCTCGTCGTACAGGGAGACGGCGAGGAAGACGTTGGCGAGGTCGTGGAAGCCGTCGGGGCGGGCCGCGCCCACCGCCAGCTGCACGTTGACCTTCGCGGGGACTCGTACGGTCACGCTCACAGCGCGGGCTCCTGCGCGGCGGGCTTGTGCTCGGCGATCGCGGCGAACTGCTCCACCGTCAGCGACTCCCCGCGCGCCTGCGGGGAGACGCCCGCGGCGACCAGCGCCGCCTCCGCGCCCGCCGCCGAACCGGCCCAGCCGGCCAGTGCGGCGCGCAGCGTCTTGCGGCGCTGCGCGAACGCCGCGTCCACGACCGCGAACACCTCGGCCTTCGAGGCGGTGGTCTTGATCGGCTCCGCGCGGCGCACCAGCGAGACGAGGCCGGAGTCGACGTTCGGGGCGGGCCAGAACACCTTGCGGCCGATGGCCCCGGCACGCTTGACGTCCGCGTACCAGTTGGCCTTGACCGAGGGCACCCCGTACACCTTGTTGCCGGGCTCGGCGGCCAGCCGGTCGGCGACCTCCGCCTGCACCATCACCAGGGTGCGCTCGATGCTGGGGAAGCGGTCCAGCATGGTCAGCAGCACGGGAACGGCCACGTTGTACGGCAGGTTCGCGACGAGCGCGGTCGGCGCCGGACCGGGCAGCTCCGTCACCAGCATCGCGTCGGAGTGGACCAGCGCGAAGCGGTCCTTGCGCGCGGGCATCCGGGCCTCGATGGTGGCGGGCAGCGCGGCCGCCAGGATGTCGTCGATCTCCACGGCGACGACCCGGTCCGCGGCTTCCAGCAGCGCCAGCGTCAGCGAGCCCAGTCCCGGCCCGACCTCGACGACCACGTCGTCGGGCCGCACCCCCGCGGTGCGCACGATCCGGCGCACCGTGTTGGCGTCGATGACGAAGTTCTGCCCCTTCTGCTTCGTCGGCTTCACGCCGAGTACGGCGGCCAGCTCCCGGATCTCGGCCGGTCCGAGTAGGGCGTCAGAAGGGGTCTCGTTGGGCTGCTGCTCTGCGGTGCTCACCGGGTAAGCGTACGGCCGCAGTGGGGCCACGGACTCGCCCCCCGTTGCACGTAGAGCTTCTTCGCCCGGTACGTCTGTTCCGCGCCCGACGCGTCCTGGGGGCGGCCGCTGCCGCCGAGGGCGTGCCAGGTGCGGACGTCGAACTGGTAGAGGCCGCCGTAGGTGCCCGAGGGGTCGGTGGCGGCGGGGCGGCCGCCGGACTCGCACTGGGCGAGGGCGCTCCAGTTGAGGCCGTCGGCGCCTGCGACGGAGCTCGGCAGGGGTTTGGTGCCGACCTTGACGACCTGGGTGACGGGCTCGCGGACCACCTCGTCGGCGACCGGGCGGGGCTTTTGCGGGACCCCGTTGACGGTGCGCAGGCTGTACGTGACCCTGCGCGCGCCGGGGCGGCCGGTGCGTTCGACGATCTCGGTCCCGGCGAACAGGCCGGGGTCCTCGACCCGCTCGGTCGTGTACGGGATGCGCTCCTCGCGGACCTCGCGGGTGCCGGTGATGCGCAGCACGGTGACGGCCTGGCCGTCGCGGGGGAAGGCGGTGGGGGGCACGGAGGTGGTGTCCTCGCCCCGCAGGGTGATGCCGGCCTGGTCGAGGGCCTCCTGGACGGTGGCGGCGTTGGTGCGGATGGTGCGTTCGCTGCCGTCGGCCATGAAGGTGATGCTGCGTTCGGTGCGGACGCTCAGGGCCATGCCGTCGCGGGGGACGGCGGCGGCGCGGGGGGCGGAGAGGTAGGCGCCCTCGGCGCGGATGCCGAACTGGCGCAGGGCCCCCTCGACGGTGCGGGCGGTGGTCCACACCTGGCGCTGCTGTCCGTCGAGGGTCAGCCGCAGGGGGCGGCCGTAGCGGACGACGACCTCCTCGCCGTCTTCGAGGGGCTCGCCGGGGGCGGGGGCGACGAGGTCGTGGGGGCCGACGCCGAGGCCTTCGGCGGCGAGCAGCTCGTCGATGTCCTCGGCGAAGGTGTGGAGGTTCCTCGGGACCCCGTCCACGGTGAGGCGGACCGCCTTGTCGGCGGCGACGAACGCGGTGGTGCCCCCGGCGAGGAAGGCGACGACCAGGGCTTGCGGCACGATCCGCCGCCAGGTCCCGCCGGGGGGCGGGGCGGGGGCGGCGCGGCGGCGTCTGCCGCTGCCCGGGCCGGGGACCGGCGAGAGCGACGGTGGCGGGGCCGGGACCGGGACCGGTGCAGGGCCGTGGGAGGGGGCCGGGGGCGGGGCGGCGGGCGGGGCGGCCCTGCGGCGGCCCGATCCGGCGCCCGGGATCCCCACGGCTCCCGCGTCCCCCGCGGCCCCGACCGGCACGGCGGTCACGGTGGGGGCCTGGGGGTCGGGCCACTGCGCCGGCTGGCCGCCCCTTGCGCGGCGGCGCCCCGTCCGGCGCGGGGCCGGTACCCCCGGTTCCGGGGCGCCGGGATCCTCGTACGCCTCCGGGGCGGGACCACCACGGCGGTGACTGCCCTGCGTATCGCTCACGACGCTCGCTCCACTGGTGATCCGGCACCGGCCCGGCTGGGCCACGGCACCTTAGCGGAGGAATCGTCACTCTCCAAAGTCGTTCGAACACTCAGCGTCGCGATCAGGCGAGGCCGAGGGCGGGATCAGTAGGCGAAGGCGCGGGCGGTGTTGGCGGCCAGCGCGGTGGCCATGGCGTCCTCGTCGAGGCCGCGCACGGCCGCCATGGCCCTGACCGTCAACGGAATGAGGTACGGGGCGTTGGGCCGTCCGCGGTACGGCGCGGGGGTGAGGTAGGGGGCGTCCGTCTCGACCAGGACGAGCTCCAGCGGGGCCACGGCCAGGGCCTCGCGCAGGGGCGCCGCGTTCTTGAAGGTGACGGTTCCGGCGAAGGACATGTAATAGCCGGCGGCGGCGCACTCCCGGCCCATGTCGGCGTCCCCGGAGTAGCAGTGGAAGACGGTCCGCTCGGGCGCGCCCTCCTCGCGCAGGATCCGCAGTACGTCCGCGTGGGCGTCGCGGTCGTGGATGACGAGGGCCTTGTCCTGTCGCTTGGCGATCTCGATGTGGGCACGGAAGGAGCGTTCCTGCGCGGCCGTTCCCTCCGGCCCGGTGCGGAAGTAGTCCAGTCCGGTCTCACCGACCGCCTTCACGTGGGCGAGGGCGGCGAGCGCCTCGATCTCGGCCAGCGCCTCGTCCAGCGCGGCTTCGCCGCCGCCGGTCCTGGCTCCCTGGCGGGACCAGCCGTCAGGATCCCCGTACACGATCCGGGGGGCTTCGTTCGGGTGGAGGGCCACGGCGGCGTGGACGTTGTCGTAGGCGGCGGCGGTCTCGGCGGCCCAGCGGGAGCCCTTCACGTCGCAGCCCACCTGGACGACGGTGGTGACGCCCACCGAGGCGGCCTTGGCGAGGCCCTCCTCGACGGTGCCGGACTGCATGTCCAGGTGGGTGTGCGAATCGGCCACCGCCACCCGGAGGGGCGCGGGCAGCGGCGGCGGTGCGTCCTTGGACGCGGTGGAAGAGCTCATGCGGCCGATCTTATGACCGGCGCAGCCGCGCCCACAGACGGGCCAGGGGGCCTTCGCGCCGCTCGTCGGCCGCCGTCACGTGGACGGGTCCGGGGGCGTCGTGCGGCAGGGCTCCCGGCGCGCCGGGCGCGCCCGCCGCGAGGGAGCCGGTGTGCCCGCGCCGGCGACGGCGCTCGCGTTCCCTGTCGTTGCCCGCGCCGGTGGCCGGTACGGGTCCGGCGATGCCCGGGGCGATCCCGGGGTGGTGGTAGAGCTGGTCGAGCATGCCGCGCACCGAGGAGACTTGGCCGGCCCGCATGATGCGGACGACGTGTCCGCCGCAGTTCAGGCAGGTGGGGTTGGACAGGGGGGAGGGCACCCGCTCGGCGTTGACCTTGTACATGATGAACGGCTCGCCCTTGCCGTCGACGTGGTGTTCTATCGCGTAGTCCTGCTCCCAGCCGTACCCGCACTTCATGCAGGCGAAGGAGTACGCCTCGTGCACGGTGTGCACGTCGGCCGCGTAGCGGGTGGTGGGGACTGCGGCGGGCGTGACCACGGCGGGCGCGGCTGCGGATGCGGGGGTGTCTGCGATCTCACTCATGCCAGCTCCTCTTGTTCCACTGGTGCATTGCCAGTGGACGCCTCTTCGGGCGGGAGCGCATCAGGCCCTGTCCAGTGTTGGACGGTCCTTGAGCGAGTCATGCCCAAAGCGCCCGGTGCGCGGTCTGAGCTTTGCCTTTCAGGTTAGTCCTTTACCGACTTACGGCACCTTTTGTGCCGCATTCTTTGCCGCGACCACCGCGTCGAACACGTCGCGCTTGGGTACCCCGGCCTCGGCCGCGACGGCCGCGATGGCCTCCTTGCGCCGCTCGCCGGCCTCCTCGCGGACCCGTACGCGGCGCACGAGCTCCTCGTCGTCCACATCGCCGGGCCCGGCGGGGGGCGCGCCCTCCACGACGACGGTGATCTCCCCGCGCACGCCTTCGGCGGCCCAGGCGGCGAGCTCGCCGAGGCCGCCGCGCTTGACCTCCTCGTAGGTCTTGGTCAGTTCGCGGCACACCGCGGCGCGACGGTCGGCGCCGAAGACCTCGGCCATCGCGGCCAGGGTGGCGTCGAGCCGGTGCGGGGCCTCGAAGTAGACGAGCGTGCGCCGTTCCGCTTCGACCTCGCGCAGCCGGCCGAGGCGCTCGCCCGCCTTGCGCGGCAGGAACCCCTCGAAGCAGAACCGGTCCACGGGCAGCCCGGACAGCGCGAGCGCGGTGAGCACCGCGGAGGGCCCGGGGACGGCGGTGACCTTGATGTCCTGCTCCACGGCAGCGGCGACCAGCCGGTAGCCGGGGTCGGAGACCGAGGGCATGCCGGCGTCGGTCACCAGCAGGACGCGCTTGCCGTCCTGGAGCGCTTCGACCAGCTCGGGGGTGCGCGCGGACTCGTTGCCCTCGAAGTACGACACGACGCGCCCGGTGGTGTGCACGCCGAGCCCCTGGGTCAGCCGGCGCAGCCGTCGGGTGTCCTCGGCGGCGACCACGTCGGCCCGCTCCAGTTCCGCCGCGAGGCGCGGCGGGGCGTCGGAGAGGTCGCCGATGGGCGTGCCGGCAAGGACGAGCGTGCCCGTCAGGCCTGCGGCCGTGGCTGCGGTCGTGGCTGAGCTCGTGCCTGCGGTCGTGGCTGAGCTCGTGCCTGCGGTCGTTGCGTTGGCTGGGGCGGCGGCCGGGGCTGCGGCCGGTGCGGCGGTCGGCGTGGATTCGGTACCGCGGGGCTGGTCAGTGGTCACCCGCCCATCCTCTCAGCCCCGCGACCCGGGGCCCCCCGTCAGGCCCGGTCTGGGGCGCACCCGGATCTCTTCCCTACGATGTGCCGGTGACCAGTACCGCGACGCCGCCGCCCAGCCCCGCGGGGGCCCCGCCCGCCTCACCGGCGGGACGCGATGATGAGCCGCCCGTCTGGCTGCGCCGCCTGCGCGCCTTCGGCTACGTGCCGGGCGTCGGCACCTCGCCGCGCGCGGACGTCCGTACCCGCCTGGTGCCCCCGTACGCCAAGCCGTCCCGGCAGCTCTGGATGACCTTCGGCCTGCCCGCGCCGACATGGGGGATCTGGCAGGCCGTCCTGTCGTGGGTGGGGCCGCTGCTGGTGGCACTGGTCGCCGGCGTGCTGCGGTTCGTGCACCTGGGCAGCCCGAAGGCGGTGATATTCGACGAGACGTATTACGCGAAGGACGCCTGGGCCACGGTCAAGCAGGGCTACGAGGCGAGCTGGCCCAAGGACATCGACAAGTCGATCCTCGCCAACCCGGACGGGGTCCCGCTGCCGGTGGACCCGGGCTACGTCGTGCACCCGCCCGTCGGCAAGTGGGTCATCGGGCTCGGCGAGTGGATGTTCGGTTTCACGCCCTTCGGCTGGCGGTTCATGACCGCCGTGCTCGGCACCCTGTCGGTGCTGATGCTGTGCCGGATCGGGCGCCGCCTGTTCCGCTCCACCTTCCTCGGCTGCCTGGCGGGGGCGTTGCTCGCCGTGGACGGCCTGCACCTGGTGATGAGCCGCACCGCGCTGCTCGACCTGGTGCTGATGTTCTTCGTGCTCGCCGCGTTCGGGGCGCTGCTCATCGACCGGGACCGGACCCGGGCCCGGCTCGCCGACGCCCTGCCGGTGGACGAGGAGGGCCGGACGCGGCCCGACGTGAAGATCGCCGAGACGCTGCGGCTGGGCTGGCGGCCGTACCGGATCCTGGCGGGTGTGTGCCTGGGCCTGGCCGCGGGCACGAAGTGGAACGGCTTCGTCGTCCTGGCCTTCTTCGGGGTCCTCACCGTGCTGTGGGACGCGGCCGCACGCCGCACCGCGGGCGCGGGCGCCCCGTACGCGGCGATGCTGCGCCGTGACGCCCTGCCCGCCTTCGTGTCCACGGTCCCGGTCGCGATCGTGACGTACCTGGCCTCGTGGTCGGGGTGGATCCTCAGCCCGGACAACGGCAAGGGCGGCTACCTGCGCGACTGGGCGGCCAAGCACGACCAGGGCAGCGCGCTGTCGTTCCTGCCGGAGTGGCTGCGCAGCCTGTGGCACTACGAGACCGAGGTCTACAAGTTCCACGTGGGGCTGACCTCGGGCCACACCTACGAGTCGAACCCGTGGAGCTGGCTGGTCCTGGGCCGGCCCGTCTCCTACTTCTACGAGTCGCCCGCGCCGGGCACCGACGGTTGCCCGGCGACCGAGACGGGCAAGTGCGCCCGCGAGGTGCTGGCGCTGGGCACCCCGCTGCTGTGGTGGGCGGGCTGTTTCGCGCTGCTGTACGTGCTGTGGCGGTGGTTCTTCCGCCGCGACTGGCGGGCGGGCGCGATCGCGTGCGCGCTGGCGGCGGGTCTGCTGCCCTGGTTCAACTACCAGGAGCGGACGATCTTCTACTTCTACGCGGTGGTCTTCGTCCCGTACCTGTGCCTGGCGGTGGCGATGATGATCGGCGCCCTCCTGGGCCCGGCCGGCTCCTCGGAACGCAGACGGGCCCTGGGCGCGATCGGTGCGGGCGTCGTGGTCCTGCTGATCGTGTGGAACTTCATCTACTTCTGGCCGATCTACACGGGCCAGACCCTCCCGATGGACTCCTGGCGCGGCCGCATGTGGCTGGACACCTGGGTCTAGCAGGCGAAACGACGGGCCCGGCACCTGATGGTGCCGGGCCCGTCGTGGTTGTTAGCGGTGGTCGCTGGCCGTCCTGGGCCGCCCCTCGACGGCCCACAGACGGCCCAACTGCCCAGACAGTCCCTTGTGGAGCTGTCACCCCAACTGGTCGAGCAGACCTCGAACTAGACCGGAGCAGACCCCTCCTAGAGCGGCAAGGAGCACCTCCCATGCTCCGATCTTGCCTCGAGTCAGGCTGCGCTCGCTGTTCCTTCGCTTGGCCACGTGCGACCCCTTGCAGGTGAGTAGTTGCCCCGACGAGCTGCAATCCGAGCTCGTACATCCATTGGGCACCGACCCCAGGAGCACATTGCAGGTCTGGGCCACTCGCTCAACCGCTACGCGCAAAAGGCCTGTTCAGCCCCACGCACTCGTTCTAGGCTTGCCACTTCGGGACAGTCAGTGCCACTTCGTGACACTCAGAACTGGGGAGGACCGTCATGCCGCCACGCGGGGCGAGGGGGGTAGGCATGCCGACGGAGGATGCCGTGCCACGCGGCCCCCACCGTGAGCTACTCACGGAGCTCCATACGTTGTATCGGCTCGCCGGGTATCCCGGACTCCGCAAGATTAGCGACGAAATCACGGACAGCGACAATTTCGACGCAACAGTAAACAGAAATCTCATTTCAAAAATACTAAGCGGCAAGACGAATCCGACCCCGATGCAACTAGACACCCTGGTCCGATATTTCACATCCCTGGGACTAGATGGCGCCAACCCAGCGGAAGAGAGTGCACGCCTAAGGAGCCTATGGTTTCAGGCGCAAGAAGCCGCATCGCCCACTCTATCGCCAACCAAAGCACCCACGTCCTTAAACGAAGCTTTGCACCTGGCAGGCTCCACAGGGTCCCCCGAATCGCTAATTAGAATCTGCACTAACGCCAAACCTGAATTCGTATTGTCGGTTCTCGACGAGCTATCTCGACGTCAATGGGTGGCCTTCCGGAAAGCACTGCGAGACTCACTTGGCGAGACATTCAGCCCCAACAATGTTCCGTCTCTAATCGCGGAAATGCGCCTGACGGGATCTCACCATTGGGGTGGTGATGACATATTGACCACGTTCGCCAAGGTGCGATCGGTCGCCGAGAACGTTGAGCTGATCAGACTCATGGACGCAACTGGGCAGACCGGAGATGTCATATCGATCGTGCATGCTTTCATGGATCGACCCGACGCAGCCGAGATAGCATCCCTGTACGTTTCCATTTTCGAGCTGGGGATATCGCCTTGGGTGTTCGAAGACAACAGAGTCCGTCGCGAAATTGAAACCCAGAAACTAGCGGCAGTCGCGATGGCCTTGGCGGAGGTCGGCCGTTCTGATATTGCGACGCCTGCAGTGCATCATTGGATCCACCCACATACTGACTTCCAGGGGGTGGACCTTGCCCTCGAAATCGAACGCGCCGGACGCGAAGATCAGGCCGGAGTCATACTCAAAGAAGCTCTCCGCAGAGGGAGCATGACTTACGCGTACAGGTATCTAGGCAGCGGCACTATCGCGACAGAAGAGAAGGAAAAATTCACACTTCTGATGCGGCGAATCGGGGAGCCAATCGTAGGTCCAAGACCTTTCGAATCTCAATGATCGGCGGAGTTGGACCCCGAAAGTGGCGCCGGATCGGGAGCCTTGTCCAATAGATTGTGGCCCATGTCAGGCCTAGCCACCCGCTGAGCCAGCCACCCTGAGACGCGCGGTCCGCCATTCACCGCTCCACCCTCCGTCACGGTGCGGACGTGCTTAAAGCCGTGGCGGAGGTAATAGCGCTGCAGCTCCTCGTTCGTCGTCCATGCGTCGAGGCGGAGCCACGAGGCACCCGACCGATACGCCCGGTCAACGGCCCAATCGAGCATCCGCCCGCCAAGGTCCTGTCCGGCATGTGTCCTGGCAACCGTCAGCTTGTTCACGAAGAGCGACGGCTCGGCAAGTTCCTCGCTCAGCCAAAGGCCGTCCTCCGCCTCGGGCGTGAGGGTGATGGTCGCTGCGGTCGTCCCGCCATCACGGACCATGAAGACCGTCCCGGCCTCGATGGTGGCCAGCAGGCGATCTGCCGGGTACGGGCGACGCCACTGGTCTGAGCCGAGTTCACTCAGCCAGGCCGCCGCCTCCTCGCGGAAGGCGAGCAGCTTGGCGAGGTCGTCAGGAGTTGCAGTCTCGATGATCACGGGCGCTCCCCCTCAAGTCGGTCGGGGAGCTCGCCGATCTCGTAGTTCATGCGGTTGAGGTCTCCACGGAACGTGGTGATCGTGCACCGGATGACCTTGTCACCCGCGTATCCCGTGCGGGTCCAGAGCAGCACCGGCACGCCGGCGCTCACGTCCAGGAGTCGCGACTCATCAGGAGTCGGCATGCGCGTGGCGATCTCGTCGAAGTAGCCGACCTGCTCAATCCCAGCGGCCGCCAGGTAGCGGGTCGTGCCCTCCGCGATATCCCCGGGCTCAGCAAGGCGAGGCGCCTCCTTCACAAGCCAGTCGGGGTAGTACGTCGCCTGAGTGGACCACGGCACGTCGTCCACGAAACTAGCGGAATCCGGGCGAGTGAGGGAGCCCCCATTCGACCGGTTCGCCTGACTGTGCATCACGCAGCAGGGGAAACTGATGTGATGGACCAGGGAATGGCCGCGGTCGCCGCCGGCATAGTGGGGCTCCTCGGGGCGGGCATCGGCGGGCTCGCCACCGCCTACGGAGCCAGAATTGGCGCACAGAAGACCATCGAAGCGGCGCGGACTCAGGTGGACCGACAATCGACGGCTGAGCACCGCCATTGGGTACGAGAACAGCGGCGCCAGGCGTACAGCGCCATCATGGAGGCGGACCTCGCCGTCACTGTCGCGCTCGACGATTGCACCATGGAGCTGATCAAGGGGACTCCGCTAACCAACGATGCCGTGAGCAGCATCAAGCGTCAGCTCACGCACTTGGCCACAACTGTTTCCAGAGCGACGTTGTGGGGGCCCGATGACCTGATCGACAAGGCTCAGGACCTAATCCGCGACAGGGCCCGGACCATCGGCCACACAATCGCCTGGTCCATGGTCGTCGAGAGCGGCGACCCCAACGCCGTACAGGCCATAAGGGACGGGATTGCCGGAGAGGAGGCAACCGAGGCCACGCGGGCCACGCGCGCCTTCACTTCAGCCGTCCGGCAGACGCTAGCCGAGCCGACAGCCCATGATCACGGCCCAGAGACGGCCCAGTAGGCCCATGCAGGCACCCCCTAGCGGAAAACGTGCTGGCCAGAGGCTCGAACTGACTGGGCCGAGCGACTTCATCTACTTCTGGCCGATCTACACGGGCCAGACCCTCCCGATGGACTCCTGGCGCGGCCGCATGTGGCTGGACACCTGGGTCTAGCAGGCACGACGAAGGCCGGGACGCTCGTGTGCGTCCCGGCCTTCGTCATGACCCGGGCCCGGCCGGATGTCCCGGTCCGGTAACAGACGTCGCACGGATCCACTGCGCAGCGTAAGGTCCGAGCCAAGGGTTCTTTGAACGTGTTCAGGGGACCGTGGACCGGGGGATGGGGATGAAGTGAACGGGGCAGCGAAAGGCGCCGTCATCGGCGGGGTGTTTCTGGCGATGCTCGGCGGTGCCGGGTACGGGGTGTACGCCCTGGTCGGGGGCGCGGGCGGCGACGCGAAGGACGGCGAGAGCTCCACCCAGGCGGAGAAGGGCAGCGGGCCGGTCAGCGCCAAGGAGACCGCCGCGACCGCCAAGGCCTTCCTGGCCGCGTGGGCGGCCGGGGAAGCGGGGGTGGCCGCCGAACTGACCAACAACAACGCGGCCGCGCTGGCCGCGGTGGGGGAATTCAAGACCAAGGCGTACGTGTCGAAGGCCGTCATCACCCCCGGCGCGCCGAACGGCACCACCGTGCCCTTCAAGGTCGAGGCGGAGATCACGTACGAGGGCACGACCAAGCCGCTCGCCTACGACTCCCAGCTGACCGTCGTACGCGGCCTGACCAGCGGAAAGCCGCTCGTCGACTGGCAGCCCTCGGTGATCCACCCGCAGCTCCAGAAGGACGAGAGGCTACGGGCGGGCACCCCGGCGAACCCGCCGGTCAAGGCGCTCGACCGCAACGGCAAGGAGCTGACGGCCGAGCAGTACCCGTCGCTGCGCGCCATCCTGGACGACCTGCGCAAGGCGTACGGGGAGAAGGCGGGCGGCGCCAAGGGCGCGGAGGTGTGGATCGAGCCCGCCGCCCAGGACGCGCCCCGGCGGACCCTGCTCACGCTGGCCGAGGGCCGGCCCGGGCAGATCCAGACGGTGCTGGACACCGAGGTGCAGGCCGCGGCGGAGAAGGCGGTGGCCAAGCACGCCGAGGCCTCCGTGGTCGCGGTCAAGCCGAGCACCGGCGAGATCCTGGCGGTGGCCAACCACCGCAAGGACGGCTTCAACGCGGCGATGAAGGGTGGCCGCGCCCCGGGGTCGACGATGAAGATCGTGACGGGGGCCATGCTGATCGAGAAGGGCCTGGTGTCGGCGGACAAGCCGGCGTCCTGCCCGGCGACCGCCACGTGGGAGGGCAAGGCCTTCCACAACCTGAACCACTTCGCGTCGGAGGGCGAGCCCTTCGCGTCGAGCTTCGCCAAGTCCTGCAACACCGCCTTCATCAGCCTGATCGACGAGGTGAACGACAACAGCGCGCTGCCGCGGGAGGCCAAGGAGGTCTTCGGGATCGGGCTCGACTGGAAGACCGGGGTGGTCTCCGTGGACGGGTCGGTCCCGGAGGTCTCGGGGGCGGGCGCGGCCGCCGCGTACATCGGCCAGGGCACGATCACCATGAACCCGCTGAACGTGGCCTCGATCACGGCGACCGCCCGGACGGGGGTGTTCCGTCAGCCGGTGATCGTGAAGGCCTCGCTGGACGGGCGCACACTCGCCACCGCCTCGCGCTCCTTAAAGCCGGGGGTTTCGGCGCAGCTGGTCAAGATGATGAAGCTGACGGCGACCAGCGGCACCGGCCGTGAGGCGATGGCCGCGGTCGGCGGCTCGGACAAGGGCGCGAAGACCGGCTCCGCGGAGGTCGACGGCGCGGGCAGCCCGGACAGCTGGTTCACCGGCTTCAGCGGCGACGTGGCCGCGGCGGCCATGGTCGAGGGCGGCGGCCACGGCGGCGAGACGGCGGGCCCGATCGTCGCGGAGGTCCTGAACGCGGGCTGACCCACCACACGGCCTCAGGCCGTCTCTTCCGGATCTTGCCGGGCGAGACGGCCTAGTCCAGCGCGGACCGCAGGGCCCGTACCAGCGCCTGGGCGCGGGGGTCGGCCGTCACCGACTTGGCCAGGGCGTTGGTCACGTAGCCGAAGCCGATGCCCGCCTGCGGGTCCGCGAAGGCGAGGGAGCCGCCGCGGCCCGGGTGTCCGAAGGAGGCCGGTGACAGGAGCGGGGAGGCCGGGCCGTGCAGCATGTAGCCGGGGCCGAAGCGGGTGTTCACGACCAGCACCCGGTCGGGGCCGGCGGACAGCTCGCGGCCGGCGAGGGCGGTGGTCTCCGGGGTGAAGATCCGCGCGCCGTCCTCCACCACGCCGATCGTGGCCCCGTAGAAGCGGGCCAGGGCGCGGGCCGTGCCGATGCCCGCCGAGGCGGGGAGCTCGGCGGCGCGGTAGGCGGGGGCGTTCTCGTCGGGCATCGGGTCGATGGCCGCGAACGCGCGGCGGGTGAGGGAGTGGGGGTCGGCGTAGGCCTCGGAGACGTTGCGCCGCGGCCGGGTCTTCAGCAGGCCCGCGCCGGCGGGCGGGTCGACCGGGGCCACCCGGCCCACCCGGTGGGCCTCGTCCTGCGGCAGGCCGATCCAGAAGTCCAGGCCCAGCGGCTCGGCGATCTCCTCCGCCAGGACGGAACCCAGTGTGCGGCCGGTCGCCCGCAGCACCAGCTCGGACAGCAGCCAGCTGTAGGTCTGCGCGTGGTAGCCGTGTTCGCTGCCCGGCTCCCAGAAGGGATGCTGCGCGGCGACCGCGCGCGCCCCGGACACCCCGTCCGCGGCCTCGGCGGCGGTCAGCCCCCGGTCCAGGGCCGGGACGCCCGCGCGGTGGGCGAGCAGGTCGCGGACCAGGACCTTGTCCTTGCCGCCCGTCGTGAACTCCGGCCAGTACGAGCCCACCGGCGCGGCCAGGTCGAGCAGCCCGCGCTGGTGCAGCAGCAGCGGCACGGCGGCGGCCACGCCCTTGGTCGCGGAGCGGACGACCTGGGCGGTGTCCTCGGTCCAGGGCTCGCCGCCGTCGGCGTCCTTCGTGCCGGCCCACAGGTCGACGACCTTGCGGCCGTCCCGGTACACGGCGACGGCCGCGCCCCGGTCCCCGAGCACGTCGAAATTGCGTACGAACGCGTCCCTGACGGGCTCGAAGCCCTCCGCCACCACACCCTGGATGTCCACGAGCAGTGCAACCACCGACGACCGGTGCTTATGCCACCAGGGCTTATGCCACCGCCACCGAGCGGGGGTCGAAGCCGAAGGGGAGCTCCAGCCGGTGCGCCCGCATCAGCTTCTCGTCGCACAGGAGGTCCTGCGTGCGGCCGTCCGCCGCGATGACCCCCTCGCTGAGGATCACCGAGCGCGGGCACAGCTCCAGCGCGTACGGCAGGTCGTGCGTCACCATCAGCACCGTCACGTCGAGCGAGCGCAGGATGTCCGCGAGCTCGCGGCGCGACGCCGGGTCCAGGTTCGACGAGGGCTCGTCGAGGACCAGGATCTCGGGCCGCATGGCCAGGACGGTCGCCACCGCGACGCGGCGGCGCTGCCCGAAGGACAGGTGGTGGGGCGGCCGGTCGGCGAACTGCGCCATGCCGACCTGGTCCAGGGCGGCGCGCACCCGCTCCTCCAGCTCCGCGCCGCGCAGGCCGGCCGCCGCCGGTCCGAAGGCCACGTCCTCGCGCACGGTCGGCATGAACAGCTGGTCGTCGGGGTCCTGGAAGACGATCCCGACCCGGCGGCGGACCTCGGCGAAGTTCCGCTTCTCCACCGGCAGACCGGCCACGCTCACCGAGCCGACGCCGCCGGTGAGGATGCCGTTGAGGTGCAGGACGAGGGTGGTCTTGCCGGCGCCGTTGGGGCCGAGGAGGGCGACGCGCTCGCCGCGCCCGACGGTGAGGTCCACCCCGAAGAGGGCCTGGTGGCCGTCGGGATAGGCGTAGGCGAGGCCCGACACCTCAAGGGAGGGCGCCTGCGAAGGGGTGGCGGACGCGGAAGGGGCGGAGGGGGAAGCGTTCACAGGGTCCAGCCCATCAGACAGACGGCCAGGGCCGTCAACGGGAGTACGGCCGCGTACGCCCACTGGGCGCGCGTGGCCGTGACGTCGTCGATCACCGGCATCGAGCCGGCGTAGCCGCGGCTGACCATCGCGAGGTAGACCCGCTCGCCGCGCTCGTAGGAGCGGATGAACAGCGCGCCGGCCGTCTTGGCCAGCACCCCCCAGTGCCGGATCCCGCTGGCCTCGAATCCGCGCGAGCGGCGGGCGATGGACATGCGGCGCAGCTCGTCGCTGATCACGTCGCCGTAACGGATCATGAAGGTCGCGATCTGCACGAGCAGCGGGGGCAGCCGCAGCCGTTGGAGGCCGAGGAGCAGGGACCGCAGTTCGGTCGTCGAGGCGAGCAGGACGGAGGCGGCCACGCCGAGGGTTCCTTTGGCGAGGACGTTCCAGGCGCCCCACAGGCCGGAGACGCTGAGCGACATGCCGAGCACCTCCACCCGCTCGCCCTGCGCCACGAAGGGCATGAGCACGGCGAAGGCGACGAAGGGCACCTCGATCAGCAGCCGCCGCAGCAGGAAGCCGGCCGGGATCCGGGCCGCCGCCGCGGTCCCCGCGAGGAGGACGGCGTACAGGCCGAAGGCCCACACCGCCTCGCGCGGTGTGGACACGACGACCAGGACGAACGCGAAGGTCGCGGCGAGCTTGCAGTGCGGCGGCAGCTCGTGGACCGGCGAATGGCCGTGCCGGTAGAGCTTGTGGGCGTGTCCCGCTCCCATCTCAGACGGCCGAGGGCTCGGCGCCGGTGGCGTCGGCGGCGTTGGCGCGACGGCGCACGACCCAGAAGACGCCGGTGCCGACGGCGACGGTCGCCCCGACGCCCAGGGCGCCCGCGAGGCCGCCGGAGAGACGGGCGTCGGCGACGTCCTTCACGGCGTAGTCGGCGAGCGGGGAGTCCTTCGCCGCGTGCTCCTCGACCTTCTGGTCGATGCCCTGGTCGGCGGCGACCTTCTCCAGACCGTCGGGGCTGGCGGAGGCGTAGAAGGACACGAACCCGGCGAGGACGAGCGCGGTGACCAGGCCGGTGGCCCACACCGCCGTGGTGGAGCGGGCGGCCACCGGGGAGGCGGCGGGCGCGGGGGCGTCGACCAGCTCGCCGCCGATGCGCAGCTTCAGCCGGGTGGTCAGCCCGCGGGCCCCGTGGACCAGGTCGGGGCGTACGGCGATCACGGCGCCGACGGTGGCCGCGGTGATGGCGGCTTCGCCGATGCCGATGAGCACGTGCACGCCGACCATGGCGGTGAGCACCTTGCCGAGGGGCACGTCGGTGGTGCCGCCGACGGCGTAGACGGCGGTGAACGCGGCGGCCGCGCCCGGCACCGAGAGCAGGGCTCCGGCGAAGGCGGCGACGGTCACCGAGCGGCGGCCGGCCGGCAGCACCTTGAGCAGCCCGCGGAAGACGCCGTAGGCGATGACGACGGTGACGACGCCCATGACGGTGATGTTCACCCCGAGGGCGGTCAGCCCGCCGTCCGCGAAGAGGATGCCCTGCATGAGCAGGACGACGGACACGCAGAGCACACCCGTGTAGGGGCCGACGAGTATGGCGGCGAGCGCCCCGCCCAGCAGGTGGCCGCTGGTGCCGGCGGCGACGGGGAAGTTCAGCATCTGGACGGCGAAGATGAAGGCGGCGACGAGGCCGGCGAGGGGTGCGGTCCGCTCTCCCCCGGGGCCGCCGGCCTGGGAGAGGCCGCCGAGCTCCCGTCGGGCGCCGCGCAGGCTCACGGCCACCGCGGCCGCGGCGACCACTCCGGCGGCCACCGAGACGGGTGTGTTGATGAATCCGTCGGGCACATGCATGGAGTGACTCCGCTTCTCACTGTCTTGAACCGTTCAAGAGTAGTGCCCTGTTGCAAATCGTTGGCAAGAGCGTCTACGTGACAAATAGTTCCGTGCGGTTTCGTCGGAATGTGCGAGGCTGGAGGACAAACGGGCGCATATGTTCCGAATTGAGGAGTCTTGTCGTGTCAGCCACCGCCGAGAATCCCGCCGCGAGCGCGACGGCGACCGCGACCTCCACCACGCTCACGCCTGCGACCGCGACGGCCGTCGAGGAGCGCGTGACCGCGCGCGTGATCAGCGACGACCCCCTCTACCGCAAGGTTCCGGTGGCCCTGCGCTTCGCCGAGGCCGAGCCGCTGGCCGTGCGGATCGTCTTCCCCGCGGACCTGTCCCCCGAGGGCACCGACAACGAGTGGGTCCTGCCCCGCGCGCTGCTGGAGGCGGGTCTCCAGGCCCCGACCGGAACCGGGGACGTACGCGTCTGGCCCTGCGGCCGCGTCCAGGCCGTCGTGGAGTTCCACTCGCCCGAGGGCGTCGCCGTGGTGCAGTTCGACAGCGTGGCCCTGCGCCGCTTCCTGCGCCGCACCTACGCCGCCCCCGCCACCCGTTAGGCCCAACGCGCCGCCGCGGAACGCAACGAAACGCACCCGGCCCCGTACCGCCTGGTGATCAGACGGTACGGGGCCGGGGTGTCAGCCGTCCGGGACGAGGTCAGGCGTTGACCAGCTCGCGGTCCTTGCCCGGGCCCTCCGCGGCCTTCGGGGACTCCCCGAGGTGCTTGCGCAGGCTCTCGCCCTCCACGTCCACGTTCGGCAGCAGCCGGTCCAGCCACTTCGGCAGCCACCAGGCCTTGTGCCCGAGCAGCGCCAGTACCGCCGGGACGATGGCCATGCGGACCACGAAGGCGTCGAAGAACACGGCGACGGCCAGACCGAAGCCGATCATCTTGATCATCTGGTCGGTGGCCCCGAGGAAGCCCGCGAACACCGCGATCATGATCACGGCGGCGGCCACGACGACCCGCGCGCTGTAGCGGAAGCCGGTCACCACGGCCTGGCCCGGGCGCTCGCCGTGGACGTACGCCTCACGCATACGGGTGACGAGGAAGACCTCGTAGTCCATGGCCAGACCGAAGACGACGCCCACCATGAAGATCGGCATCATCGACATGATCGGGCCGGTCTGCTCCACCCCGAAGAGCGAACCGAGCCAGCCCCACTGGAAGACCGCGACCACCGCGCCGAGGGCGGCGACGACCGAGAGCAGGAAGCCGAGGGCCGCCTTGAGCGGGACCAGGATCGAGCGGAAGACCAGCATCAGCAGCAGGAAGGCCAGGCCGACGACGAGCGCCAGATAGGGCAGCAGCGCGTCGTTCATCTTCTGCGTGAAGTCGATCTCCATCGCGGTGGCTCCGGTGACGAGGACGTCGTCCCCGCTGCCGTCGCGGATCTCCTGGACCAGGTCCTTGGTCTGCGTGGAGATCCCGCGCTCCTTGGGGATGACGGTGATCACCGCGGCGTCGCCGGCCTCGTTGAGGCTCGGCGGGGTGACCGCGACCACGCCGTCCAGACCCTTGATCCGGTCGACGGTCTTGTCGGCGAGCGCCTTGTCCCCGTCGACGACCACCATCAGCGGCCCGTTGAAGCCCGGACCGAAGCCCTCGGACAGCAGTTCGTACGCCTGGCGCTGGGTGGTGGAGACCGGCAGGGAGCCGTCGTCCGGCAGCGCCATCTCCAGCTTGCTCGCCGGTACGGCGATGATCCCGAGGCCGATCACACCGGCGAGGAGCACCATGACCGGGCGGCGCAGCACGAAGCGGGCCCATCGGGTACCGCCGTTGGGCTTCTCCTCGGCGCCGGCGGCGGCCTTGCGGGCGCCCTTGCCGAAGAGCCTGCTCTTCTGGCCGGCGGGCAGGACCTTCTTGCCGGCGAATCCGAGGATGGCCGGGACGAGGGTCAGGGCGACGAGCACGGCGACGACCACGGTGCCGGCGGCCGCGAAGCCCATCTTGGTCAGCATCGGGATGTTGACGACGGCGAGGCCCACGAGGGCGATGACGACGGTCAGACCGGCGAAGACGACGGCGGAACCAGCAGTTCCGGCCGCCCGGCCGGCGGCTTCGTCCCGCTCACGGCCCTCGGCGAGCTCCGCGCGGTAGCGGGAGACGATGAAGAGCGCGTAGTCGATGCCGACCGCGAGGCCGATCATCATCGCGAGCGTGGAGGTGGTGGTGCCGAGGTCCAGCACGTTGGCGAGCGCGGTGATGGAGGAGACGCCGATGCCGACGCCGATCAGCGCGGTCAGCAGCGGCAGACCGGCCGCGATCAGCGAGCCGAAGGTGATCACCAGGACGATCGCGGCGACCGCGATGCCGATGATCTCCCCGGAGCCGGTCTCGGGGGCCGTCATCAGCGCGTCGCCGCCGATCTGGACGTTCAGGCCCGCGGCCTTGGCCTGCGTGCCGGAGTCCTTGAGCGCGTCGCGGGTGACGTCCTTCAGCTCCATGCCGCTGACGTCGTACTTGGCGCTGATGTAGGTGGTGGAGCCGTCCTGGCTCACCGCCTGCGTCTCGTACGGGTCGGTGACCGAGGAGACCTGCTCCGCGCCCGGTCCGGACTTCAGCGCGGCCACGATCTTCTGGACCTCGGCCTTGGGGCCGGGGTCGGTGACCTTGGCGCCCTCGGGGGCCTTGACGACGATGCGGGCGGTGGCGCCGTCGGCGGCCAGGCCCGGGAAGCGCTGGTCCAGCAGGTCGAAGGCCTTCTGGGCCTCCGTGCCGGGTATCGAGAACGAGCCGGAGGTGGGCGCGGACGCCGTGGCCGCGCCGAAGACGGCGGCGAAGAGCAGCAGCACCCAGGCCAGGGCGACGAGCCCGCGGCGCCTGAAGGCGCCCTTGCCGATGCGATAGAGGAAGGTAGCCACGTCGGTGGTTCTCCCGTTCAGGTCGTGGGATGGATCCCGGGGGATCAGGGCGTGAAAAGCCGGCCCGACGACGAGAGCGGCGTGTCAGGAGCAGCAGGCGGGGAAGGGACGGGGACGGGACGGATCAGACGCCGAGGGCGGGGAAGACCACAGCGTCGATGAAGTCACCGAGGAACGCCCGGTCCACCGGGCGGTCCTCGATCAGCGGGAGCGCGATGAACGCCCCGATGAGCATGTGCGGTACGAAATCCAGGGCCGGGCACCCGGGAGCGATCTCACCGCGGTCCACCGCGCGCTGCAGCATCACCTGCAGCCCGGTGATCTCCGGGTCGACCAACAGGTCCCGCAGTGCCCGGTGGAGCTCCGGGCTCTCGTGGACCGCATGGGCCAGACCCCGCATCAGCGCGGTGTCCTTGGCCATCTGCGCGTCGTCCGAGTGCTCCACCATGAGCGCGAAGTCACCGCGGAGGCTGCCCGTGTCGATCTCCCGCAGCGAGACGGGCTGCGTACATCGAAGGGCCTTGGCGACCAGCTCCGGCTTGCTCCCCCACTGGCGGTAGAGGGTGGCCTTGCTGGATTTCGTACGGGCGGCGACCGCGTCCATGGTCAGCGCCTCGTAGCCGACGTCACGCAGCAGGTCGAGGACCGCCTCGTGCAGTTCGGCCTGACGTTCGGGGGTGATCCGGCTGCGCCGGGCCGCCATCGCCTCGGTCATCTCCGTGTCTCCCGTCCGAACGTCCCACGCGTGGGAACGAAACTACTTCGTACGCTTAAGACGATACCCCGACCCTCCAGCGAAACGAAACCGTTCCGTTTCGCTTCCGGCGGTGACCTGGATCACCTGTACGAGTTGCCAGGGCCCCCCGGCGCGGAAAGCATTGGGGGGTGAGTCACGACGTCGCGTACCTCCGGTTCCCGCACCTGCACGACAACCTCCTGTGTTTCGCCACCGAGGACGACCTCTGGGTCGCCCCGCTGGTCCCCGACGGCGAAGTCCCCGGCCGGGCCTGGCGGATCACCGTCGACCGGACCCGGGTCAGCCATCCCCGCTTCTCCCCCGACGGCCGGCACATCGCCTTCACCACCTGGCGCAGCCTCGACCCGGAGATCCACCTCGTCCCCGTCGACGGCGGCCCCGCCCGCCAGCTCAGCTACTGGGGCGCCACCGACACCCGCGTCTGCGGCTGGGACCCGGACGGCAACGTCCTCGCGGTCTCCTCGCACGGGCAGCCCTTCTCGCACTACGCCTGGGCCTACAAGGTGCCCACGGACGGCAGTCCCGGCGGCCGCCTGCCCTGGGGGCCCTGTTCCGACATCCAGGTCGCCGACATCGACGGGGAGCACCGCAGCCTTCTGCTCACCGGGAAGCCCCCGCACGAGCCCGCCGCCTGGAAGCGCTACCGCGGCGGCGCCACCGGCCGCCTGTGGCTGCACGGCGAACGGCTCCTGGAGCACGTCGACGGCCACCTCGACGCCCCGATGTTCGTCGACGGCCGCATCGCCTTCCTCTCCGACCACGAGGGCATCGGCAACCTGTACTCCTGCCTGCCCGACGGCACCGACCTGCGCCGCCACACCGACCACGAGGAGTTCTACGCCCGGCACGCCTCCAGCGACGGCCGCCGCATCGTCTACCAGTGCGCCGGGGACATCTGGCTCGTCGAATCCCTGGCCCCCGACGCCGCCCCGCGCAAGCTCCGTGTCCGGCTGGGGGGTGCGCGCGCCGGCCGGCGCCCCTACCAGGTGGCGGCCGCCCACCACGTCGACTCGCTCTCCGTGGACGCCACCGGCCGGGCCAGCGCGGTCGTGGTGCGCGGCAGCCTGTACTGGCTGACCCACCGCGACGGACCCGCCCGGACCATCGCCGACACCCCGGGTGTGCGGGTGCGGCTGCCGGAGATGCTCGGCAGCGGTGGTCAGGTCGCCTACGTGACCGACGCCGAGGGCGAGGACGCGATCGAGATCGCCTACCTGCCGCGGGCCTCCGGCGAGCGGGAGCCGCGCCGGCTCGCCTCGGGCCGGCTGGGGCGCGTCACCGAGCTGCTCTCCGATCCGGAGGGCGAGCGGCTCGCCATCGCCTCCAACGACGGGCGGCTCCTGCTCATCACCGTGTCCGAAAAAGCGGCTGACGCCGCGGGCACGGAGGAGTCCGACGGCGAGGTCACCGAGCTGATCCGGTCCATCAACGGACCCGTCACCGACCTGGCCTTCTCCCCCGACGGCACGTGGCTGACCTGGTCGCACCCGGGCATCGGACGCTCGCTGCGGCAGATCAAGATGGCCCGGATCTCCGGCCCCGGCGCGCACACGATCGTCGACGTCACCAACGGCCGCTTCGAGGACGAGAATCCGGTCTTCACCCGGGACGGCCGCTACCTGGCCTTCCTGTCGTGGCGCGGTTTCGACCCGGTGTACGACGTGCACACCGGCGACCTGTCCTTCCCCCTGGGCTGCCGCCCGTACCTGGTGCCGCTGTCCTCCGCGACCCCCTCCCCCTTCGCGCTCTCCGCCGAGGGGCGGCCCGCGGCGGGCGGACTGGACCCGGTCGAGGGCGACACGGGCGACGGCGCCGTGACCGTGGAGGTGGAGGGACTGGAGAGCCGGGTCACCCCCTTCCCGGTGACCGCGTCCAAGTACTCGGCCCTGTACCCGGTGAGCGGCGGCGGCCTGGTGTGGCTGCGCTGGCCGATCTCGGGCGCGCTCGGCGAGACCTTCGCCAACCCGGCCGACATCAGCGGCAAGCCGACGCTGGAGCACTTCGACCTCACCAAGGCCCGTAAGACCGAACTTGCCTCGGGGCTGGACTGGTTCGCGGTCAGCGGGGACGGCACCCGGCTCGTGATCAACGACGACGGCGAGCTCCGCGCGGTCCCGGCGACCGAGTCCGGCGACAGCGACTCCACCGTCTACCTGGACCTGCGGCGCATCCTGCACGAAGTGGACCCGGCGGCCGAGTGGCGCCAGGCCTTCGAGGAGGCCGGGCGGATCATCCGCGCGTACTTCTGGGACCCCAAGATGTGCGGCATCGACTGGGACGGGGTGCTGAGCCAGTACCGCCCCCTCGTCGAACGCGTGGCCTCCCCGGACGAGTTCGCCGACCTGCTGCGGGAGGTCCTCGGCGAGCTCGGCACCTCGCACGCCTACGTCTCCGCCGCCCGCCGCAACGAGGGCCCCCCGCACTACCAGCGGGCGATCGGCCTGCTCGGCGCCAACCTCGTCCCCCGGGACGGGGCATGGGTGGTCAGCCGGATCCTGCCCGGCGAGTCCTCGGACTCCAAGGCCCGCTCCCCGCTGGCCGGCACCGGCATCCGGGAGGGCGCGGTGCTCACGCACGTGGACGGGCGGCCCGTGGACCCGGTGACCGGGCCCTATCCGCTGCTCGCGGCGGCGGGCGGGACCACGGTGGAGCTGACCTTCGAGCCCGCGGAGGGCGAGGGCCGGGCCCGCCGGGTCGCCCTCGTGCCGCTCATCGACGAGCGGCCGCTGCGCTACCAGGACTGGGTGTCCAAGCGGCGCGCGGTGGTCCGGGAGATCAGCGGCGGCCGGTGCGGCTACCTCCACATCCCCGACATGGGCGGCTCGGGCTGGGCGCAGTTCAACCGCGACCTGCGGATGGAGATGTCCCGGCCCGCGCTGATCGTGGACGTGCGCGGCAACGCGGGCGGGCACATCAGCGAGCTGGTGGTGGAGAAGCTGACCCGCTCCATCCTCGGCTGGGACCTGACCCGCGACGCCCAGCCGGTGTCGTACGCCTCCAACGCGCCCCGCGGTCCCATCGTGGCGCTGGCCGACGAGGCGACCTCCTCGGACGGGGACATGATCACCGCGGCCTTCAAGCTGCTGGGGCTGGGTCCGGTGGTGGGCCAGCGCACCTGGGGCGGGGTCGTCGGCATGACCGGCCGGCACACCCTCGGCGACGGCACGGTGATCACGGTGCCGATGAATGCCGCCTGGTTCCCCGAGTACGGGTGGTCGGTGGAGAACCACGGCGTGGAACCGGACCTGGCCATCCAGCGCACCCCGCTGGACTGGGCGGAGGGGCGGCACGCCCAGCTGGACGACGCCGTGCACCTGGCGCTGGAGCTGCTGGAACAGGACCCGGCCGCGGTCCCGCCCGGCTACACGGACGTACCGGACCGGCGACGTCCCAAGCTGCCGCCCAGGCAGTGAGGCACGCACGAGGGGCGCGGTCCCTGAACGGCGGGACCGCGCCCCTCGGCGCTGTGATGCGGCGGTGCTGTGCTGCTGCGCGGGTGCTCCCGCGCGTTCAGGCCCGGTCGTCGACCTCGTCGCGTATGCCGTCGAACCTCCGCCTCGGCGCGCCCTCGACCTCGGTGACGCGCTCCGGCGCCTCGGCGCGGGCGCCCTCCGCGGCCCGCTGGGCCCGCTCCCTGAGCTGCTGCGCCTTGGCCTCGAACTGCTCCCTGATACCCATGCTTTCACTCCCTGAGGGGTAGTGGTGGTGGGGCTCGACCAGGGTTGCACGGGCGGACAAAGCTCGCATTTCGATCAGCGGTGCTGCGCGCGCTCCTGTTCGTCGGCAGCTCCGCCGGCCCCCACAAGCCCCTTGGACACGCTGCCCAGTCGTGGCTCGAACCGCTTCATCTCCCGCTGCCCGGCCACCGCGATCATCCCGGGCAGGTAGCCGCGCATCCCCTGCATCCCGCGCAGCCACCACTGCGCGTACACGTGCGGCGAGCGCCGCTCGATGCCCGCGACGATGCGGTCGACCGCGGGCCCGAGCGGGTACGTGCGGTTGGACGGCCACGGCAGGCGCTGGCGCAGCTCCCGCATGACGTCGTTCTCGTCGGCGCCGCGCACCATGTCGGTGTCGGTCCAGGAGAGGTAGCCGACGCCGACCTTGACGCCCTTGTAGCCGACCTCGGCGCGCAGGCAGTGGGCGAAGGCCTCGACGCCGGACTTGGAGGCGCAGTAGGCGGTCATCATGGGCGCCGGGGTGAGCGCGGCGAGCGAGGCGATCTGCAGGAAGTAGCCGCGGCTCTCCATGAGTACGGGCAGGAACGCCCGGGCGGTGACGGCGCCGCCGATGAGGTTGACCTCGATCACCCGGCGCCATGCGTCGGGGTCCGACTCGGCGAACGGGCCGCCGGCGGCCACGCCCGCGTTGGCGACCACGATGTCGACCTTCCCGAAGCGCTGCTTGACCTCCCGCGCGACGCGGGCCATGGCCTCGTGGTCGGTGACGTCGGCGTACCAGTGGTCGCTGTCGGTGTGCAGCCGCTCGGAGACCTCCTTGAGCGCCGCCGGCTCCAGACCGACGAGGGCGACCTTCGCGCCGCGGGCCGAGAGCTTGCGCGCGAGCAGCTCACCGACCCCGCGTGCGGCGCCCGTGACGACGGCGACCTGGCCTTCCAGACTCCTGCGCGGACTCATCGCGTCGTCTCCTTCGTGTCGTTCGCGTCGTTCGTGTCGTTCGCGTCGTTCACGGACCGGACGAGGCCCCGTATGACGGTGCTGACGGCCTCCGGGGCCTCGATCGGGGTCATGTGCCCCATGCCGGTGAGCTCGGTGAGGCCCACGCAGTCCGGCAGATCGGCGGCCAGCCGGCGCGCGTGCACGAGGGGCGTGAGCCGGTCGGCGGTGCCCGCGACGACGGCGGTCGGCACGGCGAGCCGGGCCACTCCCGCGTCGAGGTCCAGCCCCGCCAGGACCTGGGACCAGGCGTGGCGTACCGCGGTGGGGCACGCGTGGACGATACGGGCGCACGCCTCGACCCGGTCGGGCGCGGAACCGGGGGCCATGGTGGCGTACTTGAGGACCTTGCGGGCCATGGGCGTGACCGGCCCGAGCGGGGCGCGGGATCCGAGGACCGCGCCGGTGATGAGGGCGCGTACCCGCCCGGCGGCCAGCGGCACCACCCGCGCCTCCGCGATCAGCCGGGAGCTGCCGGTGCTGCACAGCAGCGCGGCCGCGACGTGCTCGGCGAACTCCGGCCGGCCCGCGGCCGCCATGATCGTCATGCCGCCCATGGAGTGCCCGGCGACGACCGCGCGCTCCCCGGGGGCGAGAGCGGCGCCGAGCACCGCCACGAGGTCGTCCGCCAGGGCGGTGGTGCTGTGCGCCGCGGCGGCGGGGCTGCGGCCGTGCCCGCGCTGGTCGTAGGCGATGACCCGGTGGTCCGTGGCCAGCTCCCGTATCTGCGCGGCCCAGAACGCGGTGGAACAGGTCCAGCCGTGCGCGAGCACCACGGCCGGCGCCCCTTCCTCCCCGTGCACCTCCACGTGCAGCCGGGCCCCGTCGGCCGAGACGGCGACGAGCTCGCGCCGCGGGCCCCGTCGGCCGAGACGGCGACGAGCTCGCGCCGCGCGGCGGGCGGCGCGAACGGCCCGGAGGTGACGTGCGTCAGCCGGCTCACGCGGCGCCCTCCGCGAGCTCGGCGGCCCCGCCGCCCGCGGCCGGGTGGTCCGGGGCCGGGGCGTCCGGCTGCGGCGCCGCCTCGGGCCCCGCGGGTACGGGGACCCGCTCGCGCTCCCGGCCGCGCACCCGTACGACCTCGTACTCGGCGAGGTCCACGGTCCGGGTCTCGCGGCGGAACTCGCCCGTCGTGCCCGGCCAGACCGTCGTGTTGCGGCCCTGCGCGTCCAGGTACCAGCTGGTGCAGCCGCCGGTGCTCCACACCGTCCGCTTCATCCGGTCCTGCACGTGCCGGTTCCACTTGTTGACGGCGGGGGGGCGCGCGGACAGCGCGACCTTGCCGCCCAGGCTGCTGCCGCCGAGGACGGCGAGCTGGCGCAGGTAGTCGGCCATGTAGTTGAGCTGCGACTCGATCATCAGGATCATCGAGCTGTTCCCGAGCCCGGTGTTCGGACCGATGATCGTCATCCAGTTGGGGAAGCCGGCCGCGCTCGCTCCGCGCAGCGAGGCCATCCCGTCCTTCCACTGGGCGGCCAGGGTCTTGCCCTCCGCGCCGACCACCCGCTCGGCGATCGGCAGCTCCGTCACGTGGAAGCCGGTGCCGAAGATGATCGCGTCGACCTCGGTGCACGTCCCGTCGGCGGCGACCAGGACCGAGCCCCGGATCTCCTTCAGCCCGGAGGCGACCAGGTCCACGTTGGGCCGGGCCAGGGCCGGGTAGTACGTGCTGGAGAGCAGGATCCGCTTGCAGCCGATCCGGTAGGAGGGCGTCAGCTTGGCGCGCAGCGCCGGGTCCTTGATCGAGCGGGCCATGTTGGCCTTGGCGAGCGCTTCGACCAGCCCGAGCTGGTTCGGCCGCTTGGTGAAGGCGCTGACCTGGAGGTCGCGGATCCCCCACTGCAGGCCGCGGCGCGCCGCCTGCGTGAAGGGCAGCTGGCGGTGCAGCCAGCGCTCCACGGCGGTGATGGCCCGGTCGGTGCGCGGCATGACCCACGGCGGGGTCCGCTGGAACAGCGTCAGGCGCTGCAAGTCCGGGGCGATGGCGGGCACGATCTGGATGGCGGAGGCGCCCGTACCGACCACGGCGACGCGCTTGCCGGTGAGGTCGTAGTCGTGGTCCCAGCGCGCGGAGTGGAAGACCTTGCCGGGGAACTGGGCGAGCCCCGGGATCTCGGGCGTCTTGGGCTCGGACAGCGGACCGGTCGCCGAGACCACCACGTCGGCCGTCAGCTCGCCCCGCGCGGTCTCGATCTCCCAGTGCAGCTCGTCGGCGTCCCAGCGCATCATCCGGACCTCGGATGCGAGCCGGATGTGGGGCCGCAGGCCGAAGGTGTCGGCGACGTGCTCCAGGTAGGCACGGATGGCCGGCTGCCCGGAGAAGGTCCGGGGCCAGTCCGGATGGGGCGCGAAGGAGAAGGAGTAAAGGTGCGAGGGCACGTCGCAGGCGCACCCCGGATAACTGTTGTCGCGCCAGGTCCCGCCGACCGCGTCGCCGCGCTCCAGGACGACGAAGTCGGTGATCCCCTCGCGCCGCAGCCGTACCGCGGCGCCCAGTCCGCTGAATCCGGACCCGATCACCGCCACCCGCACGTGCTCACGTCCGCCCGTGCCGCCCCTGCCGCCCGTGCCCGTGCCGCCCATGTCCGCCGCCTTCCGCTTCATCCGCAGTCCCAGCCACGCAACGCCGCACACAATCGAAACACTGCCAGCAATCACTGGCACAATCGGGAGGGTAGAGCAGCTCCGTACTCATGGGTAGGGGTCACACCCGGAAAGTTACCGCTGGTACGCCATAAGGTGCGTCTGTGGCGAAGGAAGAGACGCGAGCGAAGACGGTGCGCGAGTACCGCACGGAGGAGCTGGCCGAGGCGGCCGGCATCCCGGTCCGCACCCTGCGCTTCTACCGTGAGCGCAAACTGCTCCCGCCGCCGCGCCGCGAGGGCCGGATCGCCTGGTACGACGACCACCACCTGGCCCGGCTGCGCACCATCGCCGCCCTGCTGGAGCGCGGCCACACCCTCGGCGGCATCGCCGAGCTGACCGCCGCCTTCGAGTCCGGCCGCGACGTCGGCCAGCTCGGCGAACTCCTCGGCATGGCCGGGTCGGAGGAGACCCCGGTCCGGCTCACCCCGGAGGCACTGGCCGACTACTTCGAGGGCGAGGTCACCCCGGAGAACCTGGCGGCCTCCCTGGGTCTGGGCTACCTGGCCGTCGACGGGGACACGATCGTGCACGTCAGCCGGCGCCTGCTGGACGCCTCCTCGGCCCTGGTCCGCGAGGGCGTCCCGCTGTCAGCGGTGCTGGAGGCGGGCCGGCGCGTGCGCGAGCACGCCGACGCGATGGCGCTCCTGTTCACCGAGCTGATCGCCACGCACCTGCCGCCCGAGACCCTGCCGCGCCTGCGTCCGCTGGCCAAGAGCGTGGTCGAGGCGGAACTGACGATGGCGATGGACCGCCTGGCGGCCGGGGCCCGGACACCGGCCTCGGATCAAGCGCCCAGTTCGTAGACCACGGTCACGGGCGCGTGGTCCGACCAGCGCTCGGGGTGCGTCTCGGCCCTCTCCACGAAGCCCTTGACCGCCCTCGCGGCCAGGCCCGGGGTCGCCACCTGGAGGTCGATGCGCCAGCCGGCGTCGTTGTCGAAGGCCCGCCCGCGGTAGGACCACCAGGAGTACGGCCCCTCGGTGTCCGGGTGCAGCTCGCGCACGACGTCCACGTACCCGGCCTCGGCGTACACCTTCCCCAGCCACTCCCGCTCCTCGGGGAGGAAGCCGGCGTTCTTGCGGTTCGTCTTCCAGTTCTTGAGGTCGGCTTCCCGGTGGCAGATGTTCCAGTCACCGCACACGACGACCTCCCGCCCGCCGGCGGCCGCCCGCACCTTCAGCTCCCGCAGGTACATCAGGAACTCGGCCATGAACCGGTACTTCTCGTCCTGGCGCTCGGTCCCGGCCTCCCCGGAGGGCAGGTAGAGGCTGGCCACGGTCACACCGGGCAGATCGACCTCCAGGTACCGCCCGCTGGTGTCGAACTCCTCGCTCCCGAAGCCGACCTGCACCCGCTCGGGCGCGCGGCGCGTGTACAGCGCGACTCCGGCCCGGCCCTTGGCGGCCGCCGGCGCGAACACGGTGTGCCACCCCTCCGGGCTGCGCACGTCCTGCGGGATCTGCCCCTCCTCGGCCCGTACCTCCTGAAGGCAGACCACATCGGCGTCGGATCCCTCGAGCCACGCCCCGAAGCCCTTCTTGGCGGCGGCGCGGATCCCATTCACATTCACGGAGGTCACGGTGAGCATCCCAGCACCATAGCGGGACGGTTCCGTACCATGTTCGGATGTCTCACCGCATACAGCTGCGCACCGTTCCGTACGACCACCCGGACGCGGTCAAGCTCAACGACCAGGTCCAGCTCGAATACCAGGAGCGGTACGAGGGCGAGGGCGACGCCACCTTCCTGGACCCGGCGATGTTCGCCCCGCCGCAGGGCCTGTACCTCCTGGCGTACGACGCCACGGACGCCCCGGTCGCGAGCGGTGGCTGGCGCAGGCAGGACGAGAACGACGAGGGCTACTCGGACGGCGACGCCGAGCTCAAGCGCATGTACGTCGTCCCGGAAGCCCGCGGCCTGGGTCTGGCCCGCCGGATCCTGACCGCCCTGGAAGCGGACGCCCGCGCGGCGGGCCGCCGGCGCATGGTCCTCGAAACGGGCGACCGGCAGCCGGAGGCGATCGCCCTCTACCTCTCCTGCGGCTACACCCACTCCGCCAAGTTCGGCTACTACCGCTTCCACGACTCCAGCCGCTGCATGGTGAAGCAGCTGACCGGCTGACCGGCCCCTCCAGCCCCGCCGCACCCCCAGCCCCGCCGGTTTGAGGCGCGGAGCCCCGGCAGCCGGTCCGCGGCAGCCTTAGCGCGGGAGCCAGACGGCTCGGTCCGTGCCCCACCGCGACGGCCCCACCGCCCACTCCCCGAAGGGACTGGCGGCGTGCCGCAGCACCCCGTACCCCGACGGAGCCTCCCGGAGGAACGGCCCCGCCGCGTATCCGCGACCGGGCTGCGCCGCCCCGGCCGGGGACAGGTCCCGCACCAGCCACGACCCCGTCCCGGCGAGGGAGAACCGCAGCCCGCGCCCACCCCCCTGCGCCAGCGCCCTCAGCACGCCCGCCGCCACCAGGTACCCCGTCCCGTGGTCCAGCGCCTGCGCCGGCAGCACCCCGGGCACACCGTCCGCCCCCGCGCAGCGCGCAGCGATCCCGTAGCCCGCCTGTACCAGCGAGTCGAACCCCCGCCGCCCCGCCCACGGCCCCCACTCCCGCCACCCCCAGGCGCACAGCTCGGCCACCACCAGTCCAGGCCACCGCTCCAGCAGTTCCCTCGCCCCGAGCCCGTACCGCTCCAGCGCTCCCGGCCGGTACCCCGTCACCACCACGTCGGCCCCGGCCAGCAGCTCCTCGAAGACCGCCCGGTCCCCCGCCACCGCCAGGTCGAGCCGCGCCGACCGCTTCCCGAAGCCGGTGTCCGCGTACGCGTCGTCCGCCTCTGGCAGCGCCGGCGGGTCGATCCGCAGCACGTCCGCCCCCAGCACTCCGAGCGTCCGCGTCGCGACGGGCCCGGCGATGACCCGGGTCAGGTCCAGGACCCGCACCCTGGCCGCGGGCCGCCCGGCCGGGGCCGCCCCGAGGGGCCGCCCCCGCGCACCGGATTCCCGCACGGCCTCCACCAGCGGCTGCGGTTCCCCGTACTCGCCCGTCACGGCGACGGCGAGTCCGCCCGCCCCGTACACGAGCTCCTGCACCTCGACGGCCGTCCGTCCCGCCACCGCGGCGCGCACCGCGTCCGGCGTCGCGGACGGCAGCGCCAGCGCCCGTACCAACGCCGCCTCGTGGTGGGGGTAGTTGGCGTGGGTCCGCACCCATCCGTCGGCCGCCCGCCAGAAACCGGACAGCGGCGCGAAGGTCACCGGGGTCCGCCCCGCCACCCGCAAGTGCCGCTCGCTGACGAACGCGGTCGCCACCGCCCCCTCGTCCACCACGAGCGGCGCTACGTCGTCCACCCCGCCCCCGGCCCGTACCGCGGCCAGCTCCGCCGCGGCCAGCGCGCACGCCCCGACGGTCGCCCGCGCCAACTCGCGTACCGGCAAGGGCCCGTCCGCGAGGTTCCCGACTCCCCGGTACCGCACCCGCCCGACCGCGTCCGGCGCCCCGCCGAGCGCCTCCCAGGCCTGGACCGTGCCGGCGTCCCGCTCACCAGTGATCACCATGTGCTCATCATTCCCGAGGCGAACGGGTCCTGCGGCTGAGCCCCCACCCCGTCCGGGTGCGTCATACAGCCCGTCTCAAAAAGGGCAGAACTGACGATCCTTGGTCTCACGCCTGACCGGTTCGGCGCCTTACGTTGCCAAAAGCGACCATCGGGACCGCCGTGGCCCTGCCGGTCATGCCACGACGAGGAGCTGCCATGAGGGTCTGGTCCTGCCCGTCCGGAACCTGGGAGTTCGCCTGGACCCTGCCGCACCCGCGCTTACGCCCGGGGGTCTGCGGTTACCGGGGCTTTCGACTGGATCCGGCCGGAGTGCACCGGCGTCTGGAGCTCCCCGACGGAATGGTGACCCTGGTCGCCGGATTCGGCGGCCCGGCCACGGTCACGGACCTGCGCGGCGACCCGCCGCGTCCGGCCGCCTCCCACGTCTCCCTGGTGTCCGGTCTGCACACGCACGCGGTGCTCGTCGAGCACGACGGTCCCGTCAGCGGTCTCCAGATCATGCTCGCGCCGTGGACCGCCTTCACCCTCCTCGGGACGGGCATGCACGACCTGGCCAACACCGTCGTCGCGCTGGAGGACGTACTCGGCGTCCGGGGCCGGACCCTTCCCGCCGTGCTCGCCTCCGTCCCGGGCTGGGCCGGCCGCTTCGGCCTCCTGGACTCGGTCCTGATCCACGCCCTGGAGAAAGGGCCCCCGGCCGCCCCGCAGGTGGCGCGGGCCTGGCAGCTGCTGTCCGCCGGGCCGCGGCCGCCGGACCTCGGCGTGCTGGCCGCGCAGGTCGGCTGGAGCGAACGGCAGCTGAGGCGGCGCTTCGAGGAGCAGATCGGCCTCTCGCCGAAACCGGCCGCGCGGGTGGCCCGGCTGCGTTCCGCCCTGCGCATGCTCACCGGCGGGCAGTCGGCCGCCGCGACGGCTTCGGCCTGCGGATTCCACGACCAGGCCCACTTCCACCACGAGTTCAAGGCGATGACCAGTCTGACCCCGGCCGATTTCCTGGTCCGCCGTAGATCGGGAGCCGCCGGGCCCCAGCCGCTGGACCGGATACCCGGGGAGCCCACCGGCGTCGCGCTCACCGGCTGATCCGGGGCGCCCGCCGGCCGCCGGGCGTCAGGGCCGGTTTCTACAAGACACCCCACAGCGCCCGTGTCAGGGTGATGCCGCCCTGAGACCTCGCCTGACCAGAGAAAAGGTGACCAAGGTGCCGCTGGACGACGAAGTGACCGTAGTGCGGACTCCCGCCGAGTTCCTCGACATGCCCGACGAATACCAGGACATGGCCAAACGCCAGATGCTCATCCACACCGAGGGCGAGCTGTCCGGCGCCGACGACTACATCCGGGTGTTCTACCCGCTCGCGCCGAACGCGGAGGAGCGCCAGGTCTGCTGCGAACGGGCCGCCGAGGAGTTCAACCACTTCAAGGTCGCCAGCGCGGTCCTCGCGGACCTGGGGGTGGACACCACGTACATGGGGACCCAGTCCCTGGAGGAGCGGCGCAAGCTCTTCCTGTCCGCGGACTTCCACAACAGCACCACGTGGGCCGAGCGCGGTGTCGTGTCCTGGCTCATCGAGGACGCCGTCATGGAGCTGCTCAAGGAGATGTCCGTCAGCAGCTACCGCCCCTGGGCCGATTCCTTCCGGACCGTGATCCAGGACGAGCGGGTCCACATCGCGCACGGCGCGCGGATCGTCCGCGGCCTGGTGAAGGACCCGGACGGCAAGAAGCAGGTGCAGGCCGCCGTGGACCGGCTGTGGCCGCATTCGCTCGCGGTGTTCGGCAACCCCGAGGCCAAGAAGGCGGAGATCGCGGTCCGCTGGGGCCTGCGCACGCGCACGAACGCCGAGGCCCGGCATGACTGGGAGGTCCGCGGCGGCGCGAAGGTGCGCAAGCTCGGCCTGACCGTCCCGTCATGACCCCGCACGGCCGGCCCGGAACACCTGTTGGCAGAGGAGCCCGCCCATGTCATCCGTACCGCTCAACCTCACCCGTCGGCCCCGCTCGCGGGAGGAGATCCGCGAGCGGGTCGCCGACATCGTCCGCCAGGAGCCGGAACTCGGCGTGCGGCTCGACGCGTTGCGCTCGTTCAGCCGCAAGGTCCGCAACACGGAGGTGCACCTGACCGGTGCCTGCAACATCCGGTGCGACGGGTGCTGGTTCTTCGCCCACGACTTCGACTCGGCGGTGCGCGACGAGCGCGATCTGACGAAGGTCCGGGCGTTCGTGGAGCGCATCAAGGCCGGCGGGGTCACCTCGGCCCTGCTGATCGGCGGGGAGCCGACGCTCGTCCCCGACCGGATCCGGCCGTTCGTCGACCTGCTGGACTTCGTCACCATCTCCACCAACGGTCTGCTCGCGCTGCCGATGGAGGGCTTCGAGGAGGTGGCGATAGCGGTGTCCGTCTTCGGCGGCGGCCCGCTGGACGACCAGCTGCGCGCGATCCACCCCAACGGCCGGCGGTTCTCCGGCCTCATCGACACGGCTCTGGAGAACTACCGCGGTGACCCGCGGGCCACTTTCGTCTACGCGCTGACCGAGCAGGGCTCCGGCTACATCGAGGAGACCGTCGGCAAGATGGCGGAGAACGGGAATCTGGTCAGCTTCAACTTCTACAGCGAGTACGGCGGCGAGCATCCCCTCAGGGAGCCGGAGGGCCGCAGACTGCTCAACGAGGCCCTGCGGGTGCAACAGCTGTTCCCTGACGCGGTGGTCAACGACCCGTACTACATAGAGGCCCTGATCACGGGCCGTTCGCACGGTCAGAGCTTCGGGTACGACGTCTGCCCCAGCATCAGCGTCGACCACAAGGCGCACGAGCAGCGGATCGCCAACGGCAATCCGGTGCTGCCGGGGTTCAACGCGTGGGGCGCCGACCTGGAGACGGTGCAGTTCTGCTGTACTTCCGGCCACTGCGGGGACTGCCGCGACAGCCAGGCGGTGCACAGTTGGCTGTTGATGAGCATGCACGAGTTCCTGGACGGCCCGGACGCCCTGCGCACCTGGCTCGGTGTCTCGGAGGGGTACTGGCGCCAGTGGAGCTGGTCCCCGTACAGCCCGCACCGGACGGCCTGACCGGGTCTCCGGCTCCGCACGACAGCACTTCGACCAGAAAGGGATCCACCGACGTGCCCCAGCCGTTCAGCGTCCGTATCGGTGTGCGCGAGTACGAGCTCGACACCCGCGGCCACCTCAACCAGGCGGTCTACCTCCAGTACTGCGAGCACGCCCTGTGGGAGGTTCTCCGGGCCGCGGGGGTGCCCGGGGACAAACTGCTGGCGAGCGGGGTCGGGCCGGCTCAGCTCGAATGCACGCTGAAGTTCAAGCGGGAGCTCCAGGGCGGGGAGGAGGTCGACGTCTTCTGTCTCTTCACCTGGGGAGAGGGCAAGACCTTCCGGCTCCGCCAGGACATCCGCAAGGCCGACGGGACCCTCGCGGCGGAGGTGACGGGCACGCTGGGACTCCTGGACCTGTCCGCCCGCAGCCTGATCCCCGACCCCGGCGGCCACCTGCGCGCCCTCGCGGAACACCCCGCTGTCCTCGGCCTCTAGAGGGCGTCCGGCAAAAACAGAGATCCCGTCCGGTCTGACGACCGGACGGGATCTCTTGACGTTCCCGGGAGCAACCCGCGAACTGTCGTCTGTGGACCTGTGGGGATTTGAACCCCAGACCCCCTCGATGCGAACGAGGTGCGCTACCAGACTGCGCCACAGGCCCTTGCGACGTGTGAAACATTAGCATCCCCGCGCGGGTGCTCCAAAACCGGTAACCGGGGAGCGTCCGCGCAGGTCAGCGATCACTCGTTCGCAGCGCGCGGGCGGTCGTCGCTCTCGTACTGGTCGAACAGCGGCGTGCGGCCACGGCCCTGGCCGCGGGGGCGCGGGGTGGTCGGCTGCTTCGGGTCCGGCTTGGCGGGCTCGGGCTGGGCGCGCAGGCGGGGTTCCGTCGGCTCGGCGGTGCTGGAGCGGGTCGCGCTCCAGGCGTCCGGGGTCGCGGGGCCGGTGGCGCGGGGGGCGACGGGGGCCGTCACGTACGTCGGCAGCGGGACCGGGACCGGCTCCCAGCTGTCGCCGCGGGCGGGGCCGCGTTCGCGCTCGCGCTGCTGGTCCACCCACTCGGCGTGGTCGGTCTGCTCGACCAGCGCCCGCCGCCCCGCCTCCTGCGGCGAGACCGGCGGCGCGGGGTCCGGCTCGGCGACGCCGGTTTCGGCCGCGCCTTCGGCGGGCCGGCGGCGCGGGCGGTTCTCCCGCAGCTGCCGCGCGGCCGCCTCGGCGCGCCGCCGGTCCATCGTGAACTCGTAGCGCCGCCGCTCCTGGACCCGCAGGTGCACGATGTACGCGCTGAGCAGGAGGGCGGGCACGGCGGGAGCCCACAGGAAGCGCAGGCCGCCGACCGCGGCGACGACCGCGCCGAGGGTGAAGACCAGGAAGAGGAGCGCGGTGGTGCGCCGACGGCGGGCGAGGACCTGGAGGCGCTGTTCGCGCCGGGCCCGTTCCGCCCGCTGCTCCCGCTCGGCGGTGGCCGGTCTCGGCTCCGCCCTGGTCGGGGGCACGACGACGGCCCGGGCGTCGGCGTCCACGGAATTCACCGTTTCCGTCGCGGCGTCCGGGTCCGCGTGGGGCTGGGGCACCGCCTCCTCGTCACCGCGCTCACGCAGCCCCTTGGCGTAACGGCGCTCCATTCCCGCCCGGCCGGAAAGCAGCCGAATGGCGGTGGAGAAGCGTTCCGTCGGACGGGCTTCGTTCAGCTCGTCCTGCCTCCGGAGCCACATGGGCACCAAGTAGGCGGCCCAGGCCCCGACAATGACTGCGTAGATGAGGCCGCTGCTGCTCACACCCCACACCGTAGAGGGGTGCGGGCGAGGGGATCGGCCAATTGGGCCGGTGTGTCGCGCGATCTCGCTGATATCACGGACTTTTTTTGTGATTCTTCGGATCAGGTTATGGGCGAATCGGTTCAGACCGCGGATTAATTCGAACAGATATTCGTTTACGTTATTTCGGCGGGCCCGGCGGGGACTGCGGGGATTGCGACTGCCGCGCCCGGTGCCAGCGGCGCAGCAGCCCCTCCGGCACCTCCTCCACCGTGACCGCGTACACGAGATGGTCGCGCCAGGCCCCGTCGATGTGCAGGTAGCGCGGGCGCAGCCCCTCCTCGCGCAGGCCCAGCTTCTCCACGACGCGCCGGCTCGGCCCGTTCTCGGGGCGGATGCAGACCTCGATCCGGTGCAGTCCGACCTTCCCGAAGCAGTGGTCCACCGCCAGGGCGACCGCCGTCGGCATCACGCCGCGGCCCGCGACCTCGCGGTCCACCCAGTAGCCGACGTGGGCCGCGCACATGGAGCCCCAGGTGATCCCGGCGACCGTCAGCTGGCCCACCAGCCGTCCCCGGTACTCGATGACGAACGGCAGCATCCGGCCCGCGCTCGCCTCCGCCCGCAGGTGGCGCACCATCTGCCGGTACGTGGGCCGCTGGATCACCGGCCCCCACGGCGCGGGCGGCGGGATCGTCGCCTCCCACGGCCGCAGCCAGTCGCGGTTGCGCCGGTTGACCTCGCGCCAGGCCTTCTGGTCCCGCAGCTTTATCGGCCGGAGCGTGACGTCGCCGTCCCGCAGGACCACCGGCCAGGTGGGGCTGTTCAGCTCGCGCTCCCGGAGGTGTCCGCCGGTCTGGGGTGATCTCCGCCCCGGATCTGGTCCACCGCGTGCGGCAGGATCCGGGACAGGACGGCGAGGCCGTCGCGCACCCCTCCGGTGGAGCCCGGCAGGTTGACGATGAGGGTGTGCCCGGCCACGCCCGCCAGGCCCCGGGACAGGGCCGCGGTCGGCACCTTCGCCAGGCCTTCGGCGCGGATGGCCTGCGGGATGCCGGGGACCTCGTAGTCGAGCACCCGTGCGGTGGCGTCCGGGGTGCGGTCGGTGGGCGAGATCCCGGTGCCGCCGGTGGTCAGGATGACGTCGTACCCGGCGGCCACACCCTCGCGCAGCGCCTTCTCGACGGGATCGCCGTCGGGGACCACCCGGGGGCCGTCCACGGCGAAGCCGAGCTGCTCCAGCGCCTCGGCCAGCAGTGGGCCGCCCTTGTCGGCGTACACGCCCTGGGAGGCCCGGTTCGAGGCCGTGACGACCAGGGCCCGGCCCTTGGAAGCGGGTACGGGCGCTCCGGTCGCGGCCGCCTGCGCACCCGGGACCGGCAGGTGGCTGTGGACCTCGCCGCCGCGCGGGGCGTTCACGACCGCGCCCAGTCGCCGGACTTGCCGCCGGTCTTCTCCTCCACCCGCACGTCCGTGATGACCGCGCCCTTGTCGACCGCCTTCACCATGTCGATCACGGTGAGCCCGGCGACCGCGACGGCGGTCAGCGCCTCCATCTCGACGCCCGTGCGGTCGGTCGTCTTCACGGTGGCGAGGATCTCGACGGCGTCGTCGGCGACCGACAGGTCGACCTTCACGCCTGAGACGGCCAGCGGATGGCACAGCGGGATCAGGTCGGGGGTCTTCTTCGCCCCCATGATCCCGGCGATCCGCGCGGTCGCGAGGGCGTCGCCCTTGGGCACGCCCTCGCCGCGCAGCAGCTCGATCACCCGGGGGGAGACGAGGACCCGTCCGCTGGCGCGGGCCGTCCGGGTGGTGACGTCCTTCTCGGAGACGTCGACCATCCGGGCCGCGCCGGCCTCGTCGATGTGGGTCAGCCTGCTGTGGGTACTCATTGCTGTGCCGCTCCGCTCTGGGCCCCGGAAGGGCCTGTGTGGTGCGACACACGCTACCCGCACCGGCCCGGCTTCAGCCGAGCAGGACCACTTCCAGCTCGGTCCCCGGCTCCACCGAAGTGACGTCCTCCGGTACGACGATCAAGGAGTCGGCGTGCGCCAGCGCGGCGATCAGGTGGGAGCCCGATCCGCCGACCGGGCGCACCGTCCCGCTCTCGGCGTCGTACGCCCCGCGCAGGAACTGGCGGCGCCCGGCCGGCGAGCCCAGCGCCTTGTCGGCCCGCAGGACCGCCCGCACGCTCGGCCGGCGGACCTGCGACTCCGGCAGCCCCATGAGGGCGCGGATCGCGGGGCGCACGAACAGCTCGAAAGAGACGTACGAGGACACCGGGTTGCCGGGCAGCGCCAGCAGCGGGGTGTGGTCGGGGCCGATGGAGCCGAAGCCCTGCGGCTTGCCCGGCTGCATGGCGATCTTGCGGAAGTCGATCCCGCCGCCCTCCACCCCGTCCTCGCCCGCGCCGACGCCGGACAGCGCCTCCTTGACCACGTCGTACGCGCCGACGCTGACCCCGCCCGTGGTGACCAGCAGGTCGGCGCGGATCAGCTGGTCCTCGATGGTGGCGCGCAGGGTCTCGGCGTCGTCCGCGACGGCCCCGACCCGGTAGGCGATGGCCCCCGCGTCCCGCGCGGCCGCCGCCAGCGCGAAGCTGTTGGAGTCGTAGATCGTCCCGTTGGTCAGCGGCTCGCCGGGCTGGACCAGCTCGCTGCCCGTGGACAGGACCACCACGCGCGGGCGGGGGCGGACCCGGACGGTGCCGCGTCCGATGGCGGCCAGCAGGGCGATCTGCGGCGGGCCCAGGACCGTACCGGCCGCCAGGGCCAGGTCGCCGGCCTGTACGTCGCTTCCGCGCGCGCGGACGTGCGCCCGCGGTGCAGCGGCGCGGTGCACCCGTACCTCGCCGCCCGCCCGCTCCGGGGCGGCGCTGGCCGGGGTCATCCCGGCGGCCGCACCGCCGCCCGTGCCGCCGTCGGTCCACTCCACCGGTACGACGGCTTCCGCGCCGGGTGGCAGCGGGGCGCCGGTCATGATCCGGGCGGCCTCGCCGGGGCCGACGGTGGGCAGCTCACCGCTGCCCGCCGCGACGTCCCCGATGACCGTCAGCACCGCGGGGAACTCCTCGCTCGCCCCCTGGACGTCGGCCGTGCGGACGGCGTAGCCGTCCATCGAGCTGTTGTCGAAGGGAGGGAGGGCGACGGGCACGGTGACGTCTTCGACCAGGACACAGCCCTGGGCGTCCAGCAGCTGGAGCTCGATCGGCTCCAGCGGCCGGACGGCCGCGAGGACGTCCGCGAGGTGCTCGTCCACGGACCACAGACGGTGGCCGCCCGCCGGTCGTGGATGCTGCGGTGCGGAACTGCTCAAGGTGCTACATCTCCTCCGTGACGTAACGGTGAAGCCAGGTGCGGAACTCCGGGCCCAGGTCCTCGCGCTCGCACGCGAGGCGGACGATGGCCCGCAGGTAGTCGCCGCGGTCCCCGGTGTCGTAGCGGCGGCCCCGGAAGACCACGCCGTGCACCGGACCGCCGACGCTCTCGTCGGCGGCCAGCTTCTGCAGGGCGTCGGTGAGCTGGATCTCCCCACCGCGGCCCGGCTCGGTCTCCCGCAGTATGTCGAAGATCGCGGGGTTGAGGACGTAGCGCCCGATGACCGCGTAGTTGCTGGGTGCGTCCGCGGGCTCCGGCTTCTCGACGAGGCCGGTGACGCGGACCACGCCCTCCTCGTCCGTGGGCTCGACGGCGGCGCAGCCGTAGAGGTGGACGCTGGCCGGGTCGACCTCCATGAGGGCGATGACGGTGCCGCCGGTGCGGGCGTAGATCTCGGCCATCTGACGCAGCAGCGGGTCGCGCGGGTCGATGAGGTCGTCGCCGAGCAGGACGGCGAAGGGCTCGCGGCCGACGTGCGGCTCGGCGCACAGCACGGCGTGGCCGAGGCCGCGCGGGTCGCCCTGGCGGACGTAGTGCATGGTGGCGAGGTCGCTGGACTCCTGGACCTTCTTCAGCCGGTCGTCGTCGCCCTTGGCGATGAGAGCCGACTCCAGCTCGTAGTTCCGGTCGAAGTGGTCTTCCAGAGCACGCTTGTTACGCCCAGTGATCATGAGCACATCGTCGAGCCCGGCCGCGACCGCCTCCTCCACCACGTACTGGATGGCCGGCTTGTCCACAACCGGGAGCATTTCCTTGGGGGTCGCCTTGGTCGCCGGAAGGAACCGAGTACCGAGGCCAGCGGCCGGAATCACGGCCTTCTTGATCACGGGGTGCAACATAGTCATGCCCCGAACGATAGTGGGTACCCACGAACGCCCGACCAGACCGCAGTACGTAGATCCGCTTATGTCCCGATTCGCAAGGGTATTTGATTCCGCCGTGGCCAAGAACCCGCTCCCCGTTTCCGCCAAGGCCGCGCTGCGCCGGGAACTCCTCGCCGCCCGCCGCGCCTTGTCCACGGACACCTGCCGTACGGCGGCCACCGCACTCGCCGCCAGGGCCCTCGAACTGCCCGAACTGGCCGGTGCCCGCACCGTGGCGGCGTACGTCTCCGTCGGCACCGAACCCGGCACCCGCGAGCTCCTCGACGCCCTGCGCGCGGCCGGCAAGCGCGTACTGCTCCCCCTGCTGCTGCCCGACAACGACCTCGACTGGGCGGTGTACGAGGGGCCGCGCAGCCTCGCCGAGGCCGCCCACGCGGGGAAGATGCGCCTGCTGGAGCCGACCGGCCCGCCGCTCGGCCCCGACGCGGTGACCGGGGCCGACGCGGTGCTGCTGCCCGGACTGGCCGTGGACCGGCGCGGCATGCGCCTGGGCCGCGGCGGGGGCTCCTACGACCGGGTGCTGGAGCGGCTGGAGCGCGCCGGGGCCCATCCCGCGCTGGTCGTGCTCCTCTACGACGACGAGGTGGTCGCGCGGGTCCCGGAGGAACCGCACGACCACCCCGTGCAGGCGGTGGCGACCCCGTCAGGGGTGCGCCGCTTCAGCTCGTGACGCCCGGCCGTCTATGAGCCCTCGGGCTTGAGCGTCAGGGTGTCCACCGTGGCCTTGTCCACGGCGTCCTTGCCGAAGGGCCAGTCCAGCAGCTCGCCCTTGGCCCACAGCGTCGTCTGGTCCGTGTAGTGCGCGCTGTACGCGTGCCCCGAGGCGCCCGTCAGGTTGATCCAGCGGGACTTGTCGAGGTCGTTGAGGTTCACGACCATCCGCATGGACGGCACCCAGGTGACCCCGTACCCGCTGGAGGCGTTCCAGCCGGTCGCGTTGACGGTGGCCTCGCCGCCGCCCAGCTTCCACGGGCCGCGGTTGAGGAGCCACTGCATGAAGCCGGGGCCCTCGGTGCCGATCGTCTGGTTCTTCAGCGTCAGCCGGTGCAGCCGGCCCCAGCTCCAGGTGGACTGGTCCTTGCCGAGCTTGGCGGTCAGCTCCCAGCGGGCGTCCTTCATGGCCCGGGCGAAGAGCTCGTCGCGGGTGGTGGTCGCCGGCTGGGTCAGGGTCCTGGGCGAGCTCCACCACTGCGACTTCTCGTCCTTGACCAGGCGGCGGACCACCTCGAACCAGCGGTCGCCGCCGTCCGGCTGCGCGGAGTCGGAGTCGCGGGTGCCGCATTCGCGGACCGTCTTGGCGAGGTCGTCGGCGGGGCCGGTGCCGTTGCCGAGGACGTTCATGCAGCTGCCCTCGATCCGCAGCTCCTTGGGCATCTTGTCGCCGAAGGACAGCTTGAGGATGTTGCGCCAGACCGCGTTGAAGTAGGCCGCGGCCGCCGAGTCGGGCTCCTGCGTGTAGTTCCAGCCGTCCAGCAGCTTCTGCGCGGCGCGCACGCCCGGGTCCGACACCTCGATCTTCGCCAGCATGGGGGTCAGCAGCGCGGCGATCTCGCTGCTGTTGTCCATCTGCATGGTGCGCATGTCGTCGGTCGAGATCTTCCCGCCGTCCTTGATCTTCGCCTCGATGAGGTCGTTGATCCGCTGGCTGCGGGCGCCGTAACCCCAGTCGGTGGTCAGCAGGTACGGGTACTTGCCCGCGCCGTTCCCGCTCTCCACGACCGCCTGGTTGGCGGTGACGATGTAGCCGCGCGAGGGGTTCTGGTCCCAGGGCATCTCGCTTTGCGGGATGGAGCCGTCCTTGCCGCCCTTCCAGGCGTACTTGGAGTCCCAGCCCGGGGCGGGCATCCGGCCGTCGCCCTGCCCGCGGACGGGGATCCGGCCCGGGGCCTGGTAGCCGATGTTGCCGCTGGCGCCCTTGTTGTCGGCGTAGATCAGGTTCTGGGAGGGGACCTCGAAGTCGGCGGCGGCGGCCCGGAAGGCCGCGAAGTCCTTGGCCCGGTTGAGCTTGAACACGGCGTCCATCGACTTGCCCGGCTCCAGCGCGGTCCAGCGCAGGGCGACGGCGTACCCGTCGCCGCGGTCGGGCGCGGAGCTGGCGACGGGGGCGCGGGCGCCGACCGTGGCGAGCTCGTCGCTGCGGTCGGAGACGAGCGGGCCGTTGTTGGTGGTGCGGACGGTGATCTTCTTGCTGTCGCCGCCCGCGACCTTGATGACCTCTTCACGGGTGGTGAAGGGGAGCACCTTGTTGTCGTAGACGTAGCCCTCGGGCTTGACCTGCTCCAGGTAGAGGTCGGTGACGTCGGCGCCGAGGTTGGTCATGCCCCAGGCGATGTCGGTGTTGTGGCCGATGACCACGCCCGGCATGCCGGAGAAGGTGTAGCCGGCCACGTCGAACTGGCACTGGGGCGAGGCCGCACGGCAGTGCAGGCCCATCTGGTACCAGACCGAGGGCAGCTGCGGGGCCAGGTGCGGGTCGTTCGCGAGCAGCGGCTTGCCGGTGGTCGTGTACTTGCCCGAGATGACCCAGGAGTTCGAGCCGATGCCGCTGCCGTTGGGGCCGAGGATCGCGGGGATCTCGTCCAGGGTGTCGGCGAGGGCGCCGAGCTGCGTGCGCAGGCCCACGGCCGCGCCCTGGGCCGTGGCGTTGTCGGCGAGGCCGGTGGCGGAGGCGCCGCCCATGGCCGTGGAGGGCTGCGAGCCCACCGCGCTGCCGGAGCCGGAGCCTCCGCTGAAGCCCTGGGGCGCGTACTTGCCGCCCTCGACCTTGCCGCCCTCGACGATCGGCTTGTTCCGGTCGAAGGGGTACGGCGGGTAGAGCTCGTCGATCTGCGCCGGCGAGAGCTTGCTCGCCATCAGCGCCCGGTCGATCTCGTCCTGCATGTTGCCGCGCAGGTCCCAGGCCATCGCCTTGAGCCAGGCCACCGAGTCCACCGGCGACCACTGCTCGGGCCGGTAGCCGTCGCTGAGCTTGAGGGCGGCGTGCTCCACGGAGAGGTCCTTGCCGGACTTCCCCTTCAGGTACGCGTTGACCCCGTCGGCGTAGGCCTGGAGGTACTTCTTGGTCTCCTCCGACAGCTTGGTGTCGTACTCGGCCTGTGCGACCTGGCGCCAGCCCAGCGTGCGCAGGAAGGCGTCGGTCTCGACCTGGCCGGAGCCGAACATCTCCGAGAGCCGCCCGGAGGTCATGTGCCGGCGCACGTCCATCTCCCAGAAGCGGTCCTGGGCGTGGACGAAGCCCTGCGCGCGGAAGAGGTCGGCGTCGTTGTCGGCGTAGAGCTGCGGGATGCCGTGGTCGTCGCGCTTGACGTCGACGGTCCCGGTCAGGCCGGGCACCTTGAGGGAGCCGGTCGTCTGGGGGAAGGACGCGCGCACGCTGTCCACGCTCCAGTACGCCCCGTAGCCGAGGCCCGCGACGAGCGCCAGGACCAGGACGAGCACGATCAGACGGGCACGTCGCCCCTTCTTCTTGACGGGAGGAGCGGTTTCGTTGGCGGGCATCGCTGTCCTTAGAGGGGCAGGGTGGTCCTGGGTGTACTGGGAGCAACCATAGGCGCAGGACGTCCTTCGTTGATCCGCCAGGTCCCGCGGGTGCTGAGGACAGGCGGCAAGAGGCGTTTCACAATGTGGTTATCACGTAAAGGGCGCGTCAAAGATTAGGTAAAGTAATGAACTACTTGCCGAACTTGTCGCCTGGAGGACCGATTCCGCCGGGCGCACGGAGGAGGGCCGCCCGCTGACTGTCCACACGCTCAATGAGCTTCTGCTGGTCTGCTCGCTCGTGCTGCTCGTCGCGGTCGCGGCGGTACGCCTCTCCTCGCGCAGCGGCCTTCCCAGTCTGCTCATCTACCTCGGCATAGGCGTCGCGATAGGCCAGGACGGCATAGGCAACGTCGTCTTCGACAATGCCGAGCTGACCCAGGTCATCGGTTATGCGGCGCTCGTCGTGATCCTCGCCGAGGGTGGTCTGGGCACCAAGTGGAAAGAGATCAAGCCGGCCCTGCCGGCGGCGATCGTGCTCTCACTGGTGGGCGTGGCGGTCAGCGTCGGTGTCACGGCGGCGGGGGCGCACTATCTGGTCGGCCTGGAGTGGCGCCAGTCGCTGCTGATCGGCGCGGTCGTCTCCTCGACCGACGCGGCCGCCGTCTTCTCGGTGCTGCGCAAGGTCCCGCTGCCCTCCAGGATCACGGGCGTCCTGGAAGCCGAGTCGGGTTTCAACGACGCACCCGTGGTCATCCTGGTGGTGGCCTTCGCGACCGTGGGCCCGGTCGACTCCTGGTACGTGCTGCTCGGCACGATCGCGCTGGAGCTGGCGATCGGCGTCGCGATCGGCCTGACGGTGGGCTTCCTCGGCGCGTACGGCCTGCGGCACGTGGCCCTGCCCGCCTCCGGCCTCTACCCGATCGCCGTGATGGCCATCGCGATCGTGGCGTACGCGGCCGGGGCGATGGCGCACGGCTCCGGCTTCCTCGCCGTCTACCTGGCGGCGATGGTGCTCGGCAACGCGAAGCTGCCGCACTGGCCGGCCACGCGGGGCTTCGCGGACGGGCTCGGCTGGATCGCCCAGATCGGCATGTTCGTGCTGCTGGGTCTGCTGGTGACCCCGCACGAGCTGGTGCGCGACTTCTGGCCCGCCGTGGTCATCGGGCTGGTGCTCACGATGGTGGCGCGGCCGCTGGAGGTCCTCGTGAGCCTGCTGCCCTTCCGCGTCCCGTGGCAGGAGCAGGCCCTGATGTCGTGGGCGGGCCTGCGCGGCGCCGTGCCCATCATCCTCGCCACGATCCCGATGGTGTCCGGGATCGAGGGCAGCGACCGCGTCTTCAACATCGTCTTCGTCCTGGTCGTCGTCTACACCCTGGTGCAGGGGCCGACCCTGCCCTGGGTGGCCCGCAAGCTGAAGCTCGGGGACACCCAGGAGTCCGCGTCCGACCTCGGCATCGAGTCGGCGCCGCTGGAGAAGCTGCGCGGCCACCTCCTCTCCGTCGCGATCCCGCCCGCCTCGCGGATGCACGGGGTGGAGGTGGGCGAGCTGCGGCTGCCGCCGGGGGCCTCGGTCACGCTGGTGGTCCGGGACGCGAAGAGCTTCGTACCGTCGCCGTCGACCGTGCTGCGGCGCGGGGACGAGCTGCTGGTGGTGGCCACGGATCCGGTACGGGACGCGGCCGAGGCGCGGCTGCGGGCGGTGGCGCGGGGCGGCAAGTTGGCGGGGTGGCTGGGCACGGGCAACGGGAACGGCGGCGGGCATGGACACGGGCGCGGCTCCGGCTCCGGCTCCGGGCCCGGCAGGCGTTAGAGCGACGCTCTAAATCGCCTTTTCGACGGACTTCTGGCGGATTGGCCCCCTTTTACGCGCCCCTGGAATGCGAAATTCCAGTTAATCGCAGGTGAAGACAAGGCTTGTCACCGTAATCACAGGGCGTGTTAGGGGGATCCCCTGTACGATGAAGGCACAACAGATCGAACCAACTCTGCCTGACGCAGAGCTGGCGCGACCGCAAAGCGGCCGTGGCACTCCCGATGTGGGCGCCCAGGTATCACTCGGTTCTGCGCAAGAGGACAGCTCTCGGGGCTCCCACATGTACGGGTGCGGCCGCTCACAAGGCGAAGCACCGTCCGCAGACGGGGACGCTCTACCAGGCAGCGGAAAGGCAAGGCCGTGACATCCGCGGTCACGACCGACACGTCCGCCCGCCCCGGCTACGGAAAGCTCCTGCGCACACCCGGCGCCCTCAGCTTCGTACTCCCCGGCTTCGCAGCACGACTCCCCTTCGGCATGCTGACCATCAGCATCCTGCTCCTGGTCCAGCACACCACCGGTTCCTACGGCAGCGCCGGCATCGTCGCCGCCGTCACCGGCATCTCCATGGCGCTGTCCGCGCCGCTGATGGGCATCTTCACCGACCGCTTCGGCCAGAGCGCCGTCCTGATCCCCGTGGTCCTCGCGCACTCCGCCGCCGTCAGCGGCCTCGCGGCGCTGGCCCTGATGGGCGCGCCCGTCTGGGCGCTGGCGCTGGCCGCCGTACCCGCGGGCGCCTCGGTGCCGCAGGTCGGACCGATGGTCCGCGCGCGCTGGGCCGCCAAGCTGGAGGGCTCGCCGCTGCTGGCGACGGCCGCCGCCTTCGAGTCCGTCACCGACGAGTTCACCTTCGTCGTCGGCCCGGTCCTGGCGACCGCCCTGTGCACCGGCGTCCACCCGGCGGCCGGTCTGGTCACCGAGGCCACGCTGACCCTGCTCGGCGGCCTGCTCTTCGCGGCCCGGCGGGCCACCCAGCCCAAGCCGCACGCCGTGTCGGCCACCGGCGAGAAGCGTGCCTTCGCACTTTCCTTCCCGGGTCTGCGCGTGCTGGTCTTCGCCTTCCTCGGGATCGGCGCCGTCTTCGGCGGCATGCAGGTCTCCCTCGCCGCCTTCTCCAGCGAGATCGGCAACCCCGGGGCCAACGGCCTGCTCTACGGCGTCTTCGCCGCGGGCAACATGATCTCCGGCATCGCCATGGGAGCCGTCGCCTGGAAGATCGGCCCGCGCCGCCGGCTGATCCTGGGCTACATCGGCCTCACCGCCGCCGCGTCCGTCCTGTGGGCCGCCCACTCGATGATCCTGCTGGGTGCGCTCGGCCTGGTCGTCGGCCTGTTCATCGCCCCGGCGCTGATCACGGGCTACACGATGGTCGAGCAGCTGGTCCCCGCCAACGCCCGGACCGAGGCCTTCACCTGGCTGACCGGTTCGATCGCCTTCGGGCAGGCCCTCGCCGTCATCCTGGCCGGCCGCCTGACGGACGCGCACGGGTCCTCGTACGGCTTCCTGGTGCCCATGGCGGCCACCGCGCTCGCGCTGGCCACCCTGCTGGCGCTGCGTGCGAAGCTGGCCCCCAAGGCCTCGAAGGCCGCGAGCCGGATCATCAGCTCGTCCGCGCCTGCGGCCGCCCCCGCGGCCCCGGCCGTCCCCTCCTCGGGTGCCCGTAACAGGGTGAACGAGCGTGGGATGGGTCACCGCGTGCCGGTGACGGTGGACTGATCCGCCGGAATACGTCACCATGGAGCGTCGTTAGCACTCATTGAGTGAGAGTGCCAGGAGGAAATTCGTGCCGACCTACCAGTACCAGTGCACCGAGTGCGGTGAGGGCCTTGAGGCCGTGCAGAAGTTCACCGATGACGCACTGACCGTGTGCCCGAGCTGCGACGGACGCCTGAAGAAGGTGTTCTCCGCGGTCGGCATCGTCTTCAAGGGCTCCGGTTTCTACCGGAACGACAGTCGTGGCGCGTCGTCGAGCAGCACCCCTGCCTCGAAGCCGTCCTCGGGCTCCTCGTCGTCCTCGACGTCGACCCCTGCCGCCGCTCCCGCCGCCACGTCCTCTTCGACGTCGTCGAGCACGAGCAGCAGCTCCACGTCGGCCGCCTGACCGCTCCGCCCCGGCCCCGCCTCCACCCCGGAGGCGGCCTGAGGCACCCCGAGGCCCCGCCCGCACCACCGGGCAGCGGGGCCTTCGGCATGCCCCGTTAGGGTGGCCGCATGGTGAACGCAGAGATCGGTGTCATCGGCGGCTCGGGCTTCTACTCCTTCCTTGAGGACGTCTCCGAGATCCAAGTGGAGACCCCGTACGGGCCCCCGAGCGACTGCCTGTACGTGGGTGAGCTGGCCGGCCGCCAGGTGGCCTTCCTGCCCCGGCACGGGCGCAGCCACACCGTCCCGCCTCACAAGATCAACTACCGGGCGAACCTGTGGGCCCTGCGCTCCGTCGGCGTCCGCCAGGTCCTCGGCCCGTGCGCGGTCGGCGGGCTGCGGGCCGAGTACGGGCCGGGCACGCTGCTCGTCCCCGACCAGCTGGTGGACCGTACGAAGGCCCGGGTCCAGACCTACTTCGACGGGGAGCCGCTGCCTGGGGGTACCTCCCAGGCCGGAGGCTCTGGGGGAGGGAGCGTCCCGAACGTCGTGCACACCACCTTCGCGGACCCGTACTGCCCGGTGGGGCGCCAGGTGGCGCTGGCCGCGGCCCGGGGGCGGAACTGGGAGCCGGTGGACGGCGGCACCATGGTCGTGGTCGAGGGGCCGCGGTTCTCGACGCGCGCCGAGTCGCGCTGGCACGCGGCGGCGGGCTGGTCGGTCGTCGGCATGACGGGCCACCCGGAGGCGGTGCTCGCCCGTGAGCTGGGGCTCTGCTACACCTCGATGGCCCTGGTCACGGACCTGGACGCGGGCGCCGAGACCGGCGAGGGCGTGTCCCACACGGAGGTCCTGAAGGTGTTCGGCGAGAACGTCGGCCGGCTGCGCGAGGTCCTCTTCGACGCGGTGGCGGCCCTGCCGTCCACGGAGTCCCGCGCCTGCCTGTGCACGCACGCGCACGACGGCTGGGACCTGGGCATCGAGCTGCCGTAGGCGCCTGGACCCTCACTCGTGGAGGTGACGGGGTTATCCACAGGCTGGGGTTAGTCCACAGGCCGGAGCGGGATTCCGCGGTAGGCCGGATCGTGAGATGTGTCCGGGCGCGGGGTCCGGGCACACACTCACTCCGCTTGGTGGTGGTCGTCATGTCCGTTGCACCGGTGCCCTGTTCGCCGTCGTCCCGCCCCTCGTCCCGTCCCTCCTCGCGTCCTTCCTCCGGCCCCTCCTGCCGTCCTTCCCCTCCGGCCCCGTCCGCGTCCGTTTCCGCGTGTCCCCCGGCGCGCCCGGTCCCGCCGTTCCCGCCGCTGCGCGTGGGGCGGGGCGGGGACCGGCTGCGCCGGACCGTGCGGCGTCGGCGGCGGGCGGCGTCGGCCGCACTGGCCGTGGTGGCGGCGGCGCTGGCGGTCGGCGGCACGGAGGCGCAGGCCTCGCGGGGCGGCGCCCCACCGGGACCGAGGCCGCCGCGGGCCGCGGCACCGCCCGCGGCGGTGCGCATGGTGTCGGCCCCGGTGCGCATCGCGGACGCGGCGACGGTGCGGCTGCTGCGGCCCGGGGACCGGGTCGACGTGGTCGCGGCGGAGCGCGCCGGTCCGCCGAGGGTGGTGGCGGCGGGGGCGCGGGTCGCCGAAGTGCCCCGTCCGGAGCAGGGTGTCGGGGACGGCGGGGCGCTGGTGGTCCTGTCCGTGCCCCGGGACACCGCGCGGGCCCTCGTGGGGGCGGGCGCCGTGACGCGGCTGGCGGTGTCCCTGTGCTGATGCGCACGGAGCTGATGCGCACGCGGCCGATTCGCACGGCCGAGCGGTCCCGTCCCTGGGAGTTGGGCACCGATTGGACACACCGGCCCCGGACTGCCGTAGCTTTCGGAACCGTTGGCTCCGTGTTTGGTACATGTGAAGAAAGGCTCAGTGGTGAGCGAGAAGAAGAACGAGAGCGTGCTGGCAGGCTTCAAGGCCTTCCTGATGCGCGGCAACGTGGTCGACCTGGCGGTGGCCGTGGTCATCGGCGCCGCGTTCACGAACATCGTGAACTCGGTCGTCAAGGGCATCATCAGCCCGGTGGTGGGCACGATCGGCACGCAGAGCCTGGACGGCTACAAGACGTGCATCAAGAACCCGTGCGGCATCGGCGCTAACGGCCAGCCGACGGGTGTCGAGATCCTCTGGGGCTCGGTGCTGAACGCCACGCTGACCTTCGTGATCACCGCCGCGGTCGTGTACTTCCTGATGGTGCTGCCGATGGCGAAGTACCTGGCCAAGCAGGAGGCGCGCCGCAAGGCCCGCGAGGGCGTCCAGGAGACCATGGAGATCACCGAGCTGGAGGTCCTCAAGGAGATCCGGGACACCCTGGTCTCCCAGCGCACCAACAGCAGCGGTGTCGCTCCCGCGGCGAGGCGCGACGCGTTCTAGCAGCCGCGGCCGCCCCGGCCGGTCAGATGTGGTGCGGGGGCTTCTCGTCGAGGAAGCGGGCCAGGTCGGCCGCGCTTCCCCCGGCGGGCGGCCGCTCGCCCCAGCCGCGGTCGGTGTCGTCCGAGGACTGCTGGTCCAGCGGGTCGTCGAAGACCAGCCGGGGCTTGGGCCGGGGCTTGTCCGCCCCGGGCGCGGGCTGCGGGGACTGCGGGTCGGGGGCGGGGGCGCTGCTCATGCCTCCAGGGTACGGCGGACCCGGCTCCGGCCCCGTCGCAGCCGGTGGGCGGCGCTGGCGAAAGCCTCACGCACGACCGCAGCGGCGGCGCCGTCGGCAGCGCGTCCGACCTGCGGAATCTCCCTCCCTCTGGTCTCCTGGCCGGTATGGCCTACTCCCCCATGACCGCCCGCAGCCGCGACGAGGAACACCGCGCGGCCACCCCCCTGGAGCTGTTCTTCGACCTCTGCTTCGTCGTCGCGATCGCGCAGGCCGGTGCCCGGCTGGTGCACGCGCTGGCGGAGGGCCACCCGGCCGCCGGGGTGGTCGGCTACTTCTTCGTCTTCTTCGGCGTGTGGTGGGCGTGGATGAACTTCACGTGGTTCGCCTCCGCCTACGACGTGGACGACGTGCCGTACCGGATCGCGACCCTGGTGCAGATCGTCGGCGTGCTGGTCTACGCGGCGGGGGTCAGCCGCGCCTTCGACGAGAACGACTGGACCGTCGGGGTCATCGGCTACGTGATCATGCGCATCGCGCTCACGGCGCAATGGCTGCGGGCCGCCGCCGGGGAGCAGGGCGCGGCCCGTGCGGCGGCGCTGAAGTACGCGGCCGGGCTGGTGATCTGTCAGGCCGGCTGGGTGGGCCTGCTGTTCGCCCCGGACGACGCCAAGCGGTGGCTGTTCCTCGTGGTGGCCGCGGCGGAGCTGCTCGTCCCGGCCCTCACCGAGCGCGGGCACGAGACGCCCTGGCACGCCCACCACATCGTGGAGCGGTACGGTCTGTTCACCATCATCGTGCTGGGCGAGACGATCGCGGCGGCCACGGTGGCGGTCAAGTCGGCGATCGACGAACACGAGGCGCTCGGCCTGCTGCTGCCCATCGCCGGGGGCGGGCTGCTGATCGTCTTCGCCGCGTGGTGGATCTACTTCGCGGTGCCGATGCACGAACGGCTGAGGTCGAACCGCGAGGCGATCCCGTGGGGGTACGGCCACCTGCTGATCTTCGCCTCGGGCGCGGCGATCGGCGCGGGCATCGAGGTCGCGGTCGAGCACGCGGTGGGCAAGGCGCACATCTCCCAGCTCGCGGCCAACGCGGCCGTGACCGTCCCGGCCGCGCTGTTCCTCCTGATGGTCTGGCTCCTGCACGCCCGCCACTTCAAGCGCGGCCCGGCCCAGCAGCTGACCCTGCCCGTCTCGGCCCTCGCCGTGCTGGCGTGCACGTGGGCGGGCGCGTACGCGGTGCTGTGCGCGGGACTCGTCTGCGCGGCCACCGTCGCCGTCGGCCTCACCCTGGCCCTGCGCACCACCCGAAGGTGACGGCCCGCGCCGCGCACGAGACCCCGCCGGCGCGTGAGGCGCCGCTCCGCACCGGCGGACCGGCAACGGCGCCGCGGCGAGCCGTCACTCCCGCGCCCCCGGCGCCGTTTCCAAGCCATGACGCTCCCCGCACAACGCCCCGGCGAAGACCCCGGCAGGGAACTGGCCGAGCCCGGTTTCTGGCAGGCGCCCCCCGCCCACCGCCTCGCCGCCTTCGCCCGCCTCCGCGAGGCCCCGGCCCCCGTCTTCGTCCCCGAGGGGGCCGGCCACTGGGCCCTCGTACGCCACGCCCAGGTGCAAGAGGCCAGCCGGCTCCCCAAGGTCTTCGCCAGCGCCCCCGGCGTGACCACCCCCGAGCCGGCCCGCTGGGTCCGCGCGCTGTTCGGGGACTCGATGGTCAATCTCGACGGTCCCGACCACGCCCAGCTGCGCAAGATCGTGCAGCGGGCCTTCACGCCCCGCCTGCTGGCCGCCGCCGAGGCCGACATCCACGCCGTGGCCACCCGCATCGTGGACGACGTACTGGCCGGGCGGCCCGACGAGTTCGTCTCCGCGGTGGCCTCCCGGCTCCCCCTGGAGGTCATCTGCAACATGATGGGCATCCCGGAGCGCTACCGCGCCGAGATCGCCGACCGCGTCAACCACGCCTCCGAGAACATCGGCGTGCAGCGGGGCCTGGCCTCCCGGCTGCGGATGCCGGGCCGCGGCCTGCGCGCCCTCGCCCGCATGCAGCGGATGGTGGCGGGCATCGGGCGGGAGCGGCGCAAGAACCCCACCGACGACCTGATCTCGGCTCTGGTCTGTGCGAACGTCGACGGGCAGGCCCTGGGGGCACGCCAACTCGGCGCCTTCTTCTCGCTCTTGATGGTCGCCGGGGTGGAGACCACCCGCAACGCGATCACGCACGGCCTGACCCTGCTGACCGACCACCCGGACCAGCGGGACCTGCTGCTCTCGGACTTCGAGAAGTACGCGGACGGCGCGGTGGACGAGATGATCCGCCACTCCACGCCGATCATCCAGTTCCGCCGCACGGTGGTCGCCGAACACACCATGGACGGGCACGTGTTCCGCCCGGGCGACAAGGTGGTCCTGTACTACGCCTCCGCCAACCGCGACGAGGCGGTCTTCCCCGATCCCGACGCCTTCCTCATCACCCGCTCGCCCAATCCGCACCTGGGCTTCGGTGGCGGCGGTCCGCACTTCTGCCTGGGTGCGCACCTGGCCCGGGTCGAGATGAAGGCCCTCTTCCGCGAGCTGCTCACCCGGCCGGTCGGGCTGCGCGCGGTGGGGCTGCCGGACCTGGCGGGGTCGAACTTCGACAACCGGGTCCGCTCGCTCAGGTTCGCGTTCGAGCGGCCCTAGGACATATCCGGCAAAAGGACCGGCCGCCGGGCAGGCTGGGAGCCCGGCGGCCGGAACACATGGCGCGGCGCCGCTACTTCTGCAGGCGCCGCACGGCGAGGACGCAGTGGGCGCTGCCCGTGAGCACCGACTCGTCGCCCGCGAACGCCTGCAGGGTCTCGGGGGAGACCGGCTGACCGGGCACCGCCTCCGGCCAGGCGCGCGTGGCGAAGAGGAAGTACGCCTGGCCGCTCTCGTCCGCCGCGGCGACCCACTCGTCGGGGGCGGTGCACTGCGCGTTCATCCCGGGCAGGGTGAGCGCGATCTGGTTGCCCTCCAGCAGGATCTGCACGGGGAAGTTCGCCGGGTTGCGGGTGCCGTCCATGACGACGTCGCCGATGGGCAGGCCGATCTCCTCCAGCAGCCCGCGGGCCGCCGCCTCACCGGCCTCCCGGCCCTGCGGGCCGTCACCGAGGCTGTAGGCGAGGAGGTACGGAATGTCGTGCGCCTCGGAGGGGTCGCCGATCCACGCGAGCACGGAAAGGGTGCCGAGCTGGGACCGGTCGATTTCGGCTTGAGTAGAAGTCATGCGCGCACCCTAGTGCTCTCTCCCCCGAGCCTTTCACGGCCCGTCACCCGGGCGGGCTATACCACCCAGAACCCCTCTCCGGAATTCGCCTGCACGTTCGCATCCTGGTACTGGAGCCGGGTAATGCGGGCGTTTTCCGGGACTTCGAACACGACCCATCCCTCGGCCCGCTCACCGACCTCCAGGGAATCGAAGACGAGCGGTTTGCCGGTGGTCAGTTCACCGGTCGGTACCACCGGGTGGCGCTGACCCGCGCCGTCGTACGCCCACATGCGCCCGAGCGCCCCGTACGAGGCCCCGCCCACGTTGACGAAGGACATCGAGGCGGCCACCCAGCGCTTGCCGGCCGACGGGGCGAAGTTCTTCGCCACGCTGACCGCCGGGTCCACGTACGCGGCCAGCACGATCTGCAGGTGGCGGCCGACCTGTCGGCCGTCCACCCGTACGGGTTCACCCACATGGGCGGCCTTCCCGCCGGTCCGTGGGGGAGCCTGCTCGGGGGCCGCCTCGGCGCCCGGCACCCCGTCGTCCACCGGGACGGCGGGGGCGGCGGCCGGGGCGAGCGCGGCGCCCTCGGGGGCGCTCTGGCAGGCCGTGGCACCGAACAGGAGGAGCGGGAGGAGGGCGGCGGCGAGGCCCTGTGCGAGGCCGGGCAGGGGACGGGGAACGGGGCGGGCGGCGGCGGACTGGCGCATGCGAAATCCCTTCGGGGATGTATTTCGGTCAGTCTCACGCGCCCGAGCAGGCAATTGCACACACCGACACGAGTCCACGGAGCGACGGTGTACGCCCGCCTGCCAGCACAATTCATTCCGGCGGGATTCCCGCCACCTGCAACCACCCGGAGGAACGATGGGTATTCACGGCTCCCGCATGGCCCTGGCGGCACTCTCGGCACTGGCCGCAACGGCGGTATTCACCGCGCCCGCCGACGCCACTGTTTTCGACCAGGGAATTTCCGTACAGCCGTACGGTCATATCGCCGAGGACGGAAAGGTCACCCTTTTCGGCACCTACCACTGCACGTCCCCGTCACCCATGAGGGCGAAGCTCCAGATCGCGGCGGCCGTCGTCCAGGACGGCACCCGGATCGGCTTCGGCGGCGGGGAGGCGGACTGCGACGGGGAGGAGCACGCATGGGAGGCCACCGGCTCGCTCCGCTTCACCCCGGACGTCCACGCCGGCCCGGCGCTGGCCGAGGTCCAGCTCAACGAGGTCCACTTCTCGGGGCTGCTGCCGCGGTCCGTCGACACGGTCGCGCAGGACACCCAGGAGATCGAGCTGATCGAATCCCGCTGACCGGGAGCCGTCACGGGGTCTTCCCACCGGCCGCCTGCCGACCGGCCGGAAGACCCCGCGGTCCGGCTTCACCGCACGCAGCTCACCGCACCGGGCTCACCGCACCCGGCTCACCGGCATTCGGGGGCGACGTCCGTCATCGACATGAAGGCCGTCGACTGGCACCCGGGGTCCGCGTGCGGCCGCCCCGTCGTCCAGTCCACGACGGTCGGCACCCCGGCCGCCAGCAGGAGCAGGGCCAAGATGCCCGTCACGGCGCCTTTGCTCAGGCCCCTCATCGCGTGGTCCGTTCCATGGACCGCATCATCACCCCGGCGCCCCGCCCCCACAACTCGGCGTGAGCGGCCTCTCACCCCGCGCTCCGGGGGCTGCCGCCGATGTCGAACTCGCACCACACCGCCTTGCCCTCGCCCCGGGACTCCACCCCCCAGTGCGTGGCCAGCGCGTCCACCAGCAGCAGCCCGCGCCCCGTGGTGGCCGCCTCGCCGGGCGTGCGCCGACGCGGCCACACGCTGGAGCGGTCCTTGACCCACAGCCGGATCCGCCGGACCGGCTCCGGCAGCACCTCCATGGTCAGCACCGCCCCGCCGTCGGTGTGCAGCAGGGCGTTGACCAGCAGTTCGCCGGCCGCCAGCTCCACGTCGTCGGCGAGCTCCGGAACCCCCCAGTCACGCAGGGCCTGGCGCAGGGCGAAGCGGGCCTCCGAGAGCCCCTCCGGGTCGGCCTGGTGCACGTACTGGTGGATGCGCGGCGCCCGCCGGGTGCCCGGGTCGGGGGCCCGGCGCAGCACCAGCAGGGCCACGTCGTCCCCCGAGCCCCAGCGTTCCCACAGCCGGTCGGAGAGGTGGTCGGCGAGCGCCCCGGCGCCCTGCGGGCCGCTGCGCACCGCCTGGGCGAGCGCGTCCATGCCGACGGTGATGGCCGTCCCGGGCTCCTCCACCAGGCCGTCCGTGCACAGCACCAGGGTCTCCCCGGGGACCAGGTCGAGCCGGGTCTCGGGGAACTCCTCCTGCTCGAAGAGCGAGGCCAGCCCCAGCGGCAGGCCACCGCGCACGTTGGGCCAGCCCGTGCGTCCGTCCGTGTGCCGGATCAGCGGCCCGAGGTGGCCCGCGCGGACCGCCCGTACGCCGCCCGTCTCCAGGTCCACCTGCGCGTACATGCAGGTGGCGAAGCGCTCGGTGTCCAGCTCGGCGAGGAAGCGCGAGGCCCGGGCCAGCACGGTGGACGGCGGATGGCCCTCCCCCGCGTACGCGCGCAGTGCGATCCGCAACTGGCCCATGATGGCGGCCGCGTGCGTGTCGTGGCCCTGGACGTCGCCCACGACGACGCCGACGCGGTCGCGGGGCAGCGAGATCACGTCGTACCAGTCCCCGCCGACCTCCCGCCCGCTCCAGGCGGCGTGGTAGCGGACCGCGATCTCCCCGCCCGTGATCTCCGGGATGCGGCGCGGCAGCATGGCGGCCTGCAGGCCCGTCGCGAACTCCCGCTCCTGGTCGAAGAGGAGCGCGCGCTGGAGCGACTGGGCCACGATGCCCGCCAGGCCCAGGCAGAGGTTCTTCTCCTCGGGGCTGAACTCGGTGCGCCGCCGGTAGAAGAGGACCAGCCCGCCGATGGCCTTGGCCTGGGCGATCAGCGGCAGGTAGGCGGCCGCGTCGAACTCGATCCGGTTCAGGTAGTCCGCGAGGAGCGGGAACTCGCCGCCCAGCTCGGCGAGCGAGGTGACGAAACGAGGCTGGCGGGTGAGGACCGCGTGCGACAGCGGCAGCGAACCGTCCAGCCGGGTGAACTGGCGCTCGCTGAGGATCTCCAGCGATTCCCCGCTCAGCGCGATGATCTTGATCGTGCCGCCTTCGACCAGCCCCAGGGCCAGTCCGTCCGCGCCGAGCCGCTCCAGCGCACCCGGCCCGGTCAGCGCGGCCGTGACGTCGTCGACCGTCACCGCCCGCGACAGGGCCTCCGTGGTCCGCTGCACGATCGTCGTCTGCTGGGCGCGCGCCGCCTCCAGCTTGCGCAGCACCGTGGCGTGCGCGAGCTCCGCCGTGGCGTCCCGGAGGATCCCGACGACCCGCTGCGCGATCCCCGCACCGTCGCGCAGCACCCGGCCGGAAGTGTGCGTCCACTGCTCGCGGCCGTCGCGCCGCTGCACCGTGAAGTACGAGCCGTACGTGTCCCCGCCGGCCTCCAGCGCCCCGGCGATGGTCTCGGCCAGCCGGACCCGGTCCTCGGACCGGATGCGCAGCCCGACCCCTTCCCGGGTGCCGTCGAACTCGCCGGGCCCCAGGTCGAGGACGGCCATCCCGGCGTCGTCCAGCGCCAGCGCGCCGGTCTCCAGGTCCCACTCGAAACTGCCCATGCCGTTCAGCGCGAGCCGCTCCCCCGGCTCGGTCAGGGGGGACCGCCGGCCGGGCTCGGGTCCGTCGCGCTCCGCCGCTGCCACGTGCACTCCCCCTAACGGCCGGGCCAGCAGGGCTGGGAGATCAGCCGCTCCCACTCCTCGTCAGGATGCCCCGGAAGGGTGCGTCCGGCCTCCCGCCAGCGCTCGACGACGGAGAGGTAGATCGTGGGGTGGTCGGCGGCGGAGGCCGTCGCGTAGGGGCCCGGGTACGGACCGGCGTACGGGCCGGCGTAGGGACCGGGGTACCCGCCCCGGTACGGGGCGCGGTCGTACCCGGCGGTCCTGGGCGGCGGGGACTGTTCCGTGCGGCTGGCCGGAATGCGCACCCAGCCGCGGCCCTCTGCTCGCTCCGCGCTCATCACGGACCCCTCTCACCGCGGATCTCACCGCAGATACGTCTTCGGATGCCCTGGGGGTACCCCCGGACGGTGGTGTCCGGGGGAAGCAGCCCGGTCGCGCCGGGCGAGACCGGTGGAGCCCGGCCGCGGACCCCGGGAACCGAGGCGCCGCAGGACTCCTTTCACCAGTCTCCCCGCCGTGAAGCCCGCACCGTGCACGAATCGCATGGAAGGGCCGAATGAGGGAGCCGTCAGCAGCCCCGCGAAGAACAGCCCCGGCCACGAGGACTCGAAGCCCGCACTCAGCTCCGGCGCGCTGCCCTCCCCCACCGTCTCCAGCGCGGCCCGCACCCCCGCGTCGAGCAGCTCCAGCCGGGCCAGGTCCGCGGCGAAGCCGGTGGCCGCGATGACGTGCGCGACGTCCAGGACCACGGACTCCCCCGACCGGGTGGTCAGCCCCAGCCGGGTGCGCTCACCGACCGCCACCGCCCGGCGCAGCCGGTGCCCGAGCAGGACGGGCACGCGCCGCTCGAAGCGGTCCCGCAGCCACCAGGCGCCGGCCGGGCCCAGCGCGGTCGCCGAGATCCGCTCCCGGGTGGCCGCGGGCAGCCGGTGCACCGCCCAGGGCAGCTCGGACCAGACCCAGCTGCGCCAGCCGGTGCCGAGGCCGCTGTGGGGCTCGCGCAGGGCCCGTAGCGCGGGGCGCTCCAGGGGCTGCGGGAGCGTGTTCCAGTTCAGCCGGGAGCGACGGGCGACCAGGACCGGCCGGGCGCCCTGCTCGGCCAGCAGGGCGGCGGTCTCCAGGGCCGCCTGCCCGGCCCCGAGCACGGCGACCTCGCGCCCGGCGAAGCGGCTCAGGTCGCGGTGGCCGCTGCTGTGCGAGGAGTGGCCGGGCGGCAGGTCCCGCAGTGCGTCGGGCTGGTGGACGAACGGCATCACCCCGACCGCGAGGGCGACCGTACGGGCGAGCAGGGGCGGTCCCTCGGCGGTGTGGACGCGGAAGCCGTCGCCCTCGGGGGTCACCTCCGTGACGGTCACCTCCTCCACCTCGGGCGCGGCGTGCCGGGCGAACCACATCCCATACGCGCTGAACGTGTCGATCGGCAGCGGAGTGCCGTGTTCCGCGACCTGCCCGAGGGTGGCGCAGTACTCGGCGAGCGTGTGGCGCCCGTCCGGGGCCGACAAGTTGGAGGACCAGGGCTCCGACTTCAGGTACATGCCCTCGGGCATGTGGTCGCGCCAGGAGGCCATCGGCCGCCCGAGCAGCCGTACGTCGAGCCCCGCGCCCGCCGCGTGGGCGGCGATCGACAGCCCGTACGGGCCCGCCCCGATCACCACCAGGTCCTCGATCCGCGTCACGGCCGCTCCTCCAGCTCGATGGTCGCCGGCCCGGCGCGGTCCGCCCCGCCGGGCGGGGTCAACGGGTCACCAGCTCGTCCGGCTCGGCGGGAGCCTCCGGCGGGACCCGGCGGGAGAGCGCGGCCGGCTGCGGCTCGTCGCGCCCCCGTTGCCGGGGGGCCCGGACGGCCGCGAGCGCGGTGCGACGGCCCTGCGCGGGCACGCCCCGCAGGACGCGCGCCCCCTTGCCGAAACCGCGCCCGAGCAGGGCACCGAGCATCGCCAGGAACGGCAGCGGGTCGTCCGCGGCGAACCAGGCCAGCTCGACCTGCCCGCGGTCCCTTCGCGCCGGCGACCGCACGCCCCGGCCCCTCGACGCCTGAGCCGTAGCGGCCGGGCCCGTCGCCGCCGGACCCGTCGCCCCCAGGCCCGTACGCGTCGGGGCCGTCGGCGCCGGGCCGGGGCCGGTCCCCTGGACGGCTCCCGCCGGCGGGACCGGATCCGCGGCGCCGTCGGCCCGGCCCGCCGGGCGGCGCCGCGGCAGCCACCCGCCCCGGACCGCCGCCAGCAGCGCGTAGTTCTCCGCGAGGAACACCCGCCCCGGGCCGCCGACGGGCTCCGGGACCCGTTGGCCCGTCAGATCCAGGTACATCGCCTGGACGACGTCCATACCGCCCGCCTCCGTGAAGAGCCGGAACTGCGCCCCGGGGCGCGGGTTGAAGTCCACCAGCCGGAAGACGCCCTGCTCGTCCCGGCGGAAGTCCAAGTCCAGGATCCCGTGGTAGCCGAGCCGTTCGGCGAGCCGCAGCCCCGCCTCCTCCACCGCCGGATCCGGCAGCCAGCGCCCCACCGCCGTCAAGCCCGTCCGCACGGGCCAGGAGAGCTCCTTGCGGCCCGATCCCGCGAGGAGCGGACGACCGCCCCGCGCGAAGGCTCCGTGGAAGAACCAGTCGGTGTCCGGCCCGGCCGGCAGGAACCGCTGGAGCAGCAGCCGGCTCCCGGCCTCGGCGGAGCGCTCGTACAGCCGGCGCGCGTCGGCGGCGGTGTAGAGCAGCGTGGTGCTCCGCAGCCCGTCGGCCCCGGCGGGCAGCAGCCAGGGCCGGCTCCACTTGGCGACCACCGGCAGCCCGAGCCGCCGGGCCGCCTCCGCCGCCTCGGCCCCGCTCGCCGGGATCACGGTCTCCGGGTGCGGGACGTCCCAGCGCGCACAGAGCCCCGCCAGCTCGGCCTTGTCGGCCACCCGCGCGGGCAGGTCGTCGGGCTGACGGGGAATCCGGAAGCGCTCGTGGAGCATCGGCGCGACCCGGGACACGGCGATGGCGCTCAGATCGTCCATGGCCAGGAGCACGGCCGGGCGGCCGATCCGCTCCGACACCCCGGTCAGGCACTCCAGCAACGCCTCGGGCGCCTCCGGGTCCAGCCCACCGGCCGGCCCGGGATGTGCGGCGCGCAGATACCGCGAACGCCCCACGGGACCTCCCCCGGCTTCGACGACGGCATGGACCTCCACGCCTTTGCGGCCAAGGGATCTGACGGCGCCGAGGGTTCCGTGGTGGAACGGATTGCGGTCGAGTCTGAGCACAACGGCGGGCACGTGGCTGGGATGCGCGTACATGGCAACGGTGTCTTTCACCTAGTCGGACCAAGCGGGGGTGGTGTGCACCTGCTAATGGCCTACTCGGCAGTCACCGGACAGGCCATTCGTCAGATCTGATGCCTAACGTCTTTGGTAAGCACACCGATTCAGGAAAGCTCGGGAGACGCCATGCCCAGACCACGTCGCCGACTGGCGAGCACCTGCGTCGGTACGGTCACCGCCGGACTGCTCGCGACCGGAGTCGCCCTCGCTGCGCCCGGAGAGGACCGGCCGGAGGGCTCCACCGCCTCCGACACCGCCATGGGCGCCTATCTCGACTACGGGCCGCGCGGGGTGGGACGGATCCCGTACCTGTCGCGCTGGCTGGGCGGCAGGGAGATCCGCGTCGGCCACACCTACCTCCCCGGCGACCAGTGGGCCGGCATCGAGGGCAGGGTCTCCTTCCTGGAGAGCTGGGCCGCATGGCGCCGGGCCGACGAGGACCGGATCTTCGTCCTCAACGTGCCCATGCAGGAGCGCAACGAGGACCGCGTGCCCGACCACCAGGTGGCCCGGCTGATCAGGGCGGGCGCCCAGGGCTACTACGACCGGCACTTCACGCGGCTCGCCGAGCGGCTGGTGTCGCTGGGCGTCCCGGACACGGTGATCGTCCTCGGCTGGGAGATGAACGGCGTCACCTACACCCACCGCTGCGGACCGGATCCGGAGAACTGGAAGAGGTACTGGAAGCGCGTCGTGAGGGCGATGCGCTCGGTGCCCGGGCAGGAGTTCAAGTTCGACTTCGCCCCGAACCGGGGCAAGGACGCGATCGGCTGGACCGAGTGCTACCCCGGCGACGACGTGGTGGACATCGTCGGCATGGACTCCTACGACCAGGGCCCCGGCCGGGACTTCGACGATCAGATCGTCCAGCCGTACGGGCTCCAGCAGCACGTCGACTTCGCGAAGGCACACGGCAAGCCGATCTCGTACCCGGAGTGGGGGCTGTTCCGGCGCGGGGACAATCCGGAGTACGTCCGGCGCATGCTGAAGTGGATCGAGCAGCAGAAACCGCTCTACCACACCATCACCGACTACTGCCCGCACGGCGTGTGGCAGTGCAAGGAGAACCCGCGGTCCACGAAGGTCTTCCGCGACGCGCTGCGGCCGGAGGTGCCCGGCCCGGTGGTCCCGACCCCGGTGGTGCCCACGCCGGTCTTCCCGACGCCCGTGTTCCCGACCCCCGTGGTCCCGACCCCCGTGGTGCCCACGCCGGCCGTTCCCACCCCGGTGGCCCCGACGCCGGATGTCCCGATCCCGACGCCCCAGATCCCGACGCCCCAGGTCCCGACACCCCAGGTCCCGACGCCCGAGATCCCCAGGCCCTCGCCGGCATCGCCGAGCCCCGAGGTCCCGCTCCCGACGCCGACGCCGAGCCCGCTGGTCCCGACGCCGGTCACCCCGAGCCCGGTCACCCCGAGCCCGGAGATCCCGGCGCCGGTCACTCCCAGCCCGCTCGTCCCGACGCCCCAGCCCACCCCGCCGAAGCCCCTGCCGCAGCCGCAGAACCCGCCGGTCAACAACCCCAAGCAGTGGTGCGTGCCGCTCAACTTCGGCGAGTGGCTCTCCGGCCTGGTCGGCAAGCAGTCGGTCTGTCTCAAGCTCGACTGGAGCAAGGAATCCGGCTACTGGCCCTTCTAGACGGGTCATCGAACCCGCAGTTCGTTGAGCCGCGCCCGCCAGTCCCTGGCGGCCGGCAGCGCCTCCCGCAGCGCGTCCACCGCCCGCTCGCGCCCCGTCAGCTGCGACTCGTGCAGTCGCAGCAGGGGCGCGAGCGCGCTGGTGGCCAGCAGGAACCGCTGGTTGACGACCGTCTCGGGCCGCCAGTGGTTCTTGTACGGCTCGTTGCCGCGCAGGAAGCTCACCACCGGGCGGCCCTCGGCGAGCGCCCGCCCCGCCTCGTAGCGCAGCAGCAGCGTCGCCACGTCCACCTTCCGCGCCCGCAGGTCCGGGTCGGCCCCGTACAGGTAGCCGCCGCTGAGTGCCGCCGACAGCAGGGTGAGGTTGGCCGCGACGACCTTCCCGTCCAGCCGGAATTCCGTCAGCCGGCCCTCCCCCGCCCGCACCATCCGCCGGGTGGCCCGGGTCAGGTGCTCGGCGAAGCGCGGCTTGAGGTGCTCGGGGGTCACCCCGCGGCCGCGCCACTGCTTCTCGTGGAGCCGCAGCAGGTTCCGTACGGCGCGCGGCACCTCGTGCTCGGCGACCTCGTGCTCCTCGATCCCGGCCGCGTCGGTCTTGCGGAGCTTGGCGCGCACGCGCTGGGCCCCGGAGGCCGGCATCCGCTTGACCAGCTCGTCGAACGGCAGCGTCGGCAACTCCATGCAGGTGGAGTCGGCGAGCCGGGCGCCGGCCCCGGGCCAGTGCTCGGCCAGCCGTTCGACGGCGGCCCCGGGGCGGACCTCCCGCAGGTCGACGACCGCGCCGCGGGCGGCCTTGTGCAGCCCGCGGGCCAGTGCCGGGAGTGCCTGATCGGCGTGCTCCGCGGCCACGAGCACGTCGAAGTAGTCGGTGATGGGGCCGCCGAGCGGCACCAGCAACGGCATCGGCCGGTGTACGAGCATCAGCGCGGCCGCGCCGACCAGCTCCTCGCCGCGCCGGACGAGGACGATCCGCAGCCGGCCGTCCTTCCCGTACGACAGCCACCAGGAGTGCAGCCAGGCGTGGCTCTGGAAGGGGGTGGCGGTGGGACAGGCGCGGACGAGCCGGTTCCACGGCTCCTCCAACGCGGCGAACTGCCGGGGGTCGCGGCACAGCGTCACCGACAGGGCCCCGGCGGAGCCCTGACTCATCGCACGGACTCCTTCTCCTTGGTCTCGGTGTGCTCACCCTGGGCGGGGAGCGAGGCGTACTCCTCGACCGCGGGTTCGACGACCGGCCCGGCCGCGGCCGTCGTGTCGGTCACGGCGACGCCCTCCGGCTCCTCGCGGCGCCGCGCGCGGCCCGGCCGGGCGAGCAGCCACAGCCCTCCCAGCAGCCCGCCGGCGCACATCCCGACGGCTCCGCTGATGGCCGCGGACGGGGAGGCGGGGTCGGTGGGGGCCACGGCCTGGTTGAAGAGGAGCAGTTGGACGCCGGTGTTCTTGGCGGCCTGGTTGCTGCTCAGGGACAGGGCGTCGGCTACCGCGTTCGCGATGTCGGCGGCCTCGGCGGGGCTCTTCGAGGTACCCGTGATGGCGATCATCGGGGACTCGGGCGAGGTCTCGGCCCGCACCTGGGTGCGCAGTGTGCGGGCGTCGATGCCCGCGCGGGGCTGGGCGTAGGCGAGGGTGGAGTTGCTGGTGGCGATGCGGGCGTACGCCTGCGCGAAACCGAGGGCGGTGGCCGGCTCGGTGGTGTCGTCGGGCACGGCGACGACGTAGCTGGTGGCGGCGTACTCCGGGGCCTTGAGCACTCCGTACGCCCCGCCCGCGGCCAGCCCCAGCAGGGCGCACGCGGGCAGCGGCCACCACGCGGGCAGCGAGAGCGCCCGTCGTCGCTGCTTCTTCTCCGAGCGGTGGTCCGGCTTCTTCTCGGTCTTCGCCGCGGTCTTCGCTGCGGTCTTCACGCCGGACTTGGGCGTGGACTTCGCCGGGGACTTCGCCTCGGACTTCTGCTGGTCGGCGGTATCGGCCATGAGCGTGCTCGCTTCCTGGAGGGAGGGGAGTGGGTTCGGGTCCCGGTCGGGACCCCTTCTGCGATGCGGATCAGCCACCGGCGCCCGGCACTTCCAGCCCGGCCGCCCCGGTGCGGCGGCCCCCGGGCAGCGCCCCCGGCAGCGGCGCGGCGCCCGCACGCGGACCCGCCGGGCCCGGGGCGGCCGAGAGGGCCAGGTCGTAGATGTCCAGCAGGTGCCGGGCGCTGCGGGCGATGTCGTAGCGGCGGACCACCGGCGGTGGCGGCAGCCGGCGCGCACCCGCCTCCATGTGGCCGCGCAGCGCCGCGACCAGTTCCTCGGTGCCGGTGCCGATGCGCCGGGCCCCGGGGGCCTGGGCGGTGGGCAGGTCGTCGATGGCGGGGCAGGTGACGTGCAGGACGGGCAGTCCGGCGGCCAGCGCCTCCACGACGGCGAGCCCGAAGGCCTCCTCGCGCGACGGGGAGACGAAGACGTCCATGGCGGCCAGCAGCGCCGGGATCCCGGGGGTGCGGCCGTCCGCGCCGTCGCCCAGCGGGTCCCGCTCCCCCAGCAGGTGGATCCGGCTCTGCGCGCCGAGCTCGGCGGCCAGCCGGCGCAGCCCCGCCCGCTCCGGTCCGTCCCCGGCGAGCAGCAGGTGCGCCCCCGGCAGCGCGGCCACGGCCCGTACGAGGACGTCGAAGCGCTTGCCCGGGACCAGCCGCCCGACCCCGCCGACCACGAAGGCCCGTTCGGGCAGTCCGGTCCGGGCCCGGGTGGCCCGCCGGACCCCTTCGTCGAAGCGGAAGCGGACGGCCTCGATCCCGTTGGGTACGACGTGGACCCGCGCGGCCGGCACCCCCCACGCCTCCAGCCGGGCGGCGACGGTGTCCGACACGGCCACGGTCGCCGCGCCCAGCCGCTCGCTGGCGAGGTACAGCGCCCGCACCCCGCCCGACAGCGGACGGCCCTCGATCTCGCCCTCGCCGAGGGAGTGCTCGGTGGCCACGGTCGCCCTGGTGCCCGCGATCCGGGCCGCGAGGCGCCCGTACACGCAGGCCCGGTACAGGTGCGTGTGCACGAGGTCGTACTGCCCGCGCCGGATGAACCGCACCAGCCGCGGCAGCGCCCCCAGGTCCCGGTTGCCGCGCATGCCCAGGTGCACGACCCGCACCCCGTCGGCGCGCAGCCCCTCGGCCACCGGCCCGGGGTTGGTCAGCGTGAGGACGTCGCACCGCATCGGCAGGTGCCGCAGCAGCAGCCGCAGCTGCTGTTCCGCGCCGCCGACCCCGAGCCCGGTGATGACGTGCAGAGCCTTGACGTTCTTCACCGGCGCACCGCCCGCCGCAGCTCGCGCACGCGGTGGCGCAGCTGCTTGACGCGCAGCCGCGCGCCGCCGTCGGCCTGGCTGACGTGCGTACGCGCCAGCGCGTGCGGGCCGGCGAGCCGTCCGGGGTCGATGGCGCAGGCGTAGCCGTATCCGGCGGCCCGGGTGGCGTCGACGACGCGGGCGTCGAGGTGCCCGTACGGGTAGCAGAACCCTTCGGGCAGGGTTCCGGTCAGCTCGCGCAGCAGGTCGCGGCTGCCCCGCAGTTCCTGCTGGAGCACGTCGTCGGCGGCCGCGGTGAGGTCCTGGTGGAGCAGCCCGTGCGAGCCGATCTCGTGCCCGGCGGCGGCCACCTCGCGGATGCCCTCGGCGGTGAGCAGGGACTTGCGCGGCCCCAGCGGGTCCCACACGTTGTCCACGCCGAGCCGCCCGGGCAGGACGAAGAGGGTGGAGGTGAAGTCGTAGCGGCGCAGCAGCGGCAGCGCCGCCTCCAGGAAGTCGGTGTAGCCGTCGTCGAAGGTCAGCCCGACCAGTCCGGCGCCCCGCCCGGCCGCGCGGGCCCGGAGCAGTTCACGGACCGACACCCCGCGCAGGCCGCGGGAGCGCAGCCACCGCAGCTGGGCCTCCAGGGCGCGCGGGGTGACGGTGATCCCGTACGGATCGTCGGCGGGGTCGGTGAACTCGGCGACCGAGTGGTACATCAGGACCCACGGCGAAGCGGTCCGGCGGGGGGGTTCCAGCACGGCGGGGGCCGTGTCGGTGTCAGCGGACATTGCGGAACCTCTGCGTGAGCTGGGAGATCTGACCGGGCAGGGCGGTGACTTCGAGGGCGCGTATGGCCATGCCGGTGGCCGCGAACATGGCGGGGACCAGCAGGCAGCCCAGGGCGGCGCTGAGCATCGGGTCGGGGATCATCGGGCCGGCGATCCAGCCGGTCACGCAGGCGGCGACGGCGGCCACCACGAGCCGTCCGATGCTGACGGCGACCTGGCGGACCTGGATGGCGATGATCCGGGAGCCGAGGCCGGTGAGCAGCAGGGCGGCGGTCGTGGTGATGCCCGCTGCGTTGGCGGCGGCGATCCCGTAGGTGCCCCACCAGCCGACGGCGAGGGCTCCGGCCACGATGTTGACGAGCAGTCCGGCACCCATCGCGAGCGCCGGGAACCAGGTGGGCCGGGCGGTCGAGAAGAAGGGCCGGGACAGCGCCCCGACGAGGCAGTGGCCGAGCAGTCCGAGTCCGTAGACCCGCATGACGGAGGCGGTGGCGAGGGTGTCCTGCCGGGTGAAGGCGCCGCGCTCGAAGAGGACCTGGATGATCTGGGGCGCGTACCCGATGACGAGCGCGGTCCCCATGAGCACGGCGAGCGAGGCCAGGGCGAGGTCCTGCTCGACGCGCCGCCGGGCCTTCTCGCGTTCGCCGCCGGCCATGGCCTGGGCGACGACGGGGAAGGTGACGGTGCAGATCATCAGGGAGAGCACCATCGGCATCTGCGCGACCTTCTGCGCGTAGTTCAGGTGCGAGATCGCGCCGGGCGGGAGCGAGGCGGCCAGGAACCTCTCGACCAGCACCTGCGACTGGCGGAAGACGGCGAAGAAGATCACGGGGGCGATGACCCCGAAGGCGATGAGGGTGGGGCGGTCGCGGTCGCGCTGGCTGCGCGGGGCGGTCCGCTTGGCGCGACGCGCACCGAAGCCCACGTTCCGGATGAAGGCGGGCAGTTGGACGAGCACCATCAGCAGCCCGCCGACGGCGACGCCCGCGGCGGCGGCCCGCACCCCCCACAGGCGGTGCAGGGCCAGCATGGTCCCGATGATGCCGACGTTGTACGAGACGTAGATCGCGGCGGGCGGCACGAAGGACCGGTGAGCCCGCAGCGCCGCGCTGAAGTAACCGGCGACTCCGAAGGAGAGCACGGTCAGGGCCGTCATACGGGTGCACTCGACGGCCAGGGCGGGATCGGGCAGGCCGGGCGCGAGCACCGCGACGACGGCCGGCGCGGCCACGACCAGCACGGAGGCGACGGCGGCCAGGAACACGGCGAGCCGCGGCAGGGTCGCCCCGACGAGCAGCCGTACGGGGTCCTGCGCGCGGGCCTGGCGGCGGGTGAGTCCGGCCCGGCTGGCGGCCCGCCGGGTCAGGGCGTAACTGAAGGCGGGCACCATCAGCAGCGCCATGGCGTCCTCGATGAGCAGCGTCGAGGCCATCTCGGGCACGGTCCAGGAGATGAGGAAGGCGTCGCTGTCGTGCCCGGCCCCGAAGAGGTGCGCGATGGTCTGGTCGCGCACCAGCCCGAACACCGCCCCGGCGGCGGTCAGTCCGGCGGTGACGGCGGCGGCCTTCGCCAGGAACCGCCCCAGCGGCGGGCCTCCACCGGAGCCGGGCCGGCTGCCGGGGCCGGCGGTCCCGCCCGCACGGTGCGCGGGACCGAGCTGGTCGGCGCAGGGGCTGGCGGCCCGCGCCGCCAGCCGCACACTGCGCTTTCCCGAGGCCCGGCCGGGATACCCGGCCGAGCCGAAGACGGCCTGCCGTACGGCGGGCGCACCGTCCTGGCGTGACTCCGCCGCGGCCCCGCCCCGCCCGGGCAGCGCCCCGGCGACGAACCCGGGATCCGCCGGAGCCGGCCCGCCGGAGCCTGCGGCCGAACGGGGCACGGCCCGGGGGGAGTCCCGGCCCGGCAGGACCCCAGCGGCGAACCCGGACCCGGCCGGGCCCCCGGGACCGGCGGGAACTGCGGCCGACCGGGCCGCCGAAGCGGCACGGAAACCGGGATCCGCCGCACCCGGCCCGCCCGGGGCGGCCATGCCTCCGGGCAGGTCCGGGCCCCTGGCGGCCCGCCCGGGCAGGGGGGCGCCCGGTGGACGGGCGGCGGCGCCGTGCTCCGGGACGCCGGAGAGGCGCGCCGGATTCGCGGCGCGGGCGAATCGCGCCGGGCCCGGGTCCGGGACGCCCGGGACGCGGGCGGGGCCCGCCCCGGCCGGGGGGCCGGCGGCGGGCCGCCAGGGCGTGGTGTCCGTCACCGGCGAGCCGCAACCCCGGGGGCCCTACCCCGTGAACCCGCACCGGAGGCGAGAGCGGTGCCCGCAGTAGCCCCGCGCAGCGCACCCGCACCGGAGGCGAAAGCCGAGTCCGGGGCCCGGCGCGGTGCACCCACACCGAGGGCGGAACCGGAACCGGAACCCGCGGCCCCCCGGGAGGGCAGCGCCCACCAGGCCGCCAAGCCAATGATCACGCCGGTGAGGACCGTGGACGGCCCCCCGATGTCCGCGTAGAGGAAGTCCGTCAGCTGCCACACGAACAGGCCGGTCGCGATCAGCCCGCAGTCCCGCACGCCCGCCGCGCCGGAGGCGAGCCGCCTCAGCCCCGCCACGAGCAGCGCCGCCCAGCCTCCCGCCAGCGCGGTCAGCCCGATCAGCCCCTGCTCGCTCAGGATCAGCAGGTACATGTTGTGCGGGGAGAGCAGCGGCTGGCGGATGTACGCCTGGCCCGCGCCCGCGGTGTCGCTGCCGGAGGACAGCCCCAGCGAGGCGTGCCCGTCACGGTGCGCGGGGAAGCCCTTGAGCCCCACCCCCACCGCGGGCCGCTCCCGCCACATCGACTCGGCGGCGGCCCACATCGTGTAGCGGTCGGTCACCGACTGGTCGGGCGCACTGGACACCTGGGTGATCGAGGTCAGCCGTTCCGCGACCATCTCGGAGCCGACCCCGAGCCCGCCCACCAGCACCATCCCGGCGGCGGCCAGCGCGGCGAGCACCGTCAGGGCCCGCCGGATCCCGGCCAGCACCATCACCAGCACCGCCGCGCCCACGGTCGCGATCCACGCGCCCCGGCTGAACGACAGCACCAGCGGCAGCACCAGCACCAGCGCGCAGCCCCCGGCGATCCGCCGGACCCGCCGCGGCAGCCCGGGCGCCAGCGCGGCGGCGGTCGCCACCACCAGCCCGTACGCCACCACCGTGGCCATGCCCATGACGTCACCGGGGCCGAAGGTGCCGACGGCCCGGATGTCCTCGCCCTGGTAGGAGGCCCCGGTGTGGGTGGCGTACTGCACCACGCCCACCGCGCCCTGCACCAGCGCCAGGACCACGAAGCACCCGGCGGCCAGCCGGAATTCCGCGGCGTCGCGCACCAGCAGCACCACCGCCGCCGGAACCAGCACGAAGACCTGGAGGTAGCGCACGAAGCCGGGCAGGGCCGCGTACGGGTCCCCGGCGGTCATCGTCGCGACCGCGAGGCCGACGCCCGGCGCCCCGAGGACGAGTACGCCGAGCGGGGTCAGTTCCCGCACCCGGCCGCGCAGCGCCTGCACCGCGCAGACCAACGCCAGCAGCAGCGAGGCGGCGTCGGCCGGGCCGACCTTCCCGGAGGTGGTCGCGTCCCCCGCCGGGAGCGGGGCGAGCAGGAGCAGCACGGTCGCGGCGAGCGGCAGCAGCGGCCAGTGCCGGCGCAGCAGCCGCGGCAGGCCGAGGCCGGGCCGGGCCCGGTACCCGGTGACGGCAAGGCTCATCAGCTGCCCCCCAGCCGGAAGCGGAAGAAGGAGGCCGCGGTGCGGGCGAGGATCCACAGGTCCTGCCACAGCGACCAGGTGTCGATGTAGTGGTTGTCGAAGCGGGCCCGGTCCTCGATGGAGGTGTCCCCGCGCAGGCCGTTGATCTGGGCGAGGCCGGTGATGCCGACGGGCATCCGGTGGCGGGCCTCGTAGCCGGGGTGGACGGTGGCGAACTTGGCGACGAAGAACGGCCGTTCGGGGCGGGGCCCGACCAGGCTCATGTCGCCGCGTACGACGTTCCACAGCTGCGGCAGCTCGTCCAGCGAGGACTTGCGCAGGAAGGAGCCGACCGGGCTCATCCGCCGGTCCCCCGCGACCGTCCAGCGGGTGGCGGCCTCGTGCTCGTCGGCGCGCAGGGTACGGAACTTCAACAGGGTGAAGGGGCGCCCGTAGAGCCCGACCCGCTCCTGCCGGAAGATCACCCCCGGCCCGTCCCCGAGCCGGACGGCCAGCGCGCAGGCGGCCATCACGGGCGCGGCGGCGATCAGCGCGAGCAGCGCGAGCGCGGCGTCGACGACCCGCTTGACCCCGCGCTCCAGCGGCCGGGCCGGACGGGGCAGCAGGGGCTGTACGGCGTACCCCCACAGCTGGTCGCCCGGGTTCGCGAGGCGCATGCCGGTGATCTTGGCGGTGCCGGCGGGGTCGGCGAGCCACAGCCGGCAGCCGTGGTCGTGGAAGAGCCGGACCAGGGCGGCGGTGCGCTCGTCGGCCTCCGGGGGGCGGGTGAACACCGCGTGCCCGACGGAGTTCTGGATGACCGCGCGCCGGATGTCCTCGTGGGTGGTGAGGAACGGCAGGGCGCCGGTGTCCCCTTCGCCCGGGAGGGCGCGGTCCATGACCGGGTCGGCGACCCCGACGGGACGCAGCCCGAACTCGGGGCGGCCGTGCAGGGCGGCGGCCACCGCGCTCGCCCCGGCGCCGGGGCCGACGACGAGCGTGGAGGCGGGCCTGCGGACGGCCGCACGACGGTGGAGCTGGTTGGCGAGACCGCGTCCCGCGCACGCCAGTACGGTCTGGAGGCAGACGGCGGTGAGCAGCGCGCTCCAGCCCAGGGCGTGGGGCCGGTCCACGGCGGCCACCACGGCGGCCGCCCCGCACCACAGGACGGCGGACCGCCCGGCGAGCACGGGCAGTTCCAGGAGCGCGGAGGGGGCGAGCCGCGGCCGGTACAGCCCTGCCTGCGCGTGCAGCGCGCCGAGCAGGACGGGGAGCAGGGCGGCGGCCGGCGCCGCCGCGGCGGGCAGGGCCGGTGCGGGCAGGGTCGCCACCGTGAGGACGGTGGCCAGCGCGTCGGCGGTGAGCAGCGGGAGCACCCGGCTGCGGCGACGCGTCCGCTGCGGGCGGACGGCGGACCGCGCCTGGTCCGCCCGGGGCCTGCGCGGGGGGTGGATGGCGGTCGCGGAGCGGCGGGCCCCCGCGTGGGGCGCGGGGGCGAAGGCGCTGCCGCCGGCGGGCCCCGTGCCGCCCTGCCCGGTGTGCCGGGCGGGTGCGCTGTCCATCGTCATCGGCTGATGCGCTCCTGGTTCAAGGGCCGGGGCCTGCCCAGCAGTTCGTGGTACAGGCCGGTGACCGCGTCCGTGGTCCGCCGCACGTCGAAGTCGGTCCGGGCGTGCTGCCGGGCCTGCTCCCCGAGTTCGGCGAGGAGCCGCGGTTCGGCGAGCAGCCGTCCCAGCGCCTTGGCCAGCGCCGTCGGATCCTCCGGCGGCACCAGGCACAGGCGTCCCTGGCCGGACGGCAGGCTCTCGCGGGCACCGCTGACGTCGGAGACCAGGACCGGACGGCCACAGGCCATTGCTTCGAGCGGGGCGAGCGCCATGCCTTCCCACCGCGACGGCAGTACAACGAGATCGGCGGCCCGAAGCCACGGTCGGATGTCGGCGGCGGCCCCCGCGAAGAACACTCCGGGCGGGGCCGTGCGGCGCAGCCGCTCGGCGTCGGGGCCGTCGCCGACGAGGGCGAGGCGGGCTCCGGGCACGGTGGCCTGCAGCTCGGGCCAGGCACGCAGCAGGACGTCCTGCCCCTTCTGGTGGCAGATCCGGCCCACGCACACGGCGAGCAGTGCGCCGTCCGCCGGAGTTCCCCGGAAGGCGGCGGGCAGTGACAGTTCGGCGCGCGCCCGGACCTTGTCGTGGTCGGCGTCGGGCGCGCCGGGGCGGAAGTGGTCCAGGTCCACGCCGTTGCGGATCACCGACCAGCGGGCGGTGATCCCCTCGCTCTCGCCCGCGCGGCGTTCGGCCTCGCTGACGCAGAGCACCCGGTCGGCCCAGCGGGCCCCGTACCGCTCCCAGCGCAGGGCGAGCGCGCCGGTGGCCCCGTCGACCGCGTCGAAGGACCAGGCGTGGGGCTGGAAGACGGTGGGTACGGCGCCGCGCGCGGCGAGCCGCCCGGCCAGCCCGGCCTTGGCGCTGTGGGCGTGCAGGAGGTCGGGCCGGACCCGGCGCAGCAGCGAGCGGGCGCCGAGGACCTCGGCGGGCAGCCCGGGTCCCGGGGAGCGGCCGGCCCGCCAGGTGAGCACCTCGGCCCCGGCCGCCCGTGCGGAGTCGGCGAGGGTGCCGCCCTTCGGGCAGCCGACGACGGTGCGGAAGCCCTCGACGGTCTGGGCGCGGACGAGGTCGGTGACGACCCTGGCCACGCCGCCGTCGACGGGTTGTACGAGGTGCAGGACGGTCGTGGGCTGTGCTGCCCGAGATTGTGTGGGCACGTGGAGTGGTCTCCTACGTTCAGCGGCGTGCGTCTGTCTGAGCGAAGAGCACGCCGAGGAAATGACCCTGACTTTCGCCCGTGAACCTGAATTCCAGGCTGCGGGCACCACCGGACAGGGCGGGACTCAGGTCGAAGACGTCCGCGTCATATCCGAGATTGTTCACATGTTCGGGCTGTCGCACGAACGACTGATTTCCGAATTCCGTGATCGTGGAATTCATAACATCATTAAAAGGATTTTCTCCGTCGCTGAGGCTCACCCGGCGACCACTGTCGGCCGTCACGGTGAGTGAGTCACCGAGAGTGCCCCGGTCCCCGTCGTACGCGACCACCCCGACCCGGCCCGCGGACCCGGCCGGCGCGTCCAGGCCCTCGATCCGGACCGTTCCGTCACCGCCCCGGGCGGCGAGCCCCTCGAAGCCGTCCCACAGCGAGATCCGGCGCACCGGCTCCTGCGGGTGCTCGTAGGCGACGACCAGCGTCCAGCCGCCCCAGGCGCCCACGTCCGAGTGCCCCATGGCGATGTTGAGCTGGGCGACCGTCCACATCCCGGCGCCGCCCTTGCGCACCAGCGGGGTCACGTCGGCGGACGCCTGGTAGGCGTCGCTGCCCGCGTCCGTGCGGTGGCCCATGACCGTGTCGGCCAGGACCTCCTTGTACGAGCCGCCCGGCTCGGCGACCAGCACCCTCCCGTTGTCCTCCGGCGGCTTCTGCTCACCCACCCGCAGGTTCCCGCCCCAGTACAGGCGGGCGTACGAGACCTTCGCGCCCTGCGGGACCTTGAGCTCGGCGCGGGTGGAGTTGTAGGTGTCCGGATCCTTGTCGACGTCGCTGTAGAACATCTCGAAGTCGCTGTTGACCCCCGCCGCGCCCTTCTTGACCTCGGCGCACGGCTCGGCCTGCGGGGACTCCTCCCGGCGGCAGCTGATGCCGGAGTTGGAGGCCCGTACCAGCCCGCCGTGCTGCACGGCCTGGTAACGCTGGGTGAAGGGAACCCGGGGCAGCTCCTTGGGCTCGGGAGCCGCCGCCCACGCCGCGGGGGCATGGGCGGAAAGCGTGAGGCAGGACAGCAGACCGAGCGTGCCGAGGATTCTTCGGGAGGAACCCATGACCCTGTCTCCATTTTCGATCAAGGGAACAAAACAGGAGTGAACTTTGTCAGAAATCGGGCTGGAAATCACGTCGGACTCGCTCGTACGGCCTTTTGGGCGATGGCACGCACCCTGCCAACGGGCGGGTCGTTATGACGTGCACCATTGTTCGACCGAATGGAAATGCGGAGTGTCCGGCACACCGGCGTGAACGCCTGAGCGTCAACCAGACGCCCGAAACGCCTGCATCCGGGTGAATCCACGCAACCCGAGGCGGGGTGGCGCCGTTGATCCAGGCGCTCCGGTACCAGGCAATCCTGCAAAAAAGGGACACCAATGATCAAGAAGATGATGGCCTCGGCCGCAGTTGCCGCCTCGGTCGTGGGCATGGGCGCCGCCATGGCCCCGCAGGCGATGGCCATCGGGAACGACAACGGCATCAACACCGTCAACGGCAACAACGCCGCGCAGATCTACGGCAACCAGGCCACCTACGGCAACATGAGCCCGCAGATGGCGCTGATCCAGGGCTCCTTCAACAAGCCCTGCATCGCCCTCCCCGCGAAGGCCAACGTCCAGTCCGTCCTGGCCCTGGTCAACGTCGGCGTCCAGGACATCCCGGTCCTGTCCAGCCCGCAGAACCAGCAGTGCACCGAGAACTCCACCCAGGCCAAGGGTGACGAGGCCCTGTCGCACATCCTCAGCAACATCCCGATCCTCTCCGGCAACGTGTCCAGCGGCAGCTGACCGAAGCGCTGCCCGCGAGGCCGCCGCACCTTCGGGTCGCGGCGGCCTCGCCGCATTGGGGCGCGCTTCCCCGGCACCGCGGAAAAAGCGTCGAGAAACCCCGCCCCGAATTCGACCGCTGATTCGGCCCGCGCTGGGATGAATTGCCGGATCACCGCCGAAAAAGTGGCGGTTTCTTTTATCCGGACCACTCGTTGTTCATCGTGCAGTGGATACGCCTCTGCATGAAGGGAATAAAAAGAAATGATGCACAAGAAGGCAGTGGCGCTGACCGCCGGGGTTCTGATGGCGGCCGGCGCTGCCACCCCCGCCCTCGCGGACTCCGTGGCCGCGGGCACCGCCGTGGGCTCCCCGGGCGTCCTCTCCGGAAACGTGGTCCAGGTGCCCCTCCACATCCCGATCAACCTCTGCGGCAACACCGTGAACGTGATCGCGGCACTGAACCCGGCGTTCGGCAACATCTGCGTCAACCACTGACGAAGCGGTTGCGCCCCCACGGGCGAACCTCCTCGGGGTGGCCTCGGAGTGCACGGCGGTGCACTCCGGGGCCACCTCCGATTCGACACCGGCGGGAGCGCCGGTAGACAGGGAAGGATCCATGCGACAGGTACTGAGCCGACAGGTTCTGGGCAAGGGCATGCTCACGGCTGCGGCCGCGTCGAGTCTGCTGTCGATCGCGGCCGGCGCGGCCTACGCGCACCCCGGAGCGAGCGCCGAGGCCTCGCACTCACCGGGTGTGCTGGCCGGTAACAGCGTCTCGGTACCGGTCACCCTCGCCCCGAACGTCTGTGGCAACAGCGTGGACGGCGGTGCGGCGCTCAACCCCGCGATGGGCAACACGTGTGTCACCACGACCGGCGCCCACGGCGGCGACGACCACGCGTACGAGCGCTACCTCAGCCCCGAGAACGCCGAGGCCTTCAAGCGCTACCTCGACGAGCACGAGGAGCGCCGGGAGCAGCAGGAGCCGCAGGAGCACCCGGGGCCGCGGCACGCGGTGCCCGAGCAGCGCCACGGGTCGCCGGGCCTCGAAGAACAGCGGCAGGAGGAGCCCCGGCGCGACGGACCTCGGCACGCCAAGCCGCGCGTCGAGGAGGAGCGCCACGAGGGCGGCTACGGCGGCCCCGGCGGGGAGGAGCGCCCGGAGGAGGAGTGCGACGACCACCCCGGCTCCGCGCCGCCCCCGCCGGAGCACCACGCCCCGCCCGCGCCCGACCGGCCGCACCCGATGCCGCAGCCGGTGGAGGAGCACCCCGCCCCGCTGCCCGCTCCGGCGCCCTGGCCCCAGGCTCCGGTCCACGAGGCACCCGCACCCGAGGCTCCGGTCGAGGAGGCGCCCGCCCCGCTCCCCGCCCCGGTCGAAGAGGCGCCCGCGCCCCGGCCCCCGCACGGGAGCCAGCCCGTGGAGCACCCGGCCCCGGCGCCCGAGGTCGTACGTCCGGGAGACCAGCCGCCGGCCGGCCCGGCCGGTGACGTCCCCGTCCACCTGCCCCCGGCGCCGGCCCCGGCCCCGTCCGCGGCGCCTGCGCCGGTGCCCGCCCCGGCGCCCGCTCCGGCGCACGTGACCGCACCCGTGCTGGCCGAGACCGGAGCGGGCCAGTCCGCGGCCGCGGCGGCCCTCGCCACCGCCCTGATCCTGGGCGGCGCCATTTTGTACCGGCGGTCGCGTATCGCCTGACCGGCAATACCGGTAATCAGAAGAAATGTCGGCCGGAGAATCCCTCGTCGGATTCTCCGGCCGCTGTCATGCCCCCGATCCTCACCGTCCACGCGTCCGCGTTTCCGTAGCGGCGGGGAATCGTTACCCAGGGCGAAAGTGGCGCGACGGTCGCCACTGGAAAAGGATTTCGATAATGAAGCTCACGAAGGTCGCCGCTGTCGTCGTCGGCTCCGTCGCCGCCCTCGGCGCCTCCTCCTCCGCCTTCGCGGCCGAGCCCCAGGCGGCGATGCCGCCCATGAGCCTGACCGGCGGGGTGACGGAGACGCTGAACGCCGTCGCACCCGTCACCGAGTCGCTCCCCCAGACCGTCGGCAACGGGCTGGCCGAGCAGGGCGAGACCGTCAACAAGGTCGTGGGCACGGCCCAGAAGGTCAACAAGATCCGCAACGACGTGCCCGGCACGGTGCTCGGCCTCGCGAACGGCGCCACCCAGGCGTCCCCGATGCTCGGCGGCGTGAAGCTCAACGGCGGCCAGGGCTGAGACCGCCCCCGCTGATCACGCACCGCACACGACTGTGGGCGCCACCGGCGAGGCCGGGGCGCCCACAGTTGGGTTGTGCGGTCGACGTCAGTCGTTGACGCAGACGTTGCCGAACGCGGGGTTCAGCAGACCGACGATGTTCACGGAGTTACCGCAGACGTTGATCGGGATGTGCACCGGGACCTGGAGCAGGTTGCCGGAGAGGACGCCGGGGGAACCCACGGCCGCGCCCTCGGCCGACGCGTCGGCGGCGGCGGAGCCGGCGGCACCGGCCGCAGCGATACCAGCGGTGGCCAGGACCAGGGCTGCCTTCTTGGCAGAGTTCATGGGAAGTGCACCTTCTGTTCGACGTTCTGCCCCGAATCCGGGGCTCACACCGAGCAGAACGGTTCAGCCTCCCACGACGACACGGGTACCCGCGAGATGAGACCTATTCGGACCAATCCGCGTCACCCCGTGGCGTGTTCCGCCCGCCCCGAGCTCTTGGGGACGTCCGGGATCTCCGGGATCTCCGGGATCTCCGGGATCTCGGGGATCTCGGGCACGGCGTCCGCCGGCGGCACGAGGGGGGTCGCGGGAAGCTCCGGGGTCGCGGGAAGCTCCGGGACCACCCCGTCGACCGGCGGGAGTTCCACCGGGGGCAGCTTGGGGATGAGATCGGAGAGGTCCGGCAGGCCGGGCAGCTCCGGGAGTTTCGGCAGCTCGATCGGTGGCAGCGTCACCCCGTCGGGCAGCAGGCCGCCCACGGTCGCGAGGAGGCCCTCGAGCGTTTTGCTGAGGCCCGCGAGGAGGTCGTCGATCGGGCCGGCGGCCGCGGCGCGCTTCTCGATCTTGTCGACCTGACGCTGGACGGACGCCACTCGATCGTTGACGGCGCCGGCACCCTCACCGTCCGCGGCGACCGCGGGGGCGGCCGCGCCGGACAGTATGACGACGGCGAGGGCCGACGGGACGAGGAGGCGGGCGCGGGACGGCTTCGTGCGGTGCATGGAGATTTCCTTTTGGGTGGGGAAACGCGAACTGGTGGGGACACGCGAACGGACCCGAACGATCCGCTTCCTCACCCACCGTGCGAACACCTCACACGGACCGCAACCGGACGTGAGCGGCTGGGGGCTGCGTACGGGCTTCGCGCACGCGTCCGGAGGCCGCTCACCCGGGCCGGGGAAAACCTCGCCGCGCACACGCCGTTTGAGTGAAGCACCGGAACCAACCCGTGCCGGGGCAGTTGACCAGGGCGCTCCATCAGCGGGCACTCGTGCGACAAAAGGATCAAGATGTTCAAGAAGTTCATGACCGCCGCCGCGGTTTCCGCCGTTGCGGTCGGCGCGGGCGCCGCTGCCGCGGCCCCGGCGATGGCCATCGGCAACGACAACGGCGTCAACACCGTCAACGGCAATGGTTCCCAGCAGATCTACGGCAACCAGAAGACCCACGGCGACATGAGCCCGCAGCTGAGCCTGGTCCAGGGCAGCCTGAACAAGCCCTGCATCGCCCTGCCGGCGAAGGTCAACGCCCAGTCGCTGGTCGCGGCGCTCAACATCGGCGTCCAGGACATCAACATCCTGTCCAACCCGCAGAACCAGCAGTGCACCGAGAACTCCACCCAGGCCAAGGGCGACGAGCCGCTCTCCCACATCCTGGACAACATCCCGGTCCTCTCGGGCAACCTCTCGGCCGGCAGCTGATCTCCTCCCCGGCGTCGAACGCCGTGGTGATGTGACGAGGGCCCCGGCAGCGTCCAGCTGCCGGGGCCCTCGTGTGCGCGGCCGGCCGTCAGGCGGTCCAGAAGTCCCACCACCGGGTGAGGACGAGCATGGCGATCACCCCGATGTGCAGGGCGGGCGGGGCCCAACCGAACTCGGTGAAGAAGCCCCGCAGCGGGCCGGGGGCGGGGAGCGCGCCCGTACGGACGTTGTGCGCGGTGACCGCCCAGAACATCAGCAGGGTCGCCACCCAGGCCAGGCAGCACCACAGGCAGAGCGCGTTGATCTCGTAGAGCGACTGGACCATCAGCCAGGCGCAGAAGCCGGTGCCGAACAGCGTGCCCGCGTTCAGACCCAGCCAGAACCAGCCGCGGTAGCGGGCACCGGCCAGGACGCCCGCGCCGACGCAGACGACGACGGCGTACGCGACCAGCCCGAGCATGGGGTTGGGGAAGCCGAAGACCGCCGCCTGGTCGCTCTTCATGACGCTGCCGCAGGAGACGACCGGGTTGAGGCTGCAGGCGGGCTTGAAGTTCGGGTCCTCCAGCAGGAGGAACTTGTCGAGGGTGATCACCCAGGAGGCCAGGAGCCCGGCCGCCCCGGTGAGAACCAGGAGCCAGGCCAACCTCCGTGGTACGGGGGCCGGTTCGCCCTCGTGTCGACTGCCGGGCCGTCCCTGTTGCCGCGGGACGCCCACTGTATTCGTTGCCATGTGGCCCATAGTCCCGCGCTCCACCACAGAGCGGGCCGAACCATGCGCATCCGTACGCAAGTTGACCTGAAGGGGTGGCGGGAACCTCCGATGCTTCCCGGACGTTTTACCGAACCCCGGACGTGATGTCAGATCCAGGGGTTACGTTGAGCTTCCGCTAAGTGACAAGCTGCGACGGCCTGGAGACCCACCTTGAGCGATCCGTACGAGACAACCGAGGCGCACCTCGACCGACTCCTCGGCCGCGCCCTCAACTCCTACGACCTGCCGGACAGGCTGGTCGAGCGCCTCGGTACGGCGCTCGCCCACAGCTCGTCGCTCTATACGACCCACCACAGTCCGGCGACGGGGATCTGGCGGGAGACCCACCGGCACACCTATCTGCTGACCGACGGCGGTTCGGTCTCGCTGTGGGAGCTGGCGTACCGGCTGGAGGGCGACCGGACGGTCCGGCACGAGGTCTTCGTGAGCAAGGCGGAGACCTGCCTGGCGGTGTCCCGGCTCTTCGGTGAGGCCACCGCGGGCGGGGCCGCCGATCCGGTGCTGCTGCCGGGCGAGGAGGAGCCGGAGAACGACATGACGGCGCTGAGCGTGCTGTTCGCGGGCTCGGCGCCGGTGCAGCGGCACCGGGACTACGCGGTGGAGCAGTCCGCCGACCACGCCCGGCGCGTGCTGCGCCGCGCGGAGAACGCGGACCGGCCCGGCGAGCCGGTGGCGACGCGGCTGCGGTCGGCCTACGCGCACCGGATCACGCAGGCGTTCGGCGGGCGGCAGTGCCTGTCCGACGGGCGGGACGCCGGTTTCAGCCTGTACGAGCACGCCTTCGTGCTGCTGGACGGCAGCGAGCTCAGCCTGTGGGAGGTCGAGCACACGGTGACCCCCGACGGACGGCACATGTGCGAGGTGTACGAGAGCGAGTGCGCCGCGCGCGAGGCCATGGAGCTGCGCGCCCGGGTGCGGTGACGCCCCGGGCCGCGCTCAGAACGCAGAGAACGGACATGCCCGGCCGTGGAGGGCGGGCATGTCCGTCAGCTGGGGCGCCGGGAGGGTCCTAGGCCGGGACCTTTTCGGCGGCGGGCTCGGCCGATCCGGCGTGCTCGGAGCCGCCCTCGCGCTGCTCCATGGGGATCGCCTTGCGCGGCAGCATGAACATCACCGCGAAGATCACGACCAGGACGGCCACGACCCACCACAGCGCGCCGCGGAACGCCTCGACGTACGGCGGGCCGAAGACCAGGTCGTCGTCGATCAGCCCGAAGAAGACCACGGAGGTCAGGGCGAGACCCAGCGCGTTGCCCATCTGGCCGGTGGTGTTGATCAGGCCGGACGCGGAGCCCGCGTGCTCGCGCGGCACCTCCGACAGCGTGGTGTCGTTGAGCGGGGCCACGATCAGGCCCATGCCGACGCCCATGACGATGAGCGGGGCCGCCATCTGCCAGGAGGCGATCTCCATGCCGTAGTGCTGCGACTCCCAGATGTAGAGGAGCAGGCCCGTGGCCATGGTGAGGGCACCGGCCTGGAGCACCTTGCGGCCGAAGCGCGGTACGAGCTTTTGGACCGACAGGCCCGCGGCGACCGAGACGGCGATCGAGAAGGGGATGCCGGTGGAGCCGGCCCGCAGGGCGCTCCAGCCGAGACCCATCTGCATGTACAGCGTCCAGACCAGGAAGAAGATGCCGGTCGCGATGCCGAAGGTGAGCTGGACGGCGATGCCGCCGGCGAAGCTCTTGACCTTGAAGAGGGAGAGCTCGACGAGCGGGGAACCGTCCTTCTTGATCTTGTACTGCTCGTAGGCGAGGAACGCGGCGAAGACGAACGGCGACAGGCCCATGCAGACGAAGCCCCACAGCGGCCAGTCGTTCTCGCGGCCCTGGGTGAGCGGGAAGATCAGCATGACCAGGGCGAGGGTCGCCAGGACGACGCCCACGAGGTCCAGGCGCAGGGCCTTGGGGGCCTTGGACTCGGTGATGAACTTCCGGCCGAGGATCACGCCGGCGATGCCGACCGGCAGGTTGATCAGGAAGATCGGGCGCCATTCGAGACCGAAGAGGTTCCACTCGGTGAGCAGCGCGCCGAGCATCGGACCGGAGACCGCGCCGAGGCCGACGATGGCGCCGAACATGCCGAAGACCTTGCCGCGCTCGTGCGGGGGGAAGGTCACGTGGATGATCGCCAGGACCTGCGGGACCATCATGGCCGCCATCGCGCCCTGGAGGATGCGGGAGGCGACGAGCATGCCCGGGTTGGCGGCGATGCCGCAGAGCAGCGAGGCGGCCGTGAAGCCCGCGATGCCGACGAGGAAGAGGCGCTTGCGGCCGTAGATGTCACCGAGACGGCCGCCGGTGATCAGGCCGGCGGCGAACGCGAGGGCGTAGCCGGCGGTGATCCACTGGATCGCGCTGGTGGAGGCGTCGAGGTTCTGGCGCATGCTGGGGATGGCTATGTTGACGATCGTGACGTCGACCAGGTCCATGAAGGCGGCGGTCATCACGATGGCGAGCGCCAGCCAGCGGCGGCGGTCGGTGGGCGAGGCGGGCCCGCCGTGTACGGGCCCCTTCTCTCTTTCGGGCGATGTCATGGACGACGTCTCGGTGCTCATGAGGAGAAACCTAGACGGGATATAGGTCAGAGTGTGTCCGCTTTCGCTGGCAACCTGGATCGCATGACCGATACCCCGGCACGGCTGCTCTCCCTGCTGTCCCTCCTCCAGACCCCGCGCGAATGGCCCGGGAGCGAGCTGGCGCAGCGGCTGCGGGTGAGCCCGCGGACCATCCGGCGTGACATCGAACGACTGCGGGACCTGGGCTACCCGGTGGAGGCCACCCTGGGTGCGGAGGGCGGATACCGGCTGGTCGCGGGGGCGGCGATGCCGCCGCTGCTCCTCGACGACGAGGAGGCCGTGGCGATCGCGGTGGGACTGCGGGCCGGGGCCGGGCACGCCATCGAGGGGGTGGAGGAGGCCTCCGTACGGGCCCTCGCGAAGCTGGAGCAGGTCCTGCCCTCGCGGCTGCGGCACCGGGTGAGCGCGCTGCAGTCGGCGACGACCGCGCTGACGCGGGGGGACGGGGCGCGCGTGGACCCGCAGACGCTGACCACGATGGCGTCGGCGGTCGCGGGGCCGGAGCGGCTGCGGTTCGCGTACCGGGCGGCGGACGGGGCGCCGTCGCGGCGGCTGGTGGAGCCGTACCGGCTGGTGAGCACGGGGAGCCGGTGGTACCTGGTCGCCTACGACCTGGAGCGCGAGGACTGGCGCACCTTCCGGGTGGACCGGGTGACGGAGCCGTTCGCGACGGGGGCCAGGTTCACGCCGCGCGAGCTGCCGGTGGACGCGCAGGAGTTCGTGCGGCGGGGGCTCGACGCGCGGGGCGCGGCGAGGTACGTGGTGGAGGTCGCCTTCGCCGCGGAGGCCGAGGAGCTGCCGCAGTGGCTCCGGACGGCGGCCCTGCCGGGTGAGGGGCCGCAGACGGTGGTCCGCTTCGAGAGCGGGGACGCGCCGGAGTGGACGGCGGCGCGGCTGGCCCTGGTCGGCGTCCCGTTCACGGTGCGGGAGCCGGCCGAGCTGCATGCGGCGGCGGGGGCGCTGGGCGCGAGGCTGGCACAGGCCACGGGGCGTGCGCAGGCCTAGCCCGGAGCGCGGGGAGCCCCGGCGCCTGGGGGGGATAGGCACCGGGGCTCGTCTGGGGGCTGTGCTCAGGCCTGCTCAGGCCACCGCGTCGAAGCCCGTGTCGCGGGCCATCCGCTTGAGCTCCAGCAGGGCGTGCTTCTCGATCTGGCGGATCCGCTCGCGGGTCAGACCGTGCTGCTTGCCGACCTCCGTCAGGGTCCGCTCGCGGCCGTCCTCGATCCCGTACCGCATCTTGATGATCGACGCGGTGCGCTGGTCGAGCTTGCCGAGCAGGTCCTCCAGCTCCTCACTGCGCAGCAGGGAGAGGACGGACTGCTCCGGGGAGATCGCGGAGGTGTCCTCCAGCAGGTCGCCGAACTGCGTGTCACCCTCGTCGTCGACCGACATGTTGAGGCTGACCGGGTCGCGGGCCCAGTCCAGTACGTCGCCCACGCGCTTCTCCGTGGTGTCCAGCTCGGCGGCGATCTCGGCGTGCTCCGGGTCGCGGCCGTTCTCGCGGTTGAACTCGCGCTGGACGCGACGGATCCGGCCGAGCTCCTCGACCAGGTGGACGGGGAGGCGGATGGTGCGGGACTGGTCCGCGATGGAGCGGGTGATCGCCTGGCGGATCCACCACGTGGCGTACGTGGAGAACTTGAAGCCCTTGGCGTAGTCGAACTTCTCCACCGCGCGGACCAGGCCGGCGTTGCCCTCCTGGATCAGGTCGAGGAGGGGCAGACCGCTGCGCGGGTAGCGGCGGGCGACGGCCACGACGAGGCGGAGGTTGGAGCGGATGAAGACTTCCTTGGCGCGCTCGCCCTCGGCGGCCAGCGCCTCCAGCTCCGCGCGCGGCAGGCTGTCCCCGTCCCGCTCTATCGCACCGTCGAGGATCTGCTGGGCGTAGACCCCCGCCTCTATGATCTGGGAGAGCTCCACTTCCTTGGCGGCGTCGAGCAGCGGCGTGCGCGCGATCTCGTCGAGGTACATGCCGACCAGGTCGCGGTCTGCGATCTCTCCGCCCGCAGCGCGGGCGCTGCTCGTGGATTGACGACGGGCGACGGCGCGGGTTGCCATGCGTGCTCCCTTGCGATGAGTTCGGTCGCGGTGTGGCTCGGTGGTGCGTCCCGGGACACTCTCCCGAGTGCCCGCTTCTGAAGGAAACAACGACTGGAATCGGGACAGAATTCCCACACCGTTGTCCCTTTTTCGAGATCTTGCAGTACCCTGCCCCGCCACGAGCGGGACCTGGACCGCAGGAGCCCGAAGAAGGGCAGGTCAGACCCCCTCCGGAACAGCGCCGCCGTGGCCGCGCTCCCACCCCGCAAGACGGCCCCCGCAGCGTTCTGGTTGCCTGGGGACCGTCCTAGCCGAACTGGAGGGAGCGCTTGGACAGGCCCATCCAGAAGCCGGTGACCGGGTCGCGGCGGGATGTGAGGTCGCCGGAGGCCTCGGCCGCGCCGAGGGTGACGAAGAGCGGCGCGAAGTGTTCCGTACGAGGGTGGGCCAGGCGGCCCGAGGGGGACTTGGCCTCGAAGTCGAGCAGGGAGTCCAGGTCGCCGGAGGCGAGGGCCTCGTGGCCCCAGGCGTCGAACTCCGCCGACCAGGCGGGCACGCCCGCGTGCCGCAGCGCGGCGAGGTTGTGGGTGAAGAAGCCACTGCCGACGATCAGGACGCCCTCGTCGCGCAGCGGCGCCAGCTTGCGGCCGATGTCCATCAGGCGGCGTGGATCGAGGGTGGGCATGGAGATCTGCAGGACCGGGACGTCGGCCTGCGGGAACATCTCCACGAGGGGGACGTACGCGCCGTGGTCCAGGCCGCGGTCCGGTATGTCCTGGACCGGGGTGCCGGGGCCCTGGAGGAGCGCCCGGACCGAGGCGGCGAGCCGCGGGGCGCCGGGGGCCTCGTAGCGCACCTGGTAGTAGTGCTCGGGGAAGCCCCAGAAGTCGTAGACCAGCGGCGCCCGTTCGGTGGCGCCGAGGGCGAGCGGGGCCTCCTCCCAGTGGGCGGAGACCATCAGGATCGCCGAGGGACGGGGCAGTTCCGCGGACCAGGCGGCCAGTTCGCCGGGCCAGACCGGGTCGTCGGCGAGCGGCGGGGCCCCGTGGCTGAGGTACAGCGCCGGCATGCGGGCGCCCTGCGGGCCGGCGCCCGCGGGGGCCAGGGGTGCGGGGGCGGGGGCCTGGGTCATGGGGCGCTCCTCGGTCGTCGGTACGGGGTCGCCACTCAAAGACTAACCCCGCTTGGTTCAAATTTGAACCAAGCGGGGTGTTCAGTCATTCCCGTGCGGGGACCGCCGTCAGTGGGCGATCACCGGGACCTTCAGCTCGGCGTCGGCGTCCTCGCCGGCGGCCGCCGGACCGCCCATGTTCGGACGGCCGGTGTTGATCAGCGTCACGGCGACGGCCGCGGCGGCGACCAGGATGCCGACCGCCCACCAGATGGCGGAGGCGTAGCCCTCGACCATGGCCTGCGCCTGGACGAGCCGGCCCGCCGGTCCGCCCGCCGCGGCCTCGGCCGCGTGGTCGCGCAGGTACGCGGTGGTCGCCGAGGCGGCGATCGTGTTCAGCAGGGCGGTGCCGATGGCGCCGCCGACCTGCTGCGAGGTGTTGACCATGGCGGAGGCGACGCCGGCGTCGGCCGGGTTCACCCCGTGCGTGGACAGGGACATGGCCGGCATGAACGCCGTACCCATGCCGAGGCCCAGCAGCAGCTGCGCCGGCATGATCAGCGCCGGGTACGAGGAGCCGACCTCCATCTGGGTCAGCATCAGCATGCCGGCGGCGGCGACCAGGAAGCCCGGTCCCATCAGCAGGCGCGGCGCGACGCGGGTCATCAGGCGGGCGCCGATCTGCGTGGAGCCCACGATCATGCCCGCGATCATCGGCAGGAAGGCGAAGCCGGTCTTGACGGGCGAGAAGCCCTTCACGACCTGGAGGTAGTAGGTGAGGAAGAGGAACAGGCCGAACATGGCGATGATGGCCAGGCCCAGCGAGAGGTAGACCCCGCCGCGGTTGCGCTCCAGCAGGACGCGCAGCGGCAGCAGCGGGGACTTCACCCTGGACTCGACGAAGACGAAGGCCGCGAGCAGCGCCACCGAGGCGACGAACATGGTGACCGTCACCTCGTCGGACCAGCCGGCCGACTCGGCGCGGGTGAAGCCGTACACCAGGGCGACGAGGCCGAGGGTGGACAGGATCACGCCGGGGATGTCGAGCGGAGCGCGGTTACGGGAGCCGGCGGGCTCGCGTATGACCAGCCAGGCACCCACGGCCGCGATGATCGCGAACGGGATGTTGACGAAGAAGGTCCAGCGCCAGTTGAGGTACTCGGTGAGGAAGCCGCCGAGGATCAGGCCGACGGCGCCGCCGCCGCCCGCGATCGCACCGTAGATGCCGAAGGCCTTGGCGCGCTCGGTGGCGTCGGTGAACATGACCGCCAGCAGCGACAGGGCCGCCGGGGCCAGCAGGGCGCCGAAGGCACCCTGGAGTGCGCGGGCGCCGAGCATCATGGCCTCGCCGTTCGCGGCGCCGCCCAGCGCGGAGGCCAGGGCGAAGCCGATGAGGCCGACGACGAAGGCGTTCTTACGGCCCCACTTGTCGGCGATGCGGCCGCCGAAGAGCAGGAGTCCGCCGAAGGCCAGCGCGTACGCGGTGATGACCCACTGGCGGTTGCCGTCCGAGATGCCGAGATCGGTCTGGGCGGAGGGCAGGGCGATGTTCACGATGGTCGCGTCGAGGACGACCATCAGCTGGGCCAGGGCGATGAAGACGAGCGCCTTCCATCGGCTGGGATCGGCGGACAGCGGCGGTATCGCGGCTGTTTTCGACATGGGGGTACCCACTTCACTGTGCGGAATGACTGAGCGGAATGGCTAAGTGCGGAAGGAGTGAAAAATCCTGAAAAAGACTATGAGGGGCGCATGGGTCGAGTCACATGGTTTTCCGCCTCAGGTCGTCCAACGTCGCGGCTGAGCCCGGCAGTTCGGAGCGGGCCGGGGCCCGCAGACCGTCGAGGAAGAGCTGGAGGTGACGGTGGGCGAAGCGGTCGACCTCGGGGCAGGCGGTGCCGGGGAGGGGACGGCTGAGCTGGGACAGGGCGACCATCAGGTCGCCGGCCCCGATGTCCGTGCGGATCAGTCCGGAGTCCTGGCCGGCGGCCAGCATGGTTTCGACGGCCGACTCCAACGCGGTGCTCGCCGCGAGGAGTTCGGGGTGATCGCGGTCGAAGCCGTCGGAGAGCATGGGGCACAGGGCGCCGATCCGCTCGTCGATCGCGGTGTGCGTGAAGCGGCACAGCGCGGCGAAGGCGTCGGGCTCCTCGGCGAGGGAGGCCTCGGCCGAGGCCGTGACCCGGTCCATCACGAAGAGCACGACGTGGCGGACGAGGGTGGGGCGGTCGGGGAAGTGCCGGTAGAGCGTGGCGTTGCCGATGCCGGCCCGGCGGGCGACCTCGTCGAAGGGGGCCGCGGAGCCGAATTCGACGAAGGCCTCGCGGGCCGCCGCCAGGATCCGCTCGCGGTTGCGGACCGCGTCGGCGCGCGGGCGCGGGAGACCGCTCCCGCGCGGCGCGCGGGGGGCGGTGGCGGTGGTGGCGGCTGCCCCGGGCGCGCCCGAGCCCTGCGCGGCGGTGGCGGCCCCGGCCGTCGCCACGGGCGTCCGCGCCCGGCCCCCGGCCGCCCCGCGGGTGGTCGGCGCCGCCGGAGCGGTGGTGGGGCGCTTCATTCCGGGGCCTCCCTGGCTTTGAGATCCGTACGGCCGCCCAAACGGGGAGCCGGTCCCCGCTTGCGGCGACTCTCGTGCAAACGGGGATCTGGTCCCCGGTTATTTCACTCGCCCGTGTGACCTGAGTCACCGCCCCGTTCCCGTTCGGCCTCTCCCGGCGCGCGGGCGCGCCGCGCCCGTCGGAGGGTGACGAACAGAGCGCAGACCGGGCAGGGCCGGCTGCCGCGGACCCGAAGGCGATCTCCATGCCGCAGACCCGCCACCGGATACGCAGACCACGCCGCACCAGCGCGTTCATCGCGCTCACCGCGCTGGCCCTCGGCGTCACGGCGACGGCGAGCGACGGAATACCCAGCCGCGGGCATTCGGCGGCGGGACCTGCGGCCACGACCGTCGAATCGGCGCTCGCGCCCTGCCGGATCGCCGGCACGATGGGCGTCCAGATGTCCGAGGGCCTGCCGACACCGCCCGGGTACTCGCGCTCGACCGGCGAGGTCCGGGCCCTGAACCTGATGATCGACTTCCCCGACGCCAAGGGCGAGGGCGCGGCGCTGGACCGGCTGGCGGAGTTCTTCCCGCAGACCGCCGACTGGTTCCGCACCAGCTCCTACGGACGGCTCACCTACCGCGCCGAGGCGCCGATAAGGACCTGGCTGCGGATGCCGATGCCGTTCGCGGCGTACGGGATCGAGCGCGGATCCCCGTACGACCCCGGCTACAAGCAGCTCGTCGAGCACATCGCGAAGGCCGCCGACCCCGAGGTGGACTTCAGCCGGTACGACCTGATCAACATCCTGGTCACACCGAACGCCGGGCCGTCCGCCCTGGACACCGTCCTGTCGGTGACCTTCTCGGGCAACGCCGACGCGCCGGTGGCCGACGGGGTGCCGCTGGCCAACACGTCCTTCGTCTTCAGCCGTCAGGACGACGGCTCCGGCACCTACCGGGAGACCGGCTACCGGGTCCTGCCCCACGAGAACGGGCACGTCTTCGGACTGCCCGACCTCTACACCGCCGACGGCGGGACCACGGTGGGGCACTGGGACATCATGAGCGAGGACTGGGGCGCCAACAACGACCTGATGGGCTGGCACAAGTGGAAGCTGGGCTGGCTGGACAGTACGCAGATCAGCTGCGCGTCGAAGTCGGGCACGAGCGACCACATCCTGTCCCCGCTGTCGGTGGGGGGCGGCACCAAGCTGGCCTTCGTACCGCTGTCGGAGAACGCCGGATTCGGGGTGGAGGTGCGGACCCGGGCCGGGAACGACGAGGCCGTCTGCAAACCGGGCGTCCTCATCTACAAGGTGGACTCCGACGTGGACACCGGGCACGGCCCGGTGACGGTGTCGGACAGCGCGGACGCGAGCGGCGGCTGCACCCGGCGGCCCAATGTGCACGCCGAGCTGTCGGACGCGCCGTTCCGGCCGGGCGAGACCTTCACCGACGAGAAGTCGGGGGTCAGCGTCTCGGTGGTGGGTGAGCTGCGCAACGGCAGCTTCCAGGTCCGGATCATCCGGCCGTGAGCCGGATCCGCGGAGGCCACGAGGCCGCTGGGGCGGCTGGGCGGCTGGGGGCTAGGGGGTCTCAGCCTTCCCCCACGAGCGCGCGACGCAGGACGTCCGTGACCTCGGAGCGGTGTTCGGGGGCCAGGAGGAAGAAATGGTCCCCGTCGAAACGGTGCACCCGGCACGCGCCGGTGGTGTGACCCGCCCAGCCGTCCAGCGGCTCGTGCGGGACCAGGGGATCGCGCGTTCCGCCCAGCGCGTGGAGGGGCGCGTCGATCCGTACGTCCTCGAACCCGACGGCGGCTTCGCGGCTGAGGGCGATGTCCGCCCGCAGGACGCGGGTGACGCGCTCCAGCATGGCCGGATCCTGCATGACCCAGTCCGGCGTGCCGCCGTTGTCCCGCAGCAGCCGGACCGCGTCCTCGTCGGTGGTGGTCGCGTGGGCGAGGCGCCGGGACCGCCCGGGCATCTGGCCGCTGACGACGGCCGCCCGGCACTGGGGGCCGAGGAGGCGTGCGGTGTGGGTGGCGAGGAGCGCGCCGAGGCTGTGGCCGAACACCACTGTGGGGAGCGGGTCCCGTACGAGGACCTCGTCGGAGACGGACTCCAGCACCTGGTCGAGGCCGCAGCCGGGAGTCTCGCCGAAGCGGCGCTCCCGGCCTGGCAGCGACAGCCCGAGCACCTCCACGTGCGCGGGCAGCGCCTCGACGAGGGGGAGCAGGATGTTGGGGCCGGCCCCGGAGTGCGGGAAGACCAGGAGCCGCACCCGGGGCGCGCCGGCGACCGCGGCTGCCGGCTTGCCGCGCAGCGACGGCCACCAGGCGGCGGTGGAGGGGGAGTTCGCTGATATCACGCGATCAGCCTATGCAGGGGCCGGCGGAGCTGACGTGACCATGACCCTGACCGGCTGAAACACGCCCTCGCGATGACGAGAAGGGTCCGAATCCAGCCAGTACTAGCATGTTTCAGCCAGGTCCGACCTGGCCCGCAACCTTCTTGATCGACTTCGGCGTCGCAGGTGTGCAGTCCGACCACGATCTTGACCACGTTCCATCACCCGGGGGGGCCGGTGCACCGTCACCGCATCATGATTTCCGCTGCCGTCGTCGCGGCAGCGATGGGTTTCGTCCCGAGCGCGGCGCTGGCGGCCGAAGCGCCCGCGGGCCACGGCGTGAGCGCCGGTACCGCCAGCTCGAAGGGCAGCTCGAAGGGCAGCTCGGCGGACGGCCAGAAGAAGGCCGAGGCCGCCGCCAAGGCCGCGGCGGAGCAGGGCGCCACCTTCCACAGCCCGGCGAATCGTTCCGTCCGCACGTCCGCGAACGCTCCGCAGGCGGCGGTGAGCGTCACGGACAACCCGGGCCTGGGAGTCGACCTCTCCGCCCGCGGCGTCAGCACGTACGGCATCAAGCTGACGTCCTACGTCTACACCAGCGTCGCCACTCCGATCACCGTGGACATCAACTGGGGTGACGGCAAGACCGATTCGGACATGGTCACCGACAGCGACTTCGTCGAGACGACGCACGTCTACAGCGAGCTCGGCACCCGCACGGTCACGGTCACCGTGAAGGACCTGCGGAACAACGTCACCGCCACCAACACGTTGGAGGTCACGACCGTCGGCACCAAGTTCACCCCGCACGCCCCGACCCGGCTGCTGGACACCCGGGACGGAACCGGCGCCGCGGGCGCCGGGGCCGTCGCCCCGTACGGCACGACCCGCGTGAAGGTCGGCGGCAACAGCGGCATACCGGCCGGCGTGACCGCCGTGGCCCTCAACCTCACCGCCACCAACACCGCCGCCGGCGGGCACATCACGGCCTACCCGGCGGGGACGGACCGGCCGATCACCTCGAACGTGAACTTCGTCGCGGGGCAGACCGTCCCGAACATGACGATCGTGCCGGTCGGAGCGGACGGCTACGTCGAGCTGGCCAACCGCAGCTCGGGGACCGTGGACCTGATCGCGGACGTCACGGGGTACTTCACCCGCGCCGTCGCCAGCGGCTACACCTCACTGGACCCGTACCGCGTCGTCGACAGCCGCGAGGGGCTGGGCACCGCCGGGGGCCAGGTCCCCGGCCAGAGCACGTTCGCCGTCCCGATCGCCGGCCACGCCGGGGTGCCGTACCAGGGCGTCACCGCGGTGGCCCTCAACGTCACGGTCACCAACCCCTCGAACTCGGGCCACCTGACCGTCTTCCCGGGCGGACAGCAGGCACCGTCCACGTCGAACGTGAACTTCACCGCCGGCCAGACGGTCGCCAACTCGGTGATCGTCCCGGTCGGTCCGGACGGGAAGATCAACATCCGTAACGGCTCCTGGAGCGGGGCCGACGTGGTCGTGGACGTCGTCGGCTACTACAGCCCCGGCAGCAAGGCCGCGTACCTGCCCGTCACGCCGACGCGCCTGTACGACACGCGCGACTGGGGCCTCGCGCTCCCCGGCCAGGACTACGAGCACCTCGCACTCGGTGCGCACGACCTCTCGATCACGGGCTACGTCCTGAACACGACGGTCACCAACACCGAGGGCGACGGCCACCTCACGGTCTCCCCGGACCCCAACACCACGTCCCAGTACGACAAGGGCACCGCCATCCGGCCGACCCCGCCGAACTCCTCCAACCTGAACTGGACGAAGGGCGCGACCGTCCCGAACCTGGTCCAGGCGAGCACCGGCAAGAACGGCGTCATCGACTTCTGGAACCGCAGCTGGCAGCGCACCGACCTGGTGGTCGACATGTTCGGCCTCTACGACGAGCTCTGACCGACCGCACCCCGGGGACGGCCACACGGGCCGCCCCCGGGGGCTCGCGAAGGGCCGTCACCCGTGGTCGAGGACCTCGGAGCGCTGGTGCAGCTCCATGCGCTTGTGTCCCCGGTAGGCGAGCAGGCCGATGAAGCAGACCCCGCACGTTCCGGTCAGCGCGGCCAGGGGGCCGGCCGCGTCCGTGCGTCCGAGGAGCACCAAGAGGCTCACGACCACGGCGAGGAGCAGGGCGGCGCCGCCCAGGAACCACAGCGCCACCTTCAGCGGCCTCAGCTGCCGCTCGATGCGTTCGTTCTCCCGTCGCGCCACGCAGTGAAGATGCCGGCAGTCGGCTTCCGAACTCGGCCCCCTCGGAGGGCACGCGCACACGGGGGCGGCGTTACCGTTGCCCAGATACCGCCTGCCGCCCCGCGGGGTTGGGGTACCGTTTTTGGGGGCCATCGATCGCTCCTCGCTTTCGACCCATTGCGATGTCGCTGGATGAGCCTCGTGGAGGGCTCTGCCTCGACCCTTGCCTGGCAGCTGGACGTCGGGGAGAGCCCTCCTGCGGGTCCATTTCGCTCAACGGGGAGAGCTTAGACCTGGGTCGAAAGCCGCTGCCGGGAGCGGGATTTGTTTCAGTACAACTCTTAAGGCACCGCCATCTACCAGTCGGTAATGGCAGGGTTCGCCCACCAGGCCCGTGAACTCGCGTTTTGCCACCGGGAGTCGGCCGGTGAGGGCCGCCGCGGCACTTCACGACTTGAAACGCCGCCCCGCCATGCACGGACGCCGCGTTCGAGTGCCTGTCAGCGCCTCACAACGCCGCCGCCAAATCTTTGTGACCATCCGGAGAAGTGGTGTCACTGCTTACAAGATCGCCGGACCGGCGGGCTTGCGGAACCGCTCGGCGAGCACCCGGCCCGTCTCCCACCCGGGCCGGTCCCGCTCTGCTCCTCCTGCCCGGCCCCGGCGTAGCGCGCCCCGCTCTCGGCCGGGACGGCCCGTCAGCTGTCCGCGAAGACGCCGACCGCCGTGATCGCGGTCACAGGTCGTCCTTCGTTCCCAGGACAGCGGGACCGCTGCCTTCGGGAAGGTGTTCCACGACCAGGGCGAACGCCTCCTCCGGGGTCGCCACCTCACCGAGAACGCCCTCCCCGGCCCGGCCCGTGACCTGGAACCCGCCGGCTGCGAGCGGATAAACGAGCGGCACGTCGTGGGAGGCGGGGTAGCCGGTGCACCGGCTGAGGTACAGGATGCCGTGGCTGACCCCGGGGAAGAGCACCCGCAGCCGCGGCTGCGCGTAAGCGGCCCGCACCATGGCGGGGTCGATGACGTCCCCCCCGAAGCCCAGGAACTCCTTCCACCGTTCCGCGACGATCTCTGCAGCCTTCAGAGAGCCCTCACTGTCCGTCATCTTGCGAGCTCACCTCCTCTTCGGTTTGTTGCTGGTGTCCGGCGGGCTCAGTTCGGGAATGTCCGGCCGGGGAACGTCGATGCGTTGATTCTCCGAGTACCAGTGGATCGAGTCCCACGACCGCCCCATGGGATTCGGATCTCCGTCCGCGACGTCCGCCTGGTGCACTGTGCCGGGGGCCACCGCTGCTGCGGTGCGGGCACAGGGCCAGACCCAGCGGGTCGATCCACCGTGTCGGGTTGTCGACGTACAGGAACGCGTTCGGAGCCGGGGCCAGACCCAACGGGTCCGGGGAGACGTAGCGGCCCGCGGACGGGTCGTAGTAGCGGTGGCGGTTGTAGTGGAGTCCCGACTCCGGATCGAAGTACTGGCCGGGGAAACGGAGGGGGGTGTAGGCGCTCGCGTCGCGGTTCCAGGTGGTGGTGCCCCAGAGCGCGGAGCGCGTGTACCAGGCCACCTCCCCCTCCTCGTCGATGAGCTCGCGCGGGGTCCCGACCAGGTCCGTGGCGATCGCGAAGAAGCGGCTGTCGACCTCCTTCGGGCCTATGAACCGCCGCTCCACCTGGGTGACCGGCTTCGTTCCGTCGTAGTCCCACGTCAGCGCGACGGACTCCGGTGAGCCGGGCACACGACTCACCTGCTCGATGAGGGAGTCTCCGTCCCAGGTGAAGGAGACCTCCTCGGTGACGGGCCCCCGTCCGGCGACAGGCGCTGCTTGGCGATGCCGAAGAGCACTTGTTCATGTGTGAAAGCTGGCTCGCATTGCTCCTACCTCGTCGGCCCAAACATGATCAAATAGCGCCATGGTGTGGGACGAATGGGAAAAGGCCAAGGTAGATGTTGCCGGCGAGCGCCAGGCGTCGATGCGCCTCAACCAGGTGACCAGCGGACCTGGTGGCGGTCAGGCCGACCTGGTCGTGCACCAGGATGACCTGGGCGAAGTGGGTCATGAGGCTTTCCTGCTGCATGGGCAGCTGCAGAAGCAGGCCGATATCGCCGGCGCCGGTGCCGACGGCTCAGGAAGCGGCTCCACGATGCAGGCCGCAGCATCTTTGAAGACGGCCGGCTTTTCACTCGGCGGCGAGCTGGAGACCACCGTGTCCGTGTGGACCTCTCAGGTGAAGACGGTCCTGCAGGCATGCGCCCACATCTCGAACCACCTGGACTACTCCAAGAAGGCGCACGCCGCGGACGACGAGGCCATCGCAGCCTCGCTCCGCAACCGCGACGGTTCGGCCGTGTCCGTCTCCCGTATCGACGAGTACCTCAAGTAGGGAGCACGGCATGGACTACTCGGACCTCATGGAACTCGACCTGACGAAGCTGGGATCCGCCGTTCAGGACTGGAAGCGCACGGCCGACGCTCTGCAGAGCCTGGGGGGACAGGCGCGCGACGGGGCAAAGGCCAAGGCCGAGAAGGCCCGGTGGGAAGGCGTGAACGCCGGTGTGACCCGCGCCTTCGTCGGCAAGACGGTCAAGGAGATAGAGGACCTCCACACGGAAGCCCAGAGCATCTTCGGCATCCTCCAGGACACCCACTCCGAACTGGTGGCCATCCAGCAGCAGGCAAAGAACCTCACCGCCGACGCCAAGGAGGCAGGCTTCAACGTCCGTGTGGGGCAAGGCGGAGCGGTGACGATCGAGGATGCCCTGATCTGTGAGGTGGACGGTCCCGGCCAGCGCAAGCAGGACCTCATGCGCTGGTACGCCGACACCCTGAGCGGAGTGGTGAGCCACGCGGCGGAGGTCGATGCCGCTGCCGTACGCGCTTTGCGCGGCAGCCACGGCGCGGATCCGCACAACGCCGGCCATGCGACGTACACCTCCCTCGACCAGGAGATGCTCCCGCGAGCACTGAAACTGGCCGGTCTCGGCGAGGAGGCCAACACCAAACAGCGGAAGGAGCTGCAGCGGCTCTGGCAGTCACTCGGGCCCGAGGCCCGGGCCCAGCTGTGGACCCAGCACCGGGACGACCTTCTTGCTGCTGGCCTGCTCCGGCCTCAGGTCAAGCAGGTCGCCGCGGACGACGGCGCTGGACCGTACGACGTCGAATCGCCAGGAATGGCGGATTATTGGAAAGAGATCCAGGCCAACGGCATCTCGAACTCCGGCGACTTCATGGGCAAGACCGACGCGGCCCGTCACATGGATCACTACCTCAACGGCAGCGGCAAGACGCTCGATCTGGACGTCGACCGCATGCTTGCCGACGACCCGGCGCTCCGGGACGAGGTGGCACGGATCCGGGCCACAGAGCAGGACGAGTGGCGGCAGCAGGCACTGGATGCCTTCGAGAAGTCAGGCGGCAAGCCTGTCGCCATCCCCGTGGAATCCAGCAGCAGCGGATATGAACACGAAAAGGGGCCGGACGGTACAAACAACTGGTACCTGGCCGTAGGCAGCGGCATGACCAACACGACCGGGGTGGTCACCGCCGTCCCCGGACCCGATGGAAAGCCGCAGGTCAGCATCGACTACCAGGTCAATGTGTGGGACCGCTACAACTGGGACGCAGACAAGGCCACGCCGATCGGACCGACCACCGTCACCGATGCCGACATGGCCCGTATGCACACGACAGGACTGGCCAGGGAGTTCGACATGCGAGGAAGCAGCTCGGTACAGCGGCACGACCTGTCGGCAGGGGGGTCCTGGCCCGCACCGGAGGACACCGGGCGGAGCGGCACCCGCACGGACATCGGCCGCAATTCGGCCGCCCGGTGATCCGCGCACGACGCCCGGGCCGCGCCCCGACGCTCGCAGTGGCAACGGTGCTGCTCGGCGCGCTCGCCGCCGGATGCTCCGGGGCGTCCGGCGGTACCGGCAGGGAGGGCAGCCGCTCGGCGGACACGGGGACGTCCGACTGGGTCGAAGGGGCCACCGCCGAGTCCATCGCCCGGACCCTGCACGTGGAGGTCCCCTCGACAGCGACTCACACCGTTGCGGCGCACCGGAGGGGGGTCCAGGACGACGGATTGATCCTGTCCTTCGTCCTGCCTGCGGAAGCTGTGGAGCCCTTCCTCACCCAGCTGAAGCCGGAACAGCCCCTCAGACTCCGCGCGCAGCCCTTCGCCGCCGAGGCGACACCGGCCACGCCGTTCGCACGCCTGGGGCTGCCGGAACCGGATTCGCTTCCCAAGGTCCGGGAAGGGCAGGTGTGCGCTCCCTGCAAGGGCGACCTGAACTGGCTCAAGGTCGCGGTGGCACAGATCGACGAACGGAGCAGCCGGGTCTACCTGAGAGGGGTCGACTGACGCCCAGCCGTCTGCGGAGACAACGGTGTTGCAAGCACACGTCAACCCGGTCGCGCCCGCCACGTTTGCCGGGGCCAGCACTTCATCAGGGCATCTGAACTGCTCGACTTCACTCCCAACCCCGCGGTGTCACCTGCTTCTGCTTCGCCTGCTCCAGCAGGCGAAGCCGAGAACTGAACGACGGTTACTGGTGATTGCTCACCCCGGAGGAGCCGAAGGCGGTGTGCGCGTTCTCACCGCCCCAGCCGGTCGGGCTGCGCCAGATGACATTGACACGGAAGACGTCGCGAATCGTGTCGACAGACCAGTCTTCGGCAGGCGGTTCGGAGAGGACAAGGTAGAGACCGTCGGCCGGCGCGGGCAGCGTGTGGTTGGTCTCGAGCAGGCGGGTCGCGCCCGATCGCAAGTCCGCATAGGTGGAGCAGCCTGCGCCCAGGGCCTCGTAGAGGAAGAGACCGTGCTGGGTGACGCAGCTGACGTCGACGACCGAGGAGTCGGCCGGCTGGAGGTCCGCCCAGAGAAGTGATGCCTTCAGCGCATGACGGACCGCCTCGTGCTTCTTGCACGTACGGTCGGCCGCGGCAGCCGCTTCCAGCGCGCGGAGGAAACCGTCCTTCGTGGTCGCAGCCGGTGTTGCGGCGGCGGTGTCCGCGGTGGTCATCTGCATCTCTTCCTTCTGATCTGGTTGCGTCGGGGCGACGGGGATCGCGCCGTCAGAGTTCGGCTTCGTCGCCATGCTGAAGCGCTCCTGGAGCTCTCGCCGTGCTTCAGCGAGGGGCCCTGCCCAGCCGGAAGCATCCAGCCCCTCCGCGAGCCGACGTGCGTCGAAGGTGCCTTCCTTGAGCGCACGGTTGGTGGTCGCGGCAAGGTCTCGAAGAACTCCGAGTCGCTCTCTGTCCGGATCACCGAACAGATGAAGTACATCGACCCAGTCAGCCTGGTCCCGGCGAAGGATGCGGTTGGCCATGCCCTGGAGTTCGGAGAGGCGGCTGCGGGCGTCGGCAACGTCGCCGTCGCTGCCGGTCAGCTCTCCCAGCACGTCCAGCGCCGCGAGATAGCGCCCGGCCATCCGCTCCGAGACGGGCGACCGGCCACGCTGATCGGCGGTGAGCACCGTCTGACTCGTGTCGTTCGCGAACACCCAGCAGTCCAGCTCGTCACCCCGGCGCGGGGGAACCGAACCCTGGCGGACGGTGAGCACGAGCGGCCGGCCGATCACCGGAGACAGCGGCCTGACCTTGTACCGACCGCCAGAGACGTGGCCCACGACCTCGACCCGGACATCGCTGCCGATCCGGGGAAGGCTTTCCGCCGCGCCCGCCGGCCGGACGTCCGGTGCCGCAGGTTCGGAGTCGTCCGCGGAGGCGGTGAGCGCCTCCGGCAACGCGGCGGTGTGCAGGACCGTCAGGCTCTGGGTGCTGCGGGTGAGGGCCACGTACAGCTGACGCAGCCCGGCCGGACCACGGTCGGCGATCGTCGCGGGCTCGACGACCAGCACGTGGTCGTACTCCATTCCCTTGGCCTGCGCGGCGGCCAGTACGGACACGGCATCGCGATCGCGCTCGGCGATGTCGCCACCCTCGTGGATTCGGTGGCTGATGGCGTCCAGCCAGTCGGAGTCGTCGGGGACGATGACGGCAACGGAGCGGGGGTTGTTGCCGTCGCTGGTGCGCACCAGTCGTGCCACGTGGGCGAAGGTGTCGTCGAGCAGCTTCCACGGTTCGGTCGCCACGGTCCGCACGGCATCCACGTCCGCCTCACGGACAGCCTGTGGATAAGGCAGGGACGGCGCGACCACGCGGGCGAGAGGGGCGACGAACTCCATGATCTCGGCGGGGACGCGGTAGCTGGTGGTGAGCTGAGCCACGCTCCAGTCGCCGTGGTCGGAAAGGAGTGCGCCCAGCAGGTCCCAGCTCGTCGGGATGTGGGCGCCCGTCGCCTGCGCGAGGTCGCCCAGGACGGTCATGGAACCGCCCACGGCACACCGCCGCCGCAGGGAGCGGGCCTGCATGGGCGTGAGGTCCTGGGCCTCGTCGACAACGATATGGCCGTATCGCGGTGGGTTGTCGCCGCTGATCAGCACGCGAAGCTCTTCGAGGCAGACGTGGTCGTCGAGCGTCCACGGGTCGCCGTCGGCGCTGGCAGCGCGGGCCCGCAACAGGGCTGCCTGATCGTCCTCGTCGAGGATGCCGTCGGCGCAGTCCCGCAGGAGGTCGGCCGAGTCGTAGAGGCTACGCAGGGCCTCCCGGGGTCCGGGGGACGGCCAGACACGTTCGACGAGGCGCTCGACCCGGCGGTTGCGTTCCAGGTCGCGGCGGATCGTGCCGGCCTGTCCGCGGCGCGGTGCGACATCGGCGAGCTCTTGGAGAAGCCGGTCGACGAACAGGCCGCGGAAGCGGTCCCGCCGCTCCCGGAAGGGCCCGCCGCCGGCGTGAGCCTGGTCGAGGAGGGCGAGGACCTCGGACTTCGGCACGCGGAGGGTCGTACTGCCGGCGGTGACGACGACCCCGGGCTCGTCGCCCTCGTAGGAGGGGGCGACGGTGAGGGCGTCGAGGGCCTCGGGGCGGTAGTCGCTCTCGACCCGGCGCCGCAGTACGGCCGCCATGCCTTCCCCCGACTTCGCCAGACGCGCCTTCGGGGAGTCCACACCGAGGATCTCGCCCTCCCACAGCCGGTCCAGCTGGACGGCGTTGACATCCCGGGTGCCGAGGGTGGGGAGGACCTGGCCGACGTAGTCGAGGAACCGCTGGTGGGGGCCGATGACGAGGATGTCCTGGGCCTTGAAGTGCTCATTGTTGACGAGCCAGGTCACCCGGTGGAGACCGACCGCCGACTTGCCGGTACCGGGGCCGCCCTGCACGACGAGGATGTCCGAGGGCGAGCCGGTGACCAGCGCCATCTGGTCACGGCGGATGGTCTCGACGATGTCCCTCATCCGGCCGCCGCGCGACCGCTGGAGCTCCTGCAGCAGGAAGTCGTCCGGCTGGGGTGCCTTACGCCGCTGCCGTCGTACGACATCGCCGGGCGTGGGGGCCGTCGTACGTTCCGGGGCGGGGGACGCGTCCGCCTCCTCCGCCGCGCTGTCGTCGGCGGCCTGACGGGGCACCGGTACGTCGGCGGACTCGGGTACGCCGACGGGCTCAGGTACGGGTACGGGTACGGGAGCGGGTGCCGCCGGGGAGATCTCGTCGAAGTAGCCCTCGACGATGCGCTGTACGCAACGGAGCTGCCGGCGCAGGACCACCTCGCCCGGGCTCTCGGGCCGGGTTTCGATCCAGGTCTTCGCCTGGGGGCTGGTCCACGGCAGCACCACCAGCTCGTGCGAGGCGTCGTGCACGCTGCGGCGCCCGATGTACCACGGCCGCGGCTCTCCGCCCGGGTCCTCCGGGGCGTCGACGCGGGAGAAGACCAGCGCCTCGTCGCCCAGTCCTCCGTAGGCCTCGGCCCGCGCCTCCGCTTCGGCCCGGTTGGCGATCCCGTCCTTGCCGCTCGCCGAGGCGGTGGCCGCCGAGGTGCCGCTCAGTTCGGCCAGTTTCGTCGTGTAGCAGTCGTACGCATGGTCCACCGCCCGCTGCTCGCCGGCGAGGGTCTCGTCCCGAGTGGTGGTGCTCATGTGCGTCCTCCCTGCGGTGCCGGGGGACACCGCCACGGGCATGTGCCCGTACCCCGTGAAACAACTATCAGAAAACGGACGGTGACGAACGATCAGTTGCCGAATTCCTGGACGAGACGGCCGGCCTCGGCCCGCCAGACGCGCACTTGGTCGTACGTGGGTCCGAGCTCGTACAGGTGGTAGTGGCATCCCAGACTCAGCTGGGACCAGAGGGCCTTCGCCCGCCGGGCCGTTTCGGCCGGCGCGACGGAATGCAGGAGGAGCAGCTTGGCGCGCCCCGTGGTGCGGGGCAGACCGGGCATCACGGCGTCCAGCACCCGGTCGACGCAGAGCTCCAGCGCGGTCCGCAGCGCGAGGCAGGCGCCGCGGTGTCGGCCGACCGTAGTGGCGTCGGCGAGTTCGCCGTCCAGGAGGCGGTCGGCCGTCAGCAGCAGGCCTTCGACGGACGCGGGAACAGGGGTGGTCATGCGGTCACCTCCGGCTTGCGGATCTTCTGCGCCAGGTTCTCGACGTCCGAGACGAAGCGGTGCGGGTCGGGGATCGAGGCGCCGCTGGAGTGGGACCCCTTCTGGCACTGCTGGATCAGCGACCATGCCGGGCTTCCGTAGCGGCGGAGCACCTCCCCCGTGACGTCGGCACCGCGCGTCACGTCGCCGAAGAGGGCGAAGGCCGCGACCTCCAGGAACCTCTCCGCGCTGTCGATCGCGGTCTGGAGGTCGTGCTCCGAGCCGCCGGTGCGGTGGTGGCGGATCCACGCGGCTTCCAGGAACGCGTTCTCTAGGGCGATCCGGCACAGGCCGGGCAGCACGTGGCTGTACGTCTCGGGGGGAAGCCCCGGAGTGGCGGCGATGGCCCGGGCGTCGCCGATGGCCTGCTTGACCGGGTCGTCGACGCAGTCGACCTTCACCCGGGATCCCTCGCCACGCGTCACCTGGAAGACCGTGACCGGCAGCTCCTGGTCGGTGAACGCCTTCTGCAGACGGGGATCGTGGGTGAAGACGACGATCTGCCGGTGCCCGCCCAACTCGTGCAGCACCTGGGCGAGTCCGTGCACCTTGGTCGGATCCATGGACTGCACGGGGTCGTCGATGACGAGGAAGCCGAACGGGCTGTCCGCGGTCGTGGCCCTCGGCAGAAAGAGGGAGAGCGCGAGGGAGTGCAGCTCCCCCTGGCTCATGACGTCGAGCGCGGGGGCGTCCTGGCCGTCGACGGAGGCCGCCATGACGAGCTTGCGGACGTTCGCCTTCTCGCTGCCCTTCAGGCTCACGGCAGTGAGATCGATGTTGCTCTCCTGCCGCAGGCGCTCCCAGATGCTCTGCGTGGCGTCGGTGAAGCGCTCCATGCGCTGCTCCCGCAGTTCGGTGGAGAGCTCCTTGAGCCACTTCACCGCCTTGCGGAGGTCGCCCAGCAGGGGCTTGTCCCGCTCGGTCTCGCGTGCCTTGTCCGCCCAGGCGGCGAGCCGGATTACGAGCGCGCGCCACCGCTCGCCGCGCTCCTCCAGCTCGTGGGCCGCATGCCTCCTGACGGTGTCGCAGGCGTCGACGAGGACCGTGGCGGCTTCTTCGGCGCTCCTGGCGAGCTCGGCGGGGTCGGTGATCTGCCGGCAGTCGGTCCACACCTTCCACGGGTCGGCCAGTGCAACGGGGATCCGCTTGGGGTTCTCGATGAGGTTGTGGAGGTTCCGCTTGCCGGTCCGGACGGCGGCGTGCGCGTCCCCGGCGGTCTTCGCCTCGTGGCGCAGCTCCGCCACCTGTCGGGAGGCGCGGTCGTACCACTCCGGTCCGAGGACCCGTTCCGTTCCGCACGTCGGGCAGACGTCGTCGTCGGGGTGCCGGTCGGCGTGGGCGAGGGCCTTCTCCAGCAGGTCGGCGCGCAGCCGGGCGTTCTCGGCGTCGGTGCCGTGCAGGTCCTCCACGTCGGCGAGGGCGTTCCGCAGCCGCTGGAGGGCCTCCTCGACTCCCGCCAGGTCGGGCCCCTGCACCCCGGCCTCGATCTGGAGCTCGGCGAGCCGGCTGTCGTCGGCCGGGGGCAGACCGGCGACGAGGGCGTCGATGGTGTCGAGGTCCGGGGCGCCCGGGGTGTCCACGGCGAGCAGGGCCTGTACGGCGCGGTCGTCGTCCTCCAGCACGTAGAGGGCGTCCTTCAGGCCGGGGAGGGCGTCCTTCATCTCCTTCGCGACGGCAGCGAGGGCCTTCTCCCGGGCGCTCAGCCGGTTGGTCGCGGTGGAGAGCAGCTCCATACCGAGGATGGTGGCGATCGCGTCGTACCGCTCGGACGGCTTGCCGGTGAGCATGAGGTCGAGGTCGGTGTACGAGAGGAACGGCCGGTGGTCGGCGAGGGGCGTGTCCCAGCCGGCCTCGGCCACGGGGACGGTTCCGTGACCCGGGCGCTTGAAGGTGGCCTCGGAGCTGCCGAACTCCTGGCTCGTCCAGGTGCGGGTGAGGGTGCTGTTGCCGGTGTCGCCCTCGATCGCGAGCTTGAGCTCGATCTTGGGGCTGTCGGCGTTGTGGAGGTTGTACCAGTGGCCGCCGCGCGTGGCGTCCTGGCCCGGCCGGTGGGCCCGGGTGCCGGTGAAGCCGACCTCGATGGCGTCGGCGAGGCTGGACTTGCCGGAGCCGTTGCGGCCCACGACGAGGTTGACGCCCGGGCGGGGGCTGAGGCTCAGCCGGGCACGAGGCCCGATGCCGCGGAAGCCGTTGACGGCGAGGGAACCGAGGTAGATCCGGCCGCCCGGGGCGGTTCCACGGGTCTCATTCTCGCCCAGCGCCTCCTTCAGAAGCGCCTTCACGGGCTCGGTGAGTGCCGCCTCGCCCAGACGGGTCCGCACCAGATCGGCCAGAGGCGGGGGCTGGCCGGCGGGGTTCGGCCGAGTGGGGTCGGTGGGTTCGTCCGCGTTCCGCTGGGACTGTTCCGTCACGGTCATGTGCGTCTCCTGGGGGCCGGATGCTCGTTCGGAGGGTGGGGCGGACACCGGCACGCGGTTGGTGCGGATGGCGCCCCGGCGTTCGCGTCGGGGGGTCCACAGTGCGGTTGCGCAGTGAGCTCACGCTTCCATTCGGAACCACAACCAGATAAACATGACACTGAAAGCACTGTCAAACGACTTGACGAATTTGACGACTGTTGTAGTGTGTAACCGTCCCTGTCCGACTGGCCCGAAAGGTGCGGAACCCCACGCCATGCCCCAGCAGCCACCAGCCCGACCGGCGCCCTCAGCGCATGTGACGGCCGCCGAGATCTCCCGTATCGCAGGGGTCACGCGGGCCACCGTCAGCAACTGGCGCCGCCGCCACGACGACTTTCCGGCTCCCAGCGCAGGCACGGAAGCCAGCCCGCTCTACGACCTGCCGGCCGTCCAGGCATGGCTGCGGGGCCGCGGGCACACCTCCACCGCCTCGCCGACCGAGGAACTGCGTACGGCGCTCCGGCTGCTGGGACCCGGTTCGGGAGTGGCCGCGCGACTGTTCCCGCTGGTGGCTGCCGCGTCCCGCCGCACACCGGAGGAGCTGGCCGAACTCGCCGCCGTGCCCGACGACCAGTTGATCGCCCGAGCGGAGAAGACCGCTGGCGAGCTTCCGGCCGCCGTGCCCGAGGCCGAGCCGGTCCGCTACGGTCCGGACGACGCGGACGCGGTCCGCGCGCTGCTGGGTTGCGTCCGTGAGGCGGGGCCGCAGGCCGCCGTCGACGTCCTCGCCGAACGCGAACTCGACGAGGGCGCCGTCAGCGGCGTCTACCAGACCCCGGAGGGCCTGGCCTTGCTCATGGCACGGCTCCTGCCCGCCGACGTGTCCCGCGTCCTCGACCCCGCCTGCGGCAGCGGCACGCTCCTGGCTGCCGCCGCCCGGCAGGGCGCGCGGGAGCTGTTCGGGCAGGACTCGCTCCCCGTCCAGGGCCGGCGCACCGCGGTCCGGCTACTGCTGGCCGCACCCGAAGCCGAGACGGCGATCCGCGTCGGAGACAGCCTGCGCGACGACGCCTTCCCCGACGTCACCGTGGACGCCGTCCTGTGCAACCCGCCGTTCGGCGACCGGGACTGGGGTCACGACGAGCTGGCCTACGACCCGAGGTGGGCGTACGGACTTCCGCCGCGCTTCGAGTCCGAACTGGCCTGGGTGCAGCACGCCCTCGCGCACCTGGAGCCCGGCGGCCACGCGGTCATGCTGCTGCCGCCCGCGCTCGCCTTCCGCTCCTCCGGCCGCCGCGTCCGCGCGGAACTCATCCGCGGCGGGGCCCTGCGCGCCGTCGTCTCCCTTCCGGCGCGTGCCGCGTATCCGCTCCACATCGGCCTGCAGATCTGGGTGTTCCAACGCCCCGAGCCGGGCGGCACGGACCGTACGACGGTGCTGTTCGTCGACGGGGAGGGCGAGCAGCGGGACGGCGCCCCGGGCACTGCGTCCGCCACCGACACGGCCACGGCCGACGCCGGCACCCGTGGCGGCTCACGCCCCCGCCGCTCCGGCTCGCCCTCTTCCGCCGTCTCTTCCTCCGCCGCCTCCTTCGACTGGGCGGGGCTGACCGACCGGGTCCTCGGCCAGTGGGCCGCGTTCACCACCGCACCCGACGCCTACGCCGACGAGCCCGGCGTCGCCCGCGCGGTGCCGCTCGTCGACCTGCTCGACGACGTCGTCGACGTCACCCCGGCCCGCCATGTCCGGGCGACCGCGGCCGACATCGACCCGGCGGCCCTGGCCCGCCGCGTTGACGACCTGTACGGGCAGCTGACCGAGCAGGTCACCGCGCTGGCGGCCTCCTCCGCCTCCGGCGGGTGGCAGCCGTCCGGGGCCTCGGCCCGCGAGTGGCGTACGGCAACCGTCTCCGACCTGGCACGCGGCGGAGCCCTGACCGTGCTGCGGGCGGCGACGCCCGGCACACGAGGCTCCAAGGGCTCCGGCGCCCTCACCGTGGAGCGGCCGGTCCTCGCCGCCCGCGACATTGCGGCCGGAAACCCGCCGTCCGGCACGGCTGTCGACATCCACACGGACGCCGCGCAACCCGTAGCCGCCGGGGACGTCCTCGTACGCGCCGTCGCGGGCGGCGGCGACGCGTCCGCGATGACCCGGGTGGCGGACGACCGGGACGCCGGAGCCCTGCTGGGTCAGCACATCCACCTCCTGCGCCCCGACCCCGCCCGCCTCGACCCGTGGTTCCTGGCCGGGTTCCTCGGCGCCGAGGACAACATCGCCTCCGCGTCGACCGGCAGCAGCCTTGTGCACGTCACACCGGGCCGCCTGCGCGTACCGCTGCTGCCCCTGGAAGAACAGCGTCGCTACGGGGATGCCTTCCGCCGCGTGCACGAACTGCGCGCGGCCGTCCGCCGAACCGCCGACCTCGCCGCCGACACCGCGGCCACCCTCAACACCGGCCTGACCGCAGGCGTACTCCTGCCACCGGCCGGCCCGGATGCCTCCGGCAGCCGTTCTGTCTGAAACGCCCCACGAGTCCCACCGCACACGACCACACTGAACCCCAGCCGTCCCCCGCCCGGACGGCGCTCTTCGGAAGGAAGCCGGGACCTCTTGAACAGCAGTAAGCACACGGAGCTGGCGAACCACGCCTGGTCCGTCGCCGATCTCCTGCGCGGCGACTACAAGCAGTCCGACTACGGCAAGGTCATCCTGCCGTTCACCGTGCTGCGCCGGCTGGAGTGCGTCCTGGAGCCGACGCGCGAGAAGGTCGTCGAGACCGTCGACAGGTTCGCGGGCCAGGACATCGACACCGGCCACTTCCTGCGCAGGGCCTCGGGTCACTCCTTCTACAACCGGAGCGACCTCACGCTCAAGAAGATCGCGGCCGACCCGCAGAACGCGGCGAAGAACCTGCAGATCTACGTCGGCGCCTTCTCCGAGAACGCCCGCGAGGTCCTCGACAAGTACGAGTTCAACCAGCAGGTCAGGAAGCTCGACGGCGCGAACCTGCTCTACCAGGTCATCGGCAGGTTCACCGATCTCGACCTCCACCCCGATGTCGTGCCCAACCACAACATGGGCTACATCTTCGAGGAGCTGATCCGCCGCTTCGCCGAGCAGTCCAACGAGACCGCGGGTGAGCACTTCACCCCGCGCGAGGTCATCAAGCTGATGGTCAACCTGCTGGTGGCGCCCGACGCGGACGCCCTCAGCCTGCCGGGTGTCGTCCGCACGGTCATGGACCCGGCCTGCGGCACGGGCGGCATGCTCAGCGCCGCAGACGACCGCATCAAGGCACTGAACCCGGATGCGACGGTCGAGGTGTACGGGCAGGAGCTCAACCCCGAGTCCTGGGCGATCTGCCGCTCCGACCTCATGATCAAGGGCCAGGACCCGGACAACATCGCTTTCGGCAATTCCTTCTCCGACGACGGCCACGCCCGCCGGAAGTTCGACTACATCCTCGCCAACCCGCCGTTCGGCGTGGAATGGAAAAAGGTCAAGGAACAGGTCGAGTACGAGCACAGCTCACTGGGCGACGCCGGCCGTTTCGGTGCGGGCCTGCCGCGCATCAACGACGGCTCGCTGCTCTTTCTCCAGCACATGATCTCGAAGATGAAGCCGGTGGACGTGAACGGCGGGGGCGGCTCCCGCATCGCCATCGTCTTCAACGGCTCCCCGCTGTTCAGCGGCGCGGCGGGGTCTGGTGAGTCGGAGATCCGACGTTGGATCCTGGAGAACGACTGGCTGGAGGCGATCGTCGCCCTCCCGGACCAGCTCTTCTACAACACCGGCATCTCCACGTACTTCTGGATCCTCACCAACCGCAAGGACGCCGACCACAAGGGCAAGGTCGTCCTGCTCGACGCGCGCGACCAGTGGCAGAAGATGCGCAAGTCGCTCGGTGACAAGCGCAAGGAGCTCGGCGACGGGACGAACGGCCGCCCCGACCACATCGGCGACATCACCCGGCTGTACGCGGAGGCCGTCCAGGTCGCCAAGGACCCCGAGCACCCGTTGCACGGCAAGGTCAAGGTCTTCGCAAACGAGGACTTCGGCTACCAGCGCATCACCGTCGAGCGGCCGCTGAAGCTGCGCTTCGAGGTCACGGAGGAGACGTTGGCGGCGCTGGCGGAGGCCAAGCCTGTGGCGAGGCTGGAGCGGAACGAGGAGTTCGTGGCGGCGGTGCGTACGCTGCTCGGCTCGTCCTGGACGACGAAGTCCGCCGCGTTCATCGCGCTCAAGGACGCGGTGGTCGCGGCCGGCCTGACGTGGCCGTCTGGAGCGCCGTTCGCCAAGGCGGTACGGGAGACGATCGGCGTCCGGGACCCGGAGGGCGAGGTCCAGAAGGTCAAGAGCGCCCCGGAACCGGACACGGACCTGCGGGACTACGAGAACGTTCCGCTGGGCGAGGACGTCGAGGACTACCTCAAGCGCGAGGTGCATCCGCACGTCCCGGACGCGTGGATCGACCACACAAAGACGAAGATCGGCTACGAGATCCCGTTCACGCGGCACTTCTACGTGTACAAGCCGCCGAGGCCGCTGGCGGAGATCGACGCGGAACTGAAGTCACTGGAGGCGGAGATTCAGGCGCTGTTGGGTGAGGTGACGGACTAGTGGTCGAGTACTCTGTGACACCGCTCCGGTATCTACTTCGCCCTGTAGAGCGGACGGGTTTTCCATCAGCCAGCGTCTTGTCCGTATATCGCGATCATGGAGTAATTCCAAAAGAGTCACGCACCGACAACTACAACAAGACTCCTTTGGATCTCTCTCGCTACCAACTCGTACAGGCTGGCGACCTCGTAGTCAACAAGATGAAGGCGTGGCAAGGATCGCTCGGTGTCTCCGCTTACGGAGGAATCGTTAGCCCAGATTACTTGGTCTGCGAGGTGAGTCCCAGAGTTCACACCAGGTACCTTCATCACATGCTCAGGTCTCAACTTTTGATTGGTGAGTTTAAGTCGCGATCAAAGGGAATTCGCCCAGCACAATGGCGTCTTTACTGGGAAGATTTGGCGAAGGTAGAAGTGTCCCTTCCTCCCATGAAGGAGCAGCGCCGCATCGCCGACTTCCTCGACACCGAGATCGCCCGCATAGATGCGCTAAGCTCGCTGAAGGGGCGCCAGCAGTACGTTTTGGAAGAACGCTTCGAGACGGAACTCGTTCATACGCTACTCCCCTCCACCATTCCTCCAGGGTGGCAATCCACACGCCTTAAATACTTGTTCGACGATGTCCGAAACGGCGTTTGGGGAGAAGAGCCGACGGGAGACGGAAGCGACGTTCACTGTGTCAGGGTGGCCGACTTCGAAAGGTTTAGCCTGCGAAGCACGCCCGATGCGTCGACGCTGCGACAGGTACCAGCAAGTATGTTGCGGGGGCGAATCTTGAACCCTGGCGACGTCCTGTTGGAGAAATCGGGAGGCGGAGAGAAGAGCCCCGTCGGATTTGCCGTAACGTTCAATTCCTCGCAGCGATCGATCTGCTCGAACTTCGTGGCGGTAATGCGACCCGCAAGGACCACTTTCCCCAGATATGCCGGTCTCCTGATGGCAGCTATGTACAAGGCGGGAAGAAACACTCCCTTCATCAAGCAAACCACCGGTATTCAGAATCTTGACGGCGAGGGATACCTTGCCCAGCAGGTGTCCGTGCCAGGACATCTCCAGCAAGAGGAATTGTCTCGGCGGCTGGACCACTACCTCGACGAATCCAATCGGATCAGGGGCCCTCTCCGCAGCCAGACGAGGCTCTTGCAAGAGCGTCGCCAGGCGCTCATCACCGCTGCCGTAACTGGGCAGTTCGACGTATCCACCGCCAGCGGACGCAACGTAACGGACGGAGTCACCGCGTAGCCATGAGCCCCATCCACACGGAGTCCGCCTTCGGTGATGCCATCGTCGCCGCCATGGTCGAGCGCGGCTGGCGCGAGGCGCGCCCGCAGGACTACCGGGCCGATCTCGGCCTGGACACCAACGAGTTGTTCACCTTCATCGGGGCGACCCAGCCCGACGAGTGGAGCGAGCTGCTCACCGTCTACGGCGGCGACCCGAACGAGGCCCAGCGCGGGTTCGCCGGCCGCCTCGATCAGGCCATCGCCACCAACGGGCTCCTCGATGTCCTCCGCAACGGCGTCAAGGATCGCGGCGTCCTGCTTCGCGTCGCGTACTTCAAGCCCAACCTCGTCGCCCACGACTCCGTTCTTGACGGCTACCGGGCCAACCGCCTGACCGTCGTCCGTGAGCTGGAGTACGCGACGAAGCAGGCCGACTGGGGCAATCGGCTCGACCTCACCCTCTTCCTCAACGGGATCCCCGTCGCCACGGCCGAGCTGAAGAACCCGCTGACCAAGCAGGGGGTGGAGCAAGCCAAGGAGCAGTACCGCACCGACCGGGACCCCACCGAGCTGATCTTCACGCGCCGCGTCGTCGCGAACTTCGCCGTAGACCCGGACCTGGTCTTCGTCGCCACCCAGCTCAAGGGCAAGAACACCCGCTTCCTCCCCTTCAACACCGGATCCAATGGCCCCGGTCAGCCGGGCGGCGCCGGCAACCCCGCCCCCACCGCCTTCGGCACATACGCGACCTCCTACCTCTGGGAGCAGGTGTGGCAGCCGGACAATTGGCTGGACCTGCTCCAGCGGTTCGTGCACCTGCACAAGAGCAAGACGCCCGGCGGCGGCGCGACGAAGACGATGGTCTTCCCGCGGTTCCAGCAGTGGGACGCGGTCAAGAAGCTCACCGCGCACGCCGCCACCCACGGCGCGGGCCACGACTACCTGGTCATGGCCTCGGCCGGCTCGGGTAAGTCGAACACCATCGGCTGGCTCGCGCACCGCCTCAGCGACCTGCACACCCCGACCGACCCGCGCGAACTCGACCCCGAGGCCATCGCCACGGGCCTCAAGCCGGGCGTACCCGTCTTCGACAAGGTCATCGTCATCACCGACCGCCGCAACCTGGACGCACAGCTCCGGGAAACAGTCGGCAATTTCGAGCAGACTGCAGGCCTCGTCGTGAAGATTGACGAGAAGTACGGGGCAAAGGGCGAGCAGCTCGCCAAGGCTCTCTCCCGTGACACGGGGAAGATCGTCACCGTCACGCTGCACTCCTTCCCGGCGCTGCTCGACTACCTCCAGCGCAACCCCACGGAGATCCAGGGCAGCAGCTTCGCGATCATCGTGGACGAGGCGCACTCGTCGCAGTCCGGTGACGCCGCCACCGCCGTACGGTCGGCGCTGCGCGACCTCGGCCTGGACTCCGACTCGGACGACGCCGGCGCGACCACCGTCAAGGTCGAGGCCGACGCCGCCACCCTGGACGAGCAGCTCAAGAAGAGGGCCGAGCAGCGTTCCCGCGCCGCGAACCTCTCCTACTTCGCGTTCACCGCCACGCCGAAGGCCAAGACCCTCGAACTCTTCGGCACGCTCCAGGACATCGACGGCAAGGCGGCCTACCGGCCCTTCCACACGTACTCGATGCGGCAGGCGATCGAGGAGGGCTTCATCCTCGACCCGCTGCGCAACTACGTCACGTACAACACGTACTGGAAGCTGGTGAACCAGAACCCCGACGAGCGGGAGGTCGACCCGTCGAAGGCGAACAGCCTGCTCGCCCGGTACGCGCTCACCCATGACTCGACGGTCGCCCAGCACGCCCAGGTGATCGTGGAGCACTTCGTGGCGCACAGCCGGGGCCGGCTCGGCGGGCGGGCCAAGTCCATGGTGGTGACCGCCTCCCGGCAGTCCGCCGTGGAGATGGCTCGCGCGATCAAGAGCTACCTCAAGGACCGGGACTACGACACCAAGTACCCCGACCTGGGCGTCCTCGTAGCCTTCTCCGGCTCGCTCACCCTCGACGGCGAGGAGACCACCGAGCCGAAGGAGAACGGCGGGCTGTCGGAGAGCGCGCTGCCGAAGGCGTTCGCGTACACGCGTGCCGACGACAAGGCCGCCCGGGCCGGCGGCGCGGGCCAGCGCGAGTACCGAATCCTGGTCGTGGCGGAGAAGTACCAGACCGGCTTCGACCAGCCGCTGCTGACGACGATGTACGTCAACAAGTCGCTGACCGGCATCTCCGCCGTCCAGACCCTGTCCCGGCTGAACCGGACCGCCGAGCGCAAGACCCAGGCGGACCTGGCGGTCCTGGACTTCGTCAACGACGCCAACGACATACAAGACTCCTTCCGCCCGTACTTCGAGGAGGCGAACACCCTCCCCTCCGACCCCAACCTGCTCTACACCGCGCAGAGCCGGGTCATGCAGGCGGCGATCCTGTCGGGGCAGGAGATGGACGAGTTCGCCGCCGCGTATTTCGCCGCCAAGAAGAAGGCCGCGGGCTCACAGTCCAAGTGGGAGAAGCTGCACGCCGAGCTGTACCGGTTGCTCTCCCCCGCCGTCGCCCGCTTCACGCCCCTGCTCGAAAGCGAGGACACGGACGAGCAGGAGACCGCGGAGGAATTCCGCGCGGCCCTCAACGACTACGTCAGGAAGTACGGCTTCCTCGCGCAGATCGTCCCCTATCAGGACGCCGAGTTGGAGCGGCTGCACCTCTACGGCCGCTACCTTCTCAACCGGCTGCCGCGCCGGGCGGACGGCGGCGTGGACATAGGCGAGATCGACCTCAGCCACATGCGGGTGGAGAAGACCGGCGAGTACGACGTCTCCCTCACTTCCGAGGGGCCGACGACGATGCAGGGCTTCGGTGACGGCACGGGCGGTGCCAAGGAGGCGGAGAAGTCGCTGCTCTCGCAGTTGATCGACAAGTTCAATGAGCGCTTCGGCACCGAGTTCACCGAGCAGGATGTCATCCGCCCGTTCGAGGAGGCCAAGGCCGACCCTAAGGTGCGGGCGGCAGCCGTCGTCAACGACGAGGAGAACTTCGGCCTCGTCTTCGACAACGTCTTCGCGGACAAGATGGCCGACCACATCGACACCATCGCGGGCATGGGCCGCCAGTACTTCGGCCCCGACAAGGGCTTCAAGTCCAGCCTGGACCGCAGCGCCCGCAAGGCCGCCTGGCGGATGATCCGCCGCGAGGAGGGCCTGGACGACGACGTCTGATGTGTACGTACGCCCCGGCCGGAAGCGCCGGCCGGGGCGCCCTTTGGAGGAAGACCTCGGCCCCTGCACGGCGATCGCCGTGCTCACCCCACTACCCCTCAACTGCGAAAATCCACTTCAGGAGCGGGCAATGGACAACGCGATTCAGCTGATCAGTGACGGTGATGGACTGGCGGTCATCGGGAATCCGACGGATGTCGAACGCTTCCTCGCCTCGGAGGGACTGCCGTCGAAGGACCTCGGACCAGGACGGCTCAAGTCCGTCTTCGACACCGGGGCTGCAGTCGCGCAGGCAGGTTCGGAGATCGCCGCCAACTCCGGTCGCTGGGTGAAGCTGACCGCGGAGTCCGCGCAGCGTCTCAAGAAGTTCGGGCTGATGGAAACCAAAACGCCAGGCGTCAGCCATGCAATGTTGGGCAAACCCGGCTCGATCAAGTCATGGCTCCAGATCGAGAAGGGGGCCGGCTCGTTTCTGACCAACCCGGCGCGTCTGGCTGGTGCCGCGGGAATCATGGCGCAGCTCGCGATGCAGCAGACCATGGACGAGATCACCGACTACCTCGCCGCGATTGACGAGAAGGTCGACGACGTGCTCCGCGCCCAGAAGGACGCTGCGTTGGCCCGCATGATCGGCATGGACCTCGTGATCGAAGAGACCATGACCATCCGAGAGCAGGTGGGCCGGGTCTCCGACGTCACGTGGTCAAAGGTGCAGGCCGCGCCGGCGACGATCGCAGAGACGCAGGCGTACGCCTTGCGTCAACTCGACGCACTCGCGGAGAAGGTGGAGCGCAAGAGCAAGTCCAAGATCGGCGATCTCGCCACGGCGGCCAACGAAGCCGAGTCCAAGGCTCAGGAGTGGCTCACCGTTCTGGCTCGTTGTTTCCAACTTCAGGACGCGATCGCCGTGCTCGAACTCGACCGAGTGCTGGACGCGGCTCCGGAGGAGCTGGACCGGCATCGCCTCGGGCTTCGGGCTGCCCGACAGAACCGGCTGGATCTCATCTCGCGGAGCACCGAGCGTCTGGTGGCCCGGATGAATGCGGCTGCTGCCACCGCCAACGCGAAAGTGCTGCTGCACCCGACCAAGTCCCCGGCAATAGTCCAGTCGAGCAACCATGTCGCAACCGGCGTCTATGACTTTCACGGGCGACTCGGGATTGAGTCCGGCCGCCGGTCATCGGATGCGAGACGATGGGCGCACGCGGCCGCGGAGGCGAGGGACAAGGCGCTCGAGACAGGAGCAAAGGGCGTCGGTGCTGCCAGAAGCCTCGGCAACGAGACCCTCGACCGGGCCAGCTCGATGAAGGGGAAGGTCTCCAGCGGGATCGTCGAGCTGGCGCGCCGTCGGCGCCGGGACGAGGAGGAGCGCGACCAGGAAGGCTGAGCCTGATCCGTCGGTCGGCCCCCGGATCTCCGGAGTGGTGGCGTTCTTTGTCTCAGCTAACCGTGCAGGACGCGGGTGCCGGTCCCAGCGGTCGGCGGCCCCTTGCGCACCGCGACCGCTGGACGGCAGATCAACGCAGCGGCCACACTTGACCCCTGACCGTGACTGTTCATCACGCACACCGGGGGCAAGGTGCCGCAGGAGGCGATCTCCGACCGTTACGAACTCCTGGAGGAGCTCAACCACGGCGGCATGGGCGACGTATGGCGCGGTTACGACGCCGTGCTCGACCGGCCCGTCGCCGTGAAGCTCATCCGGCAAGCGTCGGTCACCTCCCCGCAACTGGCCGAGGAGTTCGCCAAGCGTTTCCGTCGCGAGGCCCGCATCACCGCACGCATCCAGCACCCCGGCGTGCCGCAGGTGTACGACGCGGTGCTCGACGCGTCGTACGAGCGGCTGTTCCTGGTGATGGAGCTCGTCGACGGTGTGCCCCTGTCGGCCTACCTGGGCCCCGGACGGCCGCTGCCGGTCAGCTGGGCGGCCGCCGTCGCCGCGCAGGTCGCGACCGTACTGTCGTACGCCCACGACGTCCCGGTGATCCACCGCGACCTCAAGCCGGGCAACATCCTCGTCGCACGCGACGGCACCGTGAAGGTCCTCGACTTCGGCATCGCTGCGATGCTGCGCACCGACGTCACCAAACTGACCGCCACTGGCAGCCCCATCGGCACCCACCAGTACATGTCGCCCGAGCAGGTGCGCGGCGGACGCATCACCCCGCAGACCGACCTGTACGCGCTGGGCTGTGTGCTGCACGAACTCCTCAGCGGACGACTCGCGTTCGAGGCGGAGAGCGAGTACCTGCTGATGTACCAGCACGTCAACGCCGCCCCCAGCCCGCTGCGACGGCTGCGGCCCGACGTCCCCGAGGCGCTGGAGGAGCTGGTCCTGCACCTGCTGCGCAAGGCTCCCGAGGCACGGCCCGCCGACACGCAGGAGGTGTACGCGCGACTGCTGCCGTTCCTCCCGCCTCCGGGCCAGGAACCCGGCACGACGGACGCCGGGCCGGCCGGCGCGCCCGACCCGACGGGCGTGTTCCGTCGCCCTTTCGCGCCCCGCGCCCGCGCCCAGGCGCCCGCACCCGATGGTTTGCCGCCCACGGCCGTCCTCCCGGGGGCCCTGCCAGTGCCCGTTCCCGCCCAACTGCGCGGGGACATCAAGGAGGCGTACGCCCATTCCGACGCCCTGCTGGAGGAGGAGCGGTTCGCTCAGGCCGCCGAGGTGCTCGGCGAGATCATCGAACCCGCGGCCCTCGCCCTCGGCTCCGAGAGCAAGGCCGTTCTGGCGCTGCGCCGCCAGCGAGCGGCAATCCGCCTCCTCGGCGGCGACTACCGGGCCGCCCTACCCGAGTTCGAGGCCCTCTCCGACGCCTACGCCCGCATCGCCGGGCCCACGGACGAGCAGTCCCGCGCCTGCCGCGCCCAGGCGGCCCGGTGCCGCGCCGAACTGGGCCAGGTTACCGACGCGCTCGCCGTGCTCCAGGGCGTGCTGAACGTGGTGGGGGCCGTCGACAGTGACGTGAGCGAGGAAGCGGTGGAGCTGCGGCACAACATCGGGATGCTGCTGCTCGCCCAGGGCCGAGGCGCCGAAGCCCGGCAGGTCCTGGAACCGCTCCATCAGGACATGTGCATGGTGTTCGGCCCCGACGACGAGATGACCGTCGAGATTGCCGCGGCGCTGGCCCTGATCCGCCTGGACCTCGACGGCGAGGCTGCCAGCTAACCCGCTCGTACACATCGCAGGCTCGGCTGGAGTCACTTAAGCAGGCCAAGGACCCGCACGTCCGCACCATCCGCATCGTCCACGGTATCCGCGGCGTCGCCCTCGCTCCGGAAAGTGGCGACATCTTCGTACTGCTACGCGTGATGCCGCACGACAAGGCCATCACCTGGGTGATCAAACAGCGCGCCAGCCTCGCTGCAACGCTTGTGAGGTACGAACACGCACACCTGCATCGAGGCCTTCGGCTCGCCTGTGCCGGTCGCCAGCTCCGCGACGACCGCCTTCTCCACGAACAGCTCAAGTTCCGGAATACCGAGGCGCGACATCGTCCTGCCGGCCCGCAGCCACGAGGGGGGCGACCTTTTCGCCGAAGCGGAGAGCCGGCCTGAAGAGGAGACCGCACTTGTCGCAGGTCTGCTCGGACATCTCGTCGCGGGCGGGGTCCGGCCCCTGACCGAGGGCGAGGCCGTACTGCTGCGCCACCACGCCGCGTACGCGACCCGGCCGACCCGGCACGCTGCCGCGGCCGCGCTCGCGCTCGCCGGCGGACACAGTGGCGAGATCGGGCACAGCGTCGTCGCCGACCTCGACCTGCCCCGCAGCCGCGGCTGGGTGCACGGGGCACGGAAGTACGGCCCCCGCTGGTGCCGGCTGGACGTTTGGAGCCGCCACGCAGGGTGCGGCCGTCGACGCATTTGCACCCCGGCGGGGGCAAGCGGACAGAACGGATGCCTGGGCCGTCCCTCCTCGCCCCCGCAGCGCGCGCTGCCTCCGCGCCCACCACCTCAGCCCCTCAGAACTCCCAGGTCGCGGGCATGCTTCGGCTCAGACCCGCGCCTGCGGCAATACGTGCGGCCACTCCCAGCACGATCCGCTAGGCTGTCAGCGGTCGGTCGACTACCGGGCGCGTGCCGGGGTTTTCGACCAGCCCCCGCCTTCGTAGCTCAGGGGATAGAGCACGGCTCTCCTAAAGCCGGTGTCGCAGGTTCGAATCCTGCCGAGGGCACACTTCGAGGCCCCCCAGCCGATTCAGGCTGGGGGGCCTCGTCTTGTTGTGATTTTATGATCCAGGTGTCGTGTGGCGCCGCCCACAGGGATGGGGGCCGGGCGGTGGCCGCGCAGGCGCCTGTTGTTCCAGGACCGTGCCCAAGGGCTTGTACGCCGCCGGTCACGGGTGATCTCCCCCAGTTGTTCCGCTGCCCACGCACGCGCACACACCGTGAGGAATCCACACTCCGTGTCATCATCTCATCAGAGCGTCATCGAAGAGTTCCGGGCCAACGCCGGCAAGGTCGGCGGTCCCTACGAAGGTTCCGAGCTGATCCTGCTCAGCACCACCGGAGCCGACTCGCCCGAGCCGCACACCGTGCCGCTCGGCGTCTTAGCGGAGAAGGGCGAGGACGGGCAGCTGTTCGTCGTCGCCTCCGCGCCGGGGGCCGACGGGCATCCCGCCTGGTACCGGAATCTGCTCGCGCGGCCCCTCGTGCAGGTCGAGACCGGGACCGACAGCTACGAGGCCGTCGCCGTGCCCGTCGAAGGGGCCCGGCGCGACGAGCTGCTGGACGGGGAGCCCGGGGCCGGGGCCGGTCAGGCGATACCCGTCGTGGCGCTCCATCGGAGCCACGAACCGGTCACCGACGAGCCGGGGTTGGCCGGCAGGCTCCTCAACATCCACGGCTGGTTGCGGGCCGAGCTGGCCCTCGTACGGCAGCTCGCGGCCGAGGAGGAGGCGCGCGGGGGGCCCATCGCCTCGCTCGGGCTGCAACTGCGCCAGCACTGCCTGGCGTTCTGCCACTCGCTGGAGTCGCACCACCACGGCGAGAACGGCGGCCTCTTCCCCCTCCTGGAGGAAAAGGCCCCGCAGATGCGGGAGTTCATCGAGCGCATGCTCGTCGAGCACGAGGTCATCGCCCGGCTCGAAGCGGAGCTGGCGGCCGCCCTGGACGAGCCGGGCGAGGGGTTCAGTGAGCGGGTGGACCGGATGAGCCGGGAGCTGGAGGCTCATCTCGACGGCGAGGAGGAGGAGTTGCTCCCGGTGCTGCGGGCCCTGGGAGTGTGAGCCGGGCCTCGGCGCCGCCGTCCGCCTCCCGGTTGCGGAAGGCGAGGGTGGCGCCGAGGGCCCGTGCCTGGCCCGCGGCGATGGTCAGGCCCAGCCCGTGGCCCTTGTTCATGCCCTCCGTACGGAACCGCTGCGGGCCGGTGGTCAGGAGGTACGCGGGGTAGCCGGGGCCCGAATCGGCCACGGTCAGGGTCCGGCCGTCGACGGTGACCGTGACCGGGGCCGCGCCGTGGCTGTGCGCGTTGGCCACGAGGTTGCCCAGGATCCGCTCCACGCGGCGCCGGTCCGTCTCGACCCGCTGCCGGGAGACCACCGTCAGGGCCGTGTCGGTGCCCGAGGCGCGGATCGTGCGCGCCGCCAGCTCGGCCAGGTCGCACGGGTCCCGCTCCACGCGCTCGCTGCCCGTGTCCAGCCGGGAGATCTCCAACAGGTCCTCGGTCAGCGCGCGCATCGCCCGCACGCGGTCCCGTACGAGCTCGGCCGGGCGGCCCGGCGGCAGGAGCTCGGCGGCCGCGTTCAGGCCGGTCAGCGGGGTGCGCAGCTCGTGGGCGACGTCCGCCGTGAACCGCTGTTCCGCTTCGAGCTTGCGCTGCAGGGTCGAGGCCATGGTGTCCAGGGCCCGGGAGACCGCCGCCACCTCGTCCTTGTGCCGCGCGCTGTCGCCGACCCGGGCGTCCAGGTCCCCGGCGCTGATCCGGCGGGCCACCTGCGCCGTCAGGTGCAGCCGCCGGGTGATCCGGGTGACGCCGAACGCACCCATGAGCAGGGTGCCGCCGATCGCCAGGACCGAGGAGCCGAGGATGGCCCGGTCCAGTTCGGCGATGGTGCGCTCGCTGGCGCGGAAGTCCACGGAGACGGCTATCGCGGTGTCGTCGGCGCCGGGCCCCGCGGCCCACATGGCGGAGCGGCCGCGGTGCTCGCCGACGGCCGTGCCGCGCTTGCCGGCGAGGGCCAGGGCGCGCAGCTCGGGGGGCAGGTCCACGGGGTCGACGCCCTCGCCGCGCGGCAGGCGCGCGCCGGTCTCGTACGCCTGCATCGTGCGCTCCAGCTTCACCAGCGCCTTCTCGCGGGCGGCGCCGGTGGTCTGGTGGGTCATGGCGCTGTGCACGAGGCCGCCGAGGAGCGCGGCGAGGCCGCAGCACATGAGGGTGATGAAGACCGCGGCCTTCCAGGTCAGGGTCGAGGTCCACGCGGGCAGGCGCAGCCGCACTCTCATCAGTGGAGCTCCCCGTTCGTGATCCTCAAGGCCTGTCCGTCCTCGGTCAGGCCACCGGAATGCGCCAGCCCCGGCTCCCGGCAGGCGGGATCACGACCACCGACCGGAGGGATCAGGCCACCGGAACGCGTAAAGAGCACATAAAGATCACATAAAGAGCAGGCGGAGATCACGCTGCCCGTGCGGACCGCCCCGCCCGCCCCCGCGACGCACGAAGCCCTCCCGGGAGGACCCGGAAGGGCCGTGCCACCTCGAATGCGCTTCCCCGCGCCGGGGTCAGCTCAGGCCGCTGCTGCGTTCACCGATACGGTCGCCCTGCGGAGTCCCGGCCCGCTTGAGCGCGGCCTTCGTGTGCAGTCCGCCCTTGACCTTGCTCCGTACCGGTCCACTGAAGCCGTGACCCGGCGCGCGCGGCGGCTGTGCCTGCTCCTGCGCCTTCGCGATGGCCGCCCGGACGTCCCGCTTCTGCTCTTTGGTCATCCCGTAGTCAACTCCCTCGAGAAGCACCCAATCGGACTACTGGGATCGTATGCAGATATACCGGGTGACGCACCCGGACCGGGAGTAAAGGATTCCGGATCAGGGCCGCAGCGGCGTCGGCCGCTCCGTCGGCCCCAGCGTCGCGGAGATCAGCTCGTCCGGGCAGGGCGTCCCCCGCGGCAGCTGGTACTTCGCCGCCACCCGGTACTCCCCCGGCGCCGGGGCCAGCAGCTCCGTCCACACGTCGCCGACGTCGTCCGGGGCGGCCTTGAACAGGCACCCCGCCGTGTTCCCGTACTGCTTGGGAAGGGCGCTGCCGCTCCCGCCCCGCGCCTTCGAGGCGAAGGTCTCCTGCGGCGGCAGGACCGGCTTGCCCGCCGCGTCCACCAGGCCCAGCCACGGGGAGTGCGGGATCCGCACCAGCACCCGTCCGGCCCGCGCCACGTCGATGACCAGCTGGTCGGCACTGGCCCGCACCACGGTCGCGGGCCCGGCCACCAGGTCCGTCGGCTCCTGGACCTTGAACAGCTGCCAGTTCGCGTCGCCCCACACCTGCTGGAGGTACGGGAGCCCCGCGCGCACCAGCTTCGCCTCGTCCTCCCCGCCCGAGTCGGGCTTGTCGGCGGGCAGCACCACGTAGTGCACGGCCCAGCGCTCCAGCCAGGCCCGGTAGCTGTCGGCGTCCAGGGTGTCGTCGTAGAAGAGCGGATTGCGCTCCAGGTCGGCCTGCCGGTTCCAGCCGCGCGCCAGGTTCACGTACGAGGGGAAGGCGGAGGACTCGCGGTGACTGCTGGCCGGGACCACCTCGACCCGGCCGCGGTCGGCGCCCGCCTTCTGCAGCTGGTCGACGAGCGGGGCCAGCTCGCGGTTCCAGGCCGCCACCGGGGTGGTGCGGACGATGTCCGTGATGCTGTTGCCGGTGATCCAGGCGTTCATGCCGACGAAGGCGATCAGCACCGCGTACCACCGCCGCGAGCGCGGGACCTCGTACGGGAGGGCCGCGAGCAGCACGGCCCCGCCGAACAGCATCACCAGCCGGGTGACGTTCGAACCGACCTGGGAGTCGATCACCCAGGTCAGGAAGACCCCGAGGCCGTAGACGGCCGCGGCGATCCGGACCGTCTTCCACCGCCTCGGTACGAGGAACAGGATCAGCAGCGCGAACACGAACGGCAGGCCGGCCGAGCCCAGCTTCATCGGCTGCGTCCCGGAGAACGGGAACAGCCACGCGGACAGCCCCACCACGGCCACCGGGGCCAGTCCCAGCGCGTACGCACCCGGGCGCCGCCGGCTCAGGAACAGCGCGGCCGCGATCACCCCGAGGAACAGCCCGGCGACGGGGCTGGCGGCGGTCGCGATCCCGGCCAGCGGGGCCGCCACCGCGGCCTTGGCCCAGCGCCGCTGCGACCACTTGCGGGGCCAGCAGAACACGGCGGCCACCGCGCCGAGCGCGAACATCGCGCCGAGGCCGAAGGTGACGCGGCCCGACAGCGCGTTGCAGAGCAGCCCGTACACCCCGGCCAGGGCGGGCCACAGCGGCTCGCGCACCGCCCCGCGGCAGCGGGTCAAGATCAGCGCGAGCAGCCCGGCCGAGACGGTGCCCGCGATCATCATCGTGGTCCGGACGCCGAGCACGTGCATGACGTACGGCGAGACCACGCTGTACGAGACGGGGTGCATGCCGCCGTACCAGGCGAGGTTGTACGCCGAGTCGGGGTGGCGGCCGACGAACTCGGCCCAGGCGTCCTGCGCGGCGAGGTCGCCGCCGCTGTTGGCGAAGCTGAAGAACCAGGCGACGTGCAGCAGCCCGGCGAGGACGGTGGCGACGGCCACCGGGTGCCGCAGGGCCCAGTCGAGACCGGCGCGCAGCCGGCCGCGGGGCCGTGTCGCGGCGCGGGCGCCGGAGCCTGCGCCGGCGGCATCGGCGCCGGCATCGGCAGGAAGCCCGGCGTACCGCCCCCGCCCGTCGGCCGGGCCGCCGGCGGATGCGTCGGCTTCGCCGTCGACGGCCGACGGTACGCCCGCCCCACGGCCCCGGCCCTGCTGCTCAGCGGTGGTCACTACCGCACTCCCCAACACATGAGTCCACACCCGCACACGCCCCGGGTCCCAAGACGCGGTCCGGCGCCCCGGGGTTGCCCGGGGCGCCGGATCCAGGCTCTCACCCGCACTCAGCCGACGCGCGTCAGCTTGCTTCCGATACCCGGCGCGGCGAGGTCGCTCTTCAGCGCCACCGGCACCTTCACCTGACTGGCACCCTCGCCGACGGTCAGCACACCGATCTCGGTACCGGCCTTCGCGCTCTGCGGGACCGCGCCGCCGCCGTCCGCGAGCTTCAGCTTCACGGTGAGCGAGGCCCAGCCGACCGCCTGCACGTCGGCCGTCGCCACGACGGGCGTCCGGCCGCCGAGCCCGTCGTCCACGTAGCCGACCACGGACCCCTTCTGGACGACGGTCGCGCCCTCCAGGGACTTCTGGGTGGCGATCATGAGCTGCTTGCTCGCGGCGAGCACGGTGTCGATGATCGGCGACTTGTGCTGGCCGAGGACGGCTCCGACGATCAGCTGGTTGGTGTTGCCGATCTTCTTCTGCGCGGCGAAGAGGAGGTTTCCGCCCGCCTTCGTCGTCGTACCGGTCTTGATGCCGAGCGAGTCGTTGTACGGGACCAGGCCGTTCCAGTTCCGCCAGCTCTTGCCCGACGGGTCGGTCCAGCTGGGCTTCTTGGTGATGTCCAGCAGCGTCTCGATCTCGACGAGCTTCAGGCCCAGCTTCACCTGGTCCTCGGCGGTGCTCACCGTGGTCGCGTCCAGACCCGAGGGGTCCGTGTAGGTGGTGTTGGTCATGCCGAGTTCCTTGGCGGTGTCGTTCATCTTCTTGACGAACGCCTCCTGGGAACCGGAGTCCCAGCGCGCGAGCAGCCGCGCGATGTTGTTGGCCGACGGGATCATGAGGGCGGCGATCGCGTCGTACTCCGAGATCTTTTCGCCCTCCTTGACGGTGTCGAGGGTGGACTCGTTGTTGACCGAGTCGTTCTTCTTGCCCTCGGCCTCGGCCGTCTTGTCGATCTCGATCATCTGGCCCTGCTCACCCTTCTTGACGGGGTGGTCGCGCAGGATGATGTACGCCGTCATCGACTTGGTGACGCTCGCGATCGGCACCGGCTTCTGCTCGCCGGACTGGCCGATCGTGCCGAGGCCCGCGGCGGCCATGTAGGCCTGGCCCTCGCTGGGCCAGGGCAGCTCGGGCTTGGAGCCGTCGAAGGTGTACGAGGACTTCTGGGTCATCACCAGCTTCGGCTCGGGCAGCGGGCGCACCAGCTGGACGATGCCGAGGATGATCGCCAGGAGTACGACGAGCGGGGCGTAGATCTTGAACCGCCGCACGGCCGTGCGCAGCGGGCTCGGCGGCGGGGGCGGGTTGTTCGTGAGGTCCGCGAGCATGTCGAGCGGCGGCCGGGGCGGCAGCGGCTGCTGCGTGGTCCGCTCGGTCCGGTCGGCGGCGGCGGCGGCGGCGGCGGCGGCGGCGGACGGTGCGGGAGGCCGCGGCGCCGTCTGCTGCTGCCCGGCGGCGGGCTTCGGCGCGGCGCCTGCGCCCTTGCCCCCGCCCTCCCCCTCGGTACGCAACGGCACGAAGGTGCTGTCCTTGGGCGTGGCGGGCGCGGGCTTCGCCGGTGCGGGCTTGGCCAGGGCGGGCTTGGCCAGGGCGGGCTTCACGGCGTCCGGCTTGACGTTGTCCGGCCTCGGAACGCGGAACACCGCGGTGCGCTCGCTGTCAGCCGCCGGCTGCGCGGAAGCGGAATCCGGCTTCGGGACCCGGAAGACCGCCGTGCGCTCACTGTCGGCGGGCTGTTCCGCCTCCGGGTCGGCCGGGGCGACCGGAGCCGCCCCGGAGGGAGCCGGACCGGAACCGGAGCCGGAATCCGGCTTCTTCGAAGCAGGGGTGGACGTCGGCTTCACGGCGCGGAAAACCGCCGTGCGCTCACTGTCGGCGGGCTGTTCCGCCTCCGGGTCGGCCGGGGCGACCGGAGCCGCCCCGGAGGGAGCCGGACCGGAACCGGAGCCGGAATCCGGCTTCTTCGAAGCAGGGGTGGACGTCGGCTTCACGGCGCGGAAAACCGCCGTGCGCTCGCTGTCTGCCGGCTCTTCGGCCTTCGCCTCGCCGGCCGGGACGGAAGCAGAACCGGAATCAGAGCCGGAGCCGGAACCGGAGCCGGAAGGCAGCTTCACGGCACGGAACACAGCCGTGCGCTCGCTGTCGGCAGGCTCGTCGGACTTCTCCTCAGCGGCCGGCACGGGAGCCGAAGCGGAAGCGGAATCCTTACCGGCCGACGTGCCCGCCTTCGGCTCATCGGCACGGCGCTCGTCCGCATCGCCCTCCGCGTCGCCGCTCTCCGCGTCGTCGGCCGTGGCGACCCACGCCGCCACCGCCTCGCGCAGCGCGTCCGGCTTGCCGGGCTCGGCCTTGGCCTCGGCCTCGGGCTCGGGCTCGGGCCCACCCTCCGGCTCGGCTTCAGGCTCGGCGTCCTCGCCACCAGCTTCGGCCTCGACTTCGGCTACGGGCTCGGGCTCAACCGCGGCCGCGGCCTCAACCTCGGCCTTGGCCTCGGGCTCAACCTTGGCCTCGGGCTTAACCTCGGGCTCGGGCTCAACCTCGGCTTCGGGCTCAACCTCGGCCTCGGGCTTGGGCTTGGGCTTGGGCTCGGGCTTGGGCTCGGCCTCCGGCTCATCCTCGGCCTCGGGCTGAACCTTGGCCTCGGGCTCGACCTTGCCCTCAGCCTCAACCTCGGCACCGCCACGCGCTTCACCCGCACCGGCGACCGCACGGTCCTCGGGGTCCCTCGGCCGGAACACCGACAGCCTCGGATCACGCTCCGCGGACGACGCCGCCGCCCCCGGCGCACCTTCATCTACCGACTTGTCGGGGGACTCGCCCGCCACCGTTCCTCCTCCATCGCCGCCACGTCCGGCTGTCCGAATGTCTAACAGTGTCCCGTCTCGGGGGCATCGCCCCCGTGCTAGACGAGAACGACATAGCTGCGGGTTCCCCCACAAAGCGGCCACGCGCTCTCGACAGATGAATGTGAGAGGCGTCACCCTGTCACTCATCCACGCGGGGAGGCATGGATGGGCAGGAGCCGCAGAACAATTCCGGAGGAGCTTCTGCTGCTCGCCTTGGACCCGGCCACGGGTACCACGGCGCAGCCGCAGTCGCTCGACCTCGGCCTGGCCGGGGCACAGCTAGTGGAGCTGGCTCTGGCAGGACGGATAGCCCCTGATGGGGATCGTATCGCCGTGGTGATGCCACGGCCGACAGGAGATCCGACTCTGGACTCCGCACTGGAACTGCTGCGCAGGCGCGGCAGCCCGGTACGGGCCGTCCACTGGATCGGCGGACCCCGACTGGGGCTCCGTCAGATTTACCTCGCGCACCTGGAGCGCTGCGGCATGGTCCATGCCGTCGCGGGACAGATGTGCGGAGTGTTGCCGACGACTCGCTACCAGGCGACGGACACGGAGATCAGCCGGGAGATACGAGCCCGGCTGGACAGTGCGATCCGCACCGGCGTACCGCCGGACCCGCGGACCGCGGCGCTCGCCGCACTGGCCCACGCGGTCGGACTCGGCAAGCACCTGTACCCCGGCAACGAGGGGCGGTCGTCCAGGTCCCGGCTGCGGGACCTGATCCGGCACGACCCGATGGGCGGACTCGTGGCGCACGCCGTGATGGACGTCCAGAACGGTGTGGCCGCCCAGCCACGCCGTGACCGCGCTCCGGCACCGCCGGCCCGGGCCACGGCGAGCAGCGTGCCGCTGCAGCCGCGCCGGACCGGTGCGATGGCCCGCGCGGCCGCGCACTGATCCACCCAGAGCTCCATCAGCACCACCCGCTCCACCGCACCACCCGCACCACCAGCTCCATCGCTACGCCAGCTCCATCGCAACGCCATCGCCGTGACCGACGTCTGTGAAGACCCGGTTCGGGAACCGCCAGCGCGCGGGGTGGCGGGGCCGGTTCGCCGACCCCGCCACCCCGCGCGTCTGTGTTTCCCGGCCGTTCCCCAGCGGCGCCGCCCGCTTCGGTGGCAGTCTGCTCGACATCAGACACGCAGAGAGACAGCTGCTGCACGACAGAAGAAGGCGGAGGTGCCGTTCACGTGGCGTCCAATGTCAATCCCACCGTCCGACGCCGCCGACTGGGCATGGAGTTGCGCAAGCTCCGCGAGGACAAGGGCATGACGGCCGAGCAGGTCGCCGAGCGCCTGCTGGTCTCCCAGTCGAAGATCAGCCGACTGGAGAACGGCCGCCGTTCCATCAGCCAGCGCGACGTCCGCGACCTGTGCGACGTGTACGAGGTCGAGGACCGCCGGCTCATCGACTCCCTCATGCAGATGGCGAAGGACTCCCGCCAGCAGGGCTGGTGGCACGCCTTCGGGGACATCCCGTACAGCGTCTACATCGGCCTGGAGACCGATGCGGCGAGTCTGCGCACGTACGAGCCCCTGGTGATCCCGGGGCTGCTCCAGACCACGGAGTACGCCCAGTCCCTGGTGCGCGGCGCGTGGCCGGAGACCGCCCCGGCCGACGTGGAGAAACGGGTCCAGGTGCGGATGCACCGGCAGAAACGGCTCTCCGAGACGGAGAACAACAATCCGGAGCTCGGTCCGCTGCGCCTGTGGGCCGTCATCGACGAGGCGGCGCTGCGCCGCCAGGTGGGTGACGCGCAGTTGATGGTCCGGCAGCTCGAATTCCTGATAGACCAATCGGAGCAACCGCACGTCACCGTGCAGGTGATGCCCTTCTCGCTGGGCGCGCACCCCGGCGTCAACGGGCAGTACGCCATCCTCGAATTCCCGGACGCGTCCGACTCGACCGTCGTCTACATCGAGGGCGTGACGAGCGACTTGTACCTGGAGAAGGCCAACGACGTGCAGAGGTACAGCGTGATGTACGAACACCTGCGCGCCCAGGCCCTCAACGTCGATCAGACCCGTCAGTTCATTTCGGGGATCATCACGGAATACGCGGACAAGGGCGAATGATGCCGTGATGCACCAGGTGGAGGGCGAGTGGGTGAGGAGCGGGCCGGCACGGTACACCGTCACTCCCCGGCCACATAAGGCCTGAATGGAATATGCCACTCGGTCGGGTGAATGCCTCCTTCATCTGTCAGGAGCTGCCGGTAGCGTCGATCACGTCGGCCGGAGGAATGGCCGCCACGTCACCGGAACTACTGCTCACCGGAGAGAAACATGGCTATTCGCCAGGGCGCCACGGACAACTGGGTCAAGTCCTCCTACTCCGCCAACGGCGCCTGCGTCGAGGTCAAGTCGCCCGTCGTGGAGGCCATCGCGGTCCGTGACTCGAAGGTGCAGGACGGTCCGTCCCTCACCTTCGCGCCCGGCTCGTGGACCTCGTTCGTCGCCGACGTCACCGAGGGCCGACTGGGACGTCTCGCCTGAACGTGACGGCCGATCCCGACCGCCCCGTCTCCACATCCACTCGCAGCACCTCACCACCTGCACCACCTGCACCACCTGCACCACCTGCACCACCTGCACCAGTGACTGAAGCCCTCTCGACCGGTCCGCCGTCTTGGCCGAGGGGGCTCGGCCATGTCCGCGTACACAACGCAGCGGCCGTCCGGCGCCCGGCCCTCAGCGCAGCTGGTCGACGTAGCGGTCGGTCCCCGGCACCGTCGGGATGAACGGCGCCACCAGCTCCACCCGCCCCAGCCCGGTCTCCGCGACCTCCGCGTCCAGCCCCAGGAAGCGGTCCCAGCAGGTCCGCGGATCCTGCTCCAGGAACCACAGGAGCGTGAGGCGGGTGTCGACCCCCTCGACCTGCTTGACGTACGTCATCCGGTCGCCGGGCAGCGGCGTGGGCCGGAAGACGGTCACCATCGCGGCCGGGGAGCCGCGCAGGCGCCCCGGCAGGGCGCGGGAGCGCAGCCATTCCAGGAGTCCGGCCCGCCGCTCGGGGCCGTCGGCGTCGACGACCTGGACGACGAGCCCGGCGTACGGGTGGTCGAGGGCGTGGACGTCACGGGGCCCGGCGGCGCCGTCGCGGTAGACCGTGGCCTGGTGGTCCTGGAAGGACGTGAACACGTGCGTCCGGTCCTGGTAGACCCGGCCGTCGCGGTTGAGGCGCTTGTTGATGACGACGGTCCACCTCATGTGCTCGTCGTAGCGGCCCTCGGTGACCCAGTAGGTCGAGAGGTAGCAGCCCGCCGTGACCGGCTGGGCGACGGCCGACTTCTCGGGGTAGCGCAGCTCCTGGAGCTCGCGGGTCGCCACCCAGCGGCGGCCCGCGTACATCCAGGGCATGGCCATGGCGCCGGCGTAGTAGTGGTCGTCCTCGTACCAGCGGTTGTACGCGTACTCGTGGCCCGGGTGCGGTTCCACCATGGTGATCAGCGCGTGGCCGGGGCGGACGCCGTAGGGGCCGACGGCCGCGAGCGCGGCGTAGTCGTCCACCCCGGTGTCCGGCCGTGTGTCCGGCTGGTGCTGCGGGTGCTGCGGGTGCTGTTCTCCTGTCGTCATGGGAACGGTCTAGCTGATGCGGCGTCAGATGGGGAGCTGTCGGGCCGTTCCACGGGCCGCCGTTCCACCCCCTGATACATAGATGCCATCTACAACTTTCCATGGATACGATGCGCGCACCGCACCCGCCTCCCGAGGAGCAGGAGTCCCCGTGCCCGTGCCAGCGCCCGTCCCCGCCCCCGCCCCCGCCCCCGCGTTCGCCGCCCGTACCGCCTCGGTCCAGGGCTCTCCGGTACGCGAGATCCTCGCGCTCACCGAACGCCCCGGGGTCATCTCCTTCGCCGGCGGCCTCCCCGCGCCCGAGCTCTTCGACGCCGAGGGCCTGCGGGCCGCGTACGACGCCGCCTTCGCGGTGTCCGCGCGGCGCGCCCTCCAGTACTCGACCACCGAGGGCGTGCCGGAACTGCGCGCGGCCGTCGCCGCCCGCATCACCACGCGCGGTCTGGCGACCGGCCCGGACGACGTACTCGTCACCTCGGGCTCGCAGCAGGCCCTCACGCTCCTCACCACCGCCCTCGTCGAACCGGGCGACGCTGTCCTGGTCGAGAACCCCACCTATCTGGCGGCGCTCCAGTGCTTCGGGCTGGCGGGGGCCCGGGTGGTGCCCGTGCCCTGCGACGCGCAGGGCATCGTCCCCGAGGCGCTGGCCGAGATCGTCGTGCGGGAACGCCCGAAGCTGCTGTATACGGTCCCGACCTTCCAGAACCCGACGGGCCGCACCCTGCCGGCCGCGCGCCGGGCGGCGGTGGCGGAGATCGCGGGGCGCCTCGGGCTGTGGCTGGTGGAGGACGACCCGTACGGGGACCTCCGCTACGAGGGCTCCGACGTCCCGTGGCTCGCGTCCCATCCGGGAGCGGGGGACCGCACGGCCCTGCTCGGCAGCTTCTCGAAGGTCATGGCGCCCGGCCTGCGGCTGGGCTGGCTGCGGGCGCCCGCGGGGCTGCGCCGGGCCGCGGTGGTCGCCAAGCAGGCGGCGGACCTCCACACGTCCACGGTGGACCAGCTGGCCGCGGCGCACTACCTCGCGGCGGTGGACCTGGACGCCCACCTGGCCACCGTGCGCTCGGCCTACCGCGAGCGCCGCGACGCCCTGCTGAGCGGCCTGGGCGAGGCCCTCCCGGCGGGCTCCGAGTGGAACCGTCCGGAGGGCGGCATGTTCGTCTGGGCCCGCCTCCCGCAGGAGCACGACGCGGCGCGGCTGCTGAAGTCGGCCCTCGCCCACGACGTGGCCTTCGTCCCGGGAGCCCCCTTCTACACGGGACCGGCCGACCCGCGCGCGCTGCGGCTCTCCTTCACCACCCATACCCCGCAGGAGATCGCGGAGGGACTGCTGCGACTGCGCCGGGCGACGCGACGCGGATGAGGACGCCCTCCCCCACCCATGACGCGGATGAGGGCGCCCCTTCCCAACCCGCCCCGCCTCCCTTAGCCTGACGGCCCGTCAGATCGGATGTCGCGCCCACCGGAGGACCGTCATGCTGCTCCAAGGGAAGACCGTCATCGTCTCCGGCGTCGGAGCCGGGCTCGGGCATCAGGTGGCCGCCGCCGTGGTGCGGGACGGGGGGAACGCCGTGCTCGGGGCGCGGACCGAGGCCCATCTCGCCAAGTCCGCCGCGGAGATCGACCCCGACGGGATCCACACCGCCTACCGGACCACCGACATCCGCGACGAGGGACAGTGCGAGGCGCTGGCGGCCCTCGCCGCCGAACGCTTCGGCGGGGTCGACGCCGTCGTGCACGTCGCCGCCTGGGACGCGTACTTCGGGGGGCTGGAAGGCGCCGACTTCGGGACCTGGGCCCAGATCATCGACGTCAATCTGCTGGGCACCCTGCGGATGACCCGGGCTTGCCTGCCCGCGCTCAAGGAACGCGGCGGGTCCGTGGTCATCATCGGGACGCAGTCCGCGATCGCCGCGCCCAACGAGGTGCAGCAGGCCGCCTACGCCGCCTCCAAGGGCGCGCTCACCTCCGCCATGTACTCCATGGCCCGCGAGCTCGGCCCCCACCGGATCCGGGTCAACACCGTGCTGCCCGGCTGGATGTGGGGCCCGCCCGTCCAGGCCTTCGTCACCTTCACCGCACACACGGAGGGCGTCCCCGAGGCCGAGGTCCACGCCCGGCTGACCGACCGCATGGCGCTGCCCGACCTCGCCACCGACGGGGACGTCGCCGACGCCGCCGTGTTCCTCGCGTCCGACCGGGCGCGGGCGATAACCGGCCAGTCCCTGCTGGTCAACGCCGGTGAGCTGATGCGATGACCCGCACCACCGGCGGAACGTCGGATCGTATGCTCCCCGTATGACCACTCCGAGTGACGCTCCGACCGAAAACGCGATGCGCCGTGCGCTCCGGCGGGCCCGAGACGGCGTCGCGCTCGACGCGACCGAGGCGGCCGTGCTCCTGCGGGCGCGCGGCGAGTCCCTGCGGGACCTCGCCGCCTCTGCGGCCCGCGTACGGGACGCCGGGCTCGCCGCCGCCGGCCGGCCCGGCGTCATCACGTACTCGCGCAAGGTCTTCATCCCGCTGACCCGGCTGTGCCGCGACAAGTGTCACTACTGCACCTTCGTGACCGTGCCCGGCAAGCTCCGGCGGAGCGGTCACGGCATGTACCTCTCCCCCGACGAGGTCCTCGACATCGCCCGCCAGGGCGCGGCGATGGGCTGCAAGGAAGCGCTCTTCACCCTCGGTGACCGCCCCGAGGACCGCTGGCCCGAGGCACGGGAGTGGCTCGACGCGCACGGCTACGACGACACCCTCGCCTACGTACGGGCCATGGCCATCCGGGTGCTGGAGGAGACCGGCCTGCTGCCGCACCTCAACCCCGGCGTGCTGTCGTGGTCCGATCTGCAGCGGCTCAAGCCCGTCGCGCCGAGCATGGGCATGATGCTGGAGACCACCGCCACCCGCCTGTGGTCGGAGCCCGGCGGCCCCCACCACGGTTCCCCCGACAAGGACCCGGCGGTCCGGCTGCGGGTGCTGGAGGACGCGGGCCGCTCCAACGTCCCCTTCACAACCGGGGTGCTGATCGGGATCGGCGAGTCCTACGAGGAGCGGGCCGAGGCCTTCTTCGAGCTCCGGCGGATCCAGCGCGCCTACCACGGCATCCAGGAGGTCATCGTCCAGAACTTCCGCGCCAAGCCGGACACCGCCATGCGCGGCATGCCGGACGCGGAGCTGGAGGAGCTGGCCGCCGCCATCGCCGTCGCCCGGCACATCCTCGGTCCGGGCGCCCGGATCCAGGCCCCGCCGAACCTGGTGGACGCCGAGTACGCCCTGCTCATCGGCGCGGGCATCGACGACTGGGGCGGGGTCTCGCCGCTGACCCCCGACCACGTCAATCCCGAGCGTCCCTGGCCGCACATCGAGGAGCTGGCCGAGCGCACCGCCGCCGCCGGCTTCGAGCTGCGCGAACGCCTCACCATCTACCCGGAGTTCCTCCAGCGCGGCGAGCCCTGGCTGGACCCCCGGCTGCTGCCGCACGTGCGCGCCCTGGCCGATGCGGGGACGGGGCTGGCGAACGAGGCCGCGACGGTCGAGGGCCGGCCGTGGCAGGAGCCGGACGAGGGCTTCACCGCGTACGGGCGCACCGACCTGCACGCCACCATCGACACCGAGGGCCGCACGGGCGACCGGCGCGACGACTTCGACGAGGTGTACGGCGACTGGGAGGCGCTGCGGGAGGCCGCGGCGCCCGGGATGGTGCCCGAGCGCATCGACACGGACGTGCGCGCCGCCCTGGCGCAGGCCGCCGACGACCCCACCCGGCTCACCGACGAGCAGGCGCTCGCGCTGCTGCACGCGGACGGGCCGGCGCTCGACGCGCTGTGCCGGATCGCCGACGACCTGCGCAAGTCGGTCGTCGGCGACGAGGTCACGTACATCGTCACGCGGAACATCAACTTCACGAACGTCTGCTACACCGGCTGCCGCTTCTGCGCCTTCGCGCAGCGCCGTACGGACGCCGACGCGTACACGCTCTCCCTCGACCAGGTCGCCGACCGGGCCGCCCAGGCGTGGGACGTCGGCGCGGTCGAGGTGTGCATGCAGGGCGGCATCCACCCGGACCTGCCGGGGACGGCGTACTTCGACATCGCACGGGCGGTGAAGGAGCGGGTGCCCGGCATGCACGTGCACGCCTTCTCCCCGATGGAGGTCGTCAACGGCGCCACGCGGACGGGGATGTCCGTACGGGACTGGCTGACGGCGGCCAAGGAGGCCGGGCTGGACTCCATCCCGGGAACGGCGGCGGAGATCCTGGACGACGAGGTCCGCTGGGTGCTCACCAAGGGCAAGCTCCCGACGGCGGACTGGATCGACGTCGTCACCACGGCGCACGAGCTCGGGATCCGCTCCTCGTCCACGATGATGTACGGGCACGTGGACCAGCCGAGGCACTGGCTCGGCCACTTCCGCACGCTGGCGCGGATCCAGCGGACCGCGCTCTCCAAGGGCGTGGCCGGCTTCACGGAGTTCGTCACGCTCCCCTTCATCCACACCAACGCGCCGGTCTACCTCGCGGGCATCGCCCGGCCCGGTCCGACGGTCCGCGACAACCGCGCGGTGACGGCGATGGCCCGGCTCCTGCTCCACCCGCACATCACCAACATCCAGACGAGCTGGGTGAAGCTGGGGGCGGAGGGCGCGGCCGAGATGCTGCGGTCGGGGGCGAACGACCTGGGCGGGACCCTGATGGAGGAGACCATTTCCCGGATGGCGGGGTCGAGCTACGGCTCGTACAAGTCGGTCCAGGACCTGATCGCGGTCGCCGGGGCGGCCGGCCGGCCCGCGAAGGCCCGTACGACGCTGTACGGGGAGGTCCCGCCGGAACGGCAGCGGGCGGCCCTCGCCTCGGACGGACACCTGCCGGAGCTGCTGCCCGTACTGGACTGAGCCCGGGACGTCCGAGACGGGGTGCGTCAGGTCGAGGCCGGAAGTGTTCGCATTCTGGCGGATCCGCACCCGGTTCACGACCACTTGGCGAACCGCTTCCGGATTCGATCGAAGCTGTCCACTACAGTGCGGGTTCGCGTGCGCGGCCGGTACGGGTACCGGATGCGGTGGTCAGCGCGGCACGTTGCCGGGGGTGGACGAAGTGATCGGTACGAACGGCGCGGTGGACGGCACCGACGGCCCCGGCGCGGGCGCGGGCGCGCTGCCGCACGGGGCCCCACCCCAGCCGGCCGGCACCCCCGCCGCGGGCACGCCGCTCGGCCCCGCCGCGGGCACGCCGCTCGGCGCAGCCGCAGCGGGTCACCTCGGCCCCGGCGAAGCCGGACCGGCCCCCGCCCCCGCCGCAGGCACCCCGCACAGCCCCGCGCCAGCGGGCCCGCACCCGGCGGCCGCCCGCGCCCCGGGCGCGAGCCGCGCCGCGGCCGGACCGACCGCCACGCCCGCCGGAGGCACCGGCACCCGGACCGCTCGGCACGGCGCAGCCGGCGGCGCGGGCGCCAGCGCGGGCGTCCTGCTCTGGGGCCGCGTCGAGCAGCAGGACTTCCGCAGCCGCGTCCGCGGCACGCTCCTCGGCGCGGCCCTCGGCGACGCCCTGGGCGCGGCCCACGGCCCGGCGGGCCCGCCCGGCCCCGCGGCCACCCCCGTCCCGGCACCCGCCCGCCGCGGCACGGTGACCGCCGCCACCCAGCTCACCCTGTTCACCGTGGACGGGCTGATACGGGCCCACGTACGCCGCGACACCGGCGCCTGGCACCCGCCCACCGACCTGCACCGCGCCTACCGGCGCTGGGCCGCCACCCAGCACGACTGGGGCCCCGACGAGCGCCGCGAGGACAACGGCTGGCTCGCGCAGGAGGAATGGCTCTACGCCCGCCGCGGCCCGGACCGCGCCTGCCTGACCGGCTTCGCCGACGACGTCCTCGGCACGCTCGACCAGCCCAAGAACCCCACCGCCCGCGACGCGGCCGCCGCCACCCGCTCGGCCCCCTTCGGGCTGCTCGTCGGCTGGGAACCCGCCCTGGTCCTCCAGCTCGCCGTCGAATGCGCCGCCCAGAGCCACGGCCACCCCACCGCCTGCCTCTCCGCGGGCGGCCTCGCCGTCATCGTCCACGGCCTGACCCGCGGTGACTCCCTCGACTCCGCCGTCCAGCGCGCGCTCGGCCTGTTGGGCGGCCGCCCCGGCCACCAGCCGGTCACGGACGCCCTCCAGCGCGCCCTGGCGGCCGTCACCCAGGGCGCGCCCGGCCCCGCCGCCGTCGAAGCCCTCGCCCTCTCCCCCGGAGACGACGGCGACGGCGACGGCCCGGACCGCCACGACGCCGCCGGCGCCCTCGCCGTCGCCGTTTACTGCGCCCTCGTCGCCGAAGACGTCCCGCACGGCCTGCGTCTCGCCGTCGACCACGGCGGCGACTCCGCCGCCGCGGGCGCCCTGTGCGGCGCCCTGCTCGGCGCCCTCCACGGCGAGACCGCCCTCCCGGCCGCCTGGCTCGCCGAACTCGAAGGCCGCGCCCGCGCCACGCTCCTGGAACTCGCCGACGACTTCGCCCTGGAGCTGACCCAGGGCCCCGCCCTCCACAGCCCCACGCTCTCCACCCCGGGCTGGCTGACCCGCTACCCCCGCGGCTGAGCGCAGGCCCGAAGGCGCGACGGCACGACGGCTTGACGCCCCCTCACCTTTCCCCCCGCTCACCCCGTACCGTGGCCAGTCCCACGTCTCGGAGGTGCCAGCACCCATGCGGATCGCCACGACCATCTTCCTCACCGACCGCACCGTCTCCCCCGTACGCCTCGCCCGCAGCCTCGAAGAGCGCGGATTCTCCGGCCTCTACCTCCCGGAGCACACCCACATCCCGGTCGCCCGCGAAACCGGCGCCCCCATGGGCGGCGACCTCCCCGAGATGTACGGGCGCACCCTCGACCCCTTCGTGGCCCTCGGCCAGGCCGCCGCCGTGACGGAACGGCTCCACCTCGGCACGGGCATCACCCTCGTCGCCCAGCACGACCCGATCGTCCTCGCGAAGCAGATCGCCACCCTCGACCACCTCAGCGGCGGCCGCTTCACCCTCGGCATCGGCTACGGCTGGAACGTGGAGGAGGCCGCGGACCACGGTGTCGAATGGCGCACCCGCCGCGAGCTGGTCCGCGACCGCATGGCGCTCATGCGCACCCTGTGGGCCCCCGAACCGGCGGCCTACGTCGGCGAGTTCTCCTCCGTCCAGGCGAGCTCCGCCTACCCCAAGCCCGCCCAGGCCCCGCGCGAACTCGCCCCCGGAGTCCCCCTGTACGGCCCCCGCACCATGATCGGCGGCGCGGCGGGCCCGAAGCTCTTCACCGCCATCGCGGACCACGCCGACGGCTGGCTCCCGATCGGCGGCCGCGGCCTCACCGAGTCCATTCCGGTGCTCCGCCAGGTCTGGGAAACCGCCGGGCGCGACCCGAAATCCCTCCAGGTGGTCCCGTACGCCGTCCAGCCCAATCCCGGCAAGCTCGGCCACTACGCCGACCTCGGCATCGAGGAGGTCGTCCTTCAACTCCCCTCGGCCCCGGAGCCGGAGATCCTGCGCACGCTGGACGACTTCGCGCAGTACCTCTGACCCCGCGACCCGGTTCACGTACAGCGGCGGGGCCCGCCCGATCATTGCGATCGGACGGGCCCCGGTGTTCACTCTGCCGCGGTCATCAGGACGTGAAGTACCCGTTCAGGTCGGCGATCACGTCGGTCGAACCGGAGTTGTTGTAGAAGGTCACCTGCCCGTCCACCACGGGGACGACCACCAGGTTGGCGACGGTTTGCCCGGCGGTGTAGTTGAGGTTCGAAACGCCCGGCCGTGCGATCCCGTGCGGGTGGACGATCAGGTGGCTGGCCTCCGTCGGGTTGGTGACCGTGACGTTCAGGACGACGGCGGTCACCCCCTGCGCGGGCACACCCGCTGCCCCGGTCACCTGGAGGCTCACCGAACCGCCCGGACCCACCGCCCCGGCGCGGGCGCCGGTGCCCTCGCGCGTGTCGAGGAGGCGGACCGGACCGGCGGCGGAGAAGGCCGAGCCGGTGGCCGCGTAGTAGCCGGTGACGTCGGCGATGAGGTCCACCGACCCGGAGTTGTTGCGCAGGTCGACCTTGCCGTTGACCACGGGCACCGTCACCAGGTTGGCGACGATCTGTCCGGGCGTGAAGTTGAGGTTCGACACGCCCGGCGCCGCCTGGCCGTTCGGGTAGACGGTGACGTGCCCGGCCTCGGTCGGCTGGACGGCGGTCACGTTCATGACCACGGCCGTGACCCCGCTCGCCGGGACACCCTTGACGCCCGCAACCTGGAGGGTGACAACCCCGCCCGGACCGACCCGCTGTCGCTTCGCACCCGTGCCGTCACGCGTGTCGAGGAACCGCGCGGGCGTGATCGGGTCCAAGGCGGAGCCCGCCCCGGCCTTGTCGGTGTAGTAGCCGGTGACGTCAGCGATCAGGTCCACCGAACCGGCGTTGTTGCGCAGGTCGACCTTGCCGTTCACCACCGGCACCGTCACCAGATTGGGGACGATCTGCCCGGGTGCGAAGTTGAGGTTCGACACCTTGGGCGTGGGCTGGCCGTTCGGGTAGACCGTCACGTGCCCGGCCTCGGTCGGCTGGACGGCGGTCACGTTCATGACCACGGCCGTGACCCCGGTGGCTGGAATGCCCTTCACGCCGGCGACCTGGAGGGTGACGACGCCGCCCGGTCCGACCCGCTGCTTCGTCGCGCCGGTACCGTCACGCGTGTCGAGGAACCGTGCCGGGCCGTGCGGCACGAACCGGCTGCCCTTCGGGGCAGGGGTGGGGGCCGGCGCGGTCACTGTGTAGGCCTTCGGCAGGTACCCCCGCGAGGGCACCCCGGTGGTGTAGCCGACCCCGTCGAGGAGCAGATCGTACGCACCCGGCTCCAGGCCCTTGGTGTCCACCTGGACGGTCAGCTCGGTCCCGTCCGCGTTGACGGAAAGCGGGGACAGGAGCGCCTGCTGGTCGCTCCCCTCACGCGCCACCTTCATGCGGGTCTTCAGGGTGAGCGACGTACCTCGGACGACGGCCTGCGTCTGCGTGTTCGCCTCGCTGGTGTGAGGGCTGATCGAGGCCGGGGCCTCGATCTCCGGCACATAGCACTGGCCGCATGCCCCGCGCATGCCGTAGACGGCTGGCGTCGGGGTCCTGCCTGCGCTCAGCATCAGGAGGGCCTGCGCGGGCTCGGCCTCCCGGTCCGCCTCACAGTAGACGCTGAACTGGTCCCACTGCTGCCTACAGCTGTACTGGGGGTCTGCACTGTTCCACTCGCTGAGGTTGTGCAGGCTCAGGGCAGGTGCCGGCGTGTTCTTGTCGGCGTTGGTCGTGAAGCCGGAGACGTAGAAGGACCCACCGGGCTTCATGTCGACCACGGCGCAGTGGGCGGAAGACGTCTCGGAGAGCACTCCGCCACGCAGGGCGAAGCCGTCGACAGAGACCGGGTTGGCCGTGCATTCGGGTGCCCAGCCGGCAGCCGTACCCACCTTCCAGATGTCCATGGCACTGCTGACGGGCTGGTCGGCGTAGCGGTGGGGCGAGAGCACGACCGTGTAGGAGGTCGAGCCGGTCACCTTGCACGCGAGGCTGTTCGCCTGCTGGCAGAGCAGCTTGCCGTCCGCGTCGAGAACCGTGAGCCAGGTCGAGGTGACATCCTTCAGGTACCGCCCCGCCATGCGGTCGCCCAGCCAGAACTTGTCGGTCGCGGCACCGCTGATCCGCAGGCAACGGGCGTCCAGGGGGGCGCCCAGCTCAACGGGAGTGGACGGACCACCCACCTTGGTGGACGCCGTGGCCGAGCACGTCGCCGTTGAGGAGACGTCCCGCCGCGCCAGCTTGACGGAGTACATCCCGTCGCTCAGCAACAGCGCCGTGTAGGCCACACCGGGAATGAACCGGCAGCTGACGGGCACGCCTGCGGTGCACGCAGGAGTACCGGACGGGTCGAACGCCTGGACCAGACCCTGTCGGCCGTCCGTATCAACGCGGTCGATCAGCTCAGCGGTGGAGTGCTGGTCGGCCGGAATGCTCAGACAGGCGTGCCTCGTCGACGGTACCTGAACCCCTGCGGAGCCGTCGAAGCCGGTACGGGGCCATGCGGCGCAGCCGCTGTGCTCGCCGGTCCGGTGGACGGTCAGCCCGTACGTGCCCGGCGTACCGGTGAGCACCGCTCGGAAGGGGGCGGTGCCGGTCAGCTTGCAGGTGACGGACGTGGCGCCATAGCTGCCGTCCAGTTCACACTGCTGCTTGCCCTCCGCGTCGTTCACCGCGACGTGGAGTCCGTTCAGGGGTGGAGGGTTGAGCAGGTAGACGCCGTTGCCGGTGGCGGTCGGCAGGGTGAGGCACAGCCGCTGCCCGGGGGTGGCGAAGACCGCCTTGACGGGACCGGCGGCCAGTCCGTTGTCGTGGGTCGCGGTGCAGCCGCGGGTCTCCTTGGCCGAGTGGAACGCCATGCCGTACGGCGGGCTGTCCAGCACCTGCGTGTAGTTCACCCACGTGTAGTCGCCGGCAGTCAGGTCACAGGTTCCGCGCCAGCAGGCGTCGTTCCTTGACGTCCCGTCCGACGAGAACAGATGTCCTTGAGGCGCGTAGTACTGCGCGGTGACGACGGGGCCGAAGGTGTACCGGGCGGACTCCGTGGCCCGCATGAGCCTGCACGGCACGGTGGAGTTCAGGTCGGGCGAGGTGCCGAACACTTGCGGCTCTACCACGGGACACCCCTCGGGCTTGGAAAGCCGGGCGAAGGTCAGCGTGTAGGGGTACTCAGAGCCGCTGGTCACGACCCGGAAGGGCGCGGCACCCGTGAGCCTGCAGTCGAAGTAGGAGTAGTTCGGGGGAACACAGAGCTTGTTGCCGTCGCCGTCGTAGACGTCGGTGCTGACGAGGCCTTCGTGCACGGTGGCGCGCAGCATGTCGTTCGCGGCCATGGACAGGGCGTAGCAGCCCGTCGAGCCGAGCGGCACCTGTCCCCGAATGACCCTGGGGGCGCCGAGCATGCTGTCGGCGGCGCTCACGCTCTCGCACGTGGCGGAGAGCAGCGCGAGGTACGAGACGGACAGGTCGCTGTCGTTGGCCAATGGGTACGTGTTCACGACCTGCAGCGAGTACGTCCCAGCCCGGTTCGTGGGGCAGTGGTATTCGTTCTCGATCAGCTGGCAGCTCACCCTGGCGCCGTCCGGCGCGAGCAGCCTGGTCTCGGCGAACGACTGGGGCGTGGCTGCCCAGTAGCGGACCATGTCCTTCTGCTGCGGCAGTGCGAGCGAGAAGGAGGTGATCTGGCCCCCCTTGATCCTGCAGTTGACGACGGCTCGTGGAGCCAGGTCCGCGGGGCACACCTCTGCCACCCCGGCCTGTTGAAGAGCACGGACGTCAGCCTCGCGCTGCGCCTTGGGATCCCTCTTCGGATCCGCCGCGGGCGGCGCCTGCGGCCCTGTCGGCGCGGCCGACGGCGTACCCGCTCCGGTCTCCTGCCGCGGCGAAGCGGTGGCGGACTTCTCGGGCGGCGCCGCGAGCGCGGTACCCGCCTGGCCGGTGAGCGAGGCCAGAAGCGCCAGAAGCAGGGCCCCCGAGGCGAGGGCCCGTGCTCTGCCGCGTCTGGTCTGCGCTCTTCTGCCCATGGGCAGCAATCTCATGAACCCCCCAGTCCAGGTGCACCCGGGCCTTGTGACGATCACGGCCTCGCGGGCAGGCGGATCCTACCTGCCGGTTCGAACGCGACGCACCGGGGTATCGGTGCAGGCCGTCGGGGCCGACCCCCGACGGGTCAGCTCGGCCCCGACCGTCTTGCCGACGAGGCAGTCCGAGAGGCCCCAGTCGGTGGCGACGGCGTCCACGATGCGCAGGCCGTAGCCGGATTCCGCCTGGTAGGCGTGCGGCTGGACGGCCGGGCGGCGGTCGCCGCGGGCGTCGGCGAGGTCGAGCCGGACGACAACCTGCGCAGCTTCGGCGAGACGGTCAAGGTCTCCCGCAAACGCGCCGGCCTGACCCAGGAGCAGGTGACCCCGCTAATCGGGTACTCGGTGCAGTACGTCGGCTCGGTGGAGCAGGGCCGCCGCCACCCGTCGCAGAAGTTCGTGAACAAGACGGAAGCGGTCCTGGACACCTACGGCGTCATCGACATCGCCGCGAAGCAGCCAACCCGGCGGCGGGGGTTGGCGAGCTGGTTCCGCCGGGGGGCGGAGCTGAAAGAGGTGGCCATCACCCTCAACACGTACGAGTGCCGGTCGGTCCCGGGGCTCCTCCAACCGGAGCCCTACGACCGCATGGGCCCCTGAACCCGGCGGCGAGTTCTCCTCCGTCCAGGCGAGCTCCGCCTACCCCAAGCCCGTCCAGGCCCCGCGCGAACTCGCCCCCGGAGTCCCCCTGTACGGCCCCCGCACCATGATCGGCGGCGCGGCCGGCCCGAAGCTCTTCGCGACGCCCTGCGGATCCTGCACCGACTCGCCGAACTGCAGACGGCGCTGACTGCGGGGGACACGGCAGCCTCTGACATCAAGGCCCTCCAGGGGCACGCGTCGCGCTGGCGCCTGCGCATCGGTGACTACCGCGTGGTCTACACCGTCGAGGACCGCCGACTCATCGTTTGGGTACTGGCAGCGGGCCACCGACGCGAGGTGTACCGGGACCGCTGAGCCGTGCCGCCGTCCCGGCGGGCGGTTCCGCATCCGCCCGGCGGGCCAGCTCTGCCCAGACCGTCTTTCCGACCACGCGGTCCGTGACGCCCCAGCCCGCGGCGAGGGCGTCGACGATGCGCAGGCCGTAGCCGGATTCCGCCTGGTAGGCGTGCGGCCGCACCGCCGGCCGCCGGTCGCCGCGCCCGTCGGACACCTCCACCCGCAGCACCTCCTCCAGCAGCACCATCCGCACCTCGAAGTCGCGCCCCGCGACCCGCCCGTGGGCGACGGCGTTCGCGGCGAGCTCGGCCACGAGGAGCCCCGCGTCGGCGCAGAGCGCGGTGGCCTCGGGGATGCCCCACTCGTGGAGCTGGAGGAGCGCGAGCCGCCGGGCGAGGCGGGCCCCCCGGCGGGTGGAGCTGAAACGCTGAGTGAACGTGCGTACGAGGGCCGGAGCGGGGCCGGAGGGTGCGGTCATGGAAAAAAGGTCCCGTGCGGCCAGGCATGTTCCCAGCACGACGACTACTACTTTTCAACTGTAGTAGTCCACTCTCTGGACAGTCGCAGTCACCGTGCGTGAGCCTGTCTCCGGGGAGGTGACCGCTGTGACGAGTGTCGACGAGAGCGGCGACGCCGAGGTCGAACCGGACGACGACCTGCGGAACTTCGGCGAGACCATCAAGGCGTTCCGCAAACGGGCCGGCCTGACCCAGGAGCAGTTCCGACCGCTGGTCGGGTATTCGGTCCAGTACGTGGCCGCGGTCGAGCAGGGCCGCCGCCATCCGTCCACGCGGTTCGTGGAGAAGTCGGAGGAGGTACTGGACGGCTTCGGCGTCATCCGCATCGCGGCGAAGCGGCTGGCGCGGCGGCGGGGGCTGGCGAAGTGGTTCCGGCGGTGGGCGGAGCTGGAAGAGGACGCGATCGCCCTCAACACGTACGAGTGCAGGTCGATACCGGGACTGTTGCAGACGGAGGCCTACGCCCATGCCCAGATCCGGGACGTGCCGCCACTGGCGACGCGGGAGGAAGCGGAGGCGCGTGTCGCGTTCCGGCTGGCCCGGCAAGCGCTGCTTCTCAAGACCCCGTACGTCGCTTTCAGCTTCATCATCGAACAGGCGGTGATCGAGCGGCAGACCGGCGGACCGGAGGTGACCCATGAGCTGATCACCCACCTGCTGGAGGTGGGGAAGCTACCCAATGTCGATCTCCAGATGATGCCGTTGATCAGTCCGGAACACGCGGGTACCGACGGCCCCTTCCGACTCCTCGAAACCCATGAGCACGAGTGGTTGGGTTACAGCGAGGGCCAGAAGACGGGCCAGGTCATTTCTGACCCGAAAGCCGTCAGCGTGCTCCACCAGCGGTATGCCAAACTTCGCATCCAGGCCCTCAATCCTGCGGACAGCGCGGGCCTGTTGATGCGAATGCGAGGATCCCTGTGAACAGCTCCCGGCTCCGGTGGTTCAAGAGCAGCTACAGCGGAAGCGAGGGCGACGACTGCGTCGAGGTCGCCCTCTCCTGGCACAAGTCCACGTACAGCGGCAGCGACGGCGACGACTGCGTCGAGGTGGCAGCCTGCGCGGAAGCCGTCCACATCCGGGACTCCAAGGTGACGGCCGGTCCCGAGCTGGCCGTCACCCCCGGCGCCTGGGGCGCCTTCCTCGGCGGAGTGGTCACCGCCCGCTGAGCTAGTCCTGCTCGTAGGGGAACCGGGCGAGCGGGGTCTCGCGCTCGAAGAAGGTCTTGGCGCGGACCATCGCCCGCTCGTCGGCGCGTACTTGGCCGGGGCGCGAGCCGTTGCCGAACAGGACGCCGCCGAAGCGCATGCGCAGGTAGGCCGCCGTGTTGGTGAGGGTGGTCACCAGCCCGTCGGCGACGACCTCCTCCTCGTGGGCCATGACCGTGACCCCCCACAGGGTCCGGCCCGCCATCCGCTCCTTGAAGTCCATGCCGGGCACGCCGAGCCAGCCCGACCAGTAGTCGAGGTAGCGCTTGGTGTGCGCGGAGAGGGTGTACCAGTACAGCGGCGAGACGATGACGATGTCGGTGGCCTCCAGCGTCGCCCGGCGCAGCTCCTCCTCGGCCTCTCCGACCGGCCAGGAGCCGCTCTCGTGACGGCCGTCCTGGAAGTCGGGCAGCGGAAGTTGGGTCAAGTCCACCCATCGCTGCGGAATGCCGGGCGGCAGCTGCTCGGCGGCCGCGCGGGCGAGGATCTCGGTGTTGCCGTCGGGGCGGGCGCTACCCACGACGAAGAGGAACGAGCGGTCCGTGTCGCTGGCTGGTTCGGTCGTCATGTCGTCTCCGGATCTCGGTCGTCGGCGCGTGCCTCGCGTGCAACTGCCTTGCTGCGCGACCTATTCCGGCGTCCTCGGGCGGCGCCTAGCGCTGCGACAGGCCCGCCTCCTGGGCGTCGATCAGCTCGTCCCAGTGTTCGCGGGTCCACTCGCACGCCGCGTCCAGCGGGCCCAGGAGGCCCCGGCCCAGCGGGGTGAGGGCGTAGGTGACGCGGCGCTCGGGGGTGCCGTGCTCCTCCCGTACGACGAAGCCGTCGCGTTCCAGCCCGCGCAGGGACTGGGTCAGGGACTTGGCGGTGATGCCGCGCAGCGGGACCTTGAGCTCGGAGAAGCGGCGGGGGCCGCCCTCCAGGCAGCGCAGGACCAGCGTGGCCCACTTGTCGCCGATCCGGAACGGGACCAGCGGCGAGGGGCAGACGGGGTCGAACATCTCCGGGTCCAGGGGCTGCGGCGGCGTCGGTTCGCTCATGATCCACACGGTAGGCCGGTATCCGTTCGGTAACCACACCCTTTCCTAGGCTCGCCGCATGACGAACTTGAAGCTCATCGTGTTCGGGGCCCGGGGCCGCGTCGGCCGGGCCGTCGTCGCCGAAGCGCGGGCGCGCGGGTACGAGGTGACGGAGGCGGGCCGCGCCGACGGGGACGTGACCTCGGCGGCGGACGTGGAGCGGCTGGCCGCCGGACACGACGCGGCGGTGGCCGCGGTGTACGACCCGCAGGCGGCCCCCGGGGTCTTCTTCCCGGCCGCCGCCGGGGCGCTGGCGGCCGGGCTCCCGCGGGCCGGGGTGCGACGGCTGGTCGTGGTCGCGCTGGCCTCCGTACTGCCCACCGCGTCGGGCGCGCTGCTGATGGACACGCCGGGGTACCCGCAGGAGTGGCGGGAGTTCTACGTCGGCCACGCGGCCGGGACCGCCGCGCTGCGGGCGCAGGCTCCGGCGGAGCTGGACTGGGCGGCGCTGAGCCCAGCCGGGGACTTCGCCGAGGGCGGGGCGGCAGCGGGGGGCTACACCCCCGGCGTGGCGGCGGATGCGGCGAGCCGGATCACCCACGCGGACTTCGCGCGGGCCGTGGTGGACGAGGTGGCGGCCCCGACCCTGCACGCGGCGCACGCGGGGGTGGGCCCCGCATGACCGACGCAGAGACGGCGGTGAGCGCCGCTGCGGGCACGGTGGCCGACAGCCCGAACCCCTGGGTCGCCGAGCACATCCGGCGCTTCGAGGAGACGGCCGGGCAGCCGCGGCCCGGGATCTCGGACCTGCTGCTGACCATGCGGGGCCGCAGGTCGGGCCAGCTGCGGCGGACGGCGCTGGCCTACGTGCGCGACGGGAGTGCGTACGTCCTGACGGCGTCCAACGCGGGAGCCGACCGCCACCCGGCCTGGTACCTGAACCTGACCGCCGACCCGGCCGTCACCCTCCAGGTCGGCGCCGAGAGCTTCCCGGCGACCGCCCGCCGCGCCACCCGGGCCGAGGCGGACCGCCTGTGGCCGGTGGTGGTGGCCGCGATGCCCTCGTACGCGGCCTACCGCGAGGCGACGGCCCGCGAGATCCCGCTGGTCCTGGTCACCGCCGCGCAGGCCGCCCCCGCCGCCGCCCGCTGAGGTCAGTCGACCTTCGGGGTCTTCGGGAGTCCGGCCAGAGCCGTGCCGGTGCCCTTGAGGGAGGAGTCGGTGGCCGCGGCGGTCACGCCCACCGCCGTCTTGGTGTCCTGCACGGTCTGAGCGGGGTGGTCGACGATGTCGAGGACGCGGCCGGCGACCGCGGGGGCCCCGTTGCCGGCCGGCCCGTCGGCGTGCGCGGCGACGGGAGTGAGGACGAGGGCGGCGCCACCGGAGACGACCAGGGCGGCGAGGGTGCGCTTCATGGCGTTCATGCCCGTCCCAACGACCCCGCCGCACCCGGGTCACCCCCCGCCCGTATAAACGCCCGCTGCCCCGGACCGTGGATCGATCCGGGGCAGCGGGGATGACAGAGCGCGAACGGCAGCCCACAGGGGGCGGGAGGGTCAGTCCTCGACCACCAGGGCCGGGGTGGACTTCGTCAGGACCTCGCCGCGGAAGAAGGCCGGGCTGCGGCGTTCGGTGACGTACATGATCACCAGGCCGAGGGCCAGCAGGCCGACGCCGATGACGAAGACGCTGCCGACGCCGAGGACGGTGGAGCCGGAGCCGTAGGCCGGGTCCCACATGTCGAAGAGGGTCTTGAAGAACACCGCGGCCAGCAGCACTCCGCCCAGCGCCGGGAAGACGCCCTTGAAGAGCAGGTCGCGCCCGGAGCGGCGCAGTTCGCCGCGGAAGTACCAGACGCAGGCGAAGGCCGTCAGCGAGTAGTAGAAGCAGATCATCAGGCCGAGCGCGAAGATCGTGTCGGTCAGGACGTTCTCGCTGACGAGGGTCATCACCGTGTAGAAGACGCCGGTGGCGACGCCCGCCATGACGGTGGCGCGGCCCGGGGTCTTGAACTTCGGGTGGACCTTGGCGTACGCGGGCGGCAGCGCCTCGTACGTCGACATGGCGAGGACCGTACGGGCCACCGGGATGAAGGTGGTCTGCAGGGACGCGGCGGCGGAGGCCAGGACGGCGACGAAGAGCAGGACGCCGAGCACGGGGCCCATGACCGGGCCGGCGAGGGCCGCGAAGACGTTGTCGGAGGTCTCCTCGTTGGCCAGGCCGAGGCCTTCGCCGCCGGAGCCGACGGCCATCTGGGCGGCGATGCCGGTGGCGAGGTACGAGCCGACCAGGACGACCATCGCGATGAGCGAGGCGCGGCCGGGGGTCTTTGCCGAGCCGACGGTCTCCTCGTTCGTGGTCATGCAGGTGTCCCAGCCCCAGTACATGAAGATCGAGAGCGAGAGTCCGGCGGTGAAGGCCGCCATGGACTCGACCGCGAAGGGGTTCATCCAGGACCAGGAGAAGTCCAGGCCGGTGTCGAAGGTGCCGGCGGAGGCCTTCTGGAAGGCCATCGCGACGAAGATGGCGAGCACGGCGAGCTGGAGGCCGACGAGCGCGTACTGGACGCCCTTGGTGGCGGTCATGCCGCGGTAGCTGATGGCGGTCGCGACGGCGATCAGGGTCAGGCAGGTGGTGATGTGGACGAGCTTGTTGTCGTCCAGGGCCGCGATCGACGGATTGTCGGTGATCTCGCCGGCCAGCAGCCAGAAGTAGGAGGTGGCGACGCCCGCGAGGTTGGAGAGCACGATGATCGTGGCGATCACCAGGCCCCAGCCGCACATCCAACCGATCCGCGGGCCGAAGGCCTTGACGGTCCAGGTGAAGGAAGTGCCGCAGTCCGGCATGGCCTTGTTGAGCTCGCGGTAGGCGAAGGCGACGAGGAGCATCGGGAGGAAGCCGGCGAGGAAGATCGCCGGCATCTGCATGCCGACCTCTCCGGCCGTGGAGCCGAGGGTCGAGGTCAGGCAGTAGACGGGGGCGACGGTGGAGATGCCGATGACGGCGCTTCCGACCAGTCCGACCGAACCCTTGCCGAGGCCCTTGCCGCGCACGTCGCCCTCGGCGACGCCGTTTACCGTGTCTCCGGCCTGAGGCCGAACGTCCAGCTGAGTCATGGGTCAGGACGTTAGATGGTGCGCATTCCACATCTGGAGGATTCGACTCCGGAATTGGACGGCCCCGAATGCCTTCGAATTCCGAGATTCAGACCCTCGGCAGGCGAGCAATACAAGGTCGGCGCCGGAAAACGTCCATGGTTCAACAGGCCACGTCCACAGGCTTTCACCATACGGAAACCGCAGCCATGTCCGTTTTGACCGTTTCTAAACTTTCCCTCATGACTTTGTGGTGACCACTGGTAACGGCGGCGCAGGGCCGGTTTTGCCGTGCACATGATCACGCTCTAGAGTCGCCGCCGTTCTAGATCATTCACGGGGAGAGACTGCGCGCATGCGTACTACATCACTACTGGCCTCGGTCACGGCGGTCACCGCCCTGCTCACCCTCACCGCCTGCGGAGGCGGCGGCGACACGGCGGCCGGCGGGGCCGGCGTCGGCGTCGTGGGCGGCGCCGGTGGGGATTCCGTGGCCGGAGGCGGCGGCAACGCCAACGGCACCGGCGACGGCGGCCCGAACGAGGGCACCCTGGACAACCCCACGAAGAACGGCGGGGTCAACGGGAACGCCCCGAAGAACGGCACCGCCTTCCAGCAGCTGCCGAGGGCGGCGACCATGGCCGCGGCCGCCCGCTTCGTCAACGGATTCACGAAGTGCGACCCGATCAGCGCCGACCGCGGCAGCGGCGGACCGAGCGAGGGCCCGGAGGCCGAGTACGGCCCGTCCTACTCCGTCACCGAGGTCGGCTACTGCGGCAGGCGCAACGTCACCACCATCTACATGATCAAGGACCCCAAGGTCTTCCAGACGGCCTTCAAGGCCGAGGTCGACGCGAAGAAGGGCAGCGGGAACCCCAACAGCGGCATCGTCATCGGTCAGGACTTCGCCATGGGATCCGAGAGCTCGGAGGCCATGAGCGCGCTGCTGAAGCCGCAGGCCGGGCTGCTGATGCTGAACTGCCACCCCGACTTCAACCCGCCGAGCGGCTTCCGGAAGGAACCCGCCCTGGTGAAGGGCTGCGTCCTGACCGACTACTACAAGGACTGAGGACCGGGGCCGGTTCAGCCGGCCCAGACGATCGACTGGACCTCGCTGTAGGCGTGCAGCGCGTACGAGCCGACGTCCCGGCCGACTCCCGACCGCTTGAAGCCGCCGAACGGCGCCTCCATGTTCCGCCCGACGGTGTTCACGCCGACCCCGCCCGAGCGGAGCCGGCGGGCCACCCGGAACGCGCGCGAGGAGTCACCCGACCACACGTAGCTGATCAGCCCGAAGTCGGAGTCGTTGGCCAGGGCGACGGCCTCCTCCTCCGTGTCGAAGGGGACGACCACCACGACCGGTCCGAAGATCTCCTCACGGACCACGCGCATGTCGTTCGTGCAGTCCACCAGGAGGGTGGGGGCGACGTAGAAGCCACGGCCGTCCCCCACCACCGGGCGCTCGCCGCCGTACGCGATCCGCGCGCCCTCCTTCCTGCCCAGCTCGATGTACGACTCCACGCGGTCGCGGTGCGCCGCCGAGATCACCGGCCCCACCACCGTGCCCCGCGCGGCCGGGTCCCCGACCTTCATGAAGGCCAGGTAGCCGGTGAGCTTCTCGATCAGCCGGTCGTGGACCGCCCGGTGCGCGATCACCCGGGTCGGGGCCGTACAGATCTGCCCGGAGTAGAAGGAGAAGGTGGTGCCGATCCCCAGCACCGCCGCGTCCAGGTCGGCGTCCTCGAAGACGATCGCCGCACCCTTGCCGCCCAGCTCCATCAGCTGCCGCTTCATCGTGCGGCCGCAGACCTCCGCGATGCGCTGGCCGACGCCCGTGGAACCGGTGAAGGACACCATGTCCACGTACGGGGAGTCCACCGCGGCCTCGCCGACCTCCACGGACTGCCCGTTCACCACGTTGACCACGCCCGCCGGAACCCCGGCCTCCGCGAGCGCCTCCGCCATCTTGAACACCGACAGCGGGTCCTGCGGGGCCGGTTTGACCACCACCGTGTTGCCCATGGCCAGGGCCGGGGCCACCTTGCCCGCCGGGTTCGCCCACGGGTTGTTGTACGAGGTGATGCAGGTGACCACGCCGACCGGCTGGCGCACCTCCAGCGCGCCCAGGATGCTCGCCCTGCCCATCGGGCCGGCCTCCGTGACCTGCGGCGGGAGGCCCTTCTCGACGGGTTCCAGCGCCCCGCGCGCATACCTGCGGAAACGGGCCACCCCGACGCCCACCTGCATGCCGCGGGCGATCCCGCTCGGGGCGCCCGTCTCCGCCCGGGCCAGCGCCGTCCACGGCTCGAACTCCCGCTGCATGATGTCCGCGGCCCGGTCGAGGATCGCCGCCCGCGCCTCCGGCGTCGTACGGGACCAGGCCCCGAAGGCCTCGGCCGCGGCGCGCGCCGCCTGCGCCACCTGCGCGCGGGAGGCCTCGGGGGCGAGCCCGACCACCGACTCGTCCGCCGGGTTGACCACCTCGTAGTGGCCGCCGTCGGGCTCGACCCACTCGCCGCCGATGTAGAGCCTCTGCGCGTGGGCGTCCGCATGAGCTCGCACTCCGACCTCGCTCACCGGGTGCTCACCGTCCTCGTGTCCCGGCCCGACCTGAGGACGATGCCCGGTACGGCCCCCGTCACCTCGTCGTCGCGGATGGTCTCCACGCCGTTGACGCGGACCGAGACGATGCCGACGGCGCGCGCGTCCAGCCGCGGGCTGTCCCCCGGCAGGTCGTGGACCAGCGTCGCCGGACCGGCCTCGATGCGTTCCGGGTCGAAGAGGACGAGGTCCGCGTGGTAGCCCTCGGCGAGGCGGCCGCGCTCGCGCAGCCCGAACAGCTGGGCCGGATCGTCCGTGAGCATCCGTACGGCCTGCTCCAGCGGCACGAGCTTGCGCCCGCGCAGGCAGTCGCCGAGGAACCGGGTCGTGTACGGGGCACCGCACATCCGGTCCAGGTGCGCGCCGGCGTCGGAGCCGCCGAGCATGACGTCCTCGTGCTGCCAGGTCTCGGCGCGCAGGGCCCAGCTCGCCGGGTCGTTGTCGGTGGGCATCGGCCACAGGATCGTCCGCAGGTCGTCGTTGGCGCAGATCTCGACGAGGCACTGGAAGGCGTCCTGGCCGCGCTCGGCGGCGATGTCGTTGACGACGCGGCCGGAGAGGCCCTCGTTCTCCTTGCTGTAGGTGTCACCGATGACGTACCGCCCGAAGTTGGCCAGGCGCCGGAAGACCCCGGCCTCCTTGCTGTCGGCGCGGCGCAGCATCTCGGCCCGTACGTCGGCGTCGCGGAGCTTCTCGATCCGCTCGGGGACGGGCAAGGCGAGGATCTCGCCCCAGCCGGGGATGAGGTTGAGCGCGCAGAAGGTACCGAGGGACATGTTCATGGGGGTGAGGATCGGCATGGTCAGCGCGACGATCCGGCCGCCGGCCTTGCGGGCGCGCTCGCTGGGGACCAGCTGGCGCGGGACCCGCTCGGGGACGGAGGCGTCGACGGTGAGCACGTTCCAGTTGAGGGGCCGCCCGGCGGCCGCGCTCATCTCGACGAAGAGGTCGATCTCCTCGTCCGCGAACTGGTCGAGACAGCCGGCGACGATCGCTTCGAGCTGCGTGCCTTCGTGCTCGGCGACGGCGCGGGAGAGTGCGATCAGCTCTTCCGGCGTGGCGTGCCGGGAGGCGACGGGGGTGCCGGAGCCGTCGGAGTGGGTGGAGGACTGGGTGGTGGACAGGCCCCAGGCGCCGGCGTTCATGGCGTCGTGGAGGAGGTCGAGCATCTGCTGCATCTGCTCGGGGGTGGGCTGTCCGCCGACGGCGTCCTCGCCCATGACGTGGCGGCGCAGGGCGCAGTGGCCGACCATGAAGCCGGCGTTGACGGCGATCCGGCCGTCGAGCGCGTCGAGGTACTCGCCGAAGGTGGACCAGGTCCAGTCGACGCCTTCCTCCAGGGCCTTGAGGGCCATGCCCTCGACCTTGCTCATCATCCGGCGCGTGTAGTCGGCGTCCTCGGGGCGGGCGGGGTTGAGCGGCGCGAGGGTGAAGCCGCAGTTCCCGCCGGCGACGGTGGTCACGCCGTGGTTCATGGAGGGCGTGGCGTAGGGGTCCCAGAAGAGCTGGGCGTCGTAGTGCGTGTGCGGGTCGATGAAGCCGGGGGTGAGGACCAGCCCGGTGGCGTCCTCGCTGGTACGGGCCTCTTCGGTGACGGTCCCGGGTGCGGCGATGACGGCGATCCGCCCGTCGCGGATACCGAGGTCTGCGACGCGGGCGGGGGCGCCGGTGCCGTCCACGACGGTCGCTCCGCGAATGAGGTGGTCGAGCATGCGGTTCCCCTCCTGATGCGGTGCCCGTGCCCTGACCGGGCGGGCGGGCGGTTCCTGGCCGTACGACTGGCGTCGAGCTGTACCGATCCCCCGCGGGGGCACCGGCTGGCCCTGGCGGGCCGGGCGTTGCGACTGGCGTCGAGCTGAGCGCCGCCTGGCCGGCCGGGGTCTGGCCCTCGCGGGCCGGGCAGTGCGACTGCATCGAGCTGTACCGATCCCCCGGCGGGCCCGGCATCGGGGATGCGACTGCGCCGAGCGTGCCGCTCCCCTGCGGGGACGCGGGGCGGGCCGGAGCGCGTCCGGCAGGCCGCTGCCGGCCGCGTTCCGGCCTTTCCCCTGCGGGGGCGGCGGTCCGGGAAGACACCACCCCCGCGTACGGGGCCCTACCGGGCCCCAGCCGACCCGGCCCACGGACCGGGACCACGTCCAGGTCCGGCCCGAGGCCGAGGCGGAGTTGCGGCACCGGCAGGTCCGCGCCCTGGCCAAGGCCCGGAGCCGAAGGCTCCGAACAGCCGAGGCCCAACACCGGCCCCCAGGGCCCGGGGCCAGCCCGGGATCCGGGGTCCGGGGCTGGCCCCGGTCCGGGTTCCGGCTCCCGGGCTCCGCCGGGGTCCGGGCCTGCCGAGGCGGAGTTGCGGCACCGGCAGTTCCGCGCCCTGGCCAAGGCCCGGAGCCGAAGGCTCCGAACAGCCGAGGCCCAACACCGGCCCCCAGGGCCCGGGGCCAGCCCGGGATCCGGGGTC
>NZ_JBWKJU010000003.1:280037-548915 GCF_056432025.1 Streptomyces sp. NPDC045695
GCCTGCCGAGGCGGAGTTGCGGCACCGGCAGTTCCGCGCCCTGGCCAAGGCCCGGAGCCGAAGGCTCCGAACAGCCGAGGCCCAACACCGGCCCCCGGGGCCCGGGGTCCCCGGGTCCCGCGGTTCCGGGGTTCCCGGGTCCAGGGGTGGGTCCAGGGGTCCAGGGATCCAGGGGTCCAGGGATCCAGGGTCGGGTCCGGGGCCAGGTCCCGGGGGCCGGGGGCGCGCCCCGGTCCGGGGTCCGGGGGCCGGGGGCGCGCCCGGGCTCCCGGGTTCGGCCGGGCCCGGAAGCGGGGGTGCGGGAGGGCGGCTGGGGCCAGTGCTAAACGGACTGGCGGAAGCGGGTCGTGCGGTGGATCGGGTCCGTGTCGATGGACGGGATCACGTGTTCGCCGATCAGTTTGATCGTGGTCATCGTGTCCTCGTACGAGATCCCGGTCGGGAGGCCGAAGGACAGCTGGTCCGCGCCCGCCTGCTCCCAGCGCTTGCACTGCGCGCGGACCTCCGACGGGTCACCGCAGATCAGCAGCTCCTCCGCGATGAGGAGTTCGATGATCTCCGCGTTGTACTCGGGGAGGGTCTCCGGCCACTGGGGAATAGCCTCCGGCCGCGGGAAGGTGTCGTGGTAGCGGAAGACCAGCGACTGGAAGCGGTTCATGTTCGCGTTGACCGCGATCTCCACCGCCTTCTCGTGCGTCTCCGCGCAGATCGCCGTCGACGTGACCATGACGTTGTCGTTGACGAAGGCGCCGATGGCCTTCGCCTCCTGGATGGCCGTCTTGTACTGGTCCAGGACCCAGCTCATGTCCGAGACCTTCTGCACGCTGAAGCCCAGCACGCCGAGCCCCTTCTTGGCCGCCATCGCGTACGAGGACGGGGACCCGGCGGCGTACCACATGGCCGGGTGCCCCTTTCCGTACGGCTTGGGGAAGATCTTCCGCGGCGGCAGGGACCAGTGCTTGCCCTGGAACCCCTCGTATTCCTCCTGGAGGAACATCTTGGGGAACTCCGCGATCGTCTCCTCCCAGATCTCCTTCGTGCCGTTCATGTCCTCGATGCCCGGCAGGAAGCCGAGGATCTCGTGGCTGCCCGCGCCGCGGCCGGTGCCGAATTCGAAGCGGCCCTTGGAGAGGTGGTCGAGCATGGTGACCTTCTCGGCCACCTTGACCGGGTGGTTCACCGGCGCCAGCGGGTTGAAGATGCCCGAGCCGAGGTGGATGCGCTCGGTGGCGTGGGCGAGGTACCCGAGGAACACCTCGTTCGCCGACAGGTGCGAGTACTCCTCCAGGAAGTGGTGCTCGGAGGCCCAGGCGTACTTGAAGCCCGACTTGTCCGCCTGGATGACGTACTCGGTCTCCTCGATCAGCGCCTTGTGCTCTGCCTCGGGGTCGACCTTGGATCGCGCCTCAGGCACGTATCCCTGCACAAAGAGCCCGAATTCCAAGGGGGTTCACCGTCCTTTAGTTTCTGACGTTGCGTCAGATTTGATGACTCGACTGTTCCATCGCGAGGGGTGGAGCGTCAATAGCTGACGCTCCATCAGATGCACCCCCGCCAGATGCGCCCCTCAGAGGATGCTGACGCCCGCCATCCAGCCGCCGTCGATGACGAAGGGCTGGCCGGTGATGTACGAGGAGTCCTCGCCGGTCAGGAAGAGGGCCAGCCTGGCGATCTCCTCGGGCCGCCCCACGCGCCCCATCGGGACCACCCGCTTGTAGAGCGCCGCCATCGCGTCCCTGGCCTCGTCGGTCATGTTCGCCGGGTCGAGCAGCCCGGGATTGGCCATCGGGGTGTCCACGGCGCCCGGGCACATCGCGTTGACGCGGATCCCCTTGCCCGCCAGCTCCAGCGCCGCCACCCGCGTCAGTCCGAGGACGGCCGCCTTCGTCGCGGCGTACGACCCGACGTACGCCATGCCCGTGAGGCCCGTGTACGAGGAGGTGTTCACGATCGTGCCCCCGCCGGCCGCCTCGATTTCGGGCGCCACCGACTTGATGCCGAGGAAGGCGCCCACCTGGTTGACCTGGACCACCTGCTGGAACTCCTCCAGGGGCGTCGCGGCGAGCTCGTTGAAGCGCAGGATGCCCGCGTTGTTCACCAGGCCGTCGACCGGGCCGAAGGCCTCCTTCGCGACGGCGATCGCGGCCGCCCAGTCCTCCTCGCGGCTCACGTCCATCCGTACGTACCGGGCCCGGTCCTCACCGATGTCCTTGGCCACGGCCGCGCCCTGCTCGTCCAGTACGTCACCGAGGAGCACCTTGGCGCCCTCGGCGGCGAAGAGACGGGCCTCCTGCTCGCCCTGGCCGCGCGCCGCGCCGGTGATGATCACGACGCGCCCGTCCAACTTGCCCATGGGGACTCCTAGTCGTTGAGGTGGGGGGCCACCTCGGCCCCGAAGGCGGTGATCTGGTCGACGAGTTCGGCGCGGTCGCGGCTGCGGAAGCGCACCTGGATCTGGTCCACGCCGAGCGCCTTGTACTCCCGCAGCGACTCGGCCAGCGCTTCCGCCTTGCCGGTGAGGGCGCGGCGGCCGGTGTCCCAGCCGGGCTCGCCGACGTACAGCGCCTCGGTGATCGCGCCGAACTCGATGGGGCCGGTGACCCCGGCCTCCTCGCGGAGCGCCTTGATACGGGCGATCTGCGCGGGCAGCGCGGAACGCGGGTCGCCCTGCGGGAGCCAGCCGTCCCCGCGCACGACGGCCCGGCGCACGGCGGCGGGCGAGGAGCCGCCCACCCAGACGGGGATCCGCTCCTGCGCGGGCCGGGGCAGCTGGCCGAGGTCCTTGAAGGAGAACCGCTCGCCCTCGTGCTCCGGGTACTCCTCGGGGCCGAGGGCGGCGCGCAGGGCGTCGAGGGTCTCGTCGAGGACGGCTCCCCGGCGGGCGAAGTCCACGCCGAGGACCTCGAACTCCTCCTGGACGTGCCCGGCGCCGACGCCGAGGATCAGCCGGCCGCCGGAGAGGTGGTCGAGCGTGGCGTACTGCTTGGCGCTGATCAGCGGGTGGCGCAGGCCGAGGATCGCGACGTGGCTCAGGAGCCGCACGTGCTCGGTGACGCCCGCGAGGAAGGAGAGGGTGGCGACCGGGTCGTACCAGACGGTGCTCATCGGGCCGGCGAGCCGCCGCGGGATGGCGACGTGGTCGCAGGTCGCCACGTAACCGAAGCCGGCCCGGTCGGCGGCGCGGGCCACCTCGGCGAGGTCGGTGGCGGTGGCCGCGGCCTCCCAGGGCTCGGCGTAGAGGGTGCTCTGGGACTGGATCGGGAGCTGCATACCGCAGACCAGCCGACCTTCGGGAAATACGCGCGCCATGGCGGGCCCGCCTCGCCTTCGTCTGCCGATTCGTCGTGTCGGTGCGTGTGCCGGGCCATCGTCGTAGCTGACGGTCCGTCAGGCAAGGGGTGCGGACGCGGAGGGTGCGCGGGCTCTGAGGACGCCGCGTGAGCGGGGCGCTGGTCCTCGACTGCGAGGGGCTCTCCCGGCTCGTGCGTCAGGACCGCGGCCTGCTGGAGTGACTGACGGCCGCCGAGGCCGAGGACGCCCGGCTACTGGTCAGCTCGGTCACCCTCGCCGAGGCGCGCGACCCCCGGGTGAACCAGGCCCGGTACGACTACGCGGTCTCCCGCGTGAACGTCGTCGCGCCGAGCGAGGCCATCGCACGGCACGCGAGCCAACTGCCGGCCGCCGCCGGGCTGCACGGGCACACGTACGCACTGGATGCCGTCGCGGCTGCGACCGCCCTCGACCAGCCCGGACCCGTCACCTTGCTCACCTCGGATCCCGAGGACCTGTCCGCGCTGTGCGGGAAGCGGGTCCGGGTCGTCCGGATCTGACGGCCCCGCCGACCTGCGCCGTCAGAAGCCTTCCGGGCCCATCACGATGACCGGCTTCGCCGCCGGGTCCAGGGTCTCGAGGACCTTCTTCATGGCCGCCTTCGGGATGCCGACACAGCCCTGGGAGGGGCCGTCGTGGTCCACGTGGAGCCAGATGTTGCCGCCCTTGCGCTCGCCGTCCGGCTTGGTGGCGTCCAGCGGGGAGGTGCCCGGCTTGCGGTTGAAGTCGATCGCGACGACATAGTCGAAGGAGCCCGCCAGGGACTCGCCGTTCACCCCGCGGCCCGTCGCCACGAACGCGCTGTCCTTGTCGTACGGGAGCCGCGTCCCGGGCGGCTTCGGCAGCAGGCCGCCCGCGTCGGTGAGGGCGAAGACGCCCTGCGGGGAGGTCAGGTCCCCGTACGTGCGCTCCGTGGACCAGCCCTTGGCCCCGTTGCGCGCCGGCCAGCTCTCGCCGCGCACCCAGTCGGCGCCGGCGGCGGGCCGCGTGTAGAGGGTGGCGGTGGACTCCGAGGAGTCCTTGGCCTTGCCGGTGACCAGGATGAGCTGGCGCGACTCGGCCGGGATCCGCTGCCGGGTCTGCTCGCTGATGCCGTTCAGCCCCTGGAGGGCGTGCCGCTGGGCGTCACGCGCGGCGCGGTCCTCGGCCGGCGGGCGGGAGTCCGCGCGGGCCTGCGGGGCGGCGCCCGCCTCTTGCGGGTGCTGGGCCGTGTACACCCAGCCCGCCCCGAAGGTCAGCAGGCCGAAGGTGGCGGCGAGCGCCACACGGCGCGACGGACGGGTCGAGCCGCCCGTGCGGGGCGTGCGGGTCGTGCGCGAGCGGGCGCGGCGGTGCTTGCTCATTGAACCGACCGTACAGCAGCCGACCTTCGCAGCCCGTGCACTGCGGGGGCGTGCCCGGCCCGTCCCGCAGCGGACGGCACGCGCGGACCATCGGCCCGCCCTCCCGCTCCGATCGGCCCCGGGCGCCCGTGCCGCCCCCCGCGCGCACGCGGCCGTACGCGCGCCCGCCGCCCCGACCGCCGCCCGGGTCGGGGGGCCCAACCGGGCGCCCCCACCTGCGGCGTGGGGCCGCTCGGCGCGCCCGCGATACGGCTCCACCGGAGCCTCGGCACGTCCGCCGGACCGATCACCGGACCCCGGTCGCCCGTGCTGGGCCCGGCCGGCTGCCGGGGGGGAAGGCCGCGACGGCCGCTCGGCCGTGGGTACGCGGTGTGTGACGTACGGCATGGCCCGGCGGGTCGGCACCGAGCAGGCTCACGTGTCCGGTGTGCGGCGTACGGGCCGCTGGGCCCCGGCCCCGGGCACCCGACGGCTGCGCCACGTCCACCGGCCGATGGGGCGGGCGGGCGAGCGGGCGGGAATCCCGTACCCCCAGGCCGATCACGGGCGTACGCTGAAGGATGCGAACTCCACGTCACGCGGCGCGCGTTGTCATCGTCTCCCCGGCCGGATCGGTGTTCCTCTTCCGCGAGGACAACGTGGAGGTCGGCATCCACTGGCTGCCGCCCGGTGGCGGGATCGACCCCGGCGAGAGCCCCGAGGACTGCGTGCGGCGCGAGCTGCGCGAGGAAACCGGATGGACCGACCTGGAGCCGGGGCGGCTGCTGTGCACGTGGGAGCACGACTTCACGCACCAGGGGATCCCGGTCCGCCAGCACGAGCACATCTACCTCACCCGGGGGCCCCGTCGCGAACCGGTCCTGGAGTACCCCGGCATCCACTGGCAGTGGCTCTCGCCGGAGCGCCTGGCCACCCTCGGCGAACCGCTGTGGCCGCCGAGCCTGCCGGACCTCCTGACGAACGGCCCCGCGGAGCCGGTCCACTTGGGGCTGCTGGCCTGACCCCCGGCCGTCAGCCCTTGCGGGTGGCCTTGGCGTACAGCGAGGCGGCGTATTCCCCGAGCACGGTGCTGGTCGACACGTCGTCGGTGTCCCCGCCCGTGAGGATGCCGATGATCTTCCCGTCACGGGCGATCCACGCACTGCCGCTGGTGCCGCCGGGGAAGTCGGCGCAGTCGAAGCGCTGTTGGGTCTCGCTCTCGCGGACGGCGACCGCGGTGCACGTACGGGGCACCTTGCGGTCGGCGGGGTAGCCGGTGACGGTGACCTCCTCGCCCGCGCGGCCGCTGGTGTCCAGCACCGCCGCGCCGGTCACGTCCTCGATGGTGCGGCCCTTGCCGTCGGGGGCGAGGCGGGCGAAGGCGAGGTCGTAGTCGTCGTCCGTGCCCTCGGACCAGCGGTCGTCCTCGAAGACCTCCTCGATCTTCCAGGTGCCGTACGGGGCGAACCCGTTCGCGTAGGCGGGTGCGAACACGGCGCTCCCGCCGTCCTGCTGCCCGTCGAGGAGACAGTGCCCGGCCGTGATGATCAGGTTCTTGCCGGGGCTGTGGACGACGGTGGCGGTGCAGAAGTGATCACTGTCCAGGCCGTTCGTGAACAGGGCCCCGGTGAAGGCCGCGGGCCCACCGGGCGGCGGGGTGACGGCCGGCGGCAGCGTGCTCGACGGCGGGGCGGAGAGCTGGGGCTTGGCCGCCTGCGCGCGCGAGGAAGCGGTCGGCGATCCCGTCGGCGCGGCCTTGGCGGAGCGCGCGGCCGACGTCCCTTCCGGCGGCGGCGCCAACTCGGCCACCGCGGCGGACGCCCCCAACGCCGCCACAGCACACAGCACCGCCGTCACGACGGTCCGCTTGTCCACCGGCATGATGATCCCTCCGCTGTGCCCCGGCGAAGCATGCCCCGCGAGCGGGGGCGGTTGCAAGGGGCGGGGTGGGCGGTGCGACGGGCCGCCGCCTCACCCGCGCCCCAGGACCACCGTCCCGGACGAGCAGAACCAGCCGCCCGTGCCCGAGGCCACCGCGACCTCCGGGAGGCGGCCGCCGCGTTTGGTGACCTGGCGGCCGGGGCCCGCCTCGCCGCGGAGTTGGCGGACCGCCTCGACCAGGAGGAACAGGCCGCGCATGCCGGGGTGGCAGGCCGACAGGCCGCCTCCGTCGGTGTTGACCGGGAGCTCCCCGTCCCGCAGCAGGCGGCCCTTCTCCACGAAGGCCCCGCCCTCGCCCTTCGCGCAGAAGCCGAGGTCCTCCAGGGTCACCAGGGTCATGTAGGTGAAGGCGTCGTAGATCTCCGCGAGGTCCACGTCCGCCGGGGTGAGCCCCGCCCGCTCGAACGCCAGTCGGCCGGAGAGCGCCGCCGGGGACACCGTGAAGTCCTCCCACTGCGCCATGGCCGTGTGGGAGACGGCGGTACCGGAGCCCAGGATCCACACGGGGGCCTTGGCCGTGCCGGGGACGTAGTCCTCGGCCGCGAGGAGCACCGCGCAGCCGCCGTCCGAGCGGATGCAGCAGTGCAGCTTCGTGAAGGGGTCCGCGATCATCTCGCCGGACAGGACCTCGTCCACGGTGATCGGGGCGCGGTACATCGCGTCCGGGTTCGTGGCCGCGTTCGCCCGGGCCTGGACGGCCACCGCGGCGAGCTGCTCCAGCGTCGTCCCGTACTCGTGCATGTGGCGGCGGGCGGCCATCGCGTACTTGGAGACCAGGGTGTGGCCGTAGGGGACCTCGAACTGGAGCGGTCCGCGCGCCCCGAAGGAGAGGTTCGCGGTCCGGCGGCGGGCCTTGATGTCCGCCCTGGCGGTGGATCCGTAGACCAGCAGGACCGCGTTGGCGTGGCCCGCGGCGATCGCGTCCGCGGCGTGGGCCGCCATGACCTCCCAGGTCGAGCCGCCGACCGAGGTGGAGTCGACCCAGGTGGGGCGCAGGCCGAGGTATTCGGCCACCTCGACCGGGGCGAGCGTGCCGAGGCCGGCCGAGGCGAAGCCGTCGATGACGGAGCGGTCCAGGCCGGAGTCGGCCAGGGCGCGCCGGGCGGCTTGCGCGTGCAGGGCGTAGGGGGTGGGGCCGTCCACGCGGCCGCAGTCCGAGAGGGCGACACCGACCACGGCGACCTTCCGGCGGGGGCGGGGGACCGTAGAGGAAGACGACATGGACCCGACGGTACATCTGATGATGCGTCAGATACCAGATCGGGGCGGACGGGGGATGGGCGAACGGACATCGGGGACGGGGACCCGGAGCGGGCGCGCGAGCCGGCCCGCCCGCCCCCTGGGCATCTGCCGCCGCCCGGCCTAACATGACGGCCCGTCAGATACGGGGAGGAGCCCGACGATGGATGCCGCCTTCACCGCGGAGCAGGACGAGATACGCCGCACCCTGCGCGAGATCCTGGGCAAACGCTGCGGCCCCGACGAGGTCAAGGCCGCCGTCCGCACCTCCGCCGGACACGACCGCGAGCTGTGGCAGCAGCTCGCCCGCCAGCTGGGGCTGCCGGGCCTCGCCATCGCCGAGGAGTACGGCGGCGTCGGCTGCGCCCCCGCCGACCTGGCCCTGGCCTGCGAGGAGACCGGGCGGGCGCTGCTGCCCTCGCCGCTGCTGGCCACCGCCGTGCTCTGCGCACCCCTGATCACCGCGCTCGGCACCGCCGCGCAGCGCTCCGCCCTGCTCCCGCCACTCGCGGCCGGCACACTGACCGCCGCCCTCGCGGTCCCCGGCCCGGCGCTGGCCACCGCGCTCGCCCTGACCGGCGACGACGTCGACGGACAGTGGTCCGGCGGCGGCCGCGCGGGCGGGGTCCAGGCCCGCACCGACGCGGCGGGCGGCGGCTGGCGGCTGTACGGGGAGGCCGCGCAGGTGCTGGACGGGCACAGCGCCTCGGTGCTGCTGGTCGCCGCGCACACGGGCGGCTTCGCGCGCAGCCGTACGCTGCTGTTCCTCGTACGGGAGGACGCGCCCGGGCTCACGCGCACCCGCCAAGCCGTGATCGACGAGACCCGACCGCAGGCCAAGGTCGAACTGCGGGACGTACCAGCCGAGTTGCTGGGCGGAGGTGACGGCGGCAGCGACACGCTCCGCGCCCTCGCCGCCACCGGGCGCACCGCCGCCGCCGTGCTCGCCGCCGAGGCCGCCGGCGCGGCCGGGCAGGCGCTGGGGCGCACCGTGGAGTACGTACGCCGGCGCGAGCAGTTCGGCCGGGCGATCGGCTCGTTCCAGGCGGTCAAGCACCGGCTCGCCGACCTCTACGTACAGGTCCAGGCGGCGCGCTCGGCGGCCTACTACGCCGCCTGGGACCCGGACCAGGGCGGCCTCGCCCTCGCCCAGGCCCTGGAGGCCCTGCGGGTGACCGCGGGCGAGGCGATCCAGCTGCACGGCGGCATCGGCTTCACGTGGGAGCACGACGCGCACCTCTACTTCAAGCGGGCGGCGGCCGACGAGCTGCTGTTCGGCCCGGTCCACCGGCTGCGGGCGCACGCCGCGGCCCGCGCGGGCCTGTTCGCTCCCCCTGCCCCCCACACCCCCTCTGCCCCCAGCACCACGTCCGCACCCTCCGCACCGTCCGTCCCGTCCGTCGCACGAGAGAGGGCGGCCGTCTGATGGCTCCCGGCGTCAAGCTGATGCAGAAGGTGTCCTCGACCATGCTGTTCGCGAAGGTCGCACCCCACGTCATCCCCGCCCTGGACAAGGCGGTGCACCGACTCACCCGCGGCAAGGTCCTGCTCAGCGCCCGCATGCTGCCGGGCGTGATCCTCACGGCCAAGGGCGCCAGGACGGGCGAACCGCGCACCACCCCGCTCGCCTGCATGCCGGAGGACGGCGGGTCGAGCTGGGTGCTGATCGGCTCCAACTTCGGCCGGCCCGGCCACCCGGCGTGGACGGGCAACCTGCTCAAGCACCCGGACGCGCACGTGAGTTGGCAAGGCCGGGACATCGCCGTGCGGGCCCGGCTGCTGGTGGGCGAGGAACGCGCGGCGGCGTGGCAGGCGGTGCTGGGGTTCTGGCCGCCGTACGCGACGTACCAGGCGCGCATCGAGCGCGAGATCCGGCTCTTCCGCCTGGAGCGTCGCTGATCACAGGGGTACGGAAGAGGCGGACGCGGAAGAGGCGGACGCGGAAGCAGTTCCGGACGGCGGACCCTGGACAGGGCCCGCCGTCACTTGGTCGGCTTCTTGCCCGTGATGCCGAGGTGGACGAGCAGCGCCAGGTTCGGCTTGAGCTCGGCCTGCTTGACGCCCCAGGCCTGGAAGCCCTTCTGGTGCGAGGCGACCGCGGCCAGCATCGCGACCAGCGAACCGGCCATCGCCGCCGGACTGAGGTCCTTGTCGACCTTGCCCTTGGCCTGGAGCTCCTTCATCGATTCGGTGAGGGAGTTGGTGACCGAGTTCAGGATCTTCATGCGGATCTTGTAGAAGCGCTTGTCGCCCTCGGCCGCGCCGAGGTCGACGACCCGCAGGATCGCGTCGTTGCGCCGCCAGAACTCCAGGAAGCCCTCGACGAGTTCCTCGGCGGTCGCCCAACCGGACTTACCGACCCAGGTCCGGCCCTCGACGAGCGAGGTCAACTGGGCCCCTTCCGAAGCCATGTGCTCGGCGATCTCCAGGACGGCGCCCTCGACGTCCGGGAAGTACTGGTAGAAGGTCGCGGGGGAGGTACCGGCCTTGCGGGCGACGTCGATCACTTTGACGTCGCGGTACGGCGAGGAGCTGAGCATCTCGCTGAGGCAGTCGAGCAGCTTCTGCCGCGTCGCCTGGCCGCGCCGGCCGGCGACACGCCCGTCGACGGTGCGTACTTGTCCTGTCATGCCGTCAGCTTACCGAGGGGTGATCGGCGCGCTATTCGGCCGCCTGCAAATGGGGTTACGGGGTCCCTGGCCTGGGCGGAAGGCGGTCCCGGGCGGCCCGGGGGGCGGATTTCGGACGCGGCCCGCCCACCCGCGCCCCCCTGCCCGGCTCGGGCGTGTCGCCCGGTTCCGCGAGGTATCCCCCGAATAGTCTTATCAACAGGCTGTGGACAAGTTTTCGGGCGGATCATGGCTGGGAGAGGTGGGAGGGTACACACCCCCGCACAACGGAAGGAACCGGGCCCATGGCCGCATTCGCGGAAGGCGCACCCTGCTGGGTGGACGCCTCGCTCCCGGACGTCGAGGCGGGCAAGCGCTTCTACGGCGCCCTCTTCGGGTGGACCTTCGCCGACAGTGCGGGCGCCGAGTACGGCCACTACACCCAGGCCTACAGCCGCGGGCGCAACGTCGCCGCCCTCGCCCCCAAGCCCGACGGCCGGATGCCCACCGTATGGGGCGTCTACCTCTACACCACCGACGCCTACGCCTGCGCCCAGCGCATCCGCGCCGCCGGCGGCCAGATGGTGATGGACCCGATGCCCGTCGGCCCGTACGGGACCGCCGCGATGGCCGCCGACCCCGGCGGAGCCGTCTTCGGCCTCTGGCAGCCCGGCACCCACCACGGCTTCGAGGCCCAGCAGGAGCCGTACACGTACTGCTGGAGCGAGGTCTACACGCGGGCCCGCGACGCCGTCGACGTCTTCTACGCCAAGGTCTTCGGCTACGTCCCGCAGGACCAGGACGACGCCGGCGTGGAGTACCGCCTGTGGTCCCCGCCCGGCACCGCGCCCGGTACGGACACGGCCGTCCTGGGCCGCAGCCTGATCACCGACGCCTTCCCGGAGATCATGCCGGCGCACTTCCTCGTGTACTTCGCCGTCCCGGACTGCGACCAGTCCGTCGCGATGGCGCAGCGGCTCGGCGGGCGGGTCACCGCCGACCCCTTCGACACCCCCTACGGCCGGATCGCGGTCGTCGCCGACAATCAGGGGGCCGTCTTCGGGCTGCTCTCGGAGCCCCGGACCAAGCCCGGCGCGTAGGCCGGGCACGCACGCGCCCCGGCCGCCCGGGCGGCCCCCCGGACCCCGTGCCGGAGAGATCACACGGCGCTGCTCGCCGCGCCGGGGCCGGACCCGGCGCGAGCCTGACAGAATCGGGGTGCGCGACCCGGGCGGCGCCCGGAGTGAGACGCTGCGCGGGGCCAGGCCCCGCACCGGTGGGAGCGGGCCCGGAGCGTGGGTCCGTACGGGGAGTGTGGAGGCGAGTGGTGGAGCAGCTGACGCAGCACGACCCGAGACGGATCGGCCCCTTCGAGGTGCTGGGACGGCTCGGCGCCGGCGGCATGGGGCTGGTCTATCTCGCGCGGTCCGCGTCCGGACGGCGGGTCGCGATCAAGACGGTGCGCACCGAGCTCGCCGAGGACCAGCTGTTCCGGGTCCGCTTCACCCGCGAGGTGGAGGCGGCCCGGGCCGTGTCCGGCTTCTACACCGCGGCCGTGGTCGACGCCGACCCGCGCGCGGCCGTGCCGTGGCTGGCGACCGCGTACGTCCCGGCGCCCTCCCTGGAGGAGATCGTCAACGAGTGCGGGCCGATGCCCGCCCAGGCCGTGCGGTGGCTCGCGGCCGGTATCGCCGAGGCCCTGCAGTCCATCCACGGGGCGGGCCTGGTCCACCGCGACCTGAAGCCGTCCAACGTCCTCGTCGTCGAGGACGGGCCCCGCGTGATCGACTTCGGTATCGCGAGCGGGGTCTCCAACACCCGGCTGACCATGACGAACGTCGCCGTCGGCACCCCCGCCTACATGTCGCCCGAGCAGGCGAAGGACTCGCGCAGCGTGAAGGGCGCGAGCGACGTCTTCTCGCTGGGCTCCACGCTCGTCTTCGCCGCCACCGGGCACCCGCCGTACCACGGGGCGAACCCGGTGGAGACGGTCTTCATGCTGCTGCGCGAGGGACCCAACCTGGAGGGGCTCCCCGACGAGCTCCGTCCCCTGATCGACTCCTGCATGCAGATGGACGCCACGCAGCGTCCGACCCCGGCCGACCTCCAGGCGCAGCTCGCCCCGCACCTCTTCGAGGGCGGCGACGAGAGCGGCACGGCCTCGGCGTGGCTCCCGGGCCGGGCCGTCGCGATGATCGAGGCCCGGCGCGCGGGGAACCGTACGCCCGCCGCCGCGATCGCGCCCCCGCCCCAGCCGGGCCCCCGCTCGGCCGGCGGGGCCTCCGCGGCCGTCACGCACCGCCGCCCGCGCGGCGGCGCCGACCCGTGGGTGGATCCGCGTACCGGCCAGGCCGTCCCGCAGCGCCCCCACCACCCGCCGATGAGCCCGGTCCCCTCGGGCGAGCCCGTCCGCCTCGGCGGCTCGCCGGTGCCGATCGGTCCCGGGCCGCGCGTGAGCGCCGCGGCGCCGGCGGCGCACGCCTCCGTCGCGGACTCGGCGACCGGCTGGGTCCGCCCGCCGGGCGGCTCGGCGTCCTCCGCGTCCGTACCGGCTCCGGTGTCCTCGCCCGGGTCCGTGCCGGGCCCCGCCCCGGCCCCCGACAGCGGCCGCTGGCGCCCGTGGCGCTTCCGCATGTCGAACGAGGTCTGGGGCACCCCGACCGTCGCCGGCAACCTGCTCTACGTCACCTCCTTCGAGGTGCACGCCCTGGACGTGGCGAGCGGCCGGCGCCAGTTCAAGACCCGCGACGTCGCCTGGTCCATGGCGGTCGCCGACGGCCGGATCCACGCCTCCGACGGCCCCTCGCTGTACGCGCTCGACGCCGGCGACGGCTCCGAGCGGTGGCGGCTGTCCACCGACGCCTGGGTGTACGCCCTGCGCGCCGAGCGCGGCACGGTGATCACCGCCACGCGCGGGGGCGGCGTACAGGGCTGGGAGGCCTCCAACGGCCAGAAGCTGTGGGAGCTGACCGGCGCGCAGAGCGACTTCGAGACCCCGGAGGCCGCTCCGGTCCTCCACGACGGCACGGTGTACGTGTGGCAGGACGCGCGGCTGCGCGCCCTGGACGCCCGCAGCGGCCGCGAGTCCTGGTCGTACCCGGTCGGCGACGCGGCCTCCTGCGGCGGCGTCCCGGTCCGGGTCACCCCGGCCCCGGACGGCAACGTCTACATCGCGGCCGGCACCCGCGTCCTGTCGGTGGACCGGGCCTCGGGCCGGGTCCGCTGGCACTTCGAGGCCCCCGCGGTCTTCCTGGCGCCGCCGGCCTTCGCACCGGGCGCGGCCATCACGGGCGGCGGGGTCTACCTCGTGGACTACCTGGGCACCGTCTACGCCCTGGACGCGGCGACCGGACACGACCGCTGGCGGATCGCGACGGAGGGCCGGCAGTCCTCGGACCCGGTCCTGGTCGTGGGCGGCAACGTGCACCTGGGCGCGGGCAGCGCGCTCTACACGCTCGACGCGGTCACCGGCACCCCGAAGTGGCGTTTCGCGGCGGGCGGCGAGATCACCGGCCTGCCGGCGGTCGCGGACGGCCGGGTGCACTTCGGCTCGGCCGACCACTGCCTTTACACCCTGGACGCGGCAGGCGGCCAGCTGCGCTGGAAGCTGGCCACGGGCGGCGAGATCACTGGCGCCCCGGTGGCGGAGGCGGGCGTGGTGTACGCGTGCAGCAAGGACCGCTGCGTGTACGCCCTGGACGCGGCGAAGGGCACGGGCACCCGTACGAGCGCTTGACCTGCATACGGGCGGGGCTCCGGCCCCGCCGCGCGGGGAACCGCACCGGGAGTGACAGGATGGACCCCATGAGCAACGTTTACTTCGACATCACCATCAACGGCGCGCCCGCGGGCCGCATCGAGTTCAAGCTCTTCGACGACGTCGTCCCGAAGACCGCGCGCAACTTCCGCGAGCTGTGCACCGGCCAGAACGGCTACGGCTACGCGGGCTCCGGCTTCCACCGCATCATCCCGCAGTTCATGCTGCAGGGCGGTGACTTCACCAACCACAACGGCACCGGCGGCAAGAGCATCTACGGCGAGAAGTTCGAGGACGAGAACTTCCAGCTGAAGCACGACCGCAAGTACCTGCTGTCGATGGCGAACGCCGGCCGCAACACCAACGGCTCGCAGTTCTTCATCACCACCGTCCTGACCCCGTGGCTCGACGGCAAGCACGTCGTCTTCGGCGAGGTCGTCTCGGGCCAGGAGCTCGTCGACCAGATCGAGGCCCTGGGCTCGCAGTCCGGCGCCCCCAAGGGCAAGGTCGAGATCGCGGCCTCGGGCGTCGTCGACGCCGCCTGATCGCACTCCGCCAGTACGGCCGGTCGGCCCCGCCCCCTTCCCGGGGGCCGGGGCCGCCGCCGCGTCCTGACGTGTTCGTAGGATGACCCCTTGATCAGAGCAATCGCGATTACGGGGGCGATTCGGCATGACGACCTTCGACACGGAGTGGGCAGGGCTCAAACAACAGGCGGCGGCCGGCGTGGACATGCGCCTCGCGAGCGCCGCGGCGGCACCTGACGGAGGCGGCGGCAACGGCGACCTGACGTCCGACCGGGCCGTCTGGAACCGGGCGAGCCAGGATCTCGGCGGCCTGTCGACGAGCATCAAGGGCGCCTTGGGCGCACTGGAGACGGGTCAGAAGGGCGCCGCGGTCGAAGGCGTCCAGAGCGCCACGGCGCACCAGGAGCTGTACCAGTCCTGGAAGACGTACCTGGAGAGCCTGTCGGGCAAGTGCACCTCCCTCCAGGGACCGCTGGAGAAGGCCGGCAAGGGCCAGTACGACAACGACGAGGCCATCAAGGGCGGCTTCGCGCAGATCAACGGGCAGTACAAGGACACACCCGCCACCGGCGGCAGCGGCGGGGGACGGTGAGCCTGAACCATGGACTACTCAGCACTCGTGGCCCTGAAACCGTCCGAGTTCACCGAGGCCGCCGACGGGTTCAAGGCCGTCAGCGACATGGCGGACCACGCGTACGGTGACACCGAGGGCCAGATATCGGCGCGACTGCGGGCCGGTCTCGACGGCGTCGCCCTGGAGGCGGCGCTGGGATCGCTCCGGGAACTGGCGAAGAACTTCCACTACACGCAGGTCGAATGCGGTCTGGCGGCGACCTCGCTGAAGGCGTTCGCGGCCGCGATGACCGAGGCGAAGAAGAAGCTCGCGGACGCCCTTGAGGACGCGGAGCACCAGAAGTTCAGGGTGGGGGCCGACGGCTCGGTGACCTACCCGCCCGGCGGTACGGAGAAGGACGGGAAGCTGCCCGAGGGCGGCACCGTCACCGGCAGCGCCAAGGGCAAGCCGTCGGGGAACGTCATCGACCCCACGAAGGACGCCAACGACCTGTCGGCCGCCTTGGAGCGGCAGGCGGCGAACATCCACCCCAATCCGAACTTCGGCAAGGCGGTGGAGATCGCCAACCGCATCGCGCAGGCCGTCGCCGAGGCGACCGAGGCCGACGCCCTGTGGGCGCCCAAACTGCGCAAGCTCAAGGCGGACGACGACCTGGTCGTCTCCGACAAGGACTGGGCGGACGTGCAGAGCGACACGTCCGAGGTCCGCAGCGGCGCGAAGGACTACCTGGACCACATCAAGCCCCCGCCCAAGGGCGACGACCCGAAGGCCAACGCCGACTGGTGGAAGGGCCTGAGCCCGGACGAGCAGTCCGCGTACCTGTCCCTGAACGGGGCGGAGGTGGGCGCGATGGACGGGCTGCCCTCGGTGGTCCGCGACGAGGCCAACCGCACCGTACTGGCGGAGACCAAGGCCCAGTTCCAGATCAGGCTGGACGGGATCCCCCCGCAGCCGCAGAAGTACGTCCCCTCGGGCAGGGACTACCCCGCGGTCGTACTCAACCCCGCCTGGTCGGAGTGGGACGAGAAGTACGCCAAGGACAAGGCCTTCCTGGACAAGAACCTCAAGGGCATGAACGCCATCCAGGCCCGGTTCGACGCCACGGGCACGGACGGCCTGCCCGAGGCGTACCTGCTGGGCTTCGACACCAAGGGCGGCGGCCGGGCCATCGTGGCAAACGGCAACCCGGACACGGCGGCCCACACCGCGGTGTTCGTCCCCGGCACGTACACCGACATCACGAAGTCCGAGACCTACATCGGCCACATGTCCAAGCTGTGGAAGGAGACCCACGCCCAGGTCCCCGGCGAGAACGTGTCCACCATCACCTGGATCGGCTACGACGCCCCGCAGAGCATCGTCCCCGAGGCCATGAAGGAGAAGTACGCCCACACGGCGGCCCCCGACCTGAACCACTTCATGGCCGGTCTGGAGCAGGTCCAGGGCGGCGACGAGAAGAGCCACACCACCCTCATCGGCCACAGCTACGGCAGCACGGTCGTGGGTGCGTCGTCGAACGCCGGCGACCTGCGCACCGACGACATCATCGCCGTGGGCAGCCCCGGCATGCTGGTCGGCCACGCCAAGGACCTGGACGTCGGCGCGGACCACGTGTGGTCCGAGGCGGCCGGCTTCACCAAGGACCAGGTGCCGGCCGGCGGCAAGGCGGCCGGGCTCGGCGGCGGTGCCCACTGGTACGAGGAGCTCCTGCCCTTCGGTTACGCATGGGGGTCGAACGTGCCCTCCGACGAGGATTTCGGGGCCCATATCATGGAAAACGACGCCAATGATCACGGGGACTACTGGAGGAAGGACTCGAAGAGTCTTGAAAATCAGGCGAACGTCGTCGCCGGTCATTACGACAGGGTCACCCGTGGCTGACACGAAGACCCGGGACCGGGTCGCCGGCCGCCGGGTTTCCGGATCTCTGCGGATCAAGGCTCTCGCTGTCGTCCTTGCCGGATCGCTTTCCATGCTGTCTATGGGGTGTTCGAACGTGAAAGAACTGAACTACGAGCCCGTCAGGATGGATCCCGGTCCGGCGCGCACGAAGACGAAGCAGGTCTCCAGCCGCCTGCTGGAGATGACCGGCGTCAAGGGCAAGGTGACCGAGCCCGGCCCGAGCGTGTCGCGCTGCAGCGAGTACGGGGACGACCTGTTCGCCACGGAGCACCCCTGGTCGGTGTACGAGATCTCCGACGCGCAGGTCGAGGAGGGCATGCAGAACCTGCGCAAGGCCCTCGGCGAGAACGGCTGGAAGATCACCAAGGACGGCAAGGCCAACAGCCAGGCCCAGGACCCGGAGATCTACGCCGAGAACAAGGCCGAGCAGTTCGACGTGCACGTCACGGGCCGCAGGAAGACGGAGACCGGGCAGTCGATGCTCCTGTTCAAGGTCGTCTCCGCCTGCTTCCGCGCGGCCTCGGCCTCCGACCTCGACGGCCAGTACTGACCCTGACCCGGCCGCGTCAGGGGCGCTCCGCCGGGGGGTAGGCCTCCGGGGGCGCCGTGGTGGTGTGCGGCGGCAGCGGGCGGACGCGGCGGGTGGGGCGGCCGCGCATGACGGCCGCCGCCAGCACGAGCAGGGCGCCAGCGCCGAAGGCGTTGGCGACCCCGTCGCCGAGGCCCATGCCCTCGACGCCCACGGCGAGGCCCTCGGCGGCCTGGCCCTGGCGGATCGCCCACAGCACGCTGAAGGCGAGGACGACGACCCCGGCCACGGCCATGAGCAGCCGCGAGCGCAGCACGATCGCGATCAGCGCGAGCAGGGCGGCGACGAGGAAGGGCAGCAGGAGCGAGGTCAGCAGGGCGGACTTGTGCGCCGTGATGCCGGTGCCGGTGAAGAGCTCGTAGACGCGGTAGTCGCGTCCGTGACGGCCGTCGTACCAGGCACGGAAGGGGCTCCAGACGGCGGCCGCCGCTCCGATGAGACCCAACAGCGAGCCGATGACGTTGCGGATCATGTCCGGTCCTCCGAGGTAGCGGTCGCGGTCCCGACGCTACGTCCGGGCCCCGGAGGCCGCATGCCGGAGGCCGCCGGACGGGTACGGCCGGTGGCGGCGGCTGGTAGCGTGCCCGCCGATGTCCAGGAGAGGAGCTTCGGCCATGGTGGCTGCACGTCACATCAGACTGACCGCGGTGCTGGTGACCGTCGTCTTCGCACTGACCGGGTTCTCGTCGAGCGGCGGCAGCAGCGGGAGCAGCGGCAAGAGCAAGAGCAAGAGCAGCGGGGGCGGGTGCTCCAGCTCCAAGAGCAAGAACAAGAAGAAGAGCCACAACGGGAGCGGCAACAGCAGCCCCACGCCCTCGGCCAGCCGGACGCCCCCGCCCGCGCACGTCATCGTCATCAGCTGCGCCGGCGCGGGGAAGACGGAGGCCACCCTCCAGGTCAGCTCCAACCTGGACACGCAGCGCTCCGTGCGGATCCCGGTGACCTTCCAGGACGCCCGGGGCGCCGGCCTCGACACCGGGTCCGTCCAGGTCACCCTCAAGGCGCGCGAGACCCGGACGGTCACCGTGCCGCTGACGAAGCCCGCCAAGGCCTCCGAGGTGAAGACCTGCCTGGTCGGCACGGTCGACTGACGGTCAGCGCAGCCGGGGCCGCGCGGTGCGGCTCCTGTTCGTGAAGAGTTCCGCCTGACGCTCCGGGGGGAGGTTCCCCAGGGCGATCAGCGCCGGGGCCTGGGCCAGCGCCTGCTGGAGCGTGGCCTGCTTGGCCGACCACAGGGCCCGTACGGTTCCCTGGACGGCCTGCGTCGGGAAGCCCGCCAGGGTCTGGGCCGCGCGCAGGGCCGCCGGGAGCAGTTCCTCGGGCGCGGTCAGTTCCGAGACGAGCCCGATCTCGTACGCCCGCCGCGCGGAGAGGCGCTCGGCCGTGCCCATCAGGGACATCCGGGCGGCCTCGCCGAAGGGCATGCGCTGCGCCATGTAGACGGCCTCGTAGGCGCTGACCATGCCGTAGCTGGTGTGCGGGTCGAAGAAGGTCGCCGTGGTGGACGCGATGACGAATTCCGCCTCACCGAGCAGGTAGAAGGCCCCGCCGCAGGCCATGCCGTTGACGGCGGCGATGACCGGCTTCCACAGGTCGGCCGCCTTGGGGCCGATGGCGATCAGCGGATCGTCTGCGGAGTACGGGGAGGCGGGCTGCGGCACCTCGACGCCCCGGTCGATCCCCGTGCAGAACGCGGCCGCGCCGGAGCCGGTGAGCACCACCGCCCGGACCCCCTCGGCGAAGCGGAACTCCCGCCACACCGAGCTCAGTTCGGCGGCCGTCGCCAGGTCGATGGCGTTGTGCCTGGCCTCCCGGTCCAGGGTGACGACCGCGACCCCGGACTCCTTGTCCCGCTCCACCCGCAGCGTCACGGCTTCTCCAGGATCCAGCGCGGCACGGCCATCGCGCCGACCGAGGTGAAGGCGACCTGGACGCGCGCGCCGATGCGCAGCCGGGCCGGGTCCACCGAGTCGAGCGGGGCGTCGGCGCGGGTGACCAGGTTCCCGGCCAGCCGGATGTGCGGGGCGTCGGCGAGCTCCACGAGGATCACGTTGTACGGGGCCTGCGCGGCGTAGGCGGGCAGCAGGGGCGGGTGCGGTCTGACGTACGACCAGATGCGGCCCCGGCCGCTCATCCGGCGCCATGCGCTGTCGAAGGACCGGCAGTGCGGGCAGCAGGGGCGCGGCGGGAAGCGCAGCCGGCCGCAGCCGGGCGCCGCGCAGGCCTGGATGCGCAGCTCGCCCTGGGCGGCGTACTCCCAGAAGGGGGCGCCGTCCTCGTCGGGGACCGGCAGGAGCAGTTCGTCAGTGGCAGGTGCGGTCATGGTCGGCCCCTCACGCTCGAAGCAGGATCGCTGACGTCGGGACTCCCTCGCCCGCCGTCACCAGGCAGGTGGTGGCGTCCGGGACCTGCGCGGTGGAGATGCCCCGCAGCTGCTTGACGCCCTCGTTGATCAGGTTGAAGCCGTGCACGTACGCCTCGGACAGGCCGCCGCCCCCGGTGTTGATCGGGAGCCGGCCGCCCGTCTCCAGGGCCCCGCCCTCGGTGAAGGCGGCGCCCTCGCCGCGCCCGCAGAAGCCGTAGCCCTCCAGCGACAGCGGGATCAGCGGGGTGAACGCGTCGTAGATCTGGGCGACGTCCACGTCCTGCGGCCCGAAGTCGGCCTGCTTCCACAGGTGGCGGGCGGCGGTCCAGGCGGGGCCGGACAGCGGGTCGTCGTTCCAGTAGTTGACCATGCCGTGGTGCTGGGCGGGCAGGCCCTGGGCGGCCGAGTGCACGTAGACGGGCTTCTGACGGCAGTCCCTGGCCCGCTCGGCGGAGACGATCACGCAGGCCAGCGCCCCGTCGGTCTCCAGGCAGTTGTCGAAGAGGCACAGCGGCTCGCTGATCATGCGGGAGGTCATGTACATCTCGCGGGTGAGCGGGCGCTCGTACATCATCGCGGCGGGGTTGGCGTTGGCGCGGTTGCGGCAGGCCATCGCCACGTTGAAGAGGTGGTCGCGGGTGGCGCCGTACTCGTGCATGTAGCGCCGGGCCAGCATGCCGATCTCGTCGGCGGGGCGCAGCAGGCCGAACGGGCGGGTCCACTGGCCGGGGGTGGGCAGCTGGACGGCCGTGTTCTTCCAGGGGCGCGGGCCGGAGCCGCGTTTGCGGGAGCGCCAGGCGACGCCCACGGTGGCCTGGCCGGTGGCTATGGCGGCGGCGAGGTGACCGACGGTGGCGCAGGAACCGCCGCCGCCGTAGCCGATCTTGGAGAAGAAGGTGACGTCCCCGGCGCCGATGGCCTTGGCGACCTCGACCTCGTCGGTCTCCTCCATCGTGTAGGAGGAGAAGGCGTCGACCTCGGAGGGCTCGATGCCCGCGTCGGCGAGCGCCGCCAGGATGGCGCGGCAGGCCAGTTCCTTCTCGGACTGCGGCAGGTGTTTCGCGAAGGCCGTCTGTCCTATGCCGACTATCGCCGTAGCGTCCTTGAGCGTTGCCGCCATCGCGACCTCCGGGGTGCGCCAGTGCTGACAGCCGCGAAGGCTACAGCTAATCTGACGGATAGTCAGCTACCGGGTGAGCAGGAGGGTGACACGCATGGGCGAACACGGGCGTGACGGCGTGCGTGGCGTGCGCCGGCACGTGTACGAGGACGTGCGCGAGGACCTCGGCGGGGGCGTGCCCGAGGACCTCGGGGAGGACCTGCGCGCGGACCTGCGCTGGGGCACCATCGCCGGGCTCGTCCAGGCGGCAGCCGCACGGTACGCCGACCGCGAGGCCGTCGTCGACGGCCGCGTACGGATCAGCTACGCGCAGCTCGGCGAGCGCGTCGAGCGCGCCGCGGCCGCCTGCATCGCCGCCGGGACCGAGCCCGGCGACCGGGTCGCCGTCTGGGCCCCCAACACGCTGGAGTGGATCGTCTCCGCGCTCGGGGCGGTCTCGGCGGGCGCCGCCCTCGTCCCCCTCAACACCCGTTTCAAGGGCGCGGAGGCGGCGTACGTCCTGGAACGCAGCCGGGCCCGGCTGCTCTTCGTCACCGGCACCTTCCTCGGCACCTCCTACGTCGCCTCCCTGCGCCGCGCCGCGGGCGACGGCCCCGGCGCGGGGCCGCTGCCCGGCCTGCCGCACCTGGAGCAGGTCGTGGTCCTCGCCGACGACGCCCCCGAGTCCTTCCGCACCTGGAAGGACTTCCTGACGGACGGCGACCGCGTACCGGCCGCCGCCGTGCGCGAACGCGCCCGGTCCATCCCCCCGGACGCCCCCTCCGACATCGTCTTCACCTCCGGCACCACCGGCAGCCCCAAGGGCGCCGTCATCACCCACGCCCAGTCCCTGCGCTGCTACGACGTGTGGTGCGAGCTCGCCGGGCTGCGCGAGGGCGACCGCTACCTGATCGTGAACCCCTTCTTCCACACCTTCGGCTACAAGGCCGGGATCATCGCCTGCCTCATGCGCGGGGCCACGATGGTGCCGCAGCCCGTCTTCAACGTGGACACCGTCCTCGCCAACGTCGCCGCCGAGCGGATCTCCGTACTCCCCGGGCCGCCCACCCTGCACCAGTCGTTGCTCGACCACCCGCAGCGCGACCACCACGACCTCTCCGCCCTGCGCCTGGTCGTCACCGGCGCGGCCGTGGTCCCCCTGCGGCTCGTCGAACGGCTGCGCGGCGAGCTGCGCATCGCCACCGTCCTCACCGCGTACGGGCTCTCCGAGTCCAGCGGCATCGTCACCATGTGCCGGCGGGGCGACCCGGCGGAGGTCATCGCCGCGACCTCCGGGCGGCCCATCCCCGGCACGGAGGTGCGGATCGCCGGACGGGACGGGGCGGCGCTGGCGGCTGGCAGCGCGGGCGAGGTGTGGGTCCGCGGCCACCACGTCATGCAGGGCTACTTCGAGGACCCGGCCGAAACCGCCGCGGCCATCACCCCCGACGGCTGGCTGCGCACCGGCGACGTCGGTGTCCTCGACGCGGCCGGCAACCTGCGCATCACCGACCGGATCAAGGACATGTTCATCGTCGGCGGCTTCAACGCCTACCCCGCCGAGATCGAGCAACTCCTGTTCCTGCACCCGGACATCGCCGATGTCGCGGTCGTCGGAGTGCCGGACCCGCGCCTCGGCGAGGTCGGCAAGGCCTACGCGGTCCGCCGCCCGGGCTCCACGCTGACCGCCGACGACCTGATCGCCTGGTCGCGGCGGGAGATGGCCAACTACAAGGTGCCGCGCACGGTCGAGTTCGTCACCGAGCTGCCGCGCAACGCGAGCGGCAAGGTCCTCAAGCGCGAGCTGCGCACGCGTTAGCGGGTGCGGCGGGCGAGGACCAGCCGCCACCGGGGAGCTCCGCCGGGCAGCCGCCCGAACTGCTCCAGCGGCACGGTCTCCACGGTGAACCCGGCCGCCCGGAGGTCCTCGCGCACCCCGCCGAACGGGAAGGTCCGGTAGTACATGACGAAGGGCGGCCGCCACACCGCGTTGCGCATCCGCATCACCGCGTCGAATCCCGCCGTCACCCACCACACCGGTGTGCTCGGGGGGATCGGGGCGCCGATCGGGAAGGCGAAGACCCCGCCCGCGCGCAGGGACCGGTGGATCCCGGAGAAGAGCGCGGGCCGCTCGGACGGCAGGAAGTGGCCGAAGGCCCCGAAGCTGACCGCCAGGTCGTAGGTGTCCGCCAGCGCGGGCGGCAGCGCCCGCGCGTCGGCCCGTACGAAGTCCACCAGCGGAGAACCGGGGCCGTACGCCCGCTCCGCCTCGGCGAGCATGCCCGCGCTGAGGTCCACCCCGGACACGCGGTCCCGGCACAGCCGCCGCAGCATGCCCATCGCCGCCCCCGTGCCGCAGCAGACGTCCAGCCCTGCGCCGAAGCCGCCCTCGTACTGGGCGAGGGCCTCCTCGACGGCGTCGAGCATCCGGTCCGGGGTGCGGAAGGGCGTGTGGTCGAACTTCGGCGCCAGCAGGTCGTAGCCCCGCTCGATCGAGGACAGGCCCTGCACGAGGAGTTCGCGGACGCTCGGTCCGTGGGAGGAGAACACGGCTCCAGCCTATGTCGCGGCCGCTCCCCCCGCCCGGACGCACGCGTACGGCGGTCGCGGTGGCTCCCCCTCCGGGCCACCGCGACCGCCGTTCCCCCGTTGCTCCCCCGTACGCCGATCCCCCGTGGATCCCCCGTGCGTACGGGGTGGTGCGTCTTACGGGCGCGGAGAGGACGCGTGGTTGTCCAGCGTCTGGATCTCCTCGCCCGGCAGCGGCGGGTCGACCGGGACGGGCTGGTCGACCGGCTTGATCTCGATGCCCGAGGCGTGGTTGTCCAGGGTCTCGATTTCGACGCCCGAGGCGTGATTGTCGAGCGGCTTGATGTCAGCGTCGGTCGGCAAGGTGTTCTCGTTCGTCGTCATCGGTTCTCCTGATGGATGGGTGGGCCCCGCTCGGCGATTCCCCCGAGGATCGCCGAACGGGTAGTCCTCCAACCGACCCGGTTCCCCCCGGAACTCCGGGTCGATGCACCTATCGTGGCGGGGGGCGATAAACGAACGATGAACGCCTCGTTCATCGGCCGTCACCGCAGGTCGCAGCCGGCTCAGGCGGCGGGCCAGTCGGCCGGGTCAGGCGGCGGGCTCAGGCCGCGAGCTCCGACGCCAGCAGGTTGCGCACCTCGGCCAGTTCGCTCGACCCCAGCTGCGCGAAGACGCTCTCCGCGTCCCGCCAGCAGGCCCGCGCCCGGTCGCGCTGACCCAGCCGCCGCAGCGCCTTGCCCAGCACGGTCAGCACGGTGGCCCGGCGCCACTCCCCGCCGATGCCGCGCAGCGCGATGGCCTGCTCGGCGTGCGAGGCGGCCAGGGTGGGGCGGCGCGCCGCCAGGTGGGTCTCGGCGAGCCGGAAGTGGGTGACGCCCTCCCACAGCGGCTGACGGTTGTCGTGGAACAGCGCGAGCGCCTCGGTGAGCTGCGTCAGGGCCTCGCCGTAGCGGCCCGCCTGGGTGAGCGCGATGCCCAGCGCGTAGCGGCCGTTGGCCAGGCGCAGGGTCAGGCCCATCCGGTCGTAGATGGCGATGCCCTGCTGGGCGAGGTCTATGGCGCTGGCGAGGCGGCCCAGTTCCACGTGGATGCGCGAGAGGTTGCACAGGGCGCTGGCCTCGCCGACGTTGTTGCCGTCGGCGCGGAAGTTCTTGATGGCCTCCAGCAGGTACCGCTCGCCGTCCGCGTGCCGGCCCTGGTACAGGGCGATGATCCCCCGGTCGTTGGGCGCCCAGCAGCTGGGCAGTGGGTCTCCGGCGGCGCGGGCGAGCGCGGTGGCCTGGCGGGCCTCGTCGTCGGCCTCGGCGAACCGGCCCGCGACCAGGTGGACGTTGGTGAGGGTGGTGCGGGCCCGGCCCTCGGCGTACGGGTCCCGCGCGGCCTGGGCGGCGTCGCGCAGGGCGACGGCGGCCGACTCGTACTGCTTGGAGTTGGCCCCCGACTCGGCCAGGTCCTTGGCCGCCCACAGCAGGTCCACGGCCCGGCGCAGCACGGGCGTGTCACCGGCCGTGGCGCACGGCCGCGCGGAGGCCTGCCGTACGCACGCCAGCAGCGGGTCGGCCTCGGCGTACAGCCAGTCCAGCGCGGCGCGCGGGTCGGCGAAGACCAGCCCGGGGTAGTGCGTGTCGGACAGGTGCGCGGGCAGCCGGTCGCCGGGGCGCTCCAGGGCGTAGACGCCGGAGGCGGTGGCCAGGTAGAAGTCCAGCAGCCGGTCCAGGGCCGCCTCGCGCCCGCTCGGCGGCTGCTCGTCGCGCTCGGCGCACGCACGCGCGTAGAGGCGTACGAGGTCGTGGAAGCGGTAGCGGCCGGGCGCGGCGGATTCGAGGAGCGAGCAGTCGACCAGAGCCTCCAGGAGGTCTTCGGTGTCGTACTCGGGCAGGTCCAGTACGGCCGCTGCCGCGGACAGCGAGATGTCGGGGCCGTCGGCGAGGCCGAGAAGGCGGAACGCGCGCTGCTGGGCGGGCTCCAACTGGCCGTAGCCCAGCTCGAAGGTGGCTTTGACGGCGAGGTCGCCGGCCTGGAGCTCGTCGAGGCGGCGGCGCTCGTCGGCGAGCTTGGCGGCGAGGACGGAGACCGTCCAGGTGCGGCGGGCGGCGAGGCGGGAAGCGGCGATGCGGATGGCGAGCGGCAGGAAGCCGCAGGCGCCGACGACGTCGAGGGCGGCCTGGCGTTCGGCGCGCACCCGCTCCTCGCCGACGATCCGGCTGAAGAGCTGGAGGGCCTCCTCGGGGCTCATCACGTCGAGGTCGACGAGGTGCGCCCCCGCGAGGCCCGCCATGCGCACCCGGCTGGTGACGAGGGCGGCGCAGCCGGCGGTGCCGGGCAGGAGCGGGCGGACCTGGGCCGCGTCACGGGCGTTGTCGAGGAGGACCAGGACGCGGCGGCCGTCGAGGGTGGAGCGGTAGAGCGCGGCGCGGTCGGCCGGGGAGTCGGGGATGGCGGTGTCGGGGGTGCCGAGCGCGCGCAGGAAGGAGCCGAGGACGGCCTCCGGTTCGGCGGGGCGGGCCTCGGTGCCCTGGAGGTCGACGTAGAGCTGGCCGTCGGGGAAGTGCGGGCGGGCGGCGTGGGCGACGTGCACGGCCAGGGTGGTCTTGCCGACGCCGCCGATCCCGGCGAGCGCGGAGACGGCCATGACCTGGCCCGCGGCCCCCGCGGACAGGATGGTGCCGAGCTCGTCGACGAAGCTGGAGCGGCCCGTGAAGTCGGGGACGGTGGCGGGCAATTGGGCGGGCCTTACGTGAACGGCCGCTGCGGCGGGGGCCGGGTCCTCCGCGCGGGCGAGGTCGGCGTCGGCGTTCAGGATGCGCTGCTGGAGGGCGGCGAGCTCGGGGCGGGGGTCGACGCCGAGCTCGTCGGCGAGGAGCCGGCGGGTGTCGGCGTAGACGGCGAGGGCCTCGGCCTGCCGGCCGCTGCGGTAGAGGGCGAGCATGAGCAGCTCGCGCAGGCGTTCGCGCAGCGGGTGGGCGGCGGTGAGGGCGGTGAGCTCGGAGACGGCCTCGGCGTGGTGGCCGACCTCCAGGTCGAGGTCGAGGCGGGTCTCCAGCAGCTGGAGGCGCCATTCGGCGAGCCGGGTGCGCTCGGTCTCGGCGTGCGGGCCCGGTACGCCGGCGAGCGGCTCGCCGTCCCAGAGGTCGAGGGCGCGGGCCAGGAGCGTACGGGCGAGGGAGCGGTCACCGGCCGCGCGGGCCGCTTCGGCGTCGGCGGCGAGGCTGCGGGCGACGCCGAGGTCGAGGGTGGCGGCGCAGCGCAGGCGGATCGCGTAGCCGCCGGACTCGGTGACGAGCAGCCCGGGGGCGACGACCTTGCGCAGGCGGGAGGCGTACGTACGGATGGTGGCGAGGGCCTGCTGCGGCGGGTCCTCGCCCCAGATGGCGTCGATGAGCTCGGGTGCGGTGGCGGTACGGCCCTCACGGAGCAGGAGCACCGCGAGCAGGGCCCGCTGCTGGGGCGTACCGGAGGGCAACAGCTCGTCCCCCCGCCAGGCCCGCACGGGGCCGAGCACGGCGAAACGCGAGTCCGTCGGCGCCGACGCCGGCGCCTTGGCGGCGGGCTCTGCGGTGGTCCGGGGCGCGGGCGCCGGCGCCTTGGCGGCGGGCTCGACCGAGATCCCCGGGGCGGGCGCGGTTCCGCGGGGCACGGGCGCGGCCGAGATCCCGGGCACGGGTGTGGTTCCGCCGGGCGCGGGCGCGGGCGGGGTTGCGCCGGGGCCGGGCGCGCGCCGGGGCGTCTCCTCGGGCGCCGAACGTGGCGAGGGGTCGGGGGGTGCGGCGGGGGTGTGTTCGACGCCCTGCGGGGAGCGCCCCGGCACACACCCGACCCCGTCGCAACCGGCCGGGGTGGGTCCGTGAGGCGCGCCGGGCGCGGGGCCGGGGGGTGCGGCGGGGGTGTGTTCGGCGCCCTGCGGGGAGCGCCCCGGCGCGCGGCCGGCCCCGTCGCAACCGGCCGGGGTGGGTCCGTGAGGCGCGCCGGGCGCGGGGGCGGGGGGGGCGGCGGGGGTGGGTTCGGCGGGCTGTGGGGGGTGCCCCGGCACGCAGCCGGCCCCGGGACCTGCTTCGGGTGCGGCTGTAGCCGCAATCGGCGGCTGCGGGATGGCCGGTACGCCGTCCATCTGTCGTCACCCTGCCTTCCGTCGTCGTAAGGGTCAGTCTGCCCTGTGTTGCGCGTACACGTCAGCCCGTCCCGGGCCGATCGCGGTCCAACTAGCTGACGGTTCGTCAGTTCAGCGCTACCGTATGGGCCATGGAGACCTTCCCGAAGATCATCTCGGTGGACGACCACACGGTGGAGCCCCCCCACGTCTGGCGGGACCGCCTCCCGTCCAAGTACCGCGACACCGGCCCACGCGTCGTCCGCGCCCCCTTGAAGGAAATGACCTTCCTCGGAGGCAAGTTCGCCCCTGTCATGGGGGCCAAGGGCGACGACGGCCCGATCGGCGACTGGTGGGTGTACGAGGACCTGCACCGGCCCCTCACCCGGCTCGACACGGCCGTGGGATACGACCGCGACGAGATCAAACTGGAAGTCATCACCTACGAGCAGATGCGCCCGGGGTCCTTCTCGGTTCCCGACCGGCTCGCGGACATGGACGTCAACCACGTCCAGTCGGCGCTCTGCTTCCCCACCTTCCCCCGCTTCTGCGGCCAGACCTTCACCGAGGCCAAGGACCGCGAGCTGGGCCTGCTCGGCGTACGGGCCTACAACGACTGGATGGTGGAGGAGTGGTGCGGCCCGGACGCGGGCGGCCGGCTGATCCCCCTCACCCTGATCCCGCTCTGGGACGCCCGCCTGGCGGCGGCGGAGGTCCGCCGCAACGCGGCGCGCGGCGTGCGCGCGGTCGCCTTCTCGGAGATACCCCCGCACCTGGGCCTCCCCTCCGTCCACACCGACGAGTGGGACCCCTTCCTGGAGGCGTGCGACGAGACCGGCACGGTCATCGCCATGCACATCGGCTCCTCGTCCCGCATGCCGTCCACCTCGGCGGACGCCCCGCCGGCGGTCGGCTCCACCATCACCTTCGCGAACTGCTGTTTCTCGATGGTCGACTGGCTGATGAGCGGCAAGTTCGAACGCTTCCCCCGCCTGAAGATCATGTACGCGGAGGGCCAGATCGGCTGGATCCCGTACATCCTGGAGCGCGCGAACGTGGTCTGGGAGGAGAACCGCGGCTGGGGCGGGGTCGCGGACAAGGTGCTGCGCCCGCCGTCGGAGCTCTTCGCGGAACACGTCTTCGGCTGCTTCTTCGACGACGCCTTCGGCCTGAAGAACCTGGACTCGATCGGCGTCGCCAACGTCCTCTACGAGACGGACTACCCCCACTCGGACTCCACCTGGCCCAAGTCCCGCGAGGTCGGCGAGGCCCAGATGGGCCACCTGGCGCCGGACGTCGTGGAGCGCATCGTGCGCGGCAACGCGATCGACCTGCTGGGGCTCACGGCGGACGGCCTGTGGGCGGGACCGGGGGCGTGAGCGTACGCGCGGGCGGCGGGATGGACGCACATCACGGCCGGTGGTGTTCGATGGGGGCATGACCAGCGCCGACAGCAGCCACAGCGACGCGTTCCACGCCACCTTGCACTCCCTGCGCGTGTGGGACGGCCCGCTCCCCGACTTCGACGCCGAGAACGCTCCCACCGAGCCCTTGGAGCTGTTCAGGGAGTGGTTCGTCCACGCCGCACGGGCGGGCCAGCCGGAGCCGCACACGATGAGCCTCGCCACGGTGGACGCCGAGGGGCGGCCCGACGTACGGACGCTGATGCTGCACGACGCCGACCCGCGGGGCTGGCACTTCGCCTCGCACGCCACCAGCGCCAAGGGCGTACAGCTGGCCGGGCAGCCGCAGGCGGCGCTCGGTTTCTACTGGCCGGCCGTGGCCCGGCAGGTGCGGATCCGGGGCCGGGTCGGTGCCTGCGGCCCGCAGGAGAGCCGGGCGGACCTGGCGGTCCGCTCGCGGGGAGCGCTCGCGGCCGCGCTCACGGGCCGCCAGAGCGAGGTGCTCGGCTCCACGGAGGAGCTGGCGCGGGCCTCGGCGGCCGCCTGGGAGCGGGCCGGCGCCGAGCCGGACGCGCCGGCTCCGACGTGGACCCGGTACGTACTGGACCCCGTGGAGGTGGAGTTCTTCCAGGGCGACGCCGCCCGCCGCCACATCCGGCTGCGCTACCGGCGCACCGCCGACGGCTCCTGGACCCGCGAGCTCCTCTGGCCTTAGGTGTGTTGTCCGGGCAGGTTGGTGCCGCGCCTCGCCGCGTTGTCGTCGCCTAGGATGCGCCGGTGGAGCTCAGTTCGGTGATCATCGCGGTGGCGGGCGTCGCAGGGACGCTGGGGGGTGCGATCCTCACCCAGCGCGGCTCGGAGCGCGTCAAGCGCCGGGAGATCGAGCTCGTGCGCGGCCACGAGGCGGTCCGCGAGGAGTTTTCGCTGCGCCGCACCTGCTACGTGGAACTGAACCGCGAGGCCCGGCAGTTCACCACGGCACTGAGCCGCCACCTGCACGTCATCCGGGAGCGCGGCGTGACGGACGCGGACCGCCTCACCCTCGAAGAGGTCCGGCGCGCCCACCTCGACCGGTACTCCGAGGCGCAGATGACCGCCCCCGAGGAGGTACTGCGGCCGGTGAGCACCGTCAACCGGGCCCTGAGCGAGGTGTACGGCCAGGTCAAGCGCCTGGAGCGCGGCGAACCGGGACCGGGCGAGACCATGGAGTCCGCGGTCCGCGCCCAGCAGGAGCTGTGGGACGCGCTGCGCGCCATGAGGGCCGCCATGCGCCAGGACCTCGGGGTGGAGTGAGCGCCGGGGTCAGCGAGCCGCCGGGGTCAGTGGGCCGCCGGGGTCAGTGGGTCGCCGGGCGGAACACCGCCACCCACACCCCGTCCGCCGTCTCGCGGAAGGTGACCGCGAGCGCCATGCCGATGCGCAGGTCGGCCGCCGGGCAGTCGACCACATCGGTCATCATCCGGGGGCCCTCCGCCAGGTCCACGACCGCCGCCGTGTAGGGGACGCGCGCGCCGAACGGCGGGAGGTCGTTGCGGTGGATCACCGACCAGGTGTAGAGGGTCGCCCGGCCGCTCGCCGTCTCCCACGCCACCCGGTCCTCCCCCGCCCAGCACTCCGGGCAGAACTCCCGCGGGTAGTGGTGCGCCCGCCCGCAGTCCGCGCAGCGCCGCAGCAGGAGGCGGCCCTGCGCCGCCGCGTCCCAGTAGGGGCGGGTGAACTCGTCCGCCTCCGGGAGGTCGTACCGTACGCCGCTCACAGGAACAGTCCCGTCGCCGCGTCGAGGGACCAGGTCTGCCAGGCCATGGCGAAGAGCGCGACCAGCGAGATGAGGGCCATCATCGCGTTCTGGCCCTGCTCGGCCCAGTCATGGATCATCAGCACGAAGTAGAGCAGGTTCAGCAACAGCCCGCCCACCAGCGCGATCGGGGTCAGGAAGCCCAGGACGAGACCCAGCCCGAGCGCGAGTTCCGCGTAGACGACGACGTAGGCGATCAGCTTGGGGCGGGGTTTCACGACCAGCTCGAAGCCGCCCTGGACGAAGGTCCAGCGGTGCTTGGCGGCGACGTCGGCGGCCCAGGCGATGCCGGTGCCGCGTTCGAACCAGCCCTTCTTGTCCTTGTGGCGCCAGCTCTCCAGCCACCACAGGCCGAGGCCCATGCGCAGCACGGCGAGCCACTCGGCCCCACTGAGCCAGATGGTCTGCATCGGCAGCCCCCACCCCTCTCGCGATCGCTCGCACCCACCCACCCCGCTATCTGACGGAACGTCAGTTCAGCGGATGGCGGCCGATCGCGCAAGCCCCCGGCCACCACCCGCCGAACCCGGTGCGAACCCCGTCCGAACCCCGCCCCAACCCCGTCGTAACCGATCCGCAATCGATTCCCTCCTCGTCCGAGACCCATCAACCCAGCGTGGCGATACGCTCACACCTCATGCCCGGAGTCCCCACACCCCCCGACATGACCACCCAGCCCCGCCCCGTGTACGTCATCGGGGCCGGCCCCGGCGGCCTCGCCGCGGCCGCCGCGCTGCGCGCCCGCGGGGTCCGCGCGGTCGTCGTCGAGAAGTCCGACGCTGTCGGCGCGTCCTGGCGGCGCCACTACGACCGGCTCCGCCTGCACACCACCCGCCGCCTCTCCGCCCTCCCGGGCCTGGCCATGCCGCGCCGCTTCGGGCGCTGGGTCTCCCGCGACGACGTCGTGCGCTACCTGGAGAAGTACGCCGAGTACCACGAGCTGGAGCTCGTCACCGGCGTCGAGGTGACCCGGGTCGAGCCCGCGCCCGAGGGCGGCTGGACCTTGCACGCCACCGGCGGGCGGGTCCTGAACGCCACGGCGGTCGTCGTCGCCACCGGGTACAACCACACGCCCGCCCTCCCCGACTGGCCGGGCCGCGAGGCCTACACCCGGCCGCTGCTGCACGCCCGCGACTACCGCGCCCCGCAGCCGTACGCGGGCCAGGACGTCCTCGTCGTCGGCGTCGGCAACACCGGCGCCGAGATAGCCGTCGACCTCGTCGAGGGCGGGGCCGCGCGGGTGCGGCTCGCCGTGCGCACCGCCCCGCACCTCGTGCGCCGCTCCACCGCTGGCTGGCCGGCCCAGCGCACGGGGATCCTCGTACGCCGACTGCCCGTGAAGCTCGTGGACCGGCTGAGCGTGGCCGTCGCCAGGATCTCCGTCCCGGACCTGTCGGCGTACGGGCTCCCGCGCCCCGACACCGGCCTGTACAGCAGGGTCACCGAGGGCGCGATCCCGGTTCAGGACGCCGGCCTGATCGATGCCGTCCGCAGCGGCAAGGTCGAGCCGGTGGCGGCCGTCGAGGCCTTCGACGGCGCCGAGGTGGTGCTCGCGGACGGCTCGCGGATCAGCCCGGACGCGGTGATCGCGGCCACCGGCTACCGCCGCGCCCTGGAGGACCTGGTCGGACACCTGGGCGTACTCGACGAGCGGGGCAGGCCGCGCACGCATGGCGCCCGCACCCCCGAGCAGGCCCCCGGCCTGTACTTCACCGGCTTCACCAACCCCATCAGCGGGATGTTCCGGGAGATGGCCTTGGACGCGGAGAAGATCGCCAAGGCGGTCGCGGCCCGACTGCCGGAGGCCTGAAAGACACCTGGTCGCGCCCGGCCGGGTCTGGCACCGTTCCTTACGGGAGCCTCCGCACGCCCGCACGCCCGCACGCCCGCGCCGCCGCACGCCCGCGCCGCCGCACGCCCGCACCGCCGCACCCTCATGCCCGCACACCAGCGCCCCCACACCACATCCACACATCGCCTCCGCCAGCTTTCCTGCGCAGCCCTGTTCCTGACGGCACGTCAGTTCAGTAATCTGACTGCACGTCAGTTATCGAGTTCCATCGAGGTTCATCGAGCAGGAGCGGGCGGAACGATGCTTGGATCTACTCACGGCACCCTCACCACCGACTTCCGCGCACGGGTCGAGGCCTGCGGGGAGACGCCCAGGACCGCCGTCCACTCGTCGGCGGCTCCCTCCGCCGACGACGCGGTCGCCCTGGACGTCAGCGGACGGCCGCTGCACGCCGACGTGCCCGACCTGGACCGGTTCTTCCGGCCCGAGTCCGTGGCCGTCATCGGCGCCTCCGACGCCGAGGGCAGGCCCAACGCCGGCATCACCCGCCAGCTCATCGCCTGGGCCGAGCGGGTGGGAGCCCGGATCCACCCCGTGCACCCCACCCGCGAGAGCGTCTTCGGGCTGCCCTGCGCACCCACGGTCGCGGCCCTGCCCGAACAGGTGGACCTCGCCGTCCTCCTCGTCGCCGACCCGCTGCCCGTCATCGAGGAACTGGCCGAGACCAAGGTCAAGTTCGCCGTCGCCTTCGCCTCCGGCTTCGCCGAGACCGGCGACGCGGGCGCCGCCGCCCAGGCCCGGCTCTCCGCCGCCGTAGAACGCACGGGCCTGCGCCTGCTGGGCCCCAACACCAACCTGAACGCCTTCGAGGAGTTCCGCGACGACCTCGACGGCCCGGCGATCGCCCTCATCACCCAGTCCGGCCACCAGGGCCGCCCGGTGTACACCCTCCAGGAGCTCGGCATCCGCCTCTCCCACTGGGCCCCCACCGGCAACGAGGCCGACCTGGAAACCTCCGACTTCATCTCCTACTTCGCCGAGCGGCCCGAGGTCGGGGCCATCGCCTGCTACGTGGAGGGCCTCAAGGACGGCCGGTCCTTCCTGCTCGCGGCCGACCGCGCGGCGCGCAACGGGGTCCCGGTCGTCGCCGTCAAGGTCGGCCGCACGGAGACCGGCGCCCGCATGGCCGCCTCCCACACCGGGAAGCTGACCGGCGCGGACACCGTCGTGGACGCCGCCATGCGCCAGTTCGGCGTCATCCGCGTCGACGGCCTGGACGAACTCCAGGACACCGCCGCCCTGCTCGCCCGGGCCCGCAAGCCGAAGGCCGACGGCGTCGTCGTCTACTCCATCTCCGGCGGCACCGGGGCCCACTTCTCCGACCTGGCCACGGAGGCGGGCCTGCGCCTGCCCACCCTCCCGCAGGCCAAGCAGGACGAGCTGCACCAGTGGATCCCCGCGTACCTGAACGTCGCCAATCCCGTCGACAACGGCGGCCACCCCGTCGGCGACTGGCGCGGCCGCAAGATCATCGACGCGATCCTCGCGGACCCGTCCGTCGGCGTCCTCATCTGCCCGATCACCGGCCCCTTCCCCCCGATGAGCGACAAGCTCGCCCAGGACCTGGTGGACGCGGCCGAGGCCTCGGACAAGCTGATCTGCGTGATCTGGGGCTCCCCCGTCGGCACGGAGGACGCCTACCGGCGAGTGCTGCTGGGCTCCTCCCGCGTGGCCACCTTCCGTACCTTCGGCAACTGCATCACCGCCGTACGGGCCTACCTCGGCCACCACCGCTTCACGGCCGGGTACCGCTCCCCCTTCCAGGACGCCCCGCGCACGCCCTCGCCCTCGTACCGCAAGGCGCAGGCGCTCATGCGGCCGGGCCAGCAGCTCAGCGAACACGCGGCGAAGCAGCTGCTGCGCGCGTACGGCATACGGGTCCCCCGCGAGCAGCTCGTCACCAGCGCGGCGGCGGCCGTACGGGCGGCCGGGCTGGTCGGCTACCCGGTGGTCATGAAGGCCTCGGGCCCCCAGCTCGGGCACAAGACGGAGCTCGGCCTCGTCAAGATCGGCCTGACCTCCGCGAGCCAGATCCGCGACGCGTACCGGGAGCTCACCGACACGGCCCGCTACGAGAACGTCCCGCTCGACGGGATCCTGGTCTGCCAGATGGTGGAGCGCGGGGTCGAGATGGTCGTCGGCGTCACCCAGGACGACCTCTTCGGCCCGACGGTGACGGTGGGCCTCGGCGGCGTCCTGGTCGAGGTACTGAACGACGCGGCGGTCCGCGTCCCGCCCTTCGGGGAGGACCAGGCCCGCGCGATGCTCGGCGAACTGCGCGGGCACGCCCTGCTGGAGGGCGTACGGGGGGCTCCCCCGGCCGACGTGGACGCCCTGGTGGAGGTCATCCTGCGGATCCAGCGGATGGCGCTGGAACTCGGCGACGAGCTCTCCGAGCTGGACATCAACCCCCTGATGGTCCTCCCGCGCGGCCAGGGGGCGGTGGCCCTGGACGCCCTGGCCATCTGCCGCTGACCGATCCAGCCCGCCGTCGGCGGGGGCTCCGCCGCCGCACCCCCGCGCCTCAAACGCCGGCGGGGCTGTATTTCCGCTCTGCCCTGAACTGGAGTTCACCCATGACCACCCGCACCCCCTCGGACGAGATCCTGCACCGGGTCGACGGCAACGTCTCGTGGATCACTCTCAACCGCCCCGAGGCCATGAACGCCGTCACCCCGGACCAACGCGAACGCGTCATCGCCCTGCTCGCGGACGCCTCCGCCGACCCCGCCGTCCGCGCCGTCGTCATCACCGCCACGGGCAAGGGCTTCTGCGCGGGCGCCGACCTGCGCGGCGCCCCCGCCGGCCCCGGGGACCGCGTCGCCGGTGACGTGGCCCGCATGATCCGGCTGGGCGCGCAGCGCCTGATCACCGCGGTCCTCGACTGCGAGAAGCCGGTCCTCGCCGCCGTCAACGGCACGGCCGCGGGCATCGGCGCCCACCTCGCCCTCGCCTGTGACCTCGTCATCGCCGCCGAACCAGTCCGCTTCATCGAGGTGTTCGTCCGCCGCGGCCTGGTCCCCGACGGCGGTGGCGCGTACCTGCTCCCCCGCCTCGTCGGCCCGCAGAAGGCCAAGGAGCTGATGTTCTTCGGCGACGCCGTCCCGGCGGCCGAGGCCGAACGCCTCGGCCTCGTCAACAAGGTGGTCCCGGCCGAGGAGCTGGAGGCGACGGCCCGGGCGTGGGCCGAGCGTCTCGCCCAGGGCCCCACCCGGGCCATCGCGCTGGCGAAGCAGCTGGTCAACGCCTCCCTGGACGGGGACCGGACGGCGGCGCTGGCCGCCGAGGCCTCCGCTCAGGAGATCAACATGACCACGGCCGACGCCAACGAGGGCGTGGCGAGCTTCGTGGAGCGCCGCACGCCCAAGTACCTCGGCCGCTGACCGTTTCGCTCCCCGTACGAGCTACGCCTGCCGGGGGCTCGGCTTCAGCAGCGCGAACACCGCTCCCGCCGGGTCGGCGGCCCACGCGATCCGGCCGACGTCCGGCACGTCGGCCGCGGGCATGAGCACCGCACCGCCGTTGCCCTCGATCGCCGAGACGGCGGCGTCCACGTCGGCCACGTGGAAGTAGGGGACCCAGCGCGGCACCGCCGCCGCCGAACCGCCGCCCGCGCCTTCGCCCCCGCCCGCGACCCCGTCCTCGGCCTGGGGCGCGATGCCGCCGAAGGACGTCGCCTGCTGGTCGCCCTCGGCGAGGCTCAGCACCCGGTACGTCATCCCGGGCACCTCCATCTCCTCGTGCCGCCAGCCGAACAGCCCCCGGTAGAACGCGGCGGCCGCGACGGGGTCCGGCACGTGCAGTTCCACCCACAGCAGGGTGTTCTCGGCGGAGGCCACCTCGAATCCGGCGGTCTTGCCGGGCTGCCACAGGGCGAACTCGGCGCCCTGCGGGTCGGTGGCCTGCGCCAGCCAGCCCTCGCCCATGACGTCCATGGGCTCCACCCGGATCCGTCCGCCGCCCGCCTTCACGGCGTCGGCGGTCTTGCGCACGTCCGGGGTGCTGAAGTGCACCATCCAGGCCGATCTGGCGCCTTCGTCGGTCAGCGTCCCGAGCCCGGCGACGGTCTTGCCGTCCAGCTGGAGCAAGCCGTACCCGCCGGCGTCGGGGCCCGCGGAGGCGTGCCTCCAGCCGAAGACGGCGCCGTAGAAGGCGGCGGCCGCCCCGGGGTCGGGGCTGCCGAGGTCGAGCCAGTTGGGTGATCCGGTACGGAAGTCGGTGCCGAGCATCAAGTGCCTCCTACAGGTCCGGCGGTACGAGTCCGCGGCTACGATGCCGAGCACCCACGCGCCGACGGGCGTACGGACCCCCGGCGAGCCGGAGTTTCACCCGTACGGTGGGAACGGTCCCGGCGGCCGGCCTCAGATCCCGACGCGCTCCAGCGCCGGCAGGAACTGGTCGTAGAAGTCCACCTTGATCTGGAGGGAGCGCCGCTCCACTTCCCTGAAGGAGTCGGCCGCCCCCTCGCCCCCGTCGCCGAGGAACCGCGCCACCCGGGTGGCGAGGCGATCGGCGTGGCCCGTGGCCAGGAGGTCCGCGGTCGCCAGCGCTTCACCTTTGGCGTCGTGGAGGTGGTGCAGGTAGTAGAAGCGCGAGCCGTCCTGCGTGAGCACGGGTTCCATGCGCTCACACACCCATGCGGCGGACCGATGTCTCTTTCTATGCAAGGGAGTTGACCAGCGCAGCAGCCATTCAGGCCTTCCGTCGGCAGCCGGCTTCCATCAAGGCGCGCGATGCACCTCCCTTCCTATCTGACGCAGTGTCAGTTTCAATCGTGGTTGTGATGGGACACGCAGGGATGGCGGCCACCGTCGTCCGATACCTCAGGTCAGTCGGCTCCCCCACCGCCACGTCGGCGGACCGGGAACCCGAGCCCGTCGACGCGCTGCCGCGCCCCGACCTGCGGGCCGTCGGCGAGGACGAGCGCGCGCCGGTCGGTCCCGCCGAGTTCCGGGCCGTACTGGGGAACTTCGCCAGCGGGGTCACCGTCATCACCGCGCCGCCCGGCGGGGGCGAGGAGGGGGACGGACCCGCCGGCTTCGCCTGCCAGTCCTTCGCCTCGCTGTCCCTCGACCCGCCCCTCATCACCTTCATGGTGGCCCGTACGTCGACCACCTGGCCGCGCATCGCCCGCGCCGGGGTGTTCTGCGTCAACGTCCTCGGGGCCGAACAGGGCGAGCTGTGCCGCTCCTTCGCCGTCAGCGGCGCGGACAAGTTCGCCGGGGTGGCCCACACCCCCGCCCCCGTCACCGGATCACCGCAGCTCGACGCCGTGCCCGCCTGGATCGACTGCCGGATCCACGCCGTGCACACCGGCGGCGACCACCTCATCGTCGTGGGCCGGGTGGTGGCCATGGGCGCGGCCGGCGAGGGCGAGCCGCTCCTCTTCCACAAGGGGAGGTTCGGCCGCTTCACCGCCTGAGCGGCGGCGGCCGGGGGGTCTCGTGCGGCTCAGCCTGCGGGCCGGCGCCCGGACGGGCGTCCGGACCGGTGCCCCAGCAGCCGCGCCTGCTCGGCCTTCAGCCGGGCTCCTCCTCGATGACGTGCCGGAAGGGGTCGCGGCCGTCGGGCCGGGAGATCAGCAGGTCAGGGGATCCGGGGGCAGAGGGTCCGGGGGTCAGAAGGTCAGGACCCCGCGCGCCACCCGCCCGTGGTGAGCGTCGTCGACGGCCTTGGCGAAGTCCTCGACCGGGTAGACCTCCGTCACCAGCTCGTCCAGCAGCAGCCTGCCCTGCCGGTAGAGCTCGGCGTACAGGGCGATGTCGCGCTGCGGGCGCGAGGACCCGTACCGGCAGCCCATGATCGTCTTGTCCAGGTACAAGGAGGAGACGAGGAAGGACGCCTCCTCCCGGAAGCCGGGCACGCCCAGCAGGACCGCCTGACCGTGCCGGTCCAGGAGGTCGACGGCCTGGCGGATCAGCTTGACGTTGCCCACGCACTCGAAGGCGTGGTCGGCGCCCGCCGGCAGGATCTCGCGCACCGCCGCCGAGGAGTCGGCCACCGCGGACGCGTCGACGAAGTGCGTGGCACCGAACTGCCGGGCCACCGCCTCCTTCGCCGGATTCGCGTCGACCGCCACGATCGTCGTGGCCCCCGCGATCCGCGCCCCCTGGAGCACGTTCAGCCCGATGCCGCCGCTGCCGATGACCACCACCGACTCGCCGCGGTCGACGCGGGCCCGGTTCAGTACCGCCCCCACGCCCGTCAGCACACCGCAGCCGATGAGCGCCGCCGAGGTCAGGGGGATGTCGGCGGGGATCTTCACGGCCTGCACGGCCTTGACGAGCGTGCGTTCCGCGAAGGCCGAGTTGGAGGCGAACTGGAACAGCGGCCGCCCGCCCCGCGAGAACGGCTGCCCGGGCATCCCGATCGCCTTGCGGCACATCGTCGGCCGGCCCCGGTCGCAGTCGGCGCAGGCCCCGCAGTTCGCGAGGGTGGACAGCGCCACGTGATCGCCCGGCGCCACGTGCGTGACCCCCGGGCCCACCGCTTCCACGACGCCCGCGCCCTCGTGCCCGAGCACCACCGGCGGGGGGAACGGAATGGTCCCGTCGATCACCGACAGGTCGCTGTGGCACAGCCCGGCCGCCGCGACCGCGACCAGCACCTCCCCCGGCCCCGGGTCCCGTATCTCCAGGTCGTCGACCACCCGGGCCTGCTTGCCGTCGAACACGACGCCTCTCACCTGGACTCCTTAGGCAGGCCGAGCACCCGCTCGGCGATGATGTTGCGCTGGATCTCGTCCGAGCCGCCGTAGATGGTGTCGGCGCGGGTGAACAGGAACAGGCGCTGCTCCTCGTCGAGTCCGTGCTCGTACGCCAGCCCGGGCGCCCAGTGCGCCGGTCCGGCGCTCGCCGCCGCCCCCCGCACCTCCACCGCCAGCTCCCCGAGCCGTCGGTGCCACCCGCCCCACAGCAGCTTCGCCACGCTCGGTGCGCCCGCGTCGGGCGTCGAGCCGAGGGTGCGCAGGGCGTTCCACCGCATGGTGCGCAGCTCGGCCCACTGGCGTACGAGGTGGTCGCGCACGACCGGATCCGCCGCGCCCGACGCCGCGTAGGCGGCCAGTACGCGTTCCAGTTCGGCGGCGAAGCCGATCTGCTGCACGAGCGTGGACACCCCGCGTTCCAGGGCGAGCAGGCCCACGGCCACGCGCCAGCCGTCGCCCGGCGCGCCGACGACCTCCGCCGCCACCGCCCCGTCGAAGAACACCTCGTTGAACTCCGAGGTCCCCGACATCTGCCGGATCGGCCGCACCTCGACGCGGCCCGGCTGGTCCATTCGTACGAGCAGGAACGACAGCCCCCGGTGGCGCCGGGACCCGGCCTCGGTGCGGGCGAGGACGAAGCACCAGTCGGCGTCCCGGGCCAGCGAGGTCCAGATCTTCTGCCCGGTGACCCGGTGCAGCCCGTCGGCCGGGTCACGGACCGCCGCCGTACGGATGCCCGCGAGGTCGGAGCCGGCGCCCGGTTCGCTGTAGCCCTGGCACCACAGCTCCTCGCCGCGCGCGATGCCGGGCAGGAAGCGGTCCCGCTGTTCCTGGCTGCCGTACGCGATCAAGGTGGGCGCGAGGAGGTTCTCCCCGATGTGGCCGACCCTGCCGGGCGCGCGCAGCGCCGCGTACTCCTCGGCCCACACCACCTGCCCGGTCAGGGACAGCCGCTGCTGCCCGTACGCCCCGGCGGGGACCTCCCAGCCCTGCCCGATCCAGCCGCCCCGGCCCAGCTCGCGCTCCCACGCCCGCCGGGCCTCGACCCCCTCGTGCTCGCTGCCCGGCCCGCCGAGGCCGACGGCCTGGGCGTACGGGCCCACGAGGTGCTCCGCGAGCCATCCCCGGGCGCGCCGGCGCAGCTCCTCGTCCTCGGCCCCGAAGCTGAAGTCCACGGTGTTGCCCTCCTGTCCGGCCTGCCTGCCTGCCTGCCTGGGGATGGGACCTAGGCGTTGGGGCGGTCCTTGGCGGCCGCCGCCTTGGCCATGGCCTCCAGCTGGGCGAGCATCGGCATCGGGTCCTTGCCGACCGTCCCGGGAAGGAAGTCGGCGATCTTCTCCGGTGTCCAGGAGCCCTCGGCGTACCCGGCGCGCAGCTCGCGCGGCTGCGCCCAGACGGCGATCTTGGGGCCGGCGATCGTGTAGACCTGCCCGGTGATGTCCTCGGCCCGGGCCCGGTCGCTGAGCAGGTAGGTGACCAGCGCCGCCACGTCCTCCGGCTCGCCGATCTCCTTGAGCTCCATGGGCACGTTGGCCGACATGCGGGTCCGGGCGACGGGTGCGACGGCGTTGGCCGTGACCCCGTACTTGGCCAGGCCGAGCGCGGCGGACCGTACGAGCGAGATGATCCCGCCCTTGGCGGCGCTGTAGTTCGCCTGGGCGACCGAGCCCTGGTGGTTGCCGCTGGTGAAGCCGATGAGCGTGCCGCCGCCCTGCCGGCGCATGACGGCGGACGCGGCGCGAAAGACGGTGAACGTGCCCTTGAGGTGGGTGGCGACCACCGGGTCCCACTCCTCCTCGGACATGTTGAACAGCATCCGCTCGCGCAGGATCCCCGCCACGCAGACCACGCCGTCGATGCGTCCGTACTGCGCGAGCGCGGTGTCGACGATGCGCTGTCCGCCCGCCATGGTGGAGATGTCGTCCGCCACGGCGACGGCCTGTCCGCCCGCCGCGGTGATCTCCTTCACGACGGATTCGGCGATCTCGCTGGTGGGCTCGCCGCCCTCGATGCCGACGCCGTAGTCGTTGACGACGACCTTGGCACCCTCGGCGGCCGCGGCGAGTGCCACGGCCCGCCCGATGCCCCGGCCGGCGCCGGTGACGGCGACGACCTTCCCTGCCAAGAAGTTCCCCACGTCCGGCCCCTTCCCGCGTTTTCTGACGGACCGTTAGATTCTTGGGGAGCCGGACGCACCAGCACAAGCCCCCGTCGCCGTTTCGCCGTTTCGCCGTTTCCCCGTTTCCACGCAAGGAGCTGTTGAGGCCCATGTCACTGCCCGCCGAGTTCCACGCCATCGCCGCGCGCGTCAACAACTGGGGGCGCTGGGGCGCAGCCGACGAGATCGGCACCCTGAACCTGATCACCGACGAGGTCGTCCGGGGCGCCGCGGCGCAGATACGCACCGGCCGCCGGATCCCGCTGGCGCTCCCCCTCAAGGAGGACGGCGTCCAGGTCGGCATGATCCCCGGGCGGATCAACCCGCTGCACACGATGGTGCAGATCAACCAGGAGCTCTTCGGCCCGGGCACGGTGGCGTGCAGCGACGACGCCGTGAGCATGGGCCTCCAGGCGGGCACCCACTGGGACGCCCTCACGCACGTCTCGCACTCCGGGCGGATCTACAACGGCCGCCCGGCGGCCACGATCACCGCGCACGGCCGCGCCGAGTTCAGCGGCATCGACAAGGCCGGGCACATCGTCTCGCGGGGCGTACTCCTCGACGTGGCCCGCGCGAAGGGGCTGGACCGGCTCCCCGGCGACCACGCGGTGACCCCGGAGGACCTCGCCGAGGCCGAGGAGTTCGGTGGGGTCACCGTCCGCGCGGGCGACATCGTCCTGGTGCGCACCGGCCAGATACAGGTCTACCTGGCGGGCGACAAGCACGGCTACGGCTACCCGTCCCCGGGCCTGTCCGTCCGTACGCCGCAGTGGTTCCACGCGCGCGACGTGGCGGCGGTCGCGAACGACACCCTGACCTTCGAGATCTTCCCGCCGGAGATCGACGACCTGTGGCTGCCGGTCCACGCCCTCGACCTGGTCGAGATGGGCATGCACCAGGGCCAGAACTGGAACCTCGAAAAGTTGTCCACAGCCTGTGCAGAAGAGCGCCGGTACGCCTTCCTGCTCTCGGCCATGCCGGAACCGTTCGTCGGCGCGGTGGGCACCCCGGTCGCCCCGGTGGCGGTGCTGTGAGCGGTGGCGGGGTGGGCGCGGGGGGCGCGGGGGGGGGTGGGCGCGGTGGGGGCGCGCCGCCGCTCAGGAGTCCCCGCCCACCGCTCCCGCCCCGGCCCGGGCCCCGACCAGGACCTCCAGGTAGTGCGCGTTGTACATGACGCCCAGCACGTTGCCGAACGGGTCGACCACCGACGCGGTGACGAAGCCCGGGCCGCGCTCCACGGGCCCCTCGTACTCCTTCGCCCCCATGGACAGCAGCTTCGCGAAGACACGGCCGAGACCCACCGTAGGCGTCAACCAGGCCCGTTCCGCCCCTAGTTACGCACCCCACGGGAACCATGAGGTGTCCATGGCGCGTCACCGTCCGCGCGACGCCGTTCCCGCGTCACGCAGAGGCCCCGCCGCCCCCAGGAGGAGCGATGGCAAACCCGTACCAGGTCACGCCGCCCCCGGCCCCCCGGCGCCGTTCGGGCGGCGGCATCGTCGCCTTCGTCGTCCTCGCCCTGATCATCGGCGGGATCTACGGCGCCTCCCGCTGGCTCGGCAAGGACGACGACAAGCCCGCCGCCTCCGCCACCGCGTCGGCGTCGCCCTCCGCGAAGCCCGTGAAGTCCTCCGATCCCGGGAACCCGGAGTCCTCCTCCGACACGTCCAGCTCGTGGAAGGTCGGCGACTGCGGCGGCCCCGACCCGGACAACCAGCCCGACGGCTACCGGCCGCAGAAGTGCAGCGCCTCCGGCGCCACCTTCAAGGCCGTCGACATCAAGGACGCCAGCATCTTCCCCGGGTCCATCCAGTGCCCGCCCGGCACCGACCTGATGATCCAAGTGAGCATCTCCTACGGCAACAGCAAGAAGGGCGGCATCCCCACCAACACGCTCTGCGGCCGCAACCTCTCCGGCGACCACCCCGGCGACCCGGGCGCCGGCGGCGGCCAGCTGGTGCAGGGCGACTGCGTGACCGACCAGGCCCAGGAAGTCCCCTGCGCCACGGCCGGCTCGGGCTCCTCCAAGGTGCTCGGCCTCGTCAAGCAGAAGAGCGAGTGCCCGTCGGGCACCACCCAGCCCATGCAACTGACCCTGGCGATCGGCCGCCCGTACGACGTGATCTGCACGGACGGCTGACCCCCGGCCCGCCGGTCGACGACCCGGAACCCTCGCCGGCGGCCCCCCACGGGGCGGCCGAGCAGGTGCTGGCACCGTGCCGTGCGGCCCCACCCGAAGAACTGCGGGTGGCGGCGGCGCGCGTGCACGCCCCGAGCGCGGCACGGCAGCCGCCACCCCGCGACCCGCACTCGTCAAGGCGTGCCCTTGGCGTCCCCTCGCGTCGAATCGCTCCACACCAGGGTGATCAAGATGTGACGGAACGTCAACACCTCGTTAGAGGTACACGTGTGGTTCCCGCACGGAGGAGTGAATCTTCGGCGGGTCGTCCGAGGCCCCGACCGGCGTCGGTTCCGCCGCGCGGTCGATCTCGCACCAGATCCGTTTGCCCGCGCCCTCGCGCTGCCAGCCCCAGCGGTCCGCCAGCCCGTCCACCAGTTCCAGGCCGCGCCCGCCCGTGTCGTCGCCGGCGGCCCGTCGGCGGGCCGGGGCGCGGTCGCTCGCGTCGGCCACCTCCACCCGGACGCCCGGGCCGCCGAAGAGCATCCGCAGGACGGCCGGACAGCCCGTGTGCACGACCGCGTTCGTGACCAGCTCGGAGATGAGCAGGATCAGCGTTTCGGCGAGCGGCTCGTCATCCCCTATGCCCGACCCTGCCAGCCGGGACCGGGCCCACCGGCGGGCCCGGCCGACCTCGGCGGGGTCCGCTCCTACCTCCAGCTGAACCTGAAGCACCTGCACCGCTCACACCATCCGAACCGGCGGACACTTCGCCTCGCGACAGGGTGGGATCACCCAGCGTGATCCCCTTGCCGAGCAGCATGGTTGACCTACAGTCACCACAACAAGCGCTTCGGGCATATTCCCGCGCGAAGGACCAGGCGTGGTGCATACTGTGCGACTCCCGCGCCGCTCAACCGCTCGCATCGTGGGAGCGTACCGGAGCAGGCCCCCGCGTCCGGGCCGTACGGGGGCGTGCGTAGGACACAAACCGATATCAACTCTCTGTAATCGGACATGCGTCCCCCGGCGTTCCGCCCGTAGCCTCCCCGGCCCCGCCCGTGACCCTCGGCTACCCCGGCTACCCCGCCGACGACAGCAGCTCCGCCGCCAGCGCCTCCTCCGCCTCGCCCGCCGTCCGCCACTGCTCGGCCCGCAACCACGCCCGCTTCAGGTGCAGGTGCACGTCCGCCTCCCACGTGAAGCCCATCCCGCCGTGGACCTGGAGGCAGTCCCGGGCGCACCGTACCGCGGCCTCGTCCGCCAGGAGCTTCGCGGCCGCCACCTCGCCCGGATCCCCCGTCACGGCCGCCGCGTACACCGCGGTACGGGCCACCTCCGCGCGTACCAGCATCCGCGCGCACAGGTGTTTCACCGCCTGGAACGCCCCGATCGGCTGCCCGAACTGCTCGCGCTCCCCCGCGTAGCGCACCGCCAGCTCCACCGTCCGCAGCGCGCTGCCGACCTGGAGCGCCGCCGTCAGGAGTGCCCCCTCCGAGCGGTGCGTATGCGGCGAACAGTCCGCGTCCGCGGACGGGCTCACCCGGTGCAGGGGCGTCAGCGGGTCCACCGAGCGGACCGGTGTGCCGGCCGGCACACCGTCGGCCCCCAGCACCGCGTCCGCCTCCCCCAGGTACGTCACCAGGTCGCCGCCCAGGTCGCGGGCCGTCACCACCACCGTGCCCTGCGCGGCCCCCGGGACCACCCCGGCGGCCAGGTGCGTGGCCACCAGCGGGCCCGGCAGCAGGACCCGCCCGGCCTCCTCGAAGGCCAGCACCGCCTCCGGCAGCCCCAGCCCCACCCCTCCCTCGGACTCGGGCAGGCGCAGCGCAAAGAGGCCCGCGTCCCCCAGTTCCCGCCACAGCCGCCGGTCCACGACCCCGCCCGACGGATCCGAAGCCCCCTCGTCGCCCGCGCCCCCCGCGTCCAGCGACGCCCGCAACGCCTCCCGCCCGTACCGCCCCGCCAGCAGGTCCCGTACGCCCGCCCGCAGGTCCCGCTGCTCCTGCGTCAGCTGGAAGTCCACGCCCCTCACCGGCCCTTCGGGAGGCCGAGGATCCGCTCGGCGACGATGTTGCGCTGGATCTGCGAGGTGCCCGCCGCGATCGTGTACGAGAGGGACGAGAGCCGGTCCAGCGTCCACTCCTCCTCCAGCGACAGGGACGCGGCGCCCAGTACCTGCGCCGCCGCCTCGTACAGCTCCTGGCGCGCGTGCGAGTAGGCGAGCTTGAACACCGAACCGCCGATGCCGGGCATCCCGCCGGCGGCCTGCGCCTCGCTGACGTTCCACTGCGTCAGCCGCCACAGCGCGCCGAACTTCCCGTAGAGCCGCCCCAGTCTGCGCCGCAGGACCGGGTCGTCCCAGCGCCCGTTCGCCTTGGCCGCGCGGGCCAGCTCGCCCAGGGTGCGGCGGCAGGCGACGACCTCACCGACGAAGGCGGTGCCGCGCTCGAAGGACAGGGTGACCATGGTGACCCGCCAGCCGTCGTCCTGCGCGCCGACCCGGTTGGCGGCCGGGACCCGTACCTCGTCGAGGAACACCTCCGCGAACTCCGTCGACCCGGCGAGCGTGCGCAGCGGCCGTACGGTGACCCCGGGCGCGTCCATCGGCATCGCCAGCCAGGAGATCCCCCGGTGTTTCGGCGCCCCGGGATCGGTGCGCACCAGCAGCTCGCACCAGTCGGCGACCTCCGCGTGCGAGGTCCAGATCTTCGATCCGGTGACCACGTAGTCGTCGCCGTCGCGGACCGCCCGCGTCCGCAGGGAGGCCAGGTCGGAGCCCGCGTCCGGCTCGCTGAACCCCTGGCACCACACCTCCTCGCCGCGCAGCACCGGCGGCAGCCAGCGCGCCCGCTGCTGCGCCGTGCCCTCGGCGGCGATGGTGGGGCCGGCGTGCAGCAGCCCGACGAAGTTCGCGCCGACGTACGGGGCCCCGGCGCGCTCCGTCTCCTCCAGGAAGATGAGGTGCTGGGTCGGGGTGGCCCCTTGCCCGCCCGCGTCCACCGGCCAGTGCAGGCCCGCGTACCCGGCCTCGTACAGCCTGCGCTGCCAGCCGAGGTCGTACGCGCGCCGGGCCGGCCAGTCGTCCGGGGACGGCTTGGCGGGCAGCGCGGGGAGCTCCTTGGCGAGCCAGGCGCGCAGCCGCGCCCGGAAGTCCTCCTCCTCCTCGGTGTAGGTCAGCTCCACTGCCCGTCCCGGCCCTTGTCCAGGCCGTCGGCCCGGTCCTTGTCGAGGTCGAGGCCGAGCATGCGGATGGCGTTGCCCCGCATCAGCTTGTAGACCGTCTCGTCGTCCAGGTCCTTCACGTGGTCGAGGGCGACCTCCTTGGTGTGCGGGAAGGTCGAGTCCACGTGCGGGTAGTCCGTCTCGAAGGTCGCGTTGTCGCGCCCGACGACGTCCAGCGAGGCGATTCCGTGCTTGTCGCGGAAGAAGCAGCAGAAGATCTGCCGGTAGTAGTACGTGGACGGCGGCTCGGGGATCAGGTCGCGCACCCCGCCCCAGGCGCGGTGCTCCTCCCAGACGTCGTCCGCGCGCTCCAGGGCGTACGGTATCCAGCCCATCTGCCCTTCGCTGTAGGCAAGTTTGAGCGTCGGGAACTTGACGAGCACCCCGCTGAAGAGGAAGTCCATCATCGAGGCCATGGCGTTGTTGAAGCTGAGCGAGGCCTGCACGGCGGGCGGCGCGTCGGGGGAAGCCGCCGGCATCTGGGAGCTGGACCCGATGTGCATGTTGACGACGGTCCCGGTCTCCTGGCAGACGGCGAAGAAGGGGTCCCAGTAGCCGGAGTGGATCGACGGCAGGCCCAGGTGGGTCGGGATCTCGGAGAAGGTGACCGCCCGTACGCCCCGGGCGGCGTTGCGCCGGATCTCCGCGACCGCCAGGCCGATGTCCCACAGCGGGATGATGCAGAGCGGGATCAGCCGGCCGCCGCTGTCGCCGCACCACTCCTCGACCATCCAGTCGTTGTACGCGCGCACGCAGGCCAGGGCCACCTCCTTGTCGTGCGCCTCGGCGAAGGTCTGCCCGCAAAAGCGCGGGAAGGTGGGGAAGCACAGCGAGGACTCGACGTGGTTGAGGTCCATGTCGGCGAGGCGGGCCTTGGGGTCCCAGCAGCCGCGTCGCATCTCCTGCCGGGTGATCCCCTCCAGCGTCATGTCGTCGCGGTCGAATCCGACGGCGGCGATGTTGCGCTTGTACGGGAACTTCAGGTCCTCGTAGATCCACCAGTCGGTGGGCGGGCCGTCGGGATCCATGGTGATCACGTATTTGCCGCCCGTGTACGCGAGCTCGCCGATGCCGGCGGTGAGCGGCTTGGGCCCGCGGTCGCGGTATTTGGCCGGCAGCCAGACGTCGAAGAGGTGGGCGGGCTCGATCACGTGATCGTCGACGCTGATGATCCGAGGCAGTTCCAGTTCCATGACCGTCTCCCATTTCTGATGGATCGTCAGAAACAAGCTAGCCCCGCCACCCCTGGACCGACAAGCGTCAGCGCTCTACGCTCTGCGCTGGATCTGACTGTCCGTCAGCTATGGGGAGGTCTGGCATGCCGCCTGGCACGACGTCGGGGACGACAACCGCCGCACAGGCGGCGGAACTGGCCCGGTCCGCGACCCTGTGGGAGCTGATCGCACGCCGGGCCGCACTGACCCCGGACGCCACCGTCCTCATCGAAGCCGCAGAGGAGCCCGCCGCCGACCGCCGGCTCACCTTCGGCGAACTGCGCGACCGCTCCGAACGCGTCGCGGCGGGCCTCCACGGCATGGGCGTGCGCCCCGGCACGGTCGTCGCCTGGCAACTGCCCACCCGCATCGAGACCGTGCTGCTCTCGGCCGCCCTCGCCCGCATCGGCGCCGTCCAGAGCCCCGTCATCCCCTTCTACCGGGACCGGGAGGTCGGCTTCGCGCTCCGCGAGGCCAAGGCCGAGTTCTTCGCCCACCCCGGGCTCTGGCGGGGCTACGACTACCGGGCGATGGCCGGCCGCCTCGCCGCACGCGGAGCCTTCGAGGCCTACCGCGACCTCCCCGACGGCGACCCGTCCGCACTCCCCCCACCACCCGCCTCCGGCACCGACGTCCGGTGGATCTACTGGACCTCCGGCACCACCTCCGACCCCAAGGGTGTCCTGCACACCGACCGCTCCCTGATCGCGGGCGGCTCCTGCCTGGCCCACGCCCTGCACCTGACCCCCTCCGACGTCGGTTCGATGGCCTTCCCCTTCGCGCACATCGCCGGGCCCGACTACACCGTGATGCTCCTGCTGTACGGCTTCCCGGCCGTCCTCTTCGAGAAGTTCGCGATGCCCGACGCCCTGGACGGCTACCGACGCCACGGCGTCACCGTCGCCGGCGGCTCCACGGCCTTCTACTCGATGTTCCTCACGGAGCAACGCAAGGCCCCCTCCACCCCCCTCATCCCCACGCTCCGCCTCCTGGCGGGCGGCGGCGCCCCCAAGCCGCCGGAGATCTACCACGCCGTCGTACGCGAGCTGGGCTGCCAGCTGACCCACGGCTACGGCATGACCGAGGTCCCGATGATCACCATGGGCGCCCCGGACGACACCCCCGACCACCTCGCGACCACCGAGGGCCGCCCCCCGGCGGGCATGTCCATCCGCATCACCACCCCGGACGGCACCCCGCTCCCCCCGAACACGGACGGCGAGGTCCGCCTGCGGGGCGAGGCCGTCTGCCAGGGCTACCTGAACCGCGACCAGTCGGCGGAGGTCTTCGACCAGGACGGCTACCTGATCACGGGCGACCTCGGCCACCTCACCCCGGACGGCTACCTGGTCCTCACGGGCCGCAGCAAGGACGTCATCATCCGCAAGGGCGAGAACATCTCCGCGAAGGAGATCGAGGACCTCCTCCACCAGCTCCCGGCCGTAGCCGACGTAGCCGTGATCGGCCTGCCGGACCCCACCCGAGGCGAACGCGTCTGCGCGGTCGTGGAACAACCCCCGGGCGCGGCCCCCCTGACCCTCCCCCAGCTCACGGCCTACCTCCGCACCCAGGGCCTGGCGCCGCACAAACTCCCGGAACAGCTGGAACTCCTGGACTCCCTCCCCCGCAACGAAGCCCTGCGCAAGGTCCTGAAGTACAAACTCCGCGAGCGGTACGCCTGAGCTCGGCGGGATCCGGGGAGGTAGAACCTCGCTCGTATTCGTCACTGTGACGTGAATTTGGTTCAACCGGGCCGCCGTTCAACCTCGCTCTGCAATGCTGGGAGCCGGTCGAGAGGAGCGGCAGCGATGCAGTGGAAGATCCACGGGGAACGTCCGATCTACGAGAACAAGTGGGTGAACCTGTGGCTCACCGACATCGAAACGCCGGATGGCCACCGCTGGGAACACCACGTAGTCAAGCTCCGCCACCTAGCCGTGGCGGCGGTCATCAACGACCGCCAAGAAGTGCTGATGATGTGGCGCCACCGCTTCATCACGGACGCATGGGCCTGGGAACTGCCCATGGGCCTGGTGGAGGCGGACGAGACACCCGGCGAGGCCGCCGCCCGTGAAGTCCTTGAAGAGACCGGCTGGCGTCCTGGCCCGATGAAGCCGCTGATCTACGCCGAACCGGCGAACGGCATCACGGACTCCCAGCACCACCTGTTCCGCGCGGACGGTGCCACGTACGACGGGCCGCCGACCGAGAAGAACGAGTCGGATCGCGTCGAGTGGATCCCACTGGCGAACATCCGCGGCATGATCGACCGCCGCGAGATCGTCAGCAGCGGCTCCCTCGTCGGCCTGCTCTACGTCCTGATGAACGAAGGGGTTCGCTGACCCGGCGGGGGAAGCATCGCTCGCAGACGTGCCTCGAAGGCAACCGCGGCCGGCACCTCGCGATGGGGCGCAAGCTGCTCGTAGAACTCGCGAAGGTGCCCGGCCACCCGCTCGGACGACACCGCTGCGGCAGGCACCAGGGCCTCTATCGCCGTGTGGCACGCCTGGTCGAGCTTGCCCCGCTGGAGCTGCGTACGGGCCAGCCAGAAGGCATGGAACGCCCGGCCGCGCTGGTTCGCAGGATCCTCCCGCGCCAGCGCATCCGCGATCAACGGCTCAGCGATCGCCGCCTCGCCCAGACGTCCGTGCGCAATGCCGGTGTCCACGATGAGCTTCGGCTCACCGAAGTAGGTCACCCATGCCGGGTCCGGATCGCCCTCGTGGATGCGCTCGAATTGACTGTGTGCCTCGGAGATAGCGTTATGCGTCGCTTTCCGGTCCCCCAAGGTCGCGTGGGCGAAGGCTTCGCGCATGGCCAGCATCGCCCGTACTCTCGGTGTCGCCCCGCTGGCGGCACGGGCTTGGTCCTGGGCAGCAGACACCAGTGCAAGCGCGTCCGCCGGCTTCTCCTGGTAGGTCGCTTGCAGGCTCATGCAGGCCAGTACGTTGGCCATGAACGGATGGTCGTCAATCTCTCTGGCCAGTTGCAGAGCCTCCGAGGCCATCCCCATGGCCGACATGCGCCGCGTCGGTGGGCTGATGCGCGAGGGCTGCACCATGGTCCTGGATGAGGTCGACTTCTTCGACCCGGCCATGGAAGCCACGTGCCGCGCGATCCAGTGGTGGGCCCATGAGCTGGTACAGGTGAACGCCTACCTGACCACGAAGGACGCCAGCGGCTTCAACCTCCACTGGGACGACCACGATGTCGTGATCGTCCAGCTCGCCGGCCGCAAGAGCTGGGAAGTCCGTGGTGCCTCGCGCAAGGCTCCGATGTACCGCGACTCCGCTCCCAACACCGAGCCCAGCGACGAGATCGTGTGGCAGGGCGTCATGGAGGCCGGCGACGTGATGCACATCCCGCGTGGCTTCTGGCACCAGGCCACCCGCGATAACCAGGGCGACGGATACAGCCTGCACGCCACCTTCGGCATCGTGAAGCGCGTCGGCGTCAACTGGCTAGCCTGGCTCGCCGACCAAGCCCGCACGCAGGAACTGTTCCGGTACGACCTGGACCGTTGGAACTCTTCCGACCAGTGGGAGGGACAGCAGCGGCTCCTAGCCGACGCCGTCGCCGAGATGGCTTCGAAACTGACCCCGCAGGACTTCTTCGATGCCCGGGAGCGGGAACGCCTGGCCGCCCGGCATGTCCCGGCCACCGGGTTGTTCGGCAAGCCGGCGGCCGTCGTGTGTGTCACCGACTTCGAGCCCGTGATCCAGCAGCACGCCGACACCGTGGACGTCCTCGCCGCAGGCAAGAAGGTCTCCTTCTCCGGCAAGGCGTACCCCGCGCTCGCCCTGCTGCTGAGCGGCCACCCCGTCGACATCGCCGACGCCGCCGAGAAGACCGGCGTGGACGTGGAGCAGCTCGCCGGGATCCTGCTGAAGGAGGAACTGTGCACGGAGCTGACCCCCGCCTTGTCCTCGGCCTACACCGGTCTCGTCACCACCGCGACATCCTGACGGCCGCACTCGACCTCGGCGTCACCTCCCTGGACACCGCGGCTGCCTACCTCGGCTTCCGCTCGCACGCGGTGCTGGCTGAGACGGCTGCTGATCTGCTGCCGAAGTTCGCCCTGTCCACGAAGGTAGGTTTCTTCCCGGGCGCTGGAGGTGCTGAGCACTCCCTCGATCCAAGTCGGCTGCGCCGGGCCATCGAGAAGGCGGCCCGGGAACTCGGCAGGGAACCTGACACCGTTCTCATCCACAACCCCGAGCGGAGCCTCACGGGCCTGTCCCCGGCCGATGGCCACGCTCTCCTCGGCAGCGCTTGCGCCGCCCTGGTCGACGCGGCCCGCGACGGCCTGTGCCGCACCTGGGGTGTGTCTTCTTGGGACACCCGGCCGCTCGGCATGGCCGGGGTGGACGACCTGCCGTCTCCAGACGTCCTCATGGTCCGGGCCGGGTTCCTCGTGGGCATCGACCTCCTCGATAGCACGGCCGTCCTGCACAGCGTCTGGCAGGCGGGCGAGACCTGGGGCATGAGCCCCTTCGGGGGTGGCAACGGGAAGGTCTGGGAGGACTTCGACCCTCGCCCCTTCCTTCGACCACCCCACGATGGCTTGTCCCGCGTGCAGGCAGCATTCCGTACGGCGTTCCACCTGCCGAGTGCTGTCGCGGTGGCCGCCGGCACCGACAACCCCGGTCACCTGGCCGAGCTGGTCCAGGTCCTGGGCGCGGATGTGAACACCACCGCCGTCAGCCAGTACCTGCGCGCCCTGCATGGGCACCGTCAGAGCTGAAGCTCAGCCACCAGGCGCTCGGCCTCATTCCGGGCCGGCACCAACAGCGGATCCCCGTCGTACGCGGGGGTCCGACGATCTTCGACAGGAAGAACAGCGACACCAGCTTGCCGTCCCGGCTCTCCAAGTCCGCACGCCGCTCCTGGCGGACGCGGTCCGCGAGCGCCGGGACGGCCAGCGCGTTGCCCCACAGCGTTGCGGCGTCCAGGCCCCGGGGCGCCATGCCCCAGTCCTCCCAGTCGATGATGGAGAACTCCGGCCCCATCACGTTGGCCCAGGTCAAATCCGCATGAGCCGGCACCCACCGCTCGATGCGCATATCGGCAAGGCCGGGGAAGACCTCACGAAGTGTCTGCGTCACCAGCTCCTGGGTGATCGTCACCGTGTCCGGCGTCGCGATGCGCGGCGTCTGCTGGTCCCCGAGGGCGTCCAGCGAGGCATTCAGCTCCGCCCACCACGCATCCGGCAGGCCCGGGTCTTCGAGCACCAGGGCGCCCTTGGCGACAGACGGCGACGCAAGCAGCTCCAGCTCATCCGCACGCCACATCACCGGTTCGCCCGGCTCGCGCCACGCCACGCCCTGGTACCACTCGGGCATCGCAACCCCGTGCAACACGGCGGCGGCCTCGGTCCCGTTCCAGCCCTGCGGGCCGATCCGCTCGAATCCCCGCCGCTCGATACGCACCCACGTATCCCGCTCCGTTGGGCCGCTCAAGGAACGGCGCTTGCGTACCAACGCCTGCCGATCCAACCGCACACGCAGCGCCTCTTCCACGCGCTCCAGCACGTCTTCGATCGGCTGACGGCGCAGATCCACCGGGGCGGCAACGGGCAGGAATCCAGTCATCACGACCTCCTCCACGCATCGACGACCGTAGCAGGGAGAGGCACGCCGCCACGATCCGTCCGTCCGCGCCCGGACCGGGGTTTCGACGCACCTGGGCCCCGCCTGGGAATCTGCCTTCCACACTCTGATCCCGCCCCAGGGGCCCCGCCCCGTACCCCCCGCCCCTCCGCCCCCCTACATCCGACTCAGCGAAGCCGCCGCGAACAGGACGTCCCGGATGGCCTCGCGGTCGCCGTGTTGGCCGGCCGCCGCTTCCTCCGGGGAGATGTGGCCCGCGGCCAGCTGGCAGAACTCGACGCCGTCCAGGGCGATCTCCGCCACCGTCCGCTCCGGCGACGGCTTCGCCGCCGGAGAGTCCAGCGCGATGTCCCAGCCGCCGCCACCCGCCCCTTCGATCTCCAGGTGCAGGGTCCGCCCCGGCGCGCCCGCCGCGACCAGGCCGCGCGCGGGGGCCGCCAGGCCGTCGCGCCGGCGCTTCGCCAGGGCCTCGGGCAGGAGCCGCGCCGCGAGGTCGATCATCCGGTGCAGGTGGGGGCCGGACGGCGGCTCGTACGGGTAGTCCACCGCCTCCGCGATGTCCCAGGCGTGCACCCAGCACTCGAAGGCGCGCTCCAGGAACGCGTCCGCGAGCGGCAGCGCGAAGTGCCCGTAGTCCACCCTCAGCTCGGCGACGCCCCGGCCCGCGAAGGAGACCGTGCGCACCAGCGTGTGGCCCTGTTCCCGCCACGGCTCGCGGACCTGCCGCGTGGCCGGGTGCGCCGCCGCGTGCCAGAAGTGCTCGGTGCGTACGGTCGGACCGCCCCGCGGCGCGTCCGGCCCCAGCGGGTCGTCCAGCCCCAGCGCGGTGGCGATCAGCCCGTCCACGGTCAGCAGATGGCCGATGACCCCCGCCACCGTGGTCCGCTGCGTCCGGCGCTGTTCCTCCTCGAACCACTTCAGCCGCACCGGGGTGTGCCATTCCGAGTCCCCGAAGTCCTGGAGCAGCGCATCGAGCCGCGCCGTCTCGGTGTCGTACGGACTGGCCCACGCCGGTACCGGGATGCGCGCGGGCCGCTTGCCGAGGCAGTCCTCCAGCACGCGCGAGCGCAGCAGCGGCTTGAGGTCGAGGTTCTCCTCCGGGTGCAGCAGCCCCACGGCGTCGCGCAGCCGCAGCGCCTCCTCCGCGCAGGGCGCGCACTCGGTGAGGTGGTCCTCCACCGCCTGGGTCTCCTCGGCGGAGCAGGCGGCCAGCGCCCACGCGCCGAGCAGGGACTTCAGTACGGCGTGCGAGGGCGGCGCGGGCTGAGCGGACGGCTCGGACAGTTCGGGCAGCTCGGGCAGCTCGGGCACCGCCTTCGGCCACGCCCCGGACATCCCCTCCCACCCCGGCCCCGACGTCCCGTCCGCCCCCGTGGGCAGCGACGTCGGCGCGTGCCCCGGGTCGAGGTCGTCGGCGGCACCGCGAGGACCCGGTATGCGCGGCGCGCCGCGCGGCCGCTCGTATCCGTCGTCGGGTGACTCGGCGGGACCGTTCATCGAGGGGTTCCGTATTCGCGCGGGCCGTAACCGGACTGGGCGGCGTCCTCCTGCGGGAGGGCGTTGGCGGTCGACAGCAACTGGAGCCCGAGCCGCAGCCGGCGGCGCGCCTCGTCCTCGCTGATCCGCAGGTCGGCGGCGGCCTGCCGGTAGTCGCGCCGCTGGAAGTAGGCCAGTTCGAGCGCGGCGCGCAGCGGCGCGGGCATGGAGGTCACGATGTAGTCCGCGCGGGCTGCCGCGTTGGCGCTGCGCACCTTCTGCTCGAGCTCCTCGCGCGAGCCCCGGCCCAGTTCGGCCTGGCGCAGCCGGGCCACCGCCTGCCCCTGGGTGATGCGGGCGACCCAGGAGCGCATGGAGCCCTGCTTGGGGTCGTAGGCGTCCGGATTCTCCCAGATGTAGCCGAAGACCTCGCGGGTGATGCGGTCCGCCGCCTTCTCGTCGCCCAGCACCCGGTGCGCCAGGCTGTGCACGAGCGAGGCGAAGCGGTCGTACAACTCCCCGAGCGCGGCGGCCTCGCCGCGGGCGAGGCGCTGCTGCATGCGGCGGTCCCAGCGCGGTGGTGCGTCCTTCGCCATAAGTGCCCCCAGCCGTGGGCCGTGTGTCGACCCATCGAATGTAGTGGGCACATGACGGTTCGCGCCTGTTTTGGCAGAACCTCGCCCTGGAAGAGCGCCCTGCGTGATAGAGGCGTGGCGGGGTGTGAACGGTGTTACCACCCAGGGCACATGGGGACAGGTGTGCGCGCCCCGCCGCGCTCCCCGTGCGCGGGTTCGATGCGGCCGTCTGCTTGACCACTTCGCTTAACGCTCGGGCCACCTAGGGCTTACGCTCCTGCCTTGTCTTGAATCTGTACCCCACGCACACGTGAAGGCGGAACGCCGAACATGGACAGCGCAGAATACGAGCGCAAGATCGCCGCCCGATTCGCCACCTTCGACCAGGACGGGTCCGGGTATATCGACCGGGAGGACTTCAGCGCGGCCGCGAAGGCCGTCCTGGCCGAATTCGGTACCGCTGCCCGGTCGGACAAGGGCCAGGCCGTCTTCGCGGGCGCCGAGGCGTTCTGGCAGGGAATGGCCGGCATCGCGGACGTCGACGGGGACCAGCGGGTGTCCCGCGAGGAGTTCATCACCGGGGCGGCGAAGCGGCTGCGTGACAACCCGCACCGGTTCGCGGAGATCGCGCGGCCGTTCCTGCGGGCCGTGATCGCGGTGGCGGACGAGGACGGCGCCGGCGCCACCCCGACGGCGGCCGCCCGCGTCCTGCGCGTCCTGGGCACCGCGCCCGAGCTGGCCACCCAGGTGGCCGCGGGCCTGGACCCCGACGGCGACGGCCGCCTCTCGGAGGACGACATCCTGAAGGCGTTCGCGGCGTACTGCGGCGTCGAGGCCCCCGACGCCTGACGGCCGCCGGCCGGCCCGCGGGATCCGACCCGGAACCCGCGGCGGCCGGCTACGCAAGGCCGAGGCTCACCAGGGCCTACGCGAACACCACCGTGCGGGCACCGTTCAGCAGCACGCGGTGCTCGCTGTGCCACTTCACCGCCCGCGCCAGCGCCTGGCACTCCACGTCGCGCCCGATGGCCACCAGCTGGTCGGGGGTGACCTCGTGGCCCACCCGCTCGACCTCCTGCTCGATGATCGGCCCCTCGTCGAGGTTCGCCGTCACGTAATGGGCGGTCGCGCCGATCAGCTTCACACCGCGCGCATGCGCCTGGTGGTACGGCTTCGCGCCCTTGAAGCTCGGCAGGAACGAGTGGTGGATGTTGATGATCCGCCCGCTCAGCTCCTTGCACAGGTTCTCGGACAGCACCTGCATGTACCGGGCCAGCACCACCAGCTCGACGTTCTCGGCGTGCACGAGCTCCAGCAGCTGGGCCTCCGCCGCCGCCTTCGTGTCCTTCGTCACCGGGATGTGCACGAACGGGATGTCGTAGGAGCCGACCAGTTCCGCGAAGTCGGTGTGGTTGGAGACCACGGCCGCGATCTCGACGGGCAGGGCCCCGATCCGCGCGCGGAACAGCAGGTCGTTGAGGCAGTGCCCGAACTTGGACACCATCAGGATGATCCGCATGCGCTCGTCGGAGCGGTGGATCTGCCAGTCCATCCGGAAGGAGTCGCCGATCGCGGCGAAGCTGGCGCGCAGCTTCTCCAGCGTCACGGCGGACTCGGCCTCGAAGTGCACCCGCATGAAGAAGAGCCCGGTTTCCCGGTCTCCGAACTGCTGGCTGTCCACGATGTTGCAGCCGGTCATGAAGAGGTAACTCGACACGGCGTGCACGATGCCCTGCTTGTCGGGGCAGGACACGGTCAGGACGTACTGGGACTGAGGCTCGGTCTGTGGCTGCTGGGCCGGGGCCGAGGACTGGGCCGGGGCCTGGACCGGGGACTGGGCCGGGTCCTTGGCCTGGGACGGGGCCTGGGAATGCGCGTCGCTCATGACCGCACAGCCTTTCACACCGCGCGGGTGAGGATCCTCAGAACGTCCAGCGAGGTCGGCCGGACATCCGGGTCGTCCCCGTCCGCTTCCGCCAGGCGTACGTGCGCCTCGCGCGCGGCGCGCACGGCCTCGGGCCACGCGTGGTGCTCCAGGTAGGCGGAGACGGGGGCGTCGGGGCCGACCTGGTGCATGATCCGCAGCACCCGCAGCACGGCGAGGTCGACGAGGGCCGCCTCCTGCGAGTCGCGGAAGATCGTGCCGACGTACTTCTCGGCCGACCAGCTGTCGAGCCAGGTGTCCTCGACGAGCCGGTACACGGCGTCGGTGACGTCCCCGTACCCTTCGTCGCCGGCCAGCCAGGTGTCCTCGTGGAACGCCGGATCGGAAAGCATGTGCAGCGCCGAGCGCACGTTGCAGCGCCAGCGCCACCAGGGCATGTCGTTGAGGGGCATGCCGCCCATGGTGGAGGAGCGGCCACCGCGTCGGGAAGAGTTCTTCGAACCTTGGGCGAATGTCACGCTTTCGATCGTACGTTCCTGTTCAGCGCGATCTTGAGGCGGCTGCGGACGGCGGCGCCCCCGTAATTCACCGGGGCGTCACCCGATGTTGTGTCCATCTCACTCGACTGTTACCGCTGAAGCGGAATGGTGCATGGACATGACCAACTCGCGACGTTCACCCTCCCTCTCCCGCACCTTCGTGGCCACGGCGATGGGTGCCTGTCTCGTCGCCGGGTGCGGGGTACTCCCCGGAGGCTCGGGGGGCTCCGGGGGGACCATCACCGTCATGACCTTCGCCCCGGAAGGCACCAAAGCGACCAACATGCCGGGAATGATCGGCATGGCCAAGGCGTACGAGCGCTGGGCCAACGCCAAGGGCGGCATCAACGGCCACCGGCTGCGCGTCCTGACCTGCAACGAGAAGAACACGCCCACCGGCGCCGCCGACTGCGCCCGCAAGGCCGTCGCCGAGAAGGCCGTCGCCGTCGTCGGCTCCTACAGCCAGCACGGACGCGCCTTCATGGCCCCGCTGGAGACCGAGGGCATCCCCTTCATCGGCGGCTACGGCCTCTCCGCCGAGGAGTTCCAGTCCCCCCTGTCCTACCCGGTCAACGGCGGCCAGCCCGTCCTCATCGCCGGCGCCGGCCACCAGCTCAGCCGCGCCTGCGACCAGGTCGCCCTGGTCCGCCCCGACACCCTCGCGGGCGACACGCTGCCGGTGCTGCTCAACGCCGGACTGCGTGCCAACAAGATGGCCGACGCCTCCGACATCCGGGCCGCCGAGGACTCCGCGGACTTCGTACCGCAGGCCCGCGAGGCCCTCGCCCACACCACCGGCAGCGGCAAGGAGAAGGAAAAGGAGAAGGGCTGCGTGACCGCCGTCCTCGGCGAGCGCACCGAGACCTTCTTCGACGCCTTCCGCCGCACCGACGCGCAGCGCAGGAAGCCGCAGATCTCCTCGGTCCTCGGCAGCCTCAGCCAGTCCCTGATCGACCGCACGGGCGGCAAGGAGAGCTCCTTCGAGGGCGCGTACGTCACCAGCTGGTACCCGGTGGCCACCGATCCCCTCTGGGAGCCGATGCGGCAGGTCGTCTCCGAGTACGCCTTCGGCGACGACGGGGTCGACCCCGACGACAGCGGGACGCAGACCACGTGGATCGCGTACACCGTCCTGAACGAGGTCCTCAAGCGCGCCAAGGACGGCGAGAGCGTGACCGCGCGCACGGTGAAGCGGTCGCTGAACGAGTCGCAGGCCGTCAAGACCGGCGGCCTCACCCCCGACCTGAGCTGGCGCTACCAGGACATGCGCGCCGTCGCGGGCTTCCCCCGCATCGTCAACGGCCGGGTCAGCTTCCAGGTCGTCCAGTCGGGCCGCCTCGTGGCGCAGCCCGGTGAGGCGCCCCTGGACATGACCCCGACCCTGGAACAGGCCCCACGGGCCGCGTGAGCTACGGCCGACCGGTCACAGCTGCGACTTGTCGCGCTTGGTGAGGCCGTACTTGGCCGCGATCGTGTTCCACATGGCCGCGGCCGACTCCTTGGCCTTCGTCGCCTCCCCGCTCGACTTGTTGCCGTCGGAGGCGTTCTTGGAGGCCTTGGCCTTGCCGTCCTTGCACTTGTCGCCTTCGACGTCCTCGGCCCAGGCGGCGTAGCTGTTGTCCGCGTCCCTGGAGGACTGCCAGGCCTTGGTGAGGGCCGCCGACAGCTTCACGTGGTCCGGGAGCTTGTCCAGCTTCAACTCCTTGAGCCGGGTGACGAGTTCCTCGCGCTGGCGGGCCGCGCTGCGCAGGTCGGAGGCCGCCTGGTCGAGGTTGGCGCAGCTCTTGATGTCCTCCACGGCCTTGATCACCGAGGCCCGGCTGTCGTTGCTGTCCGCGAGGAGCTTGTCCAGCTGGACCGCCTGCGGGCGGGCCGGGTCGACGGGGGCCTCCCCGCCGGGCTGCGCGGAGGCGCCGCTCGCGGTCGGTGTGGCGGGCACCGCGCCGGGGTCGTTGTTCTGCGGCTCCTTGTCACTGAGCAGCGAGCCGACGCCCAGCCCGACGACGGCCAGGCCGATGACGACCGCGGCGATGATCCCGGGCGAGACCCGGCGCCCCGCCTCGGCCTCCACCGGCGGGGGCGGGGGCGGTGCGTACTGCTGCTGCGGGTACGGCTGCGGCTGCTGGTGCCGGGGTGGTACGGGGCCCTGCGCGCGCGACGGGTAGGGGCGCGGCGGCGGCTGGCGCAGCACGGGCTCCTGGACGGGCGGCAGGTGCTGCGTGTGCCCGGCGGCGTCGTCGCTGCGGAACAGCCCGTCGAAGTCCTCGGGCACGGCCGGGACGGGCGCGATGAACTGCGTGGCCGCCTCCTCGTGCGGGGCGGCGGGGCCGGCGGGGACGGGCGGGATGAACTGGGTCGCGGCCTCGTCGTGAGGGGCAGCCGGGGCGGCGGGGACGGGCGCGATGAACTGCGTGGCCACCTCCTCGTGCGGGGCGGCGGGGTCGGCCGGGACGGGCGGGATGTACTGGGTGACGGCCTCGGGCAGCGGCGGGTAGCCGTAGCCGTGCGGATCCCCCGGCCCCTCGTACCCCGGCCCCACCACGTGCCCGGACACCTCCTGCGGATACCCGTACGCGGGCCGGCCGGGCTGCGGTGGCTGCGGCTGCTCCGGGTACGCCTGATGCCCGGACGCCGGGTCCGGACCCCACGGGGCACCCGGCTGGGGCGCACCCCCTCGTCCGCTCTGCGACACCGGGACTCCTTCTGCGTTAGCCCGAACGTATGGAACCGTCCGGATCACGCTACCCGGTCACCCCCCACCCCCGTCAGCCACTCCAGCCCAAGCCGACCCGACGATCCAGCCCCGCCGCACACATTCAGCCCCGCCGGCGTTCGAGGCGCGGGGTCCGGGGCGGCGCCCCGCTGTTTCAGCCCCGTCGGCGTTTGAGGCGCGGGGCCCGGGGCGGCGCACCGCTGTTTCAGCCCCGCCGGCGTTTGAGGCGCGGGGTCCGGGGCGGCGCCCCGTTCTTTCAGCCCCGCCGGCGTTCGAGGCGCGGGGCCCGGGGCGGCGCCCCGCTGTTTCAGCCCCGCCGGCGTTTGAGGCGCGGGGCCCGGGGCGGCGCCCCGCTGTTTCAGCCCCGCCGGCGTTTGAGGCGCGGGGCCCGGGGCGGCGCACCGGCAGCGGACCGGCACGGGCACGTCAACGGCGGCCAGCGAAACGGCGGCGACCAGCCGTTACGCGGCCCTCGCGTCCAGCCGCGCCCCGAACTCCCGCACCGCCGCCTCCTCCCGGTAGGGATCCAGCCGCGCCCGGAAGTCCTCCAGATACTCCGCGCCCCGGTTCGAGCGGAGCCCCTCCAGCAGGTCCGCCGCCTTCGTCGCGGTCTGGCAGGCCTGTTCCACCTCCCGCTGCTGCACCTGCGCCGCCGCCAGCAGCAGCAGCCCGATCGCCCGGCGGCGCTCCTTGCCCGCGGGCAGGCCCCGTAGCGCTTCCTCCGCCCGCCTGCCCGCCGCCTCCGCCTGACCCAGGTCGCGGTGGCAGTGGGCCAGCTCGTCCGCGAGGTACGCCTCGTCGAAGTGGCGGATCCACACCGGGTCGTCGCCCGACTCCGGCTCGGCCCGCTCCAGCGCGCTCACCGCCCGCGCGGACAGCACCGCCGTCGCCCGGCCGTCCCCCAGCAGCGCGTGCCCGCGCGCCTCGGCGGCGTAGAACATGGCCTCGACCCGCGGCGTGACCTGCCCGCGCGTCCCCTCCTGCGCGGCCCGCGCCAGCTGCGCGATCTCCCGCGGGTTGCCGAGCTCGGCGGCGAGGTGGCTCATGGACGCCGCGAGCACATAGCCCCCGTACGCACGGTCGCCCGCCGCCTGGGCCAGGCGCAGCGCCTGGATGTAGTAGCGCTGCGCGAGCCCCGGCTGGCCGGTGTCCACCGCCATGTAGCCCGCCAGCTCCGTCAGCCGGGCCACGGCCGCGAACAGCGCCCGCCCCACCGGCTCCCGGTACGAGCCGCCGATCAGCCCGGACACCACCGAGTTGAGGTAGTGCACGACCACCGGCCGGACGTGCCCGCTGCCGAAGCGGTGGTCGAGTTCCTTGAGCGCTTCGGTGGTCGCCCGGACCGCCTCGACGTCCGGCGTGCCGACGCGCGAGCCGCCGCTGCGGGCCACCTGCGCATCGGCCCCCGTGATCAGCCAGTCGCGGCTCGGCTCGACGAGCGCGGAGGCGGCCACGCTGGATCCGGCGAGGAAGTCGCGCCGGCCGACGTCGCTGCGCCACAGCTCGCAGACCTGCTCGATCGCGCCGATGACGGTCGGTGAGAACTGCAGGCCGACGCCGGAGGCGAGGTTCTTGCCGTTGGCCATGCCGATCTCGTCGATGGTGACGGTCCGGCCGAGTTTGCGCCCGATCGCCTCGGCGATGATGCCGGGGGCCCGGCCGCGCGGCTGCTGGCCGCGCAGCCAGCGCGCCACGGAGGTCTTGTCGTAACGGAGATCGAGGCCGTGTTCGGCCCCGCACATGTTCACGCGCCGGGCGAGCCCGGCGTTGGAGCACCCGGCTTCCTGGATGAGCGCCTGCAGCCGTTCGTTCGGCTGGCGGGCGACGAGAGGCCTGGCTGCCATGAAAACCCCCTGTGGCCGCGGGTGATCGCTGGAATGATCACTTCCCGCCTGATGTGCGGAGAATCTTCCGCTCTGCGTCGTGTCGCTACCCAACTGCAGCGCCCCGGGCTCCTACGCGCCCCCACGCGTGCATCAGTGCGCCCCGCATGCAGGATCGATGCAGCGCCCACCGGCCGGTTTACGGCCGTAACTCCGGGTGACCCGGGGAGTTGTGATGGGCGTGGAAGAGACCATCGGAGTCACGGAGACCGCACCCATCCCCAAGCAGCGCGGCGAACTGCTGCTGGACCATGCCGTGCGGTACGCGGAAGAACGGCACTGGGATGTCTTCGCCGGCACCTGGTTGGAGGCCGGTGACGGCCGGGAACTGTGCTCCTGCGGGGTGGCGGACTGCCCGGTGCCCGGCGCGCACCCGACGGTGAAGGACTGGGCGGCGCAGGCCACCGGGAGCGCGGTGCAGGTGCGGCGGATCTGGGCGAAGCACCCCACGGCCTCGATCCTGCTCCCGACGGGCCGGACGTTCGACGCGCTGGACGTGCCGGAGTCGGCGGGCTTCCTGGCGCTGGCGCGGCTGGAGCGGATGCAGCGCACCCTGGGACCGGTCACCCTCACGCCCGACCACCGGATGCTGTTCTTCGTCCTGCCGGGCGCCGGCGTCAAGGTGGCGGACCTCGTGCGCAAGCTGGGCTGGGCGCCGACCGGCCTGGACCTGCTCGCGCGCGGCGAGGGCGAGTACGTGGCGGCCCCGCCCACCCGCTTCGGCGGTCGGGGCGCCGTGCAGTGGGCGCGGCGGCCCACACCGGCGAACCGGTGGCTGCCGGACACGGAGGAGCTGATCGACGCGCTGGCGTACGCGTGCGGGAGCGAGGCGGCGGCGGACCGCAAGCGGCGCCAGGCCTGACCGGTGGCTGACGGCCGGTGACAGGTGGCCGGCCGGTGACAGGTGACCGGAAACTCATGACATACGTAATGCTCAGGCCTCTTCCCCGCCTCCTATCGTGAGGAAGGAACGACCAACGGGGATGTCACGAGAGGCAGGCGCATGCCGGACCAGGGCGATGCGACGGGTGGAACGTACGGGACGGGTGGCGCGCGAACCGCGCCGTCCGCCGTGCGGGTGGAAGGTCTGTGGAAGCGCTTCGGCGAGCAGGTGGCCGTCGCCGGGATCGACGTGGAGCTGCCCGCGGGCAAGTTCATCGGTCTGGTGGGCCCGAACGGGGCGGGCAAGACGACGACGCTGTCGATGGTGACCGGGCTGCTGCGCCCGGACATGGGACGGGTGTTCGTCGCCGGGCACGACGTGTGGGCGGACCCGACGGTGGTGAAGTCGCGGATCGGCGTGCTGCCGGAGGGGCTGCGGCTCTTCGAGCGGCTGTCGGGGCGTGAACTGCTCGGCTACATGGGCCGCTTGCGCGGGCTACCGGGCGAGGAGACCGACAAGCGGGCGACGCAGCTGCTGGAGGTCCTGGACCTCGCGGGCTCGCAGCACAAGCTGGTGGTGGACTACTCGACGGGCATGCGGAAGAAGATCGGCCTGGCGGCCGCTCTGCTGCACAATCCCGAAGTGCTGTTCCTGGACGAGCCGTTCGAGGGCGTCGACCCGGTGTCGGCGCAGACCATCCGCGGGGTGCTGGAACGTTACACCGCGTCCGGTGCCACGGTCGTCTTCTCCTCCCACGTGATGGAGCTCGTCGAGTCGCTCTGCGACTGGGTGGCCGTGATGGCCGCCGGCCGGATCCGCGCCGCGGGCCCGCTGGCCGACGTGCGGGGCTCCGCGCCCTCCCTCCAGGCCGCCTTCCTCGAACTGGTCGGCGCGCACGGACGCGACGCGGCCGGGGACTCGCTGGAGTGGCTCGGCGGGGGCTCGATCGGCGGCGGCTCCGGGACGGTCGCGCGATGACCACGCCCGCCGCCACGCCCTCGCCCTCGCCCGCCGCAACGGCGGGCGCCGCACGAGCCACGCCCGCTCCCGCTCCCGCTCCCGCGCCCCGGGCCGCCCCGGTCCCGCTCACCCGGATCTTCGTCGGCCTCAAGCTGGCGCTGCTGCGCAACGGGCTCAAGGGCTCCTCGAAGCGCAAGGCCGTCTACTTCACCACGCTGGCCTTCGCCCTGCTGGTCGGCTTCTTCGTCACGCTCGGTCTGTCCCTGCTGCACGGCAACGCCCACGCGGGCACCGTCGTCGTGCTGCTGGCCGCGATCCTGGCGCTCGGCTGGACCTTCATGCCGCTGTTCTTCCCCACCGGGGACGAGACGCTCGACCCGAGCCGGCTGGTCATGCTGCCGCTGCGGCCGCGGCCCCTCGTTCGGGCCCTGCTCGCCTCCTCGCTCGTCGGCATCGGGCCGCTCTTCACGCTGTGCCTGGCGGTCGGCTCGGTGGTGGCCGTCGCGCGCGGCGCGGCCGGCGCGGTGGCCGCGGTGGTGGCCGCACCCCTCCTGGTGCTCGGCTGCGTGACCCTCGCGCGGGCGGTGGCCACGGCCAACGTGCGGCTGCTGACCAGCCGCAAGGGGCGTGACCTCGCCCTGCTCAGCGGCCTGCTGATCGCGGTGGGCGCACAGCTGGCCAACTTCGCCAGTCAGCGCCTGTTCGAGACCGGCGGCCTGAGCCGGCTGGAGCCGGTGGAGGCGGTGGTGCGGTGGCTGCCGCCGGCGACCGCCGTCGGCATGGTGGACTCGGCGAGCGAGGGCGCGTACGGCGTCGCGGCCGCCCAACTGGCCTTGACCCTCGCGGCCCTGGCCGGGCTCCTGTGGTTCTGGGAGCGCAGCCTGACCAAGCTGATGGTCACACCGGACGGTTCGACCATCGCGGCGGCCACACCGGCCAAGGACCGCGGCGCGGGCGGCGTCTGGTCGCTGCTGCCGGCCGGCCGGACGGGCGCGGTCATGCAGCGCACCCTGCGCTACGTCGTGCGCGACCCGAAGACGAAGGCCTCGTGGGTGACCGCGCTGGCGGTCGGTCTCATCGTGCCGGTCTTCAACGCCCTCCAGGGCACGGGGTCCGTCTATCTCGCCTGTTTCGGCGCGGGCATGCTCGGCGTCCAGATGTACAACCAGTTCGGGCAGGACACCTCGGCGTTCTGGATGGTCGCGCAGACCATCTCGACGCGGCGGGACGCCTACGTGGAACTGCGCGCGCGTGCGGCTGCGCTGGCCCTGGTCACGGTCCCGTACACGGTCCTCGTCTCGGTGGTGACGGCCGCCGTGATCGGCGAGTGGCACTCCTTCCCCGCGGCCCTGGGCCTGTCCCTGGCCCTGCTGGGGTCGATGCTCTGCACCGGGGCCGTGGCCTCGGCCCGCTTCCCGTACTCCATCCCGTCGGACGGCGCCTTCAAGAACGTGGCGCCGGGCCAGGCCGGGCTCGCGTGGGCGGGCATCTTCGCCGGGCTGTTCGCCTCGTCGGTGATCTGCGCCCCGGTGATCGTGCTGGCGGTCTGGCTCAACACCGGCGCCCACCAGGACGTTTCCTGGATCCTGCTCCCGCTGGGCGCGGCCTGGGGCGCCCTGGCCACCTGGTGCGGCCTGCGTCTGGCCGCCCCGACGGTGGCACGCAAGCTCCCGGAGATCCTGCTGGCCGTGAGCAAGGGCTGAGGCGCCGGCTCCCCGGCCCCGTCACGGGGCTGCGGCGCCCGGCCCCCGTCACGGGGCTGTGGCGCCCGGCCTCGTCACGGCGCTGCGGCTCGGACTCCTTCCAGGAAGGGCTCCAGGGCCGCGCGCCAGGCCGCCGGCTGGTCGTAGTGGAGGTAGTGGCCGGCGTCGGGGATCTCCGCATACTGGCCGGCCGGGAGGACGCGGACCATCTCCTGGGCCTCGGCGCGGCCGAGGTCGCCGTCCAGGCCGCGGACGACCAGGGTCGGGCACCGGACCTGGGCCAGCTCCTCCCAGTGCGCGTCGTGGACCCAGGTCTCGCGGGCCGTCAGCATCTGGCGGCGGGAGAACACGGGGCGCCAGCCGTCAGCGGCCTCGTACATCACCTCGGCGAAGAAGGCGCCGCGGCCCGGGTCGGGGCGCTCCACCCGGGGGTCCTCCTCGCCGAACCAGCGGCGGGCCGCGTCCTGGCTGGGGAAGGGCAGCGGCCAGCGGTGGAACCAGTCCGCCCACTCCTGCTGGGAGGTTTCCCCGAGGGCGGAGGCGCGCATGTCGCAGATGACCAGGGCTTCGACCAGGTCGGGGCGGCGGGCGGCGAGCTGCCAGGCGGTGAGGGCGCCCATGGAGTGGCCGATGAGGGTGACGGGGGCGAGGCCGAGCTGCTCGATGGTGGCCTCGGCGTCGGCGACGAACGCCTCGCGGCTCAGGGCGGTGGGCAGGGCGGGACCGGCGGGCGGGCGGTCGCTCTGGCCGTGTCCGCGCTGGTCCAGGGCCACGACGCGGCGGTGCTCGCGGAGCCAGCGGGCGGTGCCGCTCCAGTGGAGGGCGCGGCCCATCAAGCCGTGCAGTAACAGCACCGCGGGGCGGGCGTCGGGCTCGGCGCCGGGCTGGGCGGCCGGTTCGCGGAACTCCCAGGCGGCCAGGCGCACGCCTTCGGCCCCTGTCACATCGACGCGCTCTACCACCGCAGATGCACCCCCTTCGCTCCCCGCCAGACTATCGAACCCGCATTCGAAAACGGGGTTCTGGCCTACAACACCGCTCTTTCGAGTGACCTTCCTCAAGGATTGGCGGCCGCTGCCGATGGAGATCCTTTCAACAGGGAGGCGGGCCGCTCGGGGAAGACGGTCCGAAGGGGACGACCTTGAGAGCTCGGGGCTCCAGGTCACCAGGGGAGGACCGGTCCCGGCGCCGCGAGGCGCCGGGACCGCCCCACCACAGTCCCCTTACAGGCGGGCCGACGCGGGCGTCAGCGCTTCGCCACGAACACGTGCGAGGCGACCTCCGCGTCCAGCTCGGCGGCCTCGCCGCCACTGCCCACCAGCACACCCCCGGGAGACTCGGTCACGCTCACCACCGCACCGGGCTGCACACCCGCGCGCCGCAGCGTGTACATCAGCTGGGCATCCGTCTGGATCGGCTCCCCGATCCGGCGCACGACCACCGTCTTGCCCTCGGTGCCCGGGTCGAGCTCCGACAGGCTGACCATGCCGTCCTCCAGGAACGGATCGGCCTCGGCCTTCTCGCCCAGCTCCTCCAGCCCGGGGATCGGATTCCCGTACGGCGACTCCGTCGGGTGGCGCAGCAGCTCCAGCACCCGCCGCTCCACCGCCTCGCTCATCACGTGCTCCCAGCGGCAGGCCTCGGCGTGCACGTGCTCCCACTCCAGGCCGATGACGTCGACGAGCAGACACTCCGCGAGCCGGTGCTTGCGCATCACGCGCGTCGCCAGCCGCCGCCCCTCCTCCGTCAGCTCCAGGTGCCGGTCGCTGGCGACGCCCACCAGGCCGTCGCGCTCCATGCGTGCCACCGTCTGGCTCACCGTCGGTCCGCTCTGGTCGAGCCGTTCGGCGATGCGGGCGCGCATCGGGACCACACCTTCCTCTTCCAGCTCAAGGATGGTGCGGAGATACATCTCCGTGGTATCGATCAGTCCGGACATTCATGCCCCTCGGATAGCGTGCGCTGGCCCTGCCCCCAATTCTGACGCATCGAGCGGACAACCGTCCCGTGCCTGGGTCAAGACCAGTCACGGACCTCCCGGGACATCCCCCCGGATATGCCCCGGACATCCCCCGGGCCTCCCCCCGGCATCCGCGCGCGCATCAACCCCGTGCGTACCGGCCGGGATGGACGTGCGTATTGACACGCCCTTGGTCCAGACCGCACGGTGAGCGGCGGACACGGACGCACCCCACCCCGCACCCCACCCCTGGAAGGGCCATCGGCGTATGAGCGAGAGCAAGCTGGCCGGTCAGTTCTTCGACGCGGCCATCGGCCTGCTGGAGAAGGTGCGCGACGAGGAGGCCGCACGGATCACCGAGGCCGGAGCCGTCATCGCCGACGCCGTCGCCGCCGGCAACCGCCTCTTCGCCTTCGGCGCCGGTCACTCCTCGCTGCCCGCGATGGACGTCGTCTACCGGGCCGGCGGACTCGCCCTGATGAACCTCCTCGCCGTCCCCGGCACCGTCGGCGTCGACGTCATGCCCGCCACCCTCGGCAGCGCCCTGGAACGGGTCGACGGGCTCGCGGGCGCGGTCCTGGACAGCAGCCCGGCCTCCGACGGCGACGTCCTCGTGATCATCTCGCTCTCCGGGCGCAACGCGCTGCCCGTGGAAATGGCCATGAACGCGCGCGCCATCGGCCTCAAGGTCATCGGCGTCACCTCGGTGGCGTACGCGACCGAGACCAAGTCGCGGCACGTCTCCGGCACCTTCCTCAAGGACCACTGCGACATCGTCCTGGACAGCAAGATCGCGGTCGGCGACGCGGAGCTGAGCGCCGAGGGCATCGACGCCCCCTTCGCCCCCGCCTCCACCGTCGTCACCAGCGCCATCATGCAGGCGGTGATGGCGGCGGCCGCCGGCGAGCTCGCGGCCCGCGGGCTGGAGCCCCCGATGCTGCGCTCGGGCAACGTGGACGGCGGCCACGAGTGGAACGGCCGCGTGATGCAGCAGTACGGCGACCGGATCTTCTTCCGCCACTGAGCCCTGGCCCGGCCCTGAGCCCAAGGGCCCCGGGCCTGAGGGCCTGAGGGCCTGAAGGCCTGAAGGCCTGAGGGCCTAAGCTCCCGCCGCCAGGTCCAGGTCCGCCGCGATCCGGGCCGCGACCTCCTCCGCGTACGCCGCGTCCGCGCTCTCGAAGGCGGCCCGCGAGGGCCCGCGCAGGAACGTCAGCGCCCCCAGGGTCCGGCCCCGGCTCCGCAGCACCGTACAAAGCGCGTGCGCCGCGCCCTCGGGCCACTGCCGGGTCCCCGCCCACTCCGCGTCGGCCTCCCCGCCCGGGGCGCTGGCGCGCACCGAGCCGATCCGGTCCAGCGCCTGCAACGCCGGGTGCCCGGCCGGATACCGCACGGGGATCGACCCGGGCCCCCGCAGCGACGGGGGTGACGCGGCCGACCGTACGAGCCTGCGCCGCTCGGGGTCGGCCGCGGGATCCAGTACGTCGAGCAGCACGTGCTCGGCGAAACCGGCCAGGGCGTAGTCCAGCCGTACGGCGGCCGCCTCGGCCGGGTCCTCGCACTCGGCGGCGGCCCGCCCCGCACGGTGCAGCTGATGGGACCGAAACCTCAGCTGGGCGGTGTCCAACTGGGCCTGCCGGGCCTCGGTGACGTCCTGGAACAGCCACCCGACCCCCAGCGGAACCGGCTCCTCCGCCAGCGGCGAGGCCAGCCGCAGGAACCCGCACCGCCAGCACCTGCGCCGTACCCCCTCCGCCGTGCGCACCGACACCCACACCTCCACCGGCGCGGGCGGCGCCCCCTCGGCGAGCACGTGCTGGAGCGCGCCCTCCAGCTCCTCCACGCCCTGGGTCAGCAGCTCCCCGAGCGGCCGCCCGAGCAGCGCGGTACGGCCCGTCCCGAAGGCGCGCGCGGCGTGCGCGTTGACGACCGCGGGCCGCAGGTCGACGTCGACGAGGACCACACCCCACGAGGCGTCCTCCATCAGCGCCTCGCTCAGCGCGATGGACCGCTCCAGGTCGATCTGCGCGTGCACCTCGCTGAAGGCGCAGTACACCCCGGCGGGTTTCCCGTCGGCGCCCGGCACACCGGCGGACTGGGTCCGCACGAGGACCCGCCCGCCGTCCTTGGTCAGCAGCGCGAACTCGTGCACCTGCCGTCCGGGCACGTGCTGGGCGGCCATGAGCCGGTCCTGCACGTCCTGAGCGTCGGCGGCCCGCACCGCCCACCCCTCGAACCCCTTGCGCCCCACGGCCTCGGCGGCGGACCAGCCGAGGACCCGCTCGGCCTCACGGTTCCAGTGGGTGATCACGCCGTCGGAGTCGAACGCGCACAAGGCGGCGTCCATCCCGTCCAGCAGCGCTGCGAGCAGATCGTCGGCGATCTCGTGACGTCCGGAAGCACTCACCTGACACCCCCTGCAGGTGTTCGCGTGTGCGGCACGTCGGATCATTCAACTGGAACGTGACGCAGCCCACACCGAGTTTCCCGGATTGAGTACGAGAAATCCGGTCAGGGCCTGTTCTGGAGGATCGTGTAGCCGAAAGTCCCGGCCACGAGGAGGACGGCGAAGACGACGGTCAGGGCGGCCATCCGCCACCCCGACGTCCACCGGTACCTCCGGTCCGACCGCTCCCCCCGCGCCGTCTGCCCGGCGATGCGCGGCTCCGCCCGCGGATCGGGCGTCCAGTCGGCCCCGCGCATCTCCCGGAAGAGGGACTGCAGGACGAGCACCTCGTGCTCGACCGCCGGCAGGTCGACGTCGTTCACGCAGGGCAGCAGCAGGCGCTTGCCGTCGGCGCGGTAGGCGTAGGTGACGATCGCGGGCATGCCGCCCCCGGCGGCGAGCCGGGGCAGGGTCACCGTACGGATGTCGTGGAGGTCCCCCCAGGCGATGCGGCGCACGCCCATCCCGGTGCCCCGGGATATGCCGTGGTGATCGACGCGGGTGAACTGACGCTGCCTGACGACCACCAGCCACCCGCACACGGGCAGCAGCACCAGGGTGATCAGCCCCTTCAGCCAGCGGGGCGGAATCGACGAGGCCCACAGCTCCAGGAACAGCAGGGCGACCGCGCTGCCCAAGGCGATCCAAGCGGCCACCGAGCCCTTCCGCTCGTGCCGGTACTCGCGCGGCAGCGCTCCTTCATACATCTCTCCCCCTCGGATATCACCCGGACCCCGCACGAGGCGTCGACCCGGTCCCCCGCTTCGCACGACCACCGGAAACAAAACGCTTGTGGCTGCGGGGACGTCTGCCTACGCTCGGACGTACACGAGAAGGGAGGTGGTTCCCGCAATGTACGGAAACCGGACGCGTGAGGTGGCTGCGGGCTAAGCGCCCGTCGTCGCACGCACCCAGTGCGGTGCCCGGCGCAAGCGCCTGGCGCCAATCCACAGCAGTCACCCGACCCGCGGGCTCGCCGGTACGTCCGGCCGGCTTCTCCCACTGCAGGGGAGAAACCCGAGCCCGCGGGTCGTCTGCTTTTCCAGGACATGCCGTTTCCAGGACGCCCGGCCGCGGCCTCTTACGGGCACAGGCGCTCAATGCGCCACTTGCCCCCGTCCAGGACGTAGTACAGCCGGTCGTGCAGGCGGTTCGCGTGGCCCTGCCAGAACTCCACCGCCTCCGGGACCACCCGCAGGCCGCCCCACTCCGGCGGCACCGGGACCTGCTCGCCCTCCGGGTAGCGGACGGCGAGCTCGGCGTAACGGCGGTCCAGTTCCCCGCGGGAGGCGATCACGCTGGACTGCTCGCTCGCCCAGGCGCCCAGCTGGGAGCCGTGCGGGCGGGAGCGGAAGTACGCCGCCGTCTCGTCGCGGCCGATGCGGGTCGCCGTGCCGGTGACGATCACCTGGCGGGCGATGGGGTGCCAGGGGAAGAGCAGGGCGACGTGCGGGTTCTCGGCGATTTCGCGGCCCTTGCGGGAGGCGTAGTTGGTGAAGAAGACGAAGCCCCGCTCGTCGAACTGCTTCAGCAGCACCGTGCGCGAGCTGGGCCGGCCGTCGGGGGTGGCCGTCGAGACGACCATGGCGTTGGGTTCGAAGAGGTGCGAGTCCACGGCCTGCTGGAACCACCGGGCGAACTGCCGCATCGGATCCTCGGCGAGGCTCTCCTCCTCGACGATCTCCGAGCGGTACTGCTTGCGCATCGTGGCGGGGTCAATGTCGTGGTCGGTCACGCGGGCCATCCTGCCGCAGCCGGGCCGAAGGCGGTGTGCCGTATGTCACGCTTCCGCAGTCCCGGCGGAACCGACAAAATCTTGGGGCCGGTCCGAAGGTTCCCGTACGGGTGACCTTCGGCCGTGCCGGGCATCAACGGGGATGACCGCGCCGGACCGCGAGTCACGCCGGGAGCCGCGCGTGTTCGCACTATCTGAGGAGCCGCCTGATGTCCGACTTCGTACCCGGGCTCGAAGGGGTCATCGCGTTCGAGACGGAGATCGCCGAACCGGACAAGGAAGGCGGTGCGCTCCGCTACCGCGGGGTCGACATCGAGGACCTCGTCGGTCACGTGTCCTTCGGCAACGTCTGGGGTCTGCTGGTCGACGGCGCGTTCAACCCCGGGCTGCCGGCCGCCGAGCCCTTCCCGATCCCGGTCCACTCCGGTGACATCCGCGTGGACGTGCAGTCCGCGCTCGCCATGCTCGCCCCCGTGTGGGGTCTGAAACCGCTGCTCGACATCGACGTGCAGACCGCCCGCGACGACCTCGCGCGCGCCGCCGTCATGGCGCTGTCGTACGTCGCCCAGTCCGCCCGCGGCCAGGGCCTGCCGATGGTGCCGCAGTCGGAGATCGACAAGGCGGAGTCCGTCGTCGAGCGGTTCATGATCCGCTGGCGGGGCGAGCCGGACCCGAAGCACGTCAAGGCCGTCGACGCGTACTGGACCTCGGCCGCCGAGCACGGCATGAACGCCTCCACCTTCACCGCGCGGGTGATCGCCTCGACCGGTGCGGACGTCGCGGCCGCGCTGTCCGGCGCCGTCGGCGCCATGTCGGGGCCGCTGCACGGCGGGGCGCCCTCGCGGGTGCTCGGCATGATCGAGGAGATCGAGCGCACCGGTGACGCCGTGGCGTACGTGAAGAAGGCCTTGGACAAGGGCGAGCGGCTGATGGGCTTCGGGCACCGCGTGTACCGCGCCGAGGACCCGCGCGCCCGCGTGCTGCGCCGCACGGCCAAGGAGCTGGACGCGCCGCGCTACGAGGTCGCCGCCGCCCTGGAGAAGGCCGCCCTGGAGGAGCTGCACGCGCGCCGCCCCGACCGGGTCCTGGCCACGAACGTGGAGTTCTGGGCCGCGATCATGCTGGACTTCGCCGAGGTCCCGGCGCACATGTTCACGTCGATGTTCAGCTGCGCCCGTACCGCGGGCTGGTCCGCGCACATCCTGGAGCAGAAGCGCACGGGCCGCCTGGTGCGGCCGTCGGCCCGCTACACGGGGCCGGGGCGGCGCAACCCGCAGGAGATCGAGGGCTACGCGGACATCGCCGAGACCGCATGATTCTTTACGCGTGATGCTCTACGCGTGATCTCCAGCCGGCAACGCCCGGGCGCCGCATTCCGTACGGGGTGCGGCGCCCTTGCGTTGGTCCGGCCGTCTTCAGCCGAGTGTCGCGTCCAGGATGCGGGACCACTGGGCGACGACGCGGGCCCGGCGGGCCCGGTCGTCGGTGAGGACATTGGCCAGGCCCAGGCCGCGGGCCATGTCGAGGAGGCCCTGCACGGTCTCCCGTACGCCCGGTACGGACTCGTCCGCGCCCAGCAGCTCGACGGCGATGCGGTGGGTCTCGCGGCCGACCCGGGCCTCCAGTTCGGTGACCCGGGGGCGCAGCGGCTCCTCGTTGGAGGCGGCGACCCAGAGTTGGAGCGCGGCCCGGAAGAGGGTGCCGGTGTAGAGGTCGACCAGCGCCTCGACCGCGGCGGGGCGGGCGGCCGGGCCGGAGTGGAAGAGGTCGCGCAGGGCCGTGGACCTCTCCTCCGCGACGTATTCGACGGCCGCGGTGAACAGGTCCTCGCGGGTGGGGAAGTGGTGCTGGGCGGCGCCGCGGGAGACGCCGGCCCGTTCGGCGACGACGGAGACGGTGGACCCGGCCCAGCCGTGTTCGGCCAGGCAGGACACGGCCGCCTCAAGGAGGTGGCGGCGGGTGACGCGGCTGCGGGCCTGTTTGGGGCCCGGGGGCGGGGGGCCCGGCGTAGCTTGCGTGGGGCCCTGGTCGGGCTTCGTTACAGCGCCCATGACGGTTCCCGGCGTTCGAAGCGGGCGGTGATGCCCTCGCGGGCCTCGGCGGAGGCGAAGAGCCCTGCGGACAGCTCGGTCAGGCGCGCGCCGTCGCGGTCCAGGGCCTCGCGTACGGCGGCCGTCATCAGCGCCTTGGTGGCCGCCAGGCCCTGCGGGGACGCCCGGCGCAGGCCGGCGAGTACGGGCGCCAGGGCCGCGTCCACGTCGTCGGCGTGCAGGGTGAGGAGGCCGATCCGGGCGGCTTCGGCGGCGTCGAAGGCCTCGGCGGTGAGGAAGTAGCGGGCGGCGGCGCGCGGGTCGAGGCGGGGCAGCAGCGGGAGGGAGATCACGGCGGGAGCGAGGCCCAGGTGGGTCTCGGTGAAGGCGTACGAGGACCGGGGCCCGGCGGCGGCGATGTCGCAGACGCCGAGCAGGCCGAGGCCGCCGGCCCGGACGTGGCCGGTGACGCGGGCGACGACGGGGCGGGGCAGTTCGGCGATCTCGCGGAGCAGGGCCAGGAAGTCGCCCGGGTCGAAGGGGGACGTGAGGTCGGCCCCGGCGCAGAAGGTGCTGCCGGTGTGGGTGAGCACGACGGCGCGGACGGCCGTGTCCGCGGCGGCGGTGGCGAGGGCGGCCCGGAGTTCGGCGACGAGGGCGGCGGAGAGGGCGTTGCGGTTGGCCGGGGAGTCCAGGGTGAGGGTGGCGATGCCGGTTGCTTGGGCGGCGTGCACGAGTGGGGCCATGTCTCCTCCGGAGCGGTCGGCGGTGGGGTGTGCCCGGCGGGCCCGGGTGGGTCCTTCGGGGAGGGTACGCGGGTGCCTTGCGGGCGGGTTGGCGGGTGCCCTGCGGGGTGCCCTGCGGGCGGCTGGGCCGGTGCCTGCGGGCGGCTGGGCGAGTGCCTGCGGGCGGCTTGGCGAGTGGCGGCTCTGGGGGTGGTGGGGCCTTGGCCCTGGTGCGGGTCGGGCTTGAGGGGTGGGGCGGGGCCCCGCACGAGGGTCTCCTCGGCTCGCGCCTGCGGCCGGGGTCGCGAGGGGCGGCCTGGGTTGCGCGCTCGTCCTGCGGGGACCCTCCTGCGTGTCCCCGCCCCACGCGGCACCCCCCGTGCGGGACCACCCCGCGGCGCGCTCGTCCTGCGGGGACCCCCCTGCGTGTCCCCGCCCCACGCGGCGCCCCCCGTGCGGGACCACCCCGCGGCGCGCTCGTCCGGCGGGGACCCCCCTGCGTGTCCCCGCCGCACGCGGCGCCCCGGGTGGCGGACCACCCCGCGCGGGGGCGCGTCCTCGGGGTCAGTAGGACTTGGGGAGGCCCAGGGTTTGGTGGGAGATGAAGTTGAGGATCATCTCGCGGCTGACCGGGGCGATGCGGGATACGCGGGCCGCGGTGATCAGGGATGCCAGGCCGTATTCGCGGGTGAGGCCGTTGCCGCCCAGGGTGTGGACGGACTGGTCCACCGCGCGCACGCAGGCCTCCCCCGCCGCGTACTTGGCCATGTTCGCGGCCTCCCCCGCGCCCATGTCGTCGCCCGCGTCGTACAGCGCGGCGGCCTTCTGCATCATCAGACGGGCCAGTTCCAGCTCGATGTGGGCCTGGGCCAAGGGGTGGGCCACGGCCTGGTGTGCGCCGATGGGCTCCTTCCACACCTGGCGGGTCTTGGCGTAGTCGATGGCCTTGGCGAGGGCGTAGCGGCCCATTCCGATGGCGAAGGCGGCGGTCATGATGCGCTCGGGGTTGAGGCCGGCGAAGAGCTGGAGGAGGCCCGCGTCCTCGTCGCCGATCAGGGCGGAGGACGGTAGGCGGACGTCGTCCAGGGTCAGTTCGAACTGCTTTTCCGCCGCCTGGAGTTCCATGTCGATGACGGAGCGGCCGAAGCCCGGGGTGTCGCGCGGAACGATGAACAGGCAGGGCTTGAGGCGCCCGGTCTTCGCGTCTTCCGTGCGGCCGACGATGAGCGTGGCGTCGGCGATGTCGACGCCGGAGATGAAGACCTTGCGGCCGCGCAGGATCCACTCGTCGCCCTCGCGGCGGGCCGTCGTGGTGATCCGGTGGGAGTTGGATCCGGCGTCGGGTTCGGTGATGCCGAAGGCCATGGTGCGGGTGCCGTCGGCGAGGCCGGGGAGCCAGGTCTGCTTCTGGGCTTCGGTGCCGAAGCGGGCGATGACCGTGCCGCAGATGGCGGGTGAGACGACCATCATCAGGAGGGGGCAGCCCGCGGCGCCCAGTTCCTCCAGGACGATGGACAGTTCGGCGATGCCGCCGCCTCCGCCTCCGTACTCCTCCGGCAGGTTGACGCCGAGGTAGCCGAGCTTGGCGGCGTCGGCCCACAGTTCGTCGGGGTGGCCGCCTTCGCGGGCCGCGCGGGCCAGGTAGGCGCGGCCGTAGCGCTGGCCGAGGGCGGCGACCGCGGTGCGCAGCGCCTGGTGTTCCTGGGATTCGATGACGGGGCTCATGCTGGCGTTTCCTCCTGGACTACGGCGAGCAGGGCGCCGAAATCGACCTGTTGGCCGGTGACGGCGTGGAGCGCGGTGAGCGTGCCGGAGGCGGGGGCGAGGATGCGGTGCTCCATCTTCATGGCCTCCAGCCAGAGCAGGGGCTGCCCGGCGGTGACGGGGCTGCCGGGGCCGAGGCCCTCGGCGACGCGGACGACGGTGCCGGGCATGGGGGCGAGCAGGGAGCCCGGTTCGGTGCGGTCCTGGGGGTCGGGGAAGCGGGGCACGGGGGTGAAGGTGTGGGCGCCGAGCGTGGGGGTCCCCCCGCCGAAGGCAGGGGGAGAGTCCACGTAGACCTTGTTCGAATTATGTTTCACGTGGAACAGGCGCCGGATCCCCTCGACTTCGAGCGTGACGAGGTTGGGGGTGGCGGCCAGGACGCGGATGCCAGGATGGTTCACGGGCTGGTACTGGACCTCGTACGCGGTCCCGGTGGCGGCAGCGGTGTAGCGGCGGGTGTGCGGCTGGGAGCGGACGTTGCGCCAGCCGCCGAGGCGGGCGGCGAGGGAGGCGCCCGGGGCGGGGGCCGCCTCGGCGAGGGCGGCGGCGAGGGCGGCCGCGGTGGCGTCCGGGGCGCCTTCGGTGAGGGTGGCGAGGTGGCGGTCGTAGAAGCCGGTGTCGAGCTGCCCGGCGGCGAACTCCGGGTGGCGCAGGGAGCGTACGAGGAGCTCGCGGTTGGTGGTGAGCCCGTGGATGCGTGCCGTGGCGAGGGCGCGGGCGAGGACGCGTACGGCCTCGGTGCGGGTGGGGGCGTGGGCGATGACCTTGGCGAGCAGGGGGTCGTAGTGGATGCCGACGGTGTCCCCGTCGGTGAATCCGGTGTCCACGCGGACCTCGCCGGGGACGGCGAGCGTGTGCAGGACGCCGGTCTGGGGGTGCCAGTCCTGGGCCGGGTCCTCGGCGTAGAGGCGGGCCTCCACGGCGTGGCCGGTGGGCTGCGGCGGTGACGGGGGCAGGGCGGCGCCCTCGGCGACGCGCAGCTGGAGGGCGACGAGGTCCAGGCCGAACACCGCTTCGGTGACGGGGTGTTCCACTTGGAGGCGGGTGTTCATCTCCAGGAAGTACGGGCGCCCGTCGGCGGTGACGAGGAACTCGACGGTGCCCGCTCCCCGGTAGGAGACGGCGCGGGCGGCGGCGACGGCGGCCGCGTGCAGGCTCTCGCGCAGGCCCTCGGGCAGGCCGGGCGCGGGGGCCTCCTCGATGACCTTCTGGTGGCGCCGTTGCAGGGAGCAGTCGCGCGTGCCCAGCGCCCAGACGGTGCCGTGCGCGTCGGCGAGGATCTGCACCTCGATGTGGCGGCCGCCTTCGACGTAGGGCTCGGCGAAGACCTCGCCGTCGCCGAAGGCCGAGCGGGCCTCGGCGCCGGCCGCGTCGAGGGCTTCCTTGAGGCCGTCGAGGTCGCGGACCACGCGCATGCCGCGTCCGCCGCCGCCCGCGGCGGCCTTCAGGAGCAGGGGCAGCTCGGCGGTGGTGGCGGTGGCCGGGTCGACGGGTTCGAGGAGGGGGACCCCGGCGGCACGCATGAGTTCCTTGGCGCGGGTCTTGGAGGCCATGGCCTCGATGGCCTCGGGGGGCGGGCCGATCCAGGTCAGGCCGGCGGCCTGGACCTGGCGGGCGAAGTCCGCGTTCTCGGAGAGGAAGCCGTAGCCGGGGTGGACGGCGTCGGCGCCCGCGGCGAGCGCCGCCCGGATGATCAGGTCGCCGCGCAGGTAGGTGTCGGCGGCGGCCGCGCCCGGCAGGCGTACGGCCGCGTCGGCCTCCCGGACGTGCAGGGCGTCGGCGTCGGGGTCGGAATGGACGGCGACGGTGGTCAGGCCCAGGGCGTGGGCGGTGCGGAGGATGCGTACGGCGATCTCACCGCGGTTGGCGACGAGGAGGGAGTGAAGGGTCATGTGCGGGCTCACATCCGGAAGACGCCGAAGCCGCCACGGGCGCCCTCGACGGGGGCGTTGTGGACGGCCGACAGGCACAGGCCGAGGACGGTGCGGGTGTCGCGCGGGTCGATGACGCCGTCGTCGTACAGCCGCCCGGACAGGAACATCGGCAGGGACTCGGCCTCGATCTGCGCCTCGACGAAGGCCCGCATCCCGGCGTCCGCCTCCTCGTCGTACGGCCGGCCCTTCGCGGCGGCGGACTGCCGGGACACGATGGAGAGCACCCCCGCGAGCTGCTGGGGGCCCATGACGGCGGATTTGGCGCTGGGCCAGGCGAAGAGGAAGCGGGGTTCGTAGGCGCGGCCGCACATGCCGTAGTGGCCGGCTCCGTAGCTCGCGCCGATGAGGACGGACAGGTGCGGGACGCGGGAGTTGGAGACGGCGTTGATCATCATCGAGCCGTGCTTGATGATGCCGCCCTGCTCGTACTCCTTGCCGACCATGTAGCCGGTGGTGTTGTGGAGGAAGAGCAGCGGGATGTCGCGCTGGTTGGCGAGCTGGATGAACTGCGCGGCCTTCTGGGCCTCGGCGCTGAACAGCACGCCCTGGGCGTTGGCGAGGATGCCGACGGGGTAGCCGTGGAGGGTGGCCCAGCCGGTGACGAGGCTGGGGCCGTAGAACGGCTTGAATTCGTCGAAATCGGAGGCGTCGACGAGGCGGGCGATGACCTCGCGGGGGTCGAAGGGCGTCTTGAGGTCGGCCGGGACGATGCCGAGGAGTTCCTCGGGGTCGTACAGGGGCTCCTCGGCCGGGGGCGGGTCGGCGTGCGGCTTGCGGTGGTTCAGGCGGGCGACGACGCGGCGGGCCCGGCGGATCGCGTCGTACTCGTCGAGGGCGTAGTGGTCGGCGAGGCCGGAGGTGCGGGCGTGCATGTCGGCCCCGCCGAGGGACTCGTCGTCGCTCTCCTCGCCGGTGGCCATCTTGACGAGCGGCGGACCGCCGAGGAACACCTTGGAACGGTCCTTGATCATGATGGTGTGGTCGGACATGCCGGGGACGTACGCGCCTCCGGCGGTGGAGTTGCCGAAGACGACGGCGATGGTCGGAATCCCGTCGGCGGAGAGCCGCGTGATGTCACGGAAGATCGCGCCGCCCGGGATGAAGATCTCCTTCTGGGAGGGCAGGTCGGCGCCGCCGGACTCGACGAGGCTGATGCAGGGCAGCCGGTTCTGCCGGGCGATCTCGTGGGCCCGCAACGCCTTCTTCAGGGTCCACGGGTTGCTGGCGCCGCCGCGGACGGTGGGGTCGTTGGCGGTGATCAGGCACTCGACGCCCTCGACGGTGCCGATGCCGGTGACCATGGAGGCGCCGACGGGGTAGTCGCTGCCCCAGGCGGCGAGCGGGGACAGCTCCAGGAACGGCGTGTCCGGGTCGAGGAGCAGTTCGATGCGCTCGCGGGCCAGGAGCTTGCCGCGCTGCTTGTGTCGGGCGGTGTACTTCTCGCCGCCGCCCCGGAGCGCCTTGGCGTGCTCGGCGTCGAGGGCGGTGAGGCGTTCCAGAGCGGCGGTACGGGCCTGCGTGTGCTCGGGGGCGTGCGGGTCGACGGTGGTGCCGAGGCGGGTCATGGACGGGTCCCCTCCGGGGCGGACGGCAGCAGGTGCGTCGGGATGTCGAGGTGGCGGGCGCGGAGCCATTCGCCGAGGGCCTTGGCCTGCGGGTCGAAGCGGTGGCCGGAGGCGACGCCGTCGCCGAGGAGGCCGCGGATCTCGAAGTTCAGGGCGCGGAGGTTCGGCAGCTCGTGGCGGACCACCGGGAGGTCCCGGGTCTCGGGCAGCAGGTCCTGGAGTGCCTCCACCGTGAGGGTGGTGCGCAGCCAGTCCCATGCGGCGGGGGTCTCCACCCACACGCCGACGTTGGCGTCACCCCCCTTGTCGCCGCTACGGGCGCCCGCCACCGCCCCGAGCGGCGCGCGGCTGGTGGGCCCGGCGGGGCTCACCGCCCCGAGCGGCGCGCGGGTCGCGGGCCCGGCGGGGCTCACCGCCCCGAGCGGCGCCTGGGTAGTGGGCCCGGCGGGGCTCCGCCCCGGGGGCGGCGCCTCCGCCTCCGGCGAGGCGGGAGAACCGGGGCTCCGCCCCGAACCCCGCTCCTCGGACGCGGGAAGGGCTGACAATCCAGCCCCGCCGGCGTTTGAGGCGCGGGGGCCCGGGGGCGGCGCCCCCGACGGGCCCGGGGGCGGCGCCCCAGTCGGGTCCGGGGTGGAGACCCGGGGGCGGTGGCCCGGGTCTGGCGCCCCGGTCGGGTCCGGGGGCAGCGCCCCCGACGGGTCCGGGCGCGGCGCCCCGGTCGGGTCCGGGGCGGAGACTCGGGGGCGGTGGCCCGGGTCTGGCGCCCCGGTCGGGTCCGGGGGCGGAGCCCCCGACGGGTCCGGGCGCGGCGCCCCGGTCGGGTCCGGGGGCGGAGCCCCCGACGGGTCCGGGGCGGAGACCCGGGGGCGGTGGCCCGGGTCTGGCGCCCCGGTTTCGGGAAGCGGCGGGGTGGGGGGCAGGCTCCGCGCGGCGGAGATCGGTAGGCGGGTGCCGTCCGGGAGGACCGCCGTGTGGGGGACGGAGTCGGCCGGGGCCAGGGCCGAGGTGAAGACCCCGTACGGCTGGGCCGGGCCCGGCGGGGCCGTCACGTGGAAGCCCGGGTAGCTGCCCAGGGCGAGCTCGATCGCGGCCGAGGTCAGCGCGCGGCCCACGCGGTCCGGCGAGGGGTCGCGGACCACCAGCCGCAGGAGGGCGCTGGCCGTCTCCTCCGTCGGGGCGTCCTCGTGGTCCGTACGGGACAGGGTCCAGTCGGCGGTGGCCACGCCCTCCAGGGCGTCGGACAGCTGGGCGCGGACCAAGGCCGCCTTCGCCTGGATGTCCAGGCCGGTCAGGACGAAGACGACCTCGTTGCGCCAGCCGCCGATGCGGGTGACGCCGACCTTGAGGGTGGCGGGCGGGGGTTCGCCCAGGACTCCGGTGATGCGTACGCGGTCGGGTCCGTCGCCGGTCAGGCGGACGGTGTCCAGGCGGGCGGTGACGTCCGGGCCGAGGTAGCGCACGCCCTGGGTCTCGTAGAGGAGCTGGGCGGTGACGGTGCCGGCCGAGACCGTGCCGCCCGTGCCCGGATGCTTGGTGATCACCGAGGTGCCGTCCTCGGCGATCTCCGCGAGCGGAAAGCCCGGACGGCGGACGTCGTGCGCGGTGAAGAAGGCGTAGTTCCCGCCGGTGGCCTGGGTGCCGCACTCCAGGACGTGGCCCGCCACCATCGCCCCCGCCAGCCGGTCGTAGTCGTCCGGGGCCCAGTCGAACCACCAGGCGGCCGGGCCGCTGACCAGCGCGGCGTCCGTGACGCGGCCGGTCACGACCACGTCCGCGCCGGCGCGCAGGCAGGCGGTGATCCCGCCGCCGCCGAGGTAGGCGTTGGCCGTCAGCGCGCCCTCGTACGGCGTCAGGTCGTCCCCCTCGACGTGGGCCACGCGGACGGGGACGCCCACCGTGGCCGCCAGGTCCCGTACCGCGTCGGCCAGTCCGGCCGGGTTGAGGCCGCCGGCGTTCGCGACGATCCGTACGCCCCGTTCGCGGGCGAGGCCGAGGCCTTCCTCCAGCTGGCGCAGGAAGGTTTTGGCGTAGCCGAGGCTCTGGTCCTTCAGGCGGTCGCGGCCCAGGATCAGCATGGTCAGCTCGGCCAGGTAGTCCCCGGTCAGCACGTCCAACGGGCCACCGGTCAGCATCTCGCGCAGGGCGCTGAAGCGGTCCCCGTAGAAGCCCGAGGCGTTGGCGATCCGCAGCGGCCGGCGGGTCATCGGGGGCCCTGCGGCGACGGTGCGCGTCCGGGCCCCGCCGGGCCCGCGAAGGCCTGCGCGATGTCCAGCCAGCGGTCCGCGTCGCGGCCGGTTGCGGCCAGGGCCAGGTCGGCGCGGTGGGCCCGGCGGGTCGCCAGGAGGCAGAAGTCGAGCGCCGGGCCGGTGACCCGCTGCGGGGCGCCGGGCGGGCCGTACGTCCACAGCTGCGAGCCGTCGGGGGAGGTCAGTTCCACCCGGAACTCCTCGGCGGGCGCCGGCAGTCCGTGTACGGCGTAGGCGTAGTCGCGGGCCCGCACGCCGATGCGCGCCACGTGCCGCAGCCGCGCGGTCGGGGTGCGGCGCACGCCGAGCGCGTCGGCCACGTCGTGCCCGTGCGCCCAGGTCTCCATCAGCCGGGCGCCTGCCATCGACGCGGCCTTCATGGGCGGCCCGTACCAGGGGAAGCGGGCGTCGGGCGAGGCCGCGGCGAGCGCCTCCCCGAGCGCGGCGCGGCCGGTGCGCCAGCGGGCGAGCAGGTCGGCGGGCGCCAGCGCCGCGCCCTCCCGCGCGCCCTCGTCGACGAAGGAGTCGGGCGCCTTCAGGGCCTCCTCGACCAGGGCGCCGAATCCGGTGGCGTCGGTGAGGGAGAGCAGCGAGGCCCGGTCGGTCCAGTGCAGGTGGGCGATCTGGTGGGCGACGGTCCAACCGGGCGCGGGGGTGGACCTGGCCCAGTCACCGGTCCCCAATTCTCCGACCAGCGCGTCGAGTTCCTCACTCTCCTGGCGCAGATCTGCGAAGACGGCGGGTGCTGCGGCGGGTGCTGCGTCGGCGGCGGACGGATCGGGCACGGTGCGCTCCCCTCTCGGCGTGAGGGGAAGACTGGCAGCACCCGGAAAAACAATCAAGCACGCTTGCATGATTTTCTTAGCGCCAGCCTCACCGGGCGACGCCTTCCCGCCACACCGCGCAAACCCCCGTACACGAACGGGAGTTGGACCGGGCCGCGCCGACCGCAGGTCCAGGGCGCGGCGGCCGCCGACCACCCCGAGGCGATTTCGGCCGTACGCCGGAAACCCGCGATACGTCACGGATGTCCCGCCGACACTGGCACCGGACGTTCCGCTGCATGTTCGTGTGCGTGTCCCTCGACGAAGAGGATGGAATGACGTGACTTCAGCCGCCCAGCCCCCCTTTTCCCAGCCCTCCTCCCAGCCCTCCTCCTCCCCGTATCCCTTCTCCCTGTATCCCGAACTCGACGCGACCGCCCTCAGCGCCTTCGTCACCGCGCTCGAATGCGGCGACGTCACCGGCCTCGCCCCCGCCCGCGCCGCCGAGGTCGCCGAAGTCCGCTCCGTCGCCGTCTTCACCCGCGGCAAGGTCACCGGCGCCCACGGGGACCTCCTCGACGCCGCACTGTGGCGGCACACCGGAACCGGCCCGCGCCCGGTGATCGTCATGCCCTCGCCCTGGACCAGCCTGGGCTGGCTCCCGTACGCGGTCCAGGCCACGCTCTTCGCCCTGCGCGGCTACAACGTCCTCGCCTACTCCGCCCGCGGCTTCGGCGGCTCCGAGGGCGAGGTCGAGGTGGCGGGCGCGCTCGACATCACGGACGGCAGCCGGGCCCTGGACCACATCATCGAGCGCAGCACGGGCCCCGTGACGAAGATCGGCTTCCTCGGGGACTCGTACGGCTCCGGGATCAGCCAGCTGGTCGCCGCGCACGACACCCGCGTCCACGCCGTCGTCGCGCTCAGCACCTGGGGCGACCTCGGTGAGGCGTTCTACGAGAACTCCACCCGTCACGTCGCGGCCGTACGGGCCTTGCTCGCGGCGGCCGCGAAGGCCCGGCTGAGCCCGCAGACGCAGACGGTCTTCGACAACGTCCTCGCCAACCGCGACGTTCCGGGGACCCTGCGCTGGGCGGAGACGCGCTCGCCCTTCACCCACATCAAGGAGCTCAACCGCCGCCAGGTGCCCGTCTTCTTCTCGCACGCCTGGCACGAGACCCTGTTCCCGCCCAACCAGACCCTGAAGATGTTCAACGAACTGACGGGTCCCAAGCGCCTCGCCGTCTCCATAGGCGACCACTCCGGCCCCGAGATGACCGGCATGCTGGGCCTGCCGAACCGGATCTGGACGGACGCCCACCGCTGGTTCGACCACCACCTCAAGGACATCGACAACGGCATCGGCGACGAAGGGCAGGTCGTCGGCGAGGTCATGTGGAGCAAGACCCTCGAACCCCGCCCGACCTGGCCCTCCCTCACCGAGCACGTGGAGCGGGTGTACCTGGCGGACGACGGGGAGCTCGTCGAGGAGGCCGACGACGCGCAGGCCGGCTGGACGGCGACCGTGCTGTGCGGGGTGGACACCCCGGCGACCGTCGCCGACAAGGTCGTCGAGTCCGGGTACGCGGAGATGGCCGGCCGCCCGAAGGTCTACCCGACGGACGACATCGACCGCACCGTCGCCGCCGTGTGGGCCGCGGCGCCCGTCGCGGAGACCACCCGGCTGCGCGGCACACCGCGGCTGCGCGTGACCTACCGGGCCGCGAATCCCGGGTCGACCTTCGTCGCGTACCTCCTCGACGTGGCGCCCGAGGGCATGGCCCACCTCGTCACGCACGCCCCGTACACCGACCTCGACTCGCCGCCCGACAGCCTGGTGAGCGCGGACATCGAGCTCCAGGCGACGGCGTACGACGTGCCGCGCGGGAACCGGCTGATGCTGGTCATCGACGCCCGCGATCCGTTCTACGGCGACGCCAACCTGCCGCGCGCGACCCTGGCGTTCACCTCGCCGGAGGCGACGCCCTCGTACCTGGACCTGCCGCTCGGCTGAGGAGGTACACCCGCCCACCGTCCCCCGTGGGCGGCGGGCGGGCGTACGGCTCTCAGGGGCGGCGGGCGAAGTCCATCGTCCAGTTGTGGATCCAGGTGGCGCCCTCGTCGAGCGAGAAGAACTGCTCCCAGCGCGGCGACTCCCCCGGCGCCGTCCCCGACCACACGAACCGCACGCGGACGGCCTTCCCGGCATGCGTGTCCTCCCCTTCGAAGACCCCGCGCCCGCCGTCGAACCGGCCGGTGACGGGCGGGAAGAGCGTCCCGGTCCGCCGGCTCGACCAGTACAGCGACCACTCCTCGCGCTCCCAGTCGAAGAGGCGCAGCGTGAGCCCGCCGAAGCCCTTCGTCGGGAAGTCGATCTCGTCGAAGCTGGCGCCGCCGTCGAAGTGGCGCGAGGCGCGGGACACGGCCGGGAACTCCTCCCACGCGCTGTCCGCGTCGAGGAAGTCGGTGCGCCAGCGGTTGGTCACGTCCCACGTGCCGACCAGGAAGTCGAATTCGTTCATGCGAGGACGGTAGGAGCACTCCACTGACATCCTGTGTCAGTGAAGTCGAGCCGCCTGCTGTCGATCCTGCTCCTGCTCCAGACCCGGGGCCGGATGACCGCAGCCGAGCTCGCGCAGGAGCTGGAGGTGTCGGTCCGTACGGTCTACCGGGACGCGGAGGCGCTGGCCGCCGCGGGCGTACCGCTGTACGGGGACGCCGGGCACAGCGGCGGCTACCGGCTGCTCGCCGGCTACCGCACCCGCCTGACGGGGCTCAGCGCGGGCGAGGCGGAGGCGCTGTTCCTGACCGGGATGCCGGGCGCCGCGGCCGAACTGGGCCTCGGTCCGGCCCTGTCGGCGGCCCAGCTGAAGCTGCGGGCGGCGCTGCCGGCCGAACTGCGGGCGCAGGCCGATCGGATGAGGCTGCGCTTCCACCTGGACGCGCCGGGCTGGTACGCGGAGCACGAGGAGACCCCGTACCTCGCGCAGGTCGCCGACGCGGTGTGGCGGGGCCGGGTGATCGAGGTGCGCTACCGGCGCTGGAAGGAGCCGAGGGAGGTCGGCCGCCTCCTCGCCCCGTACGGGCTGGTCCTGAAGGCGGGCCGCTGGTACCTGGTCGCGGGGCCCGCCGACGGGCAGCCGCAGCCGCGCACCTACCGGGTGGACCAGATCCTCTCGGTCACCGAGACGGCCCGCTCGGCGCAACTCCCCAACGGCTTCGACCTGGCGACCCACTGGCGGCGGACCCAGGCCGACTTCCACGCACGGCTCCACCCGGAGGAGGCGCTGGTACGCCTCTCCCCGCGGGCCGCGGCCCAGCTGACCGGCGCCCAGGCCCGCGCCCTGACCTCCACGGGCGAACCGGACCCGGACCTGCCGGGCTGGACGCGCGCGGTGCTCCCGATCGAGTCGCAGTCCCGGGCGGAGGCCCAGTTCCTCGCCCTGGGCGCGGAAGCCGAGGTCCTCTCCCCACCGGCCCTGCGCACCCGCATCCGCACCACCCTGACGGCGATGACGACCCGCTACGGCTGAACCGCCGGCTGGCGGAGGCTGTGGCGGCTCCGGCTCCGGCTGCGGCTGCGGCTGCGGCTGCGGCTGCGGCTGCGGCTGCGGCTGCGCAGGCCTCAGCCGATGTCCACGTTCACCGCTTCGTAGATCTTCGGCTCGACCCTCGGCATGCCGCTTTCCTGGAAGACCGTCGCCGCCTTCTCCATGAACGCCGTGAAAGCCTCCTTCGACTCCCAGAGGTCGACCACGAGCCAGCCGCCGTCCGCCGGGGCCCCCGCGTGGGAGATGAAGCCCTCCGCCGGCCACCACGGCGCCGCGCGGAGGTTCGCGTGGTTGAGCTCGTACTGCTCCTTGGTGACGCCCGGCAATTCGACGATGGCGATGATGGCCACGGTGCTGCTCCCGTGAGGTCGAAGGATGGGGGAAACGCCCTCAGCCAAGCAGTGCGCCCCACCCTGCGCACGGCGGCACGAGCCGACCGGGCTACCCCGCACGGCCCACCCGGCTGCGCCCTGCGTGAAGATGCCCTCATGAGCAGAGAGACGGACGAGGTGGGCCAGGCCATCGCGGGCGAGTTGCGTCTGATGGACCCGTGTGTGCGCGTGTCCCGGTCGCTGGTTGAAGAGCTCCTCGACCCGGACTTCGTCGAGGTCGGCGCCTCGGGCCGGCGCTGGACGTACGAGGACATGCTGGCCGCCCTCCCGGAGATGGACGGCGCGTCGCAGGACGGCCCGCGCTACGAGCCGTCGGGGATGACCGGTGTCGTGCTGGCGCCCGGGGTGGTGCACCTGACCTACGAGACCACGATCGGCGGACACCGGGCACGGCGCAGTTCGCTCTGGCGCGAGCGGAGTGCGGGCACGGGGTGGCGGATGTACTACCACCAGGCCACCCCCGTACCGCCCGCGGGCAGCTGACCGCGCCGCCCGGGGCCGAAGGGCGGCCGCGGATCCCTCAGGCGGCCTTCTTGCGCATCTGGGACCGCACCGCGCCCATGCTCGCCGCGATCACGAGGGCGATGGCCAGGGCGTCCAGTGCCGACATGGCCTGGTGGAGGACGAGGAAGCCCGCGGTGGCCGCGATGGCCGGCTCCAGGCTCATCAGGATCGCGAAGGTCGGGGCCGGCATGCGCCGCAGGGCGAGCAGCTCCAGCGTGTAGGGCAGGACGGAGGACAGTACGGCCACGCCGACGCCCAGCGCGAGGGTGCCGGGGACGAGGAGGGCCGAGCCCGCCTGGGCGACGCCGAGGGGCAGGGACAGGACCGCGGCCACCGCCATCGCCAGGGCCAGGCCGTCCGCTTGCGGGAAGCGGCGGCCCGTACGCGCGCTGAAGACGATGTACGCCGCCCACATCGCGCCCGCCCCCAGCGCGTAGGCCGCGCCCAGCGCGTCGAGGGAGCCGAAGCCGAGGCCGCCCCCGCCGTGTCCGGAGAGCAGGACCACGCCGCCGAGGGCGAGGCCGGCCCAGAGCACGTTCACCAGCCGCCGGGAGACGACGACGGAGAGCGCGAGCGGCCCGAGGACCTCCAGGGTGACGGCCGGGCCGAGCGGGATCCGGTCGATGGCCTGGTAGAAGAGTCCGTTCATGCCGGCCAGCGCGAGGCCGAAGGCGAGCACCGTGCCCCAGTCGGAGCGGGAGTAGCCGCGGACCTTGGGGCGGCACAGGAGCAGCAGCACGACCGCGGCTGCCGTCAGCCGCAGGGTGACCACCCCCGCCGCCCCGGCCCTCGGCATGATCATGACCGCGAGGGCGGCGCCGAACTGCACCGAGATCCCCGCCGAGATCACCAGCGCGACCGGCCCGAACCGGGCCGCCGCACTCCCTGCGGGCGGCTCGGCGAGGGGAGCCGCGGCCGACGCGGACACGGTCGGGGCCGTGGCCGGGGCCGGGGTCGTGGCCGACGAGGGGGCGGGAGGTGCGGTCATTTCTCCAGATTACGGGTCCGTAAGGAGTCCTTCCGCTTACGTTGCCTTACATGTTCGCTACGGCTTCGTGTCGGTCAGGCCTTCCCCGAGACCCGGGCGCAGGTGCGACGCGTCTCATCCGGTGGACGCGCTCACAGCGGCCCGACCAGGACCCGATACGCTCCGCTCGTGGCTGAGATCCAGATTCCCGCTGACATCAAGCCCGCCGACGGACGCTTCGGCGCGGGCCCCTCCAAGGTGCGGACCGAGGCGCTGGACGCCCTCGCCGCCACCGGTACCTCCCTGCTCGGAACCTCACACCGGCAGGCTCCGGTCAAGAACCTGGTCGGCTCGGTCCGCCAGGGCGTCCGGGACCTCTTCTCCCTCCCCGAGGGCTACGAGGTGATCCTGGGCAACGGCGGCTCCACCGCCTTCTGGGACATCGCGACCGCCGGTCTGATCGAGCGGAAGTCCCAGCACCTCACCTTCGGCGAGTTCTCCTCCAAGTTCGCCACGGCCGCGAAGCTCGCGCCGTGGCTGGACGCGCCGTCCGTGATCTCCTCCGAGCCGGGCACGCACCCCGAGCCGGTGGCCGAGGAGGGCGTGGACGTGTACGCGTACACGCACAACGAGACCTCGACGGGTGTCGCCGCGCCGGTCAAGCGCGTCGCGGGCGCGGACGCCGGGTCGCTCGTCCTGGTGGACGCGACCTCGGGCGCGGGCGGTCTGCCGGTGGACATCACCGAGTCGGACGTCTACTACTTCGCGCCGCAGAAGTCCTTCGCCTCGGACGGCGGCCTGTGGCTGGCGGCCTTCTCCCCGGCCGCCCTGGAGCGCGCCGCACGCGTGCACGCCTCCGGCAGCCGGCACATCCCCGAGTTCTTCTCGCTGCCGACGGCGATCGACAACTCGCTGAAGAACCAGACCTACAACACCCCGGCGCTGGCGACCCTCTTCCTGCTGAACCAGCAGCTGGAGTGGATGAACAGCCAGGGCGGTCTGGAGTTCACCACCGGGCGTACGGCGGCCAGCGCGCGCAACCTGTACGGCTGGGCCGAGGCGTCGAAGTACGCGACCCCGTTCGTCGCGGACGCCGACAAGCGCTCCGCCGTCATCGGCACGATCGACTTCTCCGACGACATCGACGCGGCGGCCGTCGCCAAGGTGCTGCGCGCCAACGGCATCGTGGACACCGAGCCGTACCGCAAGCTCGGCCGCAACCAGCTCCGCATCGCGATGTTCCCGGCGATCGACCCGGCGGACGTGCAGGCGCTGACCGCCTGCATCGACTACGTGATCGAGAAGCTCTGACCGCAGGCTGTGGCTGAAGGGTCTGACCGCACGCTCTGACCTCACGCTCCTGAGCCCCCGCGACCCGCCGTCGCCGGGGGCTCAGTCGTCCGCCGGTGGGGTCGTCTGCGCTCACCTCCCGGGCGGGACCCGGCTCTCCAGGCGGTACCTTCAGGACGTTCGGGCAGTTCGGGGCCCGGCGATCCGTGAAGGCACAGCTTGGAGGCAGCGGCGTGAGCGTGCGAGTGACGGCGGCACAGAGCGGCGTGGACCCCTTCGGCACGGCCCGGCTTCGGCGCGGGGTGCTCGATGCCTGGGGCGCGGGCCCGGCCCGTTTCCGCGAGGACGCCAACGCCGAGGAGGACCTGGCGCTCGGCGGCTACCGGGACCGGCTCGTCGTCGAGCTGGCACAGAACGCCGCCGACGCCGCGGCCCGGGCCAAGGTGCCCGGCCGGCTGCGGCTCACCCTGCACCCCGGTCCGGGCGACCGCGGGCAGGCGCTGCTAGCCGTCGCCAACACCGGTGCCCCGCTGGACGCGACGGGCGTGGAGTCGCTGAGCACCCTGCGCGCCTCCGCCAAGCGGGAGTCCGCGGACGACAGCGTCGGCCGCTTCGGCGTCGGCTTCGCCGCCGTCCTGGCCGTCTGCGACGAGCCCGCGGTGCTCGGCCGCCACGGCGGGGTCCGCTGGTCCCTGGCCGAGGCCCGCGAGCTGGCCCGGGACGCCGCCGTCGGCAGCCCCGGCCTCGGCGACGAACTGCGCCGCCGCGACGGGCACGTGCCGCTGCTGCGGCTCCCGCTGCCCGCCGAGGGCAGCGCCCCCGAGGGCTACGACACCGTCGTGGTCCTCCCGCTGCGCGACGCCGCCGCCGAGGACCTGGCCGAGCGGCTGCTGACCAGCATCGACGACGCCCTGCTGCTCACCCTGCCCGGACTGCGCGAGGTCGTGGTGGAGACCCCGGCCGGCGGCACCCGCACGCTCCAGCGCCGTGACGAGGGCCCGTACACCGTCATCGAGGACACCACCGCCACCGGCACGCGCACCAGCCGCTGGCGCACCGTCCGTCACGGCGGCCCCATCGAGCGGGCGCTGCTCGCCGACCGGCCCGTGGAGGAGCGGCTGCGGCCCGCCTGGGCGGTGTCCTGGTCCGTGCCCGTCGACGACGACGGCGCCCCGCTGCGCCCGGCCACCGCGCCCGTGGTGCACGCGCCGACCCCCACCGACGAGCCGCTGGGCATCCCGGCGCTGCTCATCGCGACCCTGCCGCTGGACACCACCCGCCGGCACCCCGCGCCGGGGCCGCTGACCGACTTCCTCGTGGAGCGGGCGGCCGACGCGTACGCCGAACTCCTCGGCTCCTGGGACCCCGTCAGCACCGGTCTCGTGGACCTGGTCCCCGGCCCGCTCGGCAAGGGCGAACTGGACGGGGCGCTGCGCGCCGCCGTGCTGCAGCGCCTGCCCCGTACGGCGTTCCTCGCACCGGCCGCCCCGCCCGAGCACGCGGAAGAGCGGGCCGCCCTGCGCCCCTTCGAGGCCGAGGTGGTGGAGGGCGCGGGCGCCGACACCGTACGCGTCCTGGCCGAGGTCCTGCCGACGCTGCTGCCGGCGGGCCTGGAGCGCCGCGCCGAGCTGCGCACCCTGGGCGTGGGCCGGCTCCCCCTCGGCGACGCCATCGAGCGGATCGCGGGCATCGAGCGGACCCCCGAGTGGTGGTACCGGCTCTACGACAGCCTCGCCGGGGTGGACCCCGACCGGCTGTCCGGGCTGCCCGTACCGCTCGCCGGGGACCCTTCCCAGGCCGGAGGCCCCGGGGGAGTCCGTACCACGATCGGGCCGCGCCACGTCCTGCTCCCGTACGCCGAGACGCCCGCGGACCTGGCCCGCCTCGGGCTGAAGGTGGCCCACCCGGACGCGGCGCACCCGCTGCTGGAGAAGCTCGGGGCCCTCCCCGCCACGCCGCGGGCCATCCTGACCACCCCGCAGGTGCGGGCGGCGGTGGCCGCCTCCCTCGACGCCGGGGAGATCTGGGACGAGGACGCGGACACCCTGGACGCCGACGAGCTGGCCGAGGTGGTCCTGGGGCTGATCCGCGACGCCGACCTGGCCCCGGGCGACGAGCCCTGGCTGGGTGCGCTGGCCCTTCCCGACGAGGACGGCGAACTGACCCCGGCGGGCGAACTCCTCCTTCCGGGCAGCCCCCTGGCCTCCGTCATCCGGGAGGACGAGGTCCCGTACGTGGACGCCGAGCTGGCCGCCCGCTGGGACGCGGACACCCTCACCGCCTGCGGGGTCCTCGCCACCTTCCAGCTGGTCCGCGCCACCGACGTCGTCCTGGACCCGGACGAACTGGAGCCGCGCGAGGGGGACTTCGCCGAGCCCGACGACGCCGGTCTGCTGGACGCGGTGGACGTGTGGTGCGAGGACGTACTGGACCAGCTCCCCGACACCCCGGTCCCCCCGGTGGCCACGGAACTCATCGCGGTCCGCGACCTCGACCTGGTCGACGACCACTGCTGGCCCCAGGCCCTGGCGATGCTGGCACAGCCGCCGCTGCGCGACGCCCTGACCCAGCCCGTACGGATCCTCCTCCCGGACGGCACCATGCAGTCGGTGCGCCCGTACACCGCCTGGTGGCTGCGCGACCACCCGGTGCTCGACGGCCGCCGCCCGGCCGGGCTGCGCGCCGCGGGCGGCGACCCGCTGCTGGAGGGCCTCTACACCTCGGCGGACGCCACGGGCTTCGAGGACGAGCAGGTCCTGCGGGCCCTGGGCGTACGGACGACCGTGGCGGCCCTGCTGGACGAGCCCGGCGGCGCGGCCGAACTGCTGGCCCGGCTGGCCGACCCGGACCGCGAGGTGACGGACCGGCAGCTGCACGGCCTGTACGGAGCTCTGGCCGATCTGGACCCGGAGCAGGTCACCCTGCCCGACGAGCTGCGTGCGGTGGTGGACGGCGAGGTGCTCGTGGTGGACGCGGCCGAGGCGGTCATCGCGGACGCCCCGGACCTGCTGCCGCTGACGGCGGGCCTGCCCCTGCTGCCCGTCAGCCCGTCGCGTGCGGCGGACCTCGCGGACCTGCTCCAGGTGCGGCGCCTGTCGGAGACGGTCCCGGCGGAGGTGAGCACGCCGGGCGAGGAGCACGAGGTCCCGGAGTCGGTCCGTGTGCTGCTGGGCCCGGCCACTCCGGCCACCTACGTCGAGCACGAGGAACTGATCGCGGGCGGCATCGAATTGGACTGGCGCCGCACCCCGGACGGCACCGTGCACGCCGCCACCCTGGAGGGCGTCGCGGCGGGCCTGGCCTGGTCGGCGCGCCAGTGGCCCCGCCGCTTCGAGGTCGCGGCCCTCCTGGAGGACCCGTCCCGGACCGGTGAACTGGCCCGGGACCGGTGGTTCGACTAGGCCGTCTCTGCCGGATCTCGCCGGGCCCGCGCCGCGCGGCCTAACCGACGAGATCCGAAAGAGACGACCTAAGCCAGGGGTCAGGCCCTGACCAGGGGCGCCAGGTGCGGGCGTTTGGCCGTGCGGCCGTCGCCGGAGGAGCGGCCGCGCAGGCGGCGGCCCAGCCAGGGGCCGAGGAACGCGGCCGCCCAGCGCAGTTCGGCCGTGACGGCAGTGACGGCCGAGCGGCCGGCGGGGGTGTCCGCGGGCGGCAGGGGCAGCGTCCAGCTGTCGTCGCTGCCGGGCAGGCCGACGGCGTGGGCGAGGGCCGCGGCGATCCGTTCGTGGCCCAGTGGGCTGGCGTGGAGCCGGTCCTCGGTCCACAGCCTCGGGTCGGTGACGATGGCCGGCCGGGCGGTTTCGGCGACGCTGACGCCGTGGCGGGCCGCGGCGGCGCGGATGCGGGTGTTGAGCTCGTGCACGCGGGGCCCCACGGGCCGGGCCAGGGGCACGATCCGGCTCAGGTCGGGAAAGGTCACGGTCGCCACGTGGACCCCGGCGGCGGTGAGTTCCGCGAACATCGCCTCCAGGTGCCCGACGACCTCCGCCGCGTCGAACCGGGGCCGGAGCACGTCGTTGACGCCGGCGACGACGGTGGCCAGGTCGGGGCGCAGCGCCAGGGCGGGGCCGAGCTGTTCGGCGCGGACCTGACCGGCGAGGCGTCCCCGTACGGCCAGATTGGCGTACTGGAGCCCGGGGTTGGCGGCCGTCAGGTGCTCGGCGAAGCGGTCGGCGAAGCCGCGCAGGCCCAGGGTGTCGTCCCCGTCGCCGAGGCCCTCGGTCTGGCTGTCGCCCAGGGCGACGTACCGCAGGTATTCACCCGTGGCCATGGTCGGTCCGCCTCTCCCTCAAGATGGCCGCGGTGCGGCGGCACCAGTCCCGGTGGCCCTCTTCGAAGGCCAGTCCGCGCAGGCCGGTCAGGTATCCGCCGATCCGCTCACCCCGGCGCAGGAACTCCTCCTCGTCGACGTCGCCGCGCATCTTGCGCAGGACCTTGCCGAGGAGCTCGATCTTGGCGTCGGCCGCGGCCGCCCGCTCTTCGAGCTGTTCGATCACCGCCGCGCTGCCGATGCGGTCGGCGTTCTGCACCTTGACGAGGAGGTCGTCCCGGATGACCGGGGGTTTCGACGGGGCCGTGGCGAACGCCTCCAGCTCGGCGCGGCCGGAGCCGGTGACCTGGAAGAGGCGTTTGTTGGGCCGGCCCTCCTGGACCACCTGGCGGCCCGCGACCAGTCCTTCCTTCTCCAGCTTGGCCAGTTCGGCGTAGAGCTGCTGGGGGGAGGCGTGCCAGAAGTTGGAGACGCCGATGCCGAAGGACTTCGCCAGCTCGTATCCGCTGTACTCGGCGTCCAGCAGCGCCGCCAGTACCGCATGTCGCAAGGCCATCGCCGCGGCCCCTTCCTTTTCCTCGTCCGCTCTCGCATCATACTCATGAAACTGACTAGTCAATTCCTTGACTATGACCGGACCGCACGCCCACCCGCACACATGCATGCACGCCAGGAGGAGCCATGGAGACCGCCGACCGCTTCCGCGCCGCCGTGGAGAAGCGCGATCTCGCCGCGCTGGAAGACCTGTTCACCGAGGACATCCGCTTGTACAGCCCGGTGAAGTTCACGCCGTTCGAGGGCCGGCCCATGGTGATGGGGCTCTTCGGGGTCCTGCTGCGCGTCTTCGAGGACCTGCGCTACGTCGGCCACTTCGAGGGGACGGCCGAGACGAGCACCGACCCCGCGCAGACCCCGTCGACGATCCTGCCCTTCCGGGCCACCGTGGACGGCAAGCAGATCCACGGCATCGACCTGCTCCAGTTCGACGAGGAGGGCCGGGTCAAGGAGTTCACCGTGATGGTCCGCCCGCAGTCCGCCGTGCAGGCCCTGGGCCAGGCCGTCCTCGCGGGCCTGACCGCCGACGGCCTCGTCTGAACCTTTACGGAGACGGCCTAGGCGGGGAACCTGCGGTCGACCCATCGGAACGTGAACTCGATCAGGGCCGCCGCGCCCGCCGCGATGGCCACCGCGATCCACGGCATCGTGGCACCCTCCAGCTTGAGCTGGAAGAACTCCTGGAGCCACGGCACGACGAGGACGATCAGGAACGCGCCGCCCATCGCCCCGACCAGCCCCACCCGCCACCACGTGTACGGGCGGGCGATGATCGCCAGCACCCACATCGAGGTGAGGAAGAGGGCCAGCGTGGCCGCGCTCGTCTCCGCTGTGAGGGAGTCGGGTCCCGTGTAGTGGGCGCGGGCGAGCAGGTACGTCACGAAGGTGGCGGTCGCCGCGATCACGCCGCCCGGGATCGCGTACCGCATGACCCGTCTCACGAAGTGCGGCCGCGCGCGCTCCTTGTTGGGGGCCAGGGCCAGGAAGAAGGCCGGGACGCCGATGGTGAGCGTGGACAGCAGGGTCAGGTGGCGGGGCAGGAACGGGTACTCGACCTGCGAGCAGACCACGAGGATGGCGAGCAGCACCGAGTAGACGGTCTTGGTGAGGAAGAGGGTCGCCACCCGGGTGATGTTGCCGATGACCCGGCGGCCCTCGGCGACCACCGAGGGGAGCGTCGAGAAGCTGTTGTCGAGGAGGACGATCTGGGCGACCGCCCGGGTGGCCTCCGAGCCGGAGCCCATGCTCACCCCGATGTCGGCGTCCTTGAGGGCGAGCACGTCGTTGACGCCGTCGCCCGTCATCGCGACGGTGTGGCCCTTGGACTGGAGGGCGCCGACCATGTCCCGCTTCTGCTGCGGGGTCACGCGCCCGAAGACGGCGTTCTCGTCGAGTACCCGGGCCATGTCCGCCTGCTCGGAGGGCAGTTTCCGCGCGTCCACGGTGTTCTCCGCGCCCGGTAGTCCGAGTTTGCCGGCGACCGCGCCGACGGAGACCGCGTTGTCGCCGGAGATGACCTTCGCCCTGACGTCCTGGTCCTCGAAGTAGCGCAGCGTCTCGCCGGCGTCGGGGCGCAGCCGCTGTTCCAGGACGACCAGGGCGGTCGGGCGGACCCCGGTGGCCACGGCCTCGTCGTCCAGTTCGCGCCCGGAGCGGGCCAGCAGCAGGACCCGCAGGCCCTGCTCGTTGAGCTCGTTCATCTCCTCCAGGGCCGGGTCCCCGGCGGGGAGCAGCACGTCGGGGGCGCCGAGCAGCCAGGTGTTGTTCTCGCCGTCGCCCTCGCTGAAGCTGGCGCCGCTGTATTGGCGGGCGGAGGAGAAGGGCAGCGACTCGGTGCAGCGCCACTCCGCGCTGTCGGGGTAGGCGTCGATGATCGCCTGGAGGCTGGCGTTGGGCCGGGGGTCGGACTCGCCCAGCGCCCCGAGCACCTTCTTCACGTACGCCTCCTCCGCGCCGCCGAGGGGGCGGAGCTCGGTGACGTCCATGCCGCCCTCGGTGAGGGTGCCGGTCTTGTCGAGGCAGACCACGTCGACGCGGGCGAGGCCTTCGATGGCGGGCAGCTCCTGGACCAGGCACTGTTTGCGGCCGAGCCGGATGACGCCGATCGCGAAGGCCACGGAGGTGAGGAGGACGAGCCCCTCGGGGATCATGGGGACGATGCCGCCGACGGTGCGGGCGATGGAGTCCTTGAGGTTGGAGTCCTTGACGACGAGCTGGCTGATGACGAGGCCGATGGAGGTCGGGACCATCATCCAGGTGACGTACTTGAGGATGGTGGAGATGCCGGAGCGCAGCTCGGAGTGGACGAGCGTGAAGCGGGAGGCTTCCTCGGCCAGCTGGGCGGCGTAGGCGGCGCGGCCGACCTTGGTGGCGGTGAACGCGCCGCCGCCCGCGACCACGAACGAGCCGGACATGACGAGGTCGCCGGGCTTCTTCAGGACGGGATCGGCCTCGCCCGTGAGGAGGGACTCGTCGATCTCCAGGCCGTCCGCCTCGCCGACGGTCCCGTCGACGACGACCTTGTCGCCGGGGCCGAGCTCGATGACGTCGCCGAGGACGATCTCGGAGGTGGAGATCTCGGCGGTACGGCCGTCGCGGCGCACGCTCGGTTTGGCTTCGCCGATGACGGCGAGGCCGTCGAGGGTCTTCTTGGCGCGCAGTTCCTGGATGATGCCGATGCCGGTGTTGGCGATGATCACGAAGCCGAAGAGGCTGTCCTGGATGGGCGCGACGAAGAACATGATCACCCAGAGCACGCCGATGATCGCGTTGAACCGGGTGAAGACGTTGGCGCGGATGATGTCGGCGGTGGAGCGGCTGCTGCGGACGGGCACGTCGTTGACGTCTCCGCGCGCGACGCGCTCGGCGACCTCGGCGGTACTGAGGCCCGCCGGCTTGAACCGGGGCGCGGGCGGCTGCACGGGGTGCACCGGATCGAGCTCGGCCCCCGCGTCGATGGCGGTGCCGGGGGCGCCGGCGCCGCTCGGCTCCGGCCCGTCCTGGTCGATCCTCGCCCGCTGCGTCATGGTTCCGACGGTAAGGGGGCTTCGAACGCTTCACCCGCCGAGAAGTCCGAAGATCCGACTTCAGGATGACCCGGATCGTCCCCTGGTCGGGGGCGGGGTCAGCGGCCAGCGGCCAGGCTCGCGGCCGAGGCCGGGCGCGGCTCGGCTTCGAGGGGGGCGGCTTCGAGGTGGGGCGGGGCCCCTCCGGGACGTCTCCTCGGCTCGCGAACCCTTGGCCCGGTCGGACAGGCAGCCGGCGATGGGTTCGCTCGACCTGCGGGGACGCCCCGGAGCGTCCCCGCCCCACGGCCCGTCCAGCGGTGCGGGGCGGGCCCCGTCTACGACTGCTGCGGGTCCTGCCCCGGCTGCTCGTCCCGTTCCGCCAGCGCAGCGGCCGCCGCGTGGCGCTTGAGGGCGGCGTCGCGACCCCGGACGTACCAGATGCCGATCAGGCCGAGGAAGCCGCCGGCCGCGCAGGTCCAGACCCACCACAGCTGACCGCGGTCGGCGAACCATCCGTAGAAGGGGAGCTGGACCACGAACAGGGCGAACCAGAGGATCGTGCCGCCGGTGATGGTGGCGACGATCGGGCCCTCCAGGGGCTCGGGCGCCTCGTGCTTCGGGGTCCATTTCGCCATGCCGTCAGTCTAGGCGCCCAGATCCGGGGTCTACGCGCGGAGATGGACTGCCCTTCGTTCATGTGTTCATACTGAAACGATGTGGGCGTGGCCCATTTTCTTCGTATGAACCACCCAATGAGGACCGTATGAGCACCCCCACGGCCACGGCCCCGGAACCGTCCCTCCAGGAACCCTCCGGAAGGCTGGACCGCTACTTCAAGATCTCCGAGCGCGGCTCGACCGTCGCCCGGGAGGTCCGCGGCGGCTTCGCGACCTTCTTCGCGATGGCCTACATCATCGTGCTCAACCCGATCATCCTGGGCAGCGCGAAGGACATGTACGGGCACCAGCTCGACGGCGGCCAGCTCGTCACGGCCACCGTCCTGACGGCCGCGTTCTCCACGCTCCTCATGGGTGTCATCGGCAACGTCCCGATCGCCCTGGCCGCCGGCCTCGGCGTGAACACGGTCGTCGCCCTCCAGCTCGCCCCGCGCATGAGCTGGCCCGACGCCATGGGCATGGTGGTCCTGGCCGGCCTCGTCGTGATGCTGCTGGTCGCCACCGGCCTGCGCGAGCGGGTCATGAACGCCGTCCCGCTGGGCCTGCGCAAGGGCATCGCCATCGGCATCGGCCTGTTCATCATGCTGATCGGCCTGGTCGACTCGGGCTTCGTCTCCCGCATCCCGGACGCCGCGCACACCACGGTCCCGCTCCAGCTCGGCGGCGCCGGCCACCTGGACGGCTGGCCCGTCCTGATCTTCGTCGTCGGCGTGCTGCTCACCCTGGCCCTGCTCATCCGCAAGACGCCGGGCGCGATCCTGATCTCCATCGTGGTCATGACCGTCGCCGCCGTCGTGGTCCAGCTGATCGCCAAGCTGCCCGACTCGGGCTGGGGCCTCACCGTCCCGGCCTGGCCGGGCAACCCGGTGGCCGCGCCCGACTTCGGCCTCGTGGGCGAGGTCAGCCTGTTCGGCGGCTTCGGGAAGGTCGGCGTGCTGACCGGCGCCCTCTTCGTCTTCACCGTGCTGCTGTCCTGCTTCTTCGACGCCATGGGCACCATCCTCGGCGTCGGCGACGAGGCCAAGCTGATCGACAAGAAGACCGGCGAGTTCCCCGGGATCAACCGGGTCCTGCTCGTCGACGGCCTCGCCGTCGCCTCGGGCGGCGCCACCTCCTCCTCGGCCACCACCTGCTTCGTGGAGTCCACGGCCGGGGTCGGCGAGGGCGCTCGTACGGGCCTGGCGAACGTCGTGACGGGCGGCCTCTTCGCCGTGGCGCTGTTCCTCACCCCGCTGGCGACCATGGTCCCGTCCCAGGCGGCCACGCCCGCCCTGGTGGCGGTGGGCTTCCTGATCCTGGCGGGCTCGGTCAAGGACATCGACTGGAGCGACTTCACCATCGCCGTCCCGGCCTTCCTGGCCATGGTGATGATGCCCTTCACCTACTCGATCACCAACGGCATCGGGATCGGCTTCGTGAGCTTCTGCGCCCTGCGCCTGGCGACCGGCCGGGGCCGCGGGGTCCCGGTGGCCATGTACGTGGTGTCGGCGGTGTTCGTCTTCTACTACGCGATGCCCGCCCTGGGCCTCACGTAGCCCCGCCCGGGCTCACGTCAGCCCGTAGAACTTCTCCGTCTCGTCGACGGCCGCCTTGAAGCGCTCGTCGAAGTCATCGCGAATGAGCGTCCGGACCACGTAGTCCTGGACGCTCATTCCGCGTTTGGCGGCATGGATCCGGAGCCTGTCGAGGAGCTCCCCGTCTATGCGCATGCTCAGCACATGTGTCCCCATGCCGAAAGAGTCGGGGCAGAGCGTGCGTCCGCGGGTCACTTTCCGCCGCCGACTCACCCTTACGAGTGACCGTCCCCACACCCGCGGAAACCATTCTTCCTTAGGTAGGGTAATGAGTTACTCTAAATACATGCTTGACCTCACCCATGGCGACGATGCCGGCGCCGTGAACGATCTCCGCTCCGCCGTGATGCGGCTGGGCCGACGCCTGAAGCACCAGCGCGTCGACGAATCCCTGAGCCCGACCGAGATGTCGGTCCTCGGCACCCTCGCCCGCTGCGGCCAGGCGACCCCCGGAGAGCTGGCCCGGCGCGAGCACGTCCAGCCGCCGTCGATGACTCGCATCGTCGCGTTGCTGGAGGCCAAGGGTCTGGTCACGCTGGAACCGCACCCCGACGACCGCCGCCAGAAGGTGGTCCGCCAGACGGAGGAGGCCGAAGCGATGCTCGAAGAGAGCCGCCGCAAGCGCAACGCCTTCCTGGCCGGGCTCGCGGCCGAGCTGACCGAGGACGAATGGGCCAAGCTGCGCGCGGCCGCACCCGTCCTGGAGAAGCTCGCGCACCTGTAGGAACGACGCCAGGAGGCGAACGCTTTTGAGTACGGGAACCGGAGCAGACTCCGCACCCGGCCACATATCCACCACCACTACCGCCGCGCGCACCGCGGCACCCGCGAGCCGGAACTCGATGTTCAGCTCGCTGAGGATCCGGAACTACCGGCTCTTCGCGACCGGACAGGTCGTCTCGAACACGGGCACCTGGATGCAGCGCATCGCCCAGGACTGGCTGGTCCTCTCCCTGACCGGCTCCGCCTCCGCCGTCGGCATCACCATCGCCCTGCAGTTCCTGCCGATGCTGATGTTCGGGCTCTACGGAGGCGTACTCGCCGACCGGCTGCCCAAGCGGCCCCTGCTGCTCGCCACCCAGAGCGCGATGGGCCTGACCGGCGTCGCACTCGCCGTCCTCACCCTGGCCGGACAGGTCCAGGTCTGGCACGTCTACCTCGCCGCCTTCCTGCTCGGCCTGATCACCGTCGTGGACAACCCGGCCCGCCAGACGTTCGTCCCCGAGATGGTCGGCAAGGACCAGGTGGCGAACGCGGTCAGCCTGAACTCGGCCAACTTCCAGTCCGCCCGACTGGTCGGACCGGCGATCGCCGGTGTGCTGATCACCGCCGTGGGCTCCGGCTGGGCCTTCCTGCTCAACGGCCTGTCCTTCGCCGCGCCCATCGCGGGCCTGCTCCTCATGCGCACCGCCGAGCTGCACCCGGTCGAACCCCGGCCCCGCGCCAAGGGCCAGCTGCGCGAAGGACTCCAGTACGTCGCCGGCCGGCCGGAGCTGATCTGGCCGATCGCGCTCGTCGGCTTCATCGGGACCTTCGGGTTCAACTTCCCGATCTGGCTGTCGGCGTTCGTGAGCGACGTCTTCCACGGGGACGCGGGCACGTACGGGCTCTTCAACACCCTGATCGCGGCCGGTTCCCTCGCGGGCGCCCTGCTCGCGGCCCGGCGCGGCCACTCCCGCCTGCGGCTGCTCGTGACCGCCGCCGTGCTGTTCTCGGTACTGCTGCTCGTGACGGCCCTCGCGCCCGGCTTCTGGCTGTTCGCCGCGCTGCTCGTGCCGATCGGCGTCTTCGGTCTGACGGTCAACGTCACGGCCAACTCCAGCGTGCAGATGGCCACCGACCCGGAGATGCGGGGACGGGTGATGGCCCTGTACATGATGGTCTTCACCGGCGGCACCCCGGTCGGCGCTCCGCTGCTGGGCTGGATCACGGACACGTACGGCGCGCGGGTCGGCATGGCCGCGGGCGGTCTGATCTCGCTGGCCGCGTCCGCGACGATCGCGGTGGTCCTCGCCCGGGTGGGCAACCTCCGCCTGCGGGTGGACCGGCGCGGCGTGGCCTTCGTCCCGTCGGTGCGGCCGCGGGAGCTGGTCAAGGTCGCCTGACCGAGGCCCGCCCTGCGGGGCGTGATCCAGCCCCGTCGGGGTTCGAAGGGCGGGAGGGCGGCATACGCTCGGCCCATGAGACTGTTCGCAGCCGTCCTGCCGCCCCCCGCGGCCGTCGCCGAGCTCGCTCAGGCCGTCGACCCGCTGCGCGACGACCGGCTGACGTGGACCGGGCAAGCGGCCTGGCACTTCACGCTCGCCTTCATGGGCGAGGTACGGGACGAGGTGCTCCCCGACCTCTACGCCCGTCTGGAGCGGGCCGCCCACCGCACGGAGCCCTTCGCGCTGCGGCTGCACGGCTGCGGGCACTTCGGGGACCGCGCCCTGTGGGTCGGCGCCGCCGGTGAGCTCACCGCCCTGCGGATGCTCGCCGAGCGGGCCGACGCCGCCGCGCGGCGGGCCGGGGTACCGATGGACCAGCACCGCCGGTACACCGCCCACCTCACCCTGGCCCGCAGCCGCCACGCCACCACCCCCCTCGGCCCGTACCTGGACGCCCTCGCCGGCTTCGAGGGCACCGCCTGGCAGGTCGACACCCTCAGCCTCGTCCGCAGCAACCTCCCCGTGAGCGGGGTGCCCGGCGAGCAGCCCCGCTACGAGACCGTCCAGGCCTGGCCGCTCTCCGGCTGAGTTAGGCTCGACGGGTGGATCCCAAGACCAGAAACCGTGTGATGGCCGGTGTGCTCGTGCTGATGTTCGTCGTCGTGGCCGTGGCGGCTGTCGTGGGCCAGTAACCACCGCCCGCCGCGGCCGCCCGGCGTCGCGTCCCTCACTCCGTACGCGGCGGCTGCGCCAGCAGGTCTTGCCTGGAGTGGACTCGAAGCAGTTGGCTTGTGCCTCATGAAGTACACGCAGCTCGGACGCACCGGACTCAAGGTCAGCCGACTTGTACTCGGCACGATGAACTTCGGTCCGCAGACAGACGAACCGACCAGCCACGCCATCCTGGACGCCGCCCTCGACGCGGGTCTGAACTTCGTAGACACGGCCAATGTGTACGGGTGGGGTGAGAACAAGGGCCGCACCGAGGAGATCATCGGCACCTGGTTCGCCCGGGGCGGCGGCCGGCGCGAGAAGACGGTCCTGGCCACCAAGGTCTACGGCTCCATGTCCCCCGAGGGCGAGCCCTGGCCGAACGAGGACCGGCTGTCGGCGCTCAACATCCGCCGGGCCGTCGAGGCCAGCCTCAAGCGGCTCCACACCGACCACATCGACGTCTACCAGTTCCACCACGTCGACCGCCGGACCCCCTTCGAGGAGATCTGGCAGGCCGTCGACGTACTGATCCAGCAGGGCAAGATCCTCTACGCGGGCTCGTCCAACTTCCCCGGCTACAAGATCGCCCAGGCCAACGAGACCGCGGCCCGCCGCGGGATGGTCGGCCTCGTCAGCGAGCAGTGCCTCTACAACCTCGCCGAGCGGCGGGCCGAGATGGAGGTCATACCGGCGGCCCAGGAGTACGGCCTCGGGGTCATCCCCTGGTCCCCGCTCCACGGCGGCCTGCTCGGCGGGGTCATCAAGAAGGAGGTCGAGGGCGGCCGCCGCGCCTCCGGCCGGTCCGCGGACGCGCTGGCCGACAGCACGGTACGGGCGCAGGTGCAGGCGTACGAGGACCTGCTCGACAAGCACGGCCTGGAGCCCGGCGAGGCCGCCCTGGCCTGGCTGCTGACCCGGCCGGGCGTGACGGGCCCCATCGTCGGCCCGCGCACCGCCGAGCAGCTGGAGAGTGCGCTGCGGGCGCTGGAGCTGGAGCTGAGCGAAGAGGTACTGGCCGGGCTGGACGAGATCTTCCCCGGGCCGGGGCCCTCCCCGGAGGCCTTCGCCTGGTGATCCGGTAGATCCGGTAGATCCGGTAGTACATCGGCCATCGGTCGTCGGCCGTCGCCCCTTGCGGAGGGGGCGGCGGCCTTCGCCCCCCACGGACCCTGAGGGTGCGTTACCGCGGCTGCGGCGCCGGCCGGTAGGGGCCGCCGATGCCCCACGCCTGGTGCAGCACGGCCGCGAACTCCCCCGCCAGGCGGTGTTCGCCGGAGGCGTTGGGGTGGGTGCCGTCGTAGGTGTCCCGGTGGATGTCGTACCCGGACGGGCGCGCGGCCAGCAGGATCGGCGAGGCCGCCGTCGTCAGGTCCGCGACCGCCTTCGCGAGGAGCTCGTTGAAGCGGGTGACCTCGGCGGCGAACGGCGCGTCCTTCTCGGCCCGGACGTTCGGGATGACGGGGAGCAGGACCATCCGGATACCGGGGCGGGCCTCCCGCGCGGCCGCCACGAAGCGGCGGACGTTGGCGGCGGTCTGGTCGGCGTCGGTGTAGAAGCCGAGGTCGATCAGGCCGAGGGAGACGAGCAGGACGTCGGCGCGGCCCTCGCGGGCGGCGGGCCCGACGAGGGGGGCCATGTGCTGCCAGCCCTCGCCCCAGCCCGCCAGGTGGCGGCGGGCGTGCTCCGGGAAGCCCGGGTCGGCGTACGCGTCGGAGCCCTCGTACAGCTCGCTGCGCGGGCCGACGATCCGGTGGGGGCCGGCGAAGGTCGAGCTGAGGTGCTGCCACATCCGGTAGCGCCAGGTGTAGTCGCCGGCGCGTCCGATGGTCATGGAGTCGCCGACGAACATGAAACGCATCCGGTCATCATCGCGGATGGCGCGGCGGAAGCGCCTGTGACGCCGGACACGCGGCAGGTGCTGGCAGGCTGGGGGGATGCGCCTGCCCCTGCCGCCCGCCGCCGTTACCGCTGTCGCCGCCGTCGCTGCCGTCGCCGCTGCCGTCCTCGCCCTGCCGCCGGGCGCCGCCGCCTTCGCGGCGGAGGGCGCCGGCGCCTCCTCGTTCACCATCTCCGACCCGCGGATCAAGGAGTCGAGCGGGCTCGCGGCCAGCCGGATCCATCCGGGCGTGTACTGGACGCACAACGACAGCGACGACGGCCCGTACGTCTACGCGGTGGACTCGGCTACGGGCAAGACGGTGGCCCGGGTGACGCTGACCGGGATCGGCAAGCCGCGTGACGTCGAGGCGATCTCGCTGGGGCCGGACGGGCAGCTCTACGTCGGGGACATCGGCGACAACCGCAACGGGACGTGGGACCACGTGTGGATCTACCGCTTCCAGGAGCCGAAGGCTCTGGGCGATGTCACGGTCAAGGCCACGCAGTTCACGGTGCGGTACGCGGACGGGCCGCGCAACGCCGAGGCGCTGATGGTGCATCCGGTGACGGGGCGGGTCTACATCGCGAGCAAGGACGAGAACAAGGGCGGGCTGTACGAGGGCCCCGCCGAGCTGGTGGCGGGCGACGGCGCGTCGAACGTGTTCCGCCGGGTGGCGGACGTCCCGTGGGTGACGGACGGGGCGTTCTCGCCCGACGGCGGCCAGCTGACCCTGCGCGGCTACTTCACGGCCCGCAGCTACCCGTGGAAGGACGGCCGGCCTCAGGGCGGCGGCGAGCGGGTGGACGCGCCGTGGCAGGGGCAGGCGGAGTCGGTGACGTACACCCCGGACGGGGCCGCCCTGATGTTCGGCGCGGAGGGAGAGGGCAGCCGGGTCATCGCGGTCCCGGTGACGACTCCCCCACCCTCCGCGGCCGCCCCCAAGCCGGGCTCCCCGGCGGAGCAGGCCCCCTCGCCGGAGCCGGGCGGCAGCTTCGGCAAGGGCGCGCTCGTCCTGGCCGGGGGCCTGGTCCTGGTCTTCGCCGCGAAACGGCTGTTCCGCCGGCAGTCGCGCGGCTGAATCCAGCCTCGCCGGCGTTTGAGGCGCGGGAGCCCAGGGCGGCGCCCCTCCAGCCTCGCCGGCGTTTGAGGCGCGGGGGTCCGGGGGCGGCGCCCCCGGCGGGTGGCTACTCCTCGCGGATCGGGATGTGCCCGTTGACTGCCGAACCGGCGGAGCCACCGGCGGAGCCGGGGGCCTGGTGGGCCATCGACGCCAGGAGGTGGCGGGCCACGCCCAGGCCCGTGCCGCCCATCGTCAGGGCCTTCGCGAACATCTCCGACATGCCCTCCGCCCCGTTCAGCAGGACCATGTGCTCCACGTTCCCGAAGGCGGCCGCGCCGGCCTCCACGATCGCCGGCCAGTTCTCGGCCAGCTGCTGCGCGACCACCGCCTCCTGGTTCTCCGCCAGCGCCGCGGCCCGCGCCTTGATCGCCTCCGCCTCGGCCAGCCCGCGGGCCTTCGCCGATGCCGCCTCCGCGAGGCCCCGCGCCTGCGTCGCCGCCGCCTCCGCCTCACCGGTCGCCCGGGTCGCCGTAGCCGAGGCCAGGCCGCGTGCCTCCGTGGCCGCCGCGTCGGCCGTCGCCGCCGTCGTCACCCGCGTCGCCTCGGCCGCCGCCGCGAGCTCCGTCTCCTTCGCCTTGGCCTGGGCCGCCGAGATCCGGGCGTCGCGCTCCGCCTCCGCCCGGGTCCGCGTCTCGTACGCCGCCGCGTCCGCGGGCTTGCGCACGTCCGCCTGCAGCTGCTGCTCGCGCCGGTGCGCCTCCAGCTCCGCGACCCGGGTCTCCTGGACGACGACCTCCTGGCGGGCGGCGGCCTCCGACAGCGGACCGGCCTGGCGGGCGGTCGCCGCCGCCTTGTCCCGCTCGGCCTGGTAGCCGGCCTGCAGGATCTCGCTGTCCCGCGTGGCCTCCGCCATCCGGGCGAAGGCGGCCTGTTCGGCCTCCGTGGCCAGCCGGTTCGCCTCGGCCTGCGCGATGCGCGCGTCCCGCTGCACGGCGGCCGCGTGCGGCATCGCCAGGTTCTTGATGTAGCCGGTCGGGTCCTCGATCTCGTGGATCTGGAGCGAGTCGACGATCAGGCCGAGCTTCTCCATCTCGGTACCGCAGGCCATCCGGGTCTGGCCCGTCAGCTTCTCCCGGTCGCGGATCATGTCCTCGACCGTCAAGCCGCCCACGATGGACCGCAGGTGACCGGCGAAGACGATGTGCACCCGCTCCGGCATCATCTTCTGCTGGTCCAGGAAGCGGCGGGCCGCGTTGGCGATCGACACCAGGTCGTCGCCGACCTTGAAGATCACCACGCCCTTCACGCGCAGCGGGATGCCCTGGTGGGTGACGCAGTCCACCGACAGCTGCGTCTCGTTGAGGTCCAGGGACAGTTTCCGTACCGCCTGCACCCCCGGCAGTACGAGCGTTCCGCGCCCGGTGACGATCCTGAACCCCATGCCCTGACCGAGGCCCTCGGTCTTGTGCGTGGAACCGGAGATGACGAGCGCCTCGTTCGGCTCGGCCACCCGCCACATGAGCTTGAACAGGCCGATCACGGCCGTGACTCCGGCGAGAACGATTCCCGCCACGACGCCGATGGTCATCGGCAACGCCCCCTTAGGTCAGTGCCGTTCGGCACCGATGAGGGCGAGTCTGCGCCCGCCGCGCCTCCGCGTGAAGACGCGGACCGGGTCTGTCGCGATCCTGATACGCACAGGTCGCGCGCGGCGTCAGTCGTCGTAGGCGGCCATCACGTACACGGTGCGCGGCGGCAGGTACTCGACGACCGTCACCACCGTCCCGACGGCCAGCCGGCCGGTCCCGGCGACCGGGTGGGCTAGGAAGTGCTCCGCCCCGCCCCGGATCCGCACGATGACCTCGCCGACCAGGCCCGGCCCGACCGTCCCGGTCACCCGGCCGGTCATTCCCACCATGTCCGTGTCCCCCATGGACCGAGGGTACGCGTCCCCGCCGCGCGGAAACCCGCCCGCGAGGCGCCCACGGCCCGGCCCGCACCGCCGCGCGGAGGCCCGGCCCGCGGCTACGAGTGCCCGAGGTCCGGCGCTTCGAGGTCCGCGGTCGTGACGGAACCGGTGTCCGCGGCAGTCGTGACCGGCCGCAGGGTGAACTCGTCCGAGGCCATCGAGTCGAGCACCGGCGGGGCCGGCCGCAGCGGCGCCGGCATGACGGCGGCCTCCGAGTGCCCGCCGCAGCCGTACGACAGCGACACCAGGCGGCCGTCGGCCGGGCTGAACTCGTTCGCGCACACCCCGAAGGCCTGCCCCAGCGAGCCGCCGATGGCGACGAGGAAGCCGCAGGACACGCACGACGCGGGCGCGGCCTGCGCCATCGGGGTCTTCGCGCCGAAGGCCTCGTCCCAGCGGTCGGCCGCGCTGTGCAGCCCGTACCGGGACAGCACCCGCGCGCGCCGCATGCCCAGTTCCTCGGCGACGGACGTGATGGAGCCGCGGACCGGGACCACCGTGCGGTCGGTGACGTCGGCGTCCTCGGCCTCGACCAGTTCGGCCATCTCGGCGGAGACGACCGAGTTCGGCGGCGGGGCGTCCTCGCCCGACCAGCCCGGCTCCAGCCGCAGGTCCTCGGCGTCGGTGGGCAGCAGGTCGCCCGGGCCCATGTCGCCGGGGCGCAGCCGCTCGCTCCACGGCACCCACTCGGGGGCCAGCAGCGCGTCGTCGCCCGGGAGCAGCACCGTTTCGTCGAGCGTGACGTTCTTCGCGCGGGAGGCGCGGGTCACGGTGACGGCCCAGCGCCAGCCCCGGTAGCCCGGTTCCTTGCACTCGAAGAAGTGGGTGACGACCCGGTCGCCCTCCGCGACGGCCGAGACGTGCGATCCCACCACGCCGGGGAAGGCGGCCTCCTCGGCCGCCGAGCGGGCGAGTTCTACCGCCTCGACGCACAGGCGGTCGGGGGTACGCGGGGTACGGCTTCGCGTCGTCGCAGCACTCACTGGTCTCGTTCTCTCCTACGCCGTCTCACGTGTGCGCCGTCCGTACTGTCGTCCACAACGACCCGTCGGTGCTGTCCGTGCGTGGCGCGGGCGGAGCGGACCAGAGGGCCGCGTCGACGTCCGCACCCGATCGGACTCCGGGCGCACCTTTATGCAATCCATTCTGCGGGATCGCGAAGAGGCGCGCGGCCAGGAGCAACCGCCGGTGGCGCGCTACGCACGCTACCTCCTCTTAAGCCTCGGGCACACATGCAAGGTCCGATTCGCGGACAAGCCCGCGTCCTCGCGACGCGCCGGGGGGCGCTGGAGAGGGCCGGGTGGGGCACTATGTCGAGTGTGGCACCCCTTCGGTCGTCCGACGACGGCTCGGGACCGGCCAGGCGGGCCGGCCGGGCTCTGGGGCGTGCCCTGCACCTGCCGTTCACCGGTACGGCCCGGGGAATCCGGCGGGCCACGCACGCGCACGGGGCGGGTGAGTCGGGCCTCGGCAAGCTGATCGAGTTGCACGCCATCAACGGCGCCGGCGACATGATGATCACGGTGGCGCTGGCCTCCACGGTGTTCTTCTCCGTCCCCACGGACGAGGCACGCGGCCGGGTGGCCCTGTACCTGGCGATCACGATGGCGCCCTTCACCCTGCTGGCCCCGGTGATCGGTCCGCTCCTGGACCGGCTCCCGCACGGCCGCCGGGCCTCGATGGCGGCCGCGATGCTGGCCCGGGCGCTGCTGGCGCTGATGATGTCGGGCGCGGTGGCCACGGGCGGGCTCGAGCTGTATCCCGCCGCGCTGGGCGTACTGGTGGCGTCCAAGTCGTACGGGGTGGTGCGCAGCGCGGTGGTGCCCCGGCTGCTGCCGCCGAAATTCTCACTCGTCAAGGCGAACTCCCGGGTCACGCTGGCCGGCCTGCTGGCCACGGGCCTGGCCGCGCCGCTGGGCGCCGGGCTGAACGCGATCGGGCCGCAGTGGCCGCTGTACGGGGCCTGCCTGATCTTCGCGTGCGGCGCCTTCGCGGCGTTCACGCTGCCCCACAAGGTGGACGAGGCCAAGGGCGAGCGGCGCGCGCGGCTGTCCACGCACGAGGCGCACTCGAAGCGGCCGGGCCTGCGGACGGTCAGCCGGTCCGTGCTGTGCGGGCTGCTGGCGAACGCCGCGATGCGCGGGCTGTCCGGGTTCCTGATCTTCTTCCTGGCGTTCCTGCTGCGCGAGCATCCCCTGGCCGGGCAGAGCGCGGCCGTGTCGCTGGGCGTCGTGGGCGTGTCGGCGGGCGTGGGCAACGCCTGCGGCACGGCGGTGGGCGCGTGGCTGCGGGCCCGGGCGCCGGAGGCCATCATCGCGTCGGTGCTGTGCCTGACGCTGGGGGTGGCGGTGCTGGCGGCGGTGTTCTTCAGCGGGGTGTTCATGGCGGTGCTCGGCGCGACCGCGGGTTTCTGCCAGGCCCTGGCGAAGCTCTCGCTGGACGCGATGATCCAGCGGGACGTCCCGGAGGCGGTGCGCACCTCGGCCTTCGCCCGTTCGGAGACGCTGCTCCAAGTGGCGTGGGTGCTGGGCGGCGCGATCGGCATCGCCCTGCCGCTGAACGGCGTCCTGGGCATGTCGGTGGCCGCGGTCGTGGTCGCCCTGGGCACGACGATGGCCGTACGCGGCGTCCTGGCGGCCCCCCGCCACCAGCCGGGCACGTCCCGCCCCCGCGTGGCGTAGCCGCGCCCGCGCTCCAGCCCCGCCGGGCACAACCCAGCCCCGCCGGCGTTTGAGGCGCGGGGGCCCGGGGGCAGCGCCCCCGCCAACGGCGCCGCACCCGGCACCACACCCCGGCCCACGCCACACGGCAGAACCGGCGGACGCCACCCGGCGGACGCCACACCCCAGGCCAGCGGGACCCCGTGCGGCGGCGCGGCCCACCGGCCCGATAGCCTTCGGCTCATGACCGCACCGCTTTTCTCGGGTAGGGCCCGCCGCAGCGTCGCGGCCCTCGGAGCCGTGTCCGCCGGCCTCCTCCTCCTTTCGGCCTGCGACAAGCCGACTCCGCTGGCGACCGTGACGGTCGGCACCGCGTCGGTGTCGGCCGAAGCGTCCTGCCACGACGGCAAGGAACCGCTCTCCATGGACCAGGTCCAGGAGTGCCTCACCAACCTCAAGGACGCCAAGACCATCGACTACGCGCGCGGTGACACGCTGCGTCTCGGTGTCGATCCGGAGGTCGTCGAAGACGGCAAGCGGTGGTCGGCGGTCCTGGACGGCCAGCCGATCACCGAGCCCTCGGCGAACACCTACCGCAGCTTCCCGGGCGCCGACGTCTTCGCGACCGGCGGCCAGGGCGAGGCCCCGGCCTCGAAGAAGCTGGCGTTCCTCCAGACCGGCGAGGACGGCAAGCCGCTCGCCGTCTGGACCTTCAACCTCAAGCTCAAGTAACGGGCGAGCCCGGTGCGCGCGCTCGTCGTGACCGCGGTGGCGGCGGAGGCGGACTCCGTCACCACGGGTCTGACACCTCACCCGGACACCCCCGGTCCTGAGCCGCGCACGCTTCCCGGCGGCTACCTCGTCCACCGTCGGGACCTCCCGGGCATCGCCTTCGACGTGCTCGCCGGGGGCGTCGGGCCGGCGGCCGCCGCCGCGGGCACCGCCACCGCCCTGGCCCTCGGCGACTACTCGCTCGTCGTCTCCGCCGGCATCGGCGGCGGGTTCGCGCCCGCCGCCCCGCTCGGTTCCCTCGTGGTCGCCGACGCGATCGTCGCCGCCGACCTGGGCGCCGACACGCCCGAGGGCTTCATCGACGTGCAGAAACTCGGCTTCGGCCACAGCGTGCACCTGCCGCCCGCCGAACTCGCCGCCCGCGCCGCCGAGGCGACCGGGGCACTGCTCGCGCCCGTGCTGACCGTCTCCACCGTCACCGGCACCGCCGCCCGCGCCGCCGAGCTCAGCGCCCGCCACCCGTTGGCCGGGGCCGAGGCCATGGAGGGATTCGGGGTCGCGGAGGCGGCCGCCGCGCACGGGCTGCCCGTACTGGAGATCCGCGCCGTGTCCAACGCCGTGGGGCCGCGCGACCGCGCCGCCTGGCGGATCGGGGACGCGCTCGCCGCGCTCACCGAGGGCTTGCGCGTGCTGGGTCCCGTACTCGCGAACTGGGGAGAACGCCATGAGCACCGGTAACCACGAAGCGCATGATGCGCAGGAGCCTCGGGCACCGCTGAGGATCGCCTACTCGCCCTGCCCGAACGACACCTTCGTCTTCGACGCCTGGGCGCACGGCCGGGTCCCGGGGGCGCCCGAGCTCGACGTCACCTTCGCCGACATCGACCTCACCAACGGCATGGCCGAGCGCGGCGAACTGGACGTGCTGAAGGTCTCGTACGCCGTGCTGCCCTGGGTGCTGGAGGAGTACGCGCTGCTGCCCTGCGGCGGGGCGCTGGGGCGCGGCTGCGGTCCGCTGGTGCTCACCCGGGAGCCGGGCGTGTCCCTCGCCGGCAAGACGGTGGCCGTGCCGAGCGAACGCTCCACCGCCTACCTGCTGTTCCGGCTGTGGGCGGCGGACGTCCTGCCGGAGGGCGTCGGCACGGTGGTCGTGCTGCCGTTCCACGAGATCATGCCGGCGGTCCGGGACGGCCGGGTGGACGCGGGACTGGTCATCCACGAGGCCCGGTTCACCTATCAGGACTACGGGCTGCACTGCCTGGCCGACATGGGCGAGCACTGGGAGTCCACGACCGGCCTGCCGATCCCGCTCGGCGCGATCATCGCCAAGCGCTCGCTGGGCGAGCAGCGGCTGCGGGGGCTGGCCGAGGCGGCCCGTACGTCGGTGCGGATGGCCTGGGACGACCCGCAGGCCTCCCGCCCGTACGTCAGCGCCCACGCGCAGGAGCTGGACCCGGCCGTCGCCGACCAGCACATCGGGCTCTACGTGAACGAGTTCACCGCCGACCTCGGCGACAGCGGCTACGCGGCGGTGCGCGGGCTGCTGACGCGGGCCGCGGCCGAGGGTCTGGTACCGGCCATCGCGCCCGGCGCGCTCAGCTTCCCGTAGGCCGCCGGGACGCGCGAACACCGGCGCCCCGCCGCTCTTCCGAGTGGCGGGGCGCGGGTGTGCGCGGGCGGTCAGACGTCGAGCTGGTCGGCCACCGCACGCAGCAGACCGGCGATCTTCGTGCCGTGCACCTTGTCGGGGTAGCGGCCGCGCTCCAGCATCGGAGTGATGTTCTCCAGCAGGGTCGTCAGGTCCTGCACGATGGAGGCGAGCTCGTCGGGCTTGCGCCGCTGAGCCGCCGCGACGGACGGTGCCGGGTCCAGTACCGTCACCGAAAGTGCCTGGTCACCGCGCTGGCCGGCGACGACACCGAATTCGACTCGCTGGCCGGGCTTGAGGGAGTCGACCCCGGCAGGGAGCACCGACGAGTGGACGAAGACGTCACCGCCGTCGTCGCGGGAGAGAAAGCCGAAGCCCTTCTCACTGTTGAACCACTTGACCTTGCCGGTAGGCACGTCCGTCCTCTGTCCTTGTGCTCGTCGGGGGCCGGAGTACCGTGGAACGGCTCCGGACAACAGCGCAGCGGGCCATGTGTGACCCGCCACCTCAAGGCTAATGGTCAGGGGCCGGGTGACAAGACGTTCCCCGGTCCTTCACCGTCGGCTGCCTTCGGCCAGGAACTACCCTGGTCGGGTGACTGTTACTCCTGATTGCGACGAAGCGCGGCCCGGCGACGGGCTGGTCAAGGCCGGCGGCATCGTGTTCATCGCCGGGGCCGTGGCCACACTGGCGACCATGGCTCCGCTGTTCCTCGACACCGACCCCTTCCCGTCGTACGCGTGGGCCGTGTGCATGCTCATGGGCGTCGGCTTCGCCATCTCCGCGGCGGGCGTCCTCCGCTCGGCCGCGGCGCAGCGCAAGGCGGCCCGCGCCTCGCAGGCGTAGTCCGTCTCTTCCGGATCTTGCCGGGCCCGCGTCGTCCGGCACCGGCTTAACCGACAAGATCCGGAAGAGACGGCCTAGCCCTACGGGGTGCCCTGGGTCTCGTGGGCGCCCTGTGCATGCCGGGGCCCGGGCAGGGCGGCGACGTACTGCGCGAGCCACTGCGGCAGCGCGGTGAGGTCCGGCAGGACCACGTCCGCGCCCGCCGCGCTGAGTTCCGGCTCCGGGCACGGCCCGGTCGGCACCACCACCGACAGCGCACCGGCCGTACGGGCGCCGCGTACGTCGCCCACGTGGTCTCCGACGTAGACCTGCGCGCCGTACTCGCGCAGCGCACCGGCCTTGGCCTCCGCCCACAGCGAGCCGATGACCGCGTCCGCCTCGATGGCCAGGTGCTCCAGGTGCAGGCGGGCGTTGGGCTCGTGCTTGGCCGTGACGACGATCGCGCGGCCGCCGAGCGCCTGGACGGCCCGGATCGCCTCGCGGGCACCCGGCATGGCCGGGCTCGGCGCGATGGCGTGGGTGGGGTAGATCTCCCGGTACCGGTCGGCTACGGCCGGGATCTGGTCCTGCGGGAACCAGTGCGCGAGCTCCTGGTCCAGCGGCGGACCCAGCCGGCTGACCGCTGCGTCGGCGTCGATGAACGCACCCGTTTCCGCCGACAGCGCCAGGAAGGCGGCCTTGATGCCCGGACGCGAGTCGATGAGGGTCATGTCGAGGTCGAAACCGACGGTGAGATTCATATCCGCCATTGTGCCGAGGCCCGGGGCAGAGCCGGCCGTCGCACCCGGAGATCCTTCACATCCGTCCTCAACCTTTTCGGTGCGTCGGCACTCAGGACAGGGATGAGAGACACGATCGTGAAGGGGAGGGCGGATGCCACCAGGCACCGAGCACGACTTCGAGGCCTTTGCCCGGGCCAGTCAGCGCAAGCTGTACCGGACGGCGTACCTGCTGTGCGGGAACGCCGAGGGCGCCCGGGATCTGACCCAGACGACGCTCGCGAAGCTGTTCCAGCACTGGCGGCGGGTGTCCGCCGCCGATCATCCCGACGCGTACGCCAGAACCGTGCTGACCCGCACCTTCCTCGCCGAGCGACGACGGCGGCTGCGGGACCTCCTGGCCCACACGCACGCCGATCCGCCGCGGCTGCCCGAACACGCCGACCTGCGCGTCACCCTGCTCGCCGCCCTGGCCGCACTGCCGCCGCGGGCCCGGGCCATGGTCGTCCTGCGCTACTGGGAGGACCTGAGCGTGGATACGGTCGCCGGACTGCTGCGGTGCAGCGAAGGAACCGTGAAGAGCCAGTGCTCGCGCGCCCTGGCGAAGCTGCGCACGCAGCTCGGCGAGGCCCACCTGTACGCCACCGAGAACTGAGGAGACGCCATGGGTACCAACGAAGACCACGCGGACGCCGAGGCCGCGGTGCTGGTCCGTGACGCGATGGACCGTGCGACCGCGGAACTGCCCCCGGTGCCCGACCTGGTGGGCCCGGCCCGCGCCCAGGGCCGACGCCGCAAGACGCGCATCCGGGCGGCGATCGGCGGCGGGGTCCTGGCCGTCGCCGCCATCGCCGTGGCCGGGGCCATCGCGCCGCCGGTCGGCGGCAACAGCCCGGCGACGCCCACGGTGATCGAGCTGGGCGCGTCGCCGTCGGCCTCCGGACCGAAGCCGCCGGTCCACATCGAACCGACCCCGGGCGAATCGTCGATGGCCGACCTGCCGCCCGCCGAACGGGCTCGGCAGGAGAACTTCCAGAACCAGGCCGTCGGCGTGCTCCAGGATCTGCTGCCGCCGACGGTCGGCACCGTGCAGCGGACCGACCTCAACGTGCGGCAATACCGGGCCACCAAGGACGGCAAGACGTTCGTCGTCATCTTCTCGGTACGGCCGTCGGACGAGGCCCCCCAGCCCTGCCGCGAGATCAAGGGCCAGACCTGCAAGAAGGCCACCCTGCCCGGCGGCATCGATGCCAACGCGGCGACCATGCCGATGGACTCCGCGACGCTCACCGGGAGCCGGCTCTTCTTCCGCTACGGCAACAGCAACGTCCAGCTGTCCTTCAACCCGGACGTCGCCTCGAACACCTCGGCGCCCGTCACCAACGACCAGCTGCTGGAGCTCGCCAAGTCTCCCGCCTTCCTGGACCTGGTGAAGACAGCCGACAGCAACCCGCTGGAGAAGCCCCAGACGATCGTCCCGGGCGGCTGACGCGTCCGCACTTCCAGCCTCGCCGGCCTTCGAGGCGCGGCATCCAGCCCCGCCGGCGTTCGAGGCGCGGGGTCCGGGGCGGAGCCCCGGCAACGGCACCGCACCCCGCGCCCCACCGGCCGAGTGCCCCGGGCTACCGGCGGGCCCGCCACACCAGGTACAGCACCGACGCCAGCGCAGCGCCCCGCAGGACCCACGGCCCCATCCCGTGCAGCGCCCCGCTCAGCTGCTCGTCGGCCAGGCTCGCCCCCCACTTGCCGTTCATGCGGCCCCACAGCCACACCGCCGACCCCGCGAGGACGACGCCCGGCGGCCCGAAGACGGCCCACTTGCGCTCCGCCGGAGCCAGCACGCGCGACGCGTACGGCAGGAGCCAGCCCACGACGAGCACCAGCCAGTACCCGCTGACCACGCCCACGACGAGCACGGCCGCGGCCAGCAGCAGGAAGGCGTTCGGGCGCGGCCGGCGCGCCGGGGCCGCCGCCTCGGGGGCCGCGGCCGCCGCCTCCTTCTTCGCGCGCCGCCGCTCGCGCAGGAACCGTACGAGGGTCTTCCCGCGCGCCTCCTCAGCCCCGGCCGGGCCTGACCCGGGCTGCGACGGCGCGTCCTCGTCCTCCTCCGGCCCCGCCGTGAACCGCGGCTCCGGCATCTCGATGCCGCCCGCGAAGCCCTCCACCTGCGGCCCCGCCCCGTACGCCGCGGCGGAGACCCGCCACCAGTCCGGCTCGGCCCCACCGGACGGCCCGAGTTCGTCCAGCCCGGCCAGGTGCGGCGGCACGTTCTCCGGCCCCGCCGGCCCCCGCTGCGCCGGCACGGCCGGAACCACCGCACCCGCACGCCCACCCGCCGAGGCACCGGCACCGGCAGCCGCGGCGCTCGCCTTCCCCGCACGCCCCCCGTGCGTGTCCAGCACCTCCTCCGGCGTGCCGATGCGCTCCAGGATGCGCCGTACGGCAGCCGGGGTGTCCGGGTCGTACTTGGCGCGCCGACGGTCGATCTCGTCCCGTAGCCCCGCCACCAGCCGCATCCGGTCCCCGGAGGAAAGGTGCCGCTGCTGCGCCAAGTCCCCGACACGGCTCAGATATTCGTAGACCAGATGGTCGCTCTCGATCCCCACGCCCACGCTCCTCCCGTACGCCCCGAACCGAAGGTAGCGCGTGCGCCCGTGGAGCTGCTGCGGGCGCAGCGGATACCGTTGACCGGATGGGGACCGGCCGACTGACCGGCAGACTGACCGGCCGACGCGACCAGGAGGCGACCGTGCCCGAGCCAAGCACTGCGCGAGGATCCGCCGGATCCGCCGGATCCGCCGCACCCGGCACACCCGCCACACCCGGCACGTCCGGCACATCCGGCACGTCCACCGGCGCCGGCACCGGCACCGGCACCAGCGCCCCGCGCTCCCTCGCCGAGGCGCTGCGCGCCCGCGACGACGCGGCCCTGTCGGCGCTGCTGCACGCCCGCCCGGACCTGCTCAGCCCGGTGCCCGGCGACATCACCCAGTTGGCCACCCGCGCCGGGACCCGGGCCTCGGTGGTACGGGCGCTGGAGCGCCTGGACCGGTTCACGCTGCAGACGGCGGAGGCCCTCGCCGTGGCCCCGGACCCGTGCCCGTACCCCGTACTGGAGTCGCTGCTGACCGGCGGCGAGGACGAGCGGGCCCGCGCCGCCCTCCCCCGGGCCGTGGCCACCCTGCGCGACCAGGCCCTGGTGTGGGGCGACGAGGACCGGCTGCGTCTGGTCCGCACCGCCCGCGAGCTGCTCGCGCCCTCCGCCCAGCGGCCGTCCCCGACCGGCCTGGGGCCCACCGTCGCCGAGGCCACGGCCGGGATGTCACCGACCCGCGTCCAGGAGATCGTGGCGGCCGCCGGGCTGCCCGCCACCCATGACCCGGTGTCCGCGGTGACCGCGCTGACCGGGCTGTTCACCGACCCGGAGCGGATGTCGGCGCTGCTCGACGAGGCCCCGGCGGAGGCCCATCAGGTGCTGGGCCGGCTCGTGTGGGGGCCGCCGTACGGCGAGGTGACCCCGAACCCGACGCCGCCGGTGCGCTGGCTGCGCGACCGCGGGCTGCTGCTGCCCGCCACGGCGCGGACCGTCGTCCTGCCCCGCGAGGTGGCGCTGCACCTGCGCGGCGGCCTCGCGCACCGGGACACCGCGCCGGTGCCTCCGCCGGTGCCCGCGCACCGCGAACACCGTCCACAGGCTGTGGACGCGAACGCCGCCGGGCAGGCGCTGGCCGCGCTGTCCACCGTCGAGGAGCTGGTGAAGTCCTGGGAGCACGCCGGCCCGCCGGTGCTGCGTGCGGGCGGCCTGTCCGTACGGGACCTCAAGCGCGCCGCGGTCACGCTCGACGTGTCCGAGCCGCAGGCGGCGTTCTGGGTCGAGCTCGCCTACGCGGCCGGGCTGCTGGCCAGCGACGGGGAGGCGGACGAGCGGTACGCGCCCACCCCCGCCTTCGACGACTGGTGCGAACTGGCCCCGCCCGAGCGGTGGTCGGCGCTGGTGACCGCCTGGCTGCCCGCCACCCGCACGGCCGGTCTGGTCGGCGAGCAGGACTCCAAGGGGCGCACGCTCTCGGCGCTCGGCCCCGAACTCGACCGCTCCGCCGCCCCCGAAGTGCGCCGGCGCGTCCTCGAACTGCTCGCCGCCCTGCCCGAGGGCGCGGCCGCCGACCCGGACGCGGTCCTCGCCCGGCTCGCGTGGGAGCGTCCCGTCCGCGGTACGAGCGATCTGCGCGCCCGCCTCGCGCGCTGGACGCTGACCGAGGCCGAGGTGCTCGGCGTGACCGGCCGCGGCGCCCTGTCGGGGCCGGGCCGCGCGCTGCTCGCCCACCAGGACCCGGCGCCGCTGCTGGCCCCCCTCCTGCCCGAGCCGGTGGACCACGTCCTGCTCCAGGCCGACCTGACGGCGGTGGCCCCCGGCCCGCTGCGCCGCCCGCTCGGCGACACCCTGGCGGTGCTCGCGGACGTGGAGTCGAAGGGCGGGGCGACGGTGTACCGGTTCACGCCCGGTTCGGTCCGCCGGGCCCTGGACGCCGGCCACGCCGCCGCCGACCTGCACGCGTTCCTGAAGGAGCACAGCCGCACCCCCGTCCCGCAGCCCCTGACCTACCTGATCGACGACGTGGCCCGGCGCCACGGCCACCTGCGGGTCGGCGCCGCGTCCGCGTACGTGCGCTGCGACGACGACGCGATGCTGGGCGAGATCCTGGCCGACAAGCGCTCGGCGGGGCTGGGCCTGCGCCGCCTCGCCCCGACCGTCCTGGCCGCCCAGGCCGAACCCACCGCCCTCCTCGACGGGCTGCGGGCGATGGGCTACGCGCCCGCCGCGGAGTCCCGTACCGGCGACGTCCTGGTCTCCCGGGCCGACGCCCACCGCGCCCCGCCGCGCACGGCACCCGTACCGGTCCCGGACGGCCCCCCGGTCCCGGACGACACCCTCCTGGGGGCGGCCGTACGAGCCATCCGCGCGGGCGACGCGGCGGCGACGGCGGTCCGCAAGGAGCCGGCGTCGGCGTCGGCGACGGCGGCCGTCCCGGGCGAACTCCCGCGCACGAGCGCGGCGGAGACCCTGGCCACGGTCCAGGCGGCGGCCCTGACGGGCTCGGCGGTCTGGATCGGCTACGTCAACGCGGACGGCGCGGCCAGCCAGCGGGTCATCGCCCCGGTCCGCGTGGAGGGCGGCTTCGTAACGGGCTACGACCACACGGCGGACGAAGTCCGCACGTACGCCCTCCACCGCATCACGGGCGTGGCCGAACTCGCGGAGGACCACATATAGCCCGCCGGCGTTCGAGGCGCGGGGTCTGGGGCGGAGCCCCAGCAACGGCGCCGCTTATCCAGCCCCGCCGGCGTTTGAGGCGCGGGGTCTGGGGCGGAGCCCCAGCAACGGCGCCGCACCCGCACGGCACCCGCACCGCACCGGCACGGCATGGCATCCGCGCCCGAAAACCGGTCGCCAGCCGACCCCCCGGCGCCCCACCCTGGCCCCATGCAAGCCATGCAAGCCACGCAAGCCACGCACTCCATACCCGCCCGCCAGATCCGCGCCGCACACCCCCACCACGCTCACCGTCTACCAGGCCTACGCCCCCCGCCTAGGGGACCCCGCCGCGCGGGACGGACGCTTTCCGCCCGCCTGGAAGCGCGAGCGCATGACGTGGATCAAGCCCTCGTTCCTGTGGATGATGTACCGCTGCGGCTGGGCGACCAAGACCGACCAGGAGACCGTCCTGGCCATCGAGATCACCCGCGCGGGCTTCGACCAGGCCCTGCGCGAGGCCTGCCTCTCGCACTACGAGCCCGGCACCCACCCCGACCAGGCCGCCTGGAAGGCGTCCCTGCGCGAGGCGCCCGCCCGCGTCCAGTGGGACCCGGAGCGCGACCTGCACCTGAACCCGCTGCCCCACCGCTCGCTCCAGCTGGGCCTGTCCGGCCCCGCCTCCCGCGCGTACGCCGACGAGTGGACGGTGTCCATCCGAGACGTCACCCCGCTGGCCCGGGAGATCCACGGCCTGGTCCGCGCCGGCGAGCACGCGGCCGCGCACGCCTTGCTGCCGGTGGAAACCCCGTACCCCTCGGGGCCGTTGCCTCACCTCGGGGCGTAGTCGATCCGCTCGCCGTCGAAGGGCCACACCTCGCGCAGCCAGCGGCCCACGGCCTCGTACAGCGGCCCGTCCAGCGCGGCCCGGTCCGCCCGCACCCAGGAGCTCACCTGGACCCGGCCCGGCGTCTCGCGCGCCGGGTGGATGTACAGGCACCCGATGACGTCGCCGTCGCCGTCCCCCTCCAGCACGCTGTACGCGAAGGCGACCCGCTCCTCGAACTCGCGGGCGTGCCGGGCCAGGTCGGCCAGGTTGGCCTCGGCGGACATCCCGTCCACCGGCGGCCAGCCCCGCCCCACGAACCCGGGCGTCGCCCTGATGTGCGCGATGCTCCCGCTCCACGCGGCGAGGTCGCGCACGTTGTGCCGCTCCCCGAGCGCCTCCAGCCGGAAGCCGTCCGCGACGAAGGCGCGCGGCACCTCGAAGTCCTCGGGCACGAAACACTGCCGGTCCTCACTCATCCCCGGACCCTACGCACCCGGTCCGCGCACGGTCCCGGAGGCCCCGCGTCACAGAACCACCCCGCCCGCTCGGCGATGCGGCAGACTGGAGGTTTGGCCGCCCGCGCCCGGGTGGCCGTCTCACCGCCGGAAAGGGACGTGCGTGAACGGGCCTCTTATCGTCCAGAGCGACAAAACCCTCCTTCTCGAGGTCGACCACGAGCTCGCCGGAGCCGCGCGGCGCGCCATCGCCCCCTTCGCCGAGCTGGAGCGGGCTCCCGAGCACATCCACACCTACCGGATCACCCCGCTCGGCCTGTGGAACGCCCGGGCCGCGGGGCACGACGCCGAGCAGGTCGTCGACGCGCTCGTCGAGTTCTCCCGCTACCCGGTCCCGCACGCGCTGCTCGTCGACGTCGCCGAGACCATGGCGCGCTACGGCCGCCTCACCCTCTCCAAGCACCCGGTGCACGGGCTGGTACTGACCAGCACCGACCGCCCCGTGCTGGAGGAGATCCTGCGGTCCAAGCGGATCACGCCGCTGGTCGGGGCCCGGCTCGACCCCGACACCGTGGTCGTGCACCCCTCCGAGCGCGGGCAGATCAAGCAGACGCTGCTCAAGCTGGGCTGGCCGGCCGAGGACCTCGCCGGGTACGTGGACGGCGAGGCGCACCAGATCGACCTGGCCGAGAACGGCTGGGCGCTGCGGCCCTACCAGCAGCAGGCCGTCGAGGGGTTCTGGCACGGCGGGTCGGGTGTGGTCGTCCTGCCCTGCGGCGCCGGAAAGACGCTGGTCGGCGCCGGTGCCATGGCGATGGCCAAGGCGACGACGCTGATCCTGGTGACGAACACCGTCTCGGCGCGCCAGTGGAAGCACGAGCTGGTCAAGCGGACCTCGCTGACGGAGGAGGAGATCGGCGAGTACTCCGGCACCCGCAAGGAGATCCGCCCGGTCACGATCGCCACGTACCAGGTCCTCACCACCAAGCGGAAGGGCGTCTACCCGCACCTGGAGCTCTTCGACTCCCGCGACTGGGGCCTGATCGTCTACGACGAGGTGCACCTGCTGCCCGCGCCGGTCTTCAAGTTCACCGCCGACCTCCAGGCGCGGCGCCGCCTCGGGCTGACCGCGACCCTGGTGCGTGAGGACGGCCGCGAGTCGGACGTGTTCTCCCTCATCGGCCCGAAGCGGTTCGACGCTCCGTGGAAGGAGATCGAGGCGCAGGGCTACATCGCGCCGGCGGACTGCGTGGAGGTCCGCGTGAACCTCACCGAGTCGGAGCGGCTGGCGTACGCGACCGCCGAGACGGAGGAGAAGTACCGCTTCTGCGCGACGACGGCGACGAAGCGGAAGGTCACGGAGGCCCTGGTACGCAAGCACCGGGGCGAGCAGACCCTCGTCATCGGGCAGTACATCGACCAGCTCGACGAGCTCGGCGAGCACCTGGACGCCCCGGTCATCAAGGGCGAGACCTCCAACGCGCAGCGCGAGAAGCTCTTCAACGCCTTCCGCGAGGGCGAGATCAGCGTGCTCGTCGTGTCGAAGGTCGCGAACTTCTCCATCGACCTGCCGGAGGCCACGGTCGCCATCCAGGTGTCGGGCACCTTCGGCTCCCGGCAGGAGGAGGCCCAGCGGCTGGGCCGCGTGCTGCGTCCGAAGGCGGACGGCCACGAGGCGCGGTTCTACTCGGTCGTCGCGCGCGACACGATCGACCAGGACTTCGCGGCGCACCGCCAGCGCTTCCTCGCCGAACAGGGCTACGCCTACCGGATCATGGACGCGGACGAGCTGCTGGCCGCGGACTGACGCGGGACCGCGCCGCGGGCGGTGCCGCGGGCGGTGCCCCGGGCGGTGCCCCGGGCGATCAGGACCGCCAGCAGCGGGACGCACCAGACCCAGAGGGTCGGCCAGTCCAGCAGCAGGGCGTGGCCCGCTGCCGGGAGGTGGCGGGTCCAGAACTCGGCGGAGGCCTCCGGGAGCACGAGCAGGCCGAGCAGGGCGGTACCGGCGAAGGCGGCCAGCGCCGTCAGTCCGGCCCGGACGCGGCGGGTCAGCAGCAGGTACGCGGCGATCGCCGCCGGGCTCAGCGTGATCCCGGCGGCGACGCCCAGCGCGAAGCCCTTGCCGAGGGCGGACCGGGGACGGTCGAGGTCCCACAGGACCAGGCAGGCCAGGGTGATGTTGATCTGGGCGGGCAGCGGGGCCTGGAGCAGGGGCTCCAGCCACAGCCCGGCGATGGTCGCGGCCAGGACGGGACCGGGCCTGGGCGGGAGTCCCGCGAGACGGCAGGACAGTGTGATCAGCAGGGCGAGCAGGCCGGCGTTGCCGATGACGAGCACGGCCTTCAGCACGCCGGTCGGCAGCCAGGCGGCCGGCGTGAACAGGATCGCCGCGAAGGGCGGATAGGTGGCGGGCGGACGCCACTCGGCGGCGGAGAAGCCGTGAACCAGCGCGTCGGCCATAGGAATCCGCAGGGCGATGCACAGCACGCCCCACACGAGCAGCGAGCCCGTCACCAGCACACAGCTGAGAAACGACGGCGAACGCCTGGGCGCGGGACTCCGAGTCACGCGCGTGACCCTAGTGGATCATCACCCCCACCGCGCAGGTCCTATGGCGGTAGAAGTTCGGCCAACGGCCGTCGGTGGTCGTCGGTGGTCGTCGGTGGTCGACGGCGGTCGGCGGCGGTCGGCGGCAGGTCAGCGGGCAAGCGCCGCACGGTCAGCGGGCGCTCGACGGGCAAGCACCGGGCAGTCGCCCACAGATCCGCAGGGCGGCGGGTAGGCGGTCCGCCCGCAGGGCGGCGGGTAGGCGGCGGGAGGTCAGCAGGCAGTCGGCGGACAGTCGCCCGCAGGTCGCGGGCAGCGCCGGGACAGTGGGCGGACAAGCATCGGGCAATCGCCGGGCGGTCGCCCGCAGAGCCGCAGGCAGGCGCCGGGCGGTCGCGCCCGGAGGGCGGCGGGTAGGCGGCGGCCGTGGCGGGCAGCGGCGGGCAGGTCGTGGGCTGGCGCCCGCAGGTGCGCGGGCAGGCGCCGGGGGGCAGCCCGCAGGGCGGCGGGTACGCGGCGGCCGGGTTAGCGGCGTATGACGCCGGCGTCTTCCGCGTATTCGCCCAGGACGACGACGCTTACGGCGGCCGCCGCGAAGACCTTGGCGGCGCGCAGGACGCCGCCGAAGCCGTGGCCCGGGCGGGAGTCGGAGAGGGCTGTGGCGCCGCGAGGGCGGCCGCCCTGGATCGGGGTGAAGGTTGCGGTGCTCATGAATCCATGGTGCGTGCGCGGCCCGCCCGTCGCATCGCTCTGCGGGCGGAACATCAAGGCCTCCCGCCTCCTCCTCCCGGCCCATGCCACCCCCTAGTGGCTCTGCCGCAGGTATCACACCCCCGGGTATGACACCCGTACGGAGGTCCCGGTCGGGAGGGACTCGCGACCCCCCTGCCGCGCCCGGAATTCATTCGCGCAGCCCCGTCGGCGTGGCTAGAATCTCCGCTCTTGCCGCCTCCCGCCGCCTCATCGGGGAGAGCCGCCCACCGGCCGGAAACCGGCGGGCCATCTGTTCCGCACCCAGCAGCTGGAGGCAGTCCCGTGCCCGCGCACGCCCCCGAGACCACGCACGACGACCCGCTCGCCCGCGAGCGGGCCCACCTGACCGCCTCCCGCTCCGCGCTGCGCGCCATGCGCGCGGACGTCGAGTCCCTCGACATCCGCGACGTCACCGCGAACTGGGTCAACGCGGCCGTCCTGAAGGCCCAGATCGACGACCGCATCAAGGCGCTCGCCGACCTCGCCCACACCCCGCTCTTCTTCGGCCGCCTGAACTATCTGCACGCCCCCGGCCGCGCGGAGCCCGAGGCAGCCAATGGGCCCCTGTACATCGGCCGTCGTCACGTCCACGACGCCGACGGCGACCCGATGGTCATCGACTGGCGCGCGCCCGTCTCGCAGCCGTTCTACCGGGCCTCCAGGACCGACCCGCAGGACGTCGCGCTGCGCCGCCGCTTCGGCTACACCGGCGGCGAGCTGACGGCGTACGAGGACGAGCACCTCTGCGACCCCTCCGAGGCCGCCGCCGTCAGCAAGCTGCTCCAGCAGGAGATCGAGCGCCCGCGCGTCGGCCCCATGCGGGACATCGTCGCGACGATCCAGCCCGAGCAGGACGAGATCGTCCGCTCCGGCCTGTCCGGCTCCGTCTGCGTGCAGGGCGGCCCCGGCACCGGGAAGACGGCCGTGGGCCTGCACCGGGTCGCGTACCTGCTGTACGCGCACCGCGACCGCCTCGCCCGCACCGGCACGCTCGTCATCGGGCCGAACCGTTCCTTCCTGCACTACATCGAGCAGGTCCTGCCCGCCCTGGGCGAGCTGGAGGTCAAGCAGGCCACCGTCGACGACCTGGTCGCCCGCGAGGGCCTGGAGGTACGCGACACGGACCCGGCCGAAACCGCCGTGGTCAAGGGCGACGCCCGGATGGCGCAGGTGCTGCGCCGCGCGGTCCGCTCCCATGTGACGGCGCCCACCGAGCCGCTCATGGTGGTGCGCGGCTCGCGCCGCTGGCGGGTGCCCGCGTACGAGCTGGCCGAGATCGTCGAGGAGCTCCAGGTCCGCGACATCCGCTACGGCGCCGCCCGCGAGGCCCTGCCGCAGCGGATCGCGCACGCGGTGCTCGTACGGATGGAGCAGGCGGGCGAGGCCCCCGACGACCGGGTGCAGGACGCGGTGGCCCGGGGCGCGGCGGTGAAGGCGGCGGTGAAGGAGATCTGGCCGCCGGTCGACCCGGCGAAGCTGGTGCTGCGGCTCCTGTCCGACCCCGATTTCCTGGCCGCCCATGCGGACGGCCTCCTCTCGGACGACGAGCAGAAGCTCCTGCTGTGGCCGAAGCCCTTCCGGAGCGTGAAGTCCGCGAAGTGGTCGGCGGCGGACCTGGTCCTGATCGACGAGGCGGCCGACCTGGTGGAGCGGACGCATTCGCTGGGCCATGTGGTCCTCGACGAGGCGCAGGACCTGTCGCCGATGCAGTACCGGGCGGTGGGACGGCGCTGCACGACGGGCTCGGCGACGGTACTGGGAGACCTCGCGCAGGGCACCACCCCGTGGGCCACGCGCAGCTGGGACGAGGCCCTCGCGCACCTGGGCAAGCCGCAGGCGGTGGTGGAGGAGCTGACGGCCGGTTTCCGCGTGCCGCGCGAGGTGATCGCGTACGCCTCCCGGCTGCTGCCGTCGATCTCCCCGGGGCTGGCCCCGGTCTCCTCGGTCCGCGAGGCGCCGGGGTCGCTGCGGATCTCGCCGACCACCTCCGCCGACCTGACGGTGGAGGTGGTCGAGGCCTGCCGTGCCTCCCTGGCCCACGAGGGCTCGATCGGCCTGATCGCGGCGGACGCGCGCATCCCGGTGCTGGCCGATGCCCTGCGGGCGGCGGGGCTGGCGTACCTGTCGCCCGGCGAGGAGACGACGGCGGAGTCCCGGCTGACCCTGGTGCCGGCCTCCTTGGCCAAGGGCCTGGAGTACGACCACGTGGTCCTGGACGAGCCCGCGGCGATCGTCGACGGCGAGCCGGACGAGCGGACGGGCCTGCGCCGCCTGTACGTCTGCCTCACCCGCGCTGTCTCGGGCCTGACCCTGCTCCACGCGGCCCCGCTCCCGCAGGCGCTGGCCTGACGGCCGGGGTCGGAGCCTGGCCTGCCCGCCCGGGGCCGGGGGCGCTGACCTGACCGCCCGAGCTCGGAGCTTTGCCTGCCCGCCGAGGGTCGGGGCGCTGCCCCCGAACCCCCGCTCCTCAAACGCCGGAGGGGCTGGATATGCGCTGGCCCAAGACCGCCCGCCACGCGGCGGCCGCCGCGGCCGAGACGGGCCGCCCGCGAACCCCCGCCCGGAGGGGCTGGATATGCGCTGACCAGGCCTAGCCCAGCGCGGCCCGCCACTCCGCGACCGCATCCGCCGAGACCGGGCGGTTCCACCCGGAGGGGCGGGCCGCGCCGCCGATGTGGAAGGCGTCGATGCCCGCCCCGCGCAGCCGCGGCAGGTGCGCGAGCGTGAGGCCGCCGCCGACCAGGATGCGCGCCCGGTACCCCGGCTCGCCCTGCCGCGCCGCCTCGGCCAGCAGCACCGGCAGGCCCTCGTCGACCCCGGCCGCCGACCCGGCCGTCAGGTACGTGTCCAGCCCGGGCAGATCCGCCAGGGCCTTGCGCAGCTGGTCGCGGTCCGCCGCGCGGTCGATCGCCCGGTGGAAGGTCCAGGCGCAGCCGTCCAGCTCCGCCAGGACCGTCTCGACCGCGGCCAGGTCCGGGCTGCCGTCCGGGGTCAGGAAGCCGAGGACGAACTCCCGCGCCCCCTCCGCCCGCAGCTCCCGCGCCGCCCGGACCAGTGCGGCGACCGCGTCGGCGTCGCCCGCCGCGAAGCCGTCGGACAGGCGGAGCATCACGCGCAGCGGGATGTCGACCGCGGCCCGGATCGCCGCGAAGGTCTCGCGCGACGGGGTCAGCCCGTCGGCGGCGATGTCGGTGACCAGCTCCAGTCGGTCCGCCCCACCGGCCTGGGCCGCGACCGCGTCCTCCACGTCGAGGGCGATCACCTCCAGGAGCGCACGGTTGCTCATTCGTTGCCGTCCTTCGTCGTCCGGTAGGGACATTGGGTCTGTCGGAATGGGTCTTCGAAATAGGTCTTGAAATAGGTCTAGTCCAATATCCAGGGTACGGGGCTCCTCCCGCCCTTCACCAGCACAATCACGCCACCCCACAATGTGCCCATGGACACAGGCACCCCGCACACCGACACCGCGCGGCTCCACGCCCGTTGGCGGGCGACCGTCACCGCCGCCGGCGCCCCCGCCGACCGCGATCCCGCCCCCTACGCCGAGCGCCTCCTCACCGCCTGGGCGGAGCCCCAGCGCCGCTACCACACCACCGCGCACCTGGCCGACGTACTGGCGCGGATCGACGTCCTGGCGCCGCACGCCGAGGACCCGGCCGCCGTCGAGCTGGCGGCCTGGTTCCACGACGCCGTCTACCGCCCCGACCGCTCCGAGAACGAGGAGCGCAGCGCCGCCCTGGCCGAGCGCGCCCTGCCCGAGCTGGGCATCGGCCCCGCCCGCACCGCCGAAGTGGCCCGCCTGGTCCGGCTCACCGTCACCCACGACCCCGCCCCCGGCGACACGAACGGCGAGGCCCTGTGCGACGCCGACCTGGCCGTCCTGGCCGGGCCGCCGGACGCCTACGCCGCCTACGCCGCCGCCGTCCGCGCCGAGTACGGCTTCGTCCCCGACGACGCCTTCCGCGCCGGCCGCGCCGCCGTCCTGCGCCAGCTGCTCGACCTGCCCCGGCTCTTCCGCACCCCCTACGGCGCCACGCACTGGGAGGCCCCGGCCCGGGCCAACCTCAGCGCGGAGCTCTCCGGCCTGTCCTGACATGCGGGGAATGTGATCGCGCACGCCGTGGTTGGAGACAGTCATGCCCGCTGATGCCGTACGCCGTCCCCGCATGCCCGTCGCCGTCTACATCCTCGGCCTCTCCGTCTTCGCGCTCGGCACCAGCGAATTCATGCTCTCCGGGCTGCTGCCGCCCATCGCCGACGACATGGACGTGACCATCCCGCAGGCCGGCCTGCTGATATCGGCCTTCGCGATCGGCATGGTCGTCGGAGCGCCGCTGCTCGCCGTGGCCACCCTGCGCCTGCCGCGCCGCACCACCCTCATCGCGCTGATCAGCCTCTTCGGCCTCGGACAGGTCGCGGGCGCGCTGGCCCCCTCCTACGAGCTCCTCTTCGCCTCCCGCGTGGTCTCCGCCCTGGCCTGCGCCGGCTTCTGGGCCGTCGGCGCGGCCGTCGCCATCGCCATGGTCGACAAGGACCAGCGGGCCCGCGCGATGGCCGTCATGATCGGCGGCCTGTCCATCGCCAACGTCCTGGGCGTCCCCGCCGGCGCCTTCCTCGGCGAGCACCTGGGCTGGCGCTCCGCGTTCTGGTCGGTCGGGGCGGCCTCCGCGGTCGCCCTCGTCGGCATCCTCGCGCTGATCCCGAAGATCCCGCTGCCCACCGAGAAGCCCTCCCTGGGCCGCGAGCTGCGCATCTACCGCGACCGCCAGGTGTGGCTCGCCATCGGCATCACGGCGCTGGCCGCGGGCGGCGTCTTCTGCGCCTTCAGCTACCTCTCACCGCTGCTCACGGACGTGGCCGGGCTCGACTCCCGCTGGGTCCCCTGGATCCTCGCCCTCTTCGGCGTCGGCGCGCTCGTCGGCACCACCGTCGGGGGCCGGGTCGCGGACGCGCACCTGTTCGGCGTGATGATCTGGGGCATCACCGCCTCGACGGTCTTCCTGACGGCACTCGCCCTGCTCGCGTCCGCCCAGGTTGCGGCGGTCGCCCTGTCCTTCCTGCTCGGCGTCTCGGCCTTCTTCACCGCCCCCGCCCTCAACGCCCGCATGTTCAACGTCGCGGGCGCCGCCCCGACCCTGGCCGGAGCCACCACCACGGCCGCGTTCAACCTGGGCAACACCGGCGGCCCCTGGCTCGGCGGCACGGTCATCGACGCGGGCCTCGGCTTCTCCGCCACCGCCTGGGCGGGCGCCGCCATGACCTTCACCGCGATCACCCTCACGGCCCTGGCCCTGCGCCTGGACCGCCGTACGCACCCCCGCGTGACCCGCGTGGTCGCCTCGGGCCCGGCCACGGCGGCGCAGGAAACGGCGCGCGCCTGAGCCGTCCTGAGGGGTCCTGAGCCGTCCTGAGCGGTCCTGAGCGGTCCTCAAGCCGTCTACACCTGCGGGCGGCCCTTCGGGCGGCGCAGCCCCGCCTCCGTGATGCGGCGGACGAGTTCCTTGCTGCCGATCTCCACCGCGCCCGCGGCGACCGCGTCGGCGTACCGGTACGAGGGCACGTCGTAGTGGTCCCGCTCGAAGGCCCGCGGCGGGCAGCCGATGCTCGCGGCGAAGGCGTGCAGCTCCTCGTACGAGACGTCGCTGACCAGGTGCGACCACATGCGGCCGTGGCCCGGCCAGGTCGGCGGGTCTATGTAGACGGTCACCGGTGCAGGACCGGGCCGAGGCCGCCGACCGCCGCCACCTTCACGCCCGCCTCCGAGCACACCCAGTGCGGGTCGGGTCCGAGTTCCGGCTCGACGTCCAGCGCGTGCGGCTCGCCGTGGGCGCAGACCGGGCAGAGCGGCCAGCGCCCGTACTTGTGCAGCAGCGCGTCCTGCACGTCCTGGGCGACGAGTCCGGGAAGGTAGTCGACCCCGTCCGGCCACTGCTCCACCCACCACCGGCGGTGCGTGACCGAGTCCTCGACGAGGGAGACGACATCGGCCTCGGCGACCTCACCGGCGGCGAGATCGGCGAGAACCAGTGCACGGGCGACATGCAGCGCCTGTTCCAGGGGGGTCGCGTGGTCCATGGGGCCATTGTGGACCCGACCCAATGGCGGATTGCCCGCGCGCACGCCTGAAAATAGATTTCACAGGTGAGCAGGAAAGCGAAGGAAACGTCCAAACCGGCCGATCCCGCCCCTCGCGGCCCCGGCGGGCAGCTCCCGCCGTCCCCCTCCGCGCTCCCGGCCCGCATCCGCGCCCTCGCCCCCTCCCTGACCCGTTCCGCGCAGGCCGTCGCCCACGCCGTCGCCTCCGATCCGGCGGGCTGTGCCCGGCTCACCGTCACCGCCCTCGCGCAGCGCACCGGCACCAGCGAGGCGACCGTCGTCCGCACCGCCCGCCTCCTCGGCTACGCCGGCTACCGCGACCTGCGCCTCGCCCTCGCGGCCCTGGCCGCCCTCGCCACCCGGCCGGAATCCGTGCCGCAATCCGTGCCGCAATCCGGCGCCGCGCCCGCGCCCGCACCCCCACCCGGTGTCCCCGTCGACGCGGCCGCCGTCACCGTCGGCATAGCCGTCGACGACCCCCTCGCCGACGTCGTCGCCAAGCTGGCCCACGAGGGGGCGCGGACCCTCACCGACACCGCCGCCGGGCTCGACCTCACCCAGCTGGCCGCCGCCGTCACCGCCCTCGCCACCGCCCGCCGCATCGACGTCTACGGCGTCGGTGCCTGCGCCCTCGTCGGCCAGGACCTCGCCCAGAAGCTGCTGCGCATCGGTGTGGTCGCCCACGCCCACAGCGATCCGCAGCTGGCCGTCACGGGCGCCGTCCAGCTGGGTCCCGGCGACGTGGCCGTCGCCCTCACCCACTCCGGCGCCACGGACGACGACGACGTGATCGAGCCGCTGCGCACCGCCTCCGCACGCGGCGCCACCACCATCGCCCTCACGGCCCGCCCGGACAGCCCGGTCACCCGCCACGCCGACCTCGTCCTGACCACCCCCGCCACCCGCGAGACCCGGCTGCGCCCGGCCGCCCTGGCCGGCCGGACCGGCCAGCTCCTCGTCACCGACTGCCTGTTCGTCGGCGTGGCGCAACGGACGTACGAGCGGGCCGCCCCCGCCCTCGCCGCCACCCACGAGGCCCTCGCCCACCGCCACCGCCACCACCCCAGCCGCACCCCCCACCCCGACCCCCAGGAGCCTGCATGACCGCGTACGCCGAACTGCGCGCCCAGCTCGCCACCCTCACCACCGAGGCCTTCCGCCCCGAACTCGCCGAGATCGACCGGCTCTCCACCCTCGACATCGCCCGCACCATGAACGCCGAGGACGCCACCGTCCCGGCCGCCGTCGCCCGCCAGCTGCCGCGGATCGCCGCCGCGATCGACGCCATCGCGCCACGGATGGCCCGCGGCGGGCGGCTGGTCTACGCGGGCGCCGGTACCGCCGGCCGGATGGGCGTCCTGGACGCCAGCGAGTGCCCGCCCACCTTCAACACCGACCCCGCCCAGGTCATCGGCCTGATCGCGGGCGGCCCCGGCGCGATGGTGCGGTCCGTCGAGGGCGCCGAGGACTCCGCGGAGCTGGCGGCCGAGGACCTGAGCTCGCTCGGCATCGGCCCGGACGACACCGTCATCGGCATCTCCGCCTCCGGCCGCACCCCGTACGCGATCGGCGCCGTCGCGTCCGCCCGTACGCACGGCGCGCTCACCGTGGGCCTGTCCTGCAACGCCGGTTCCGCGCTCGCGGCCGCCGCCGAGCACGGCATCGAGGTCGTCGTCGGGCCCGAACTGCTCACCGGTTCCACCCGCCTGAAGGCGGGCACCGCCCAGAAGCTCGTCCTCAACCTCATCTCGACGATCACGATGATCCGTCTGGGCAAGACGTACGGGAACCTCATGGTCGACATGCGCTCCTCGAACGAGAAGCTGCGCGCCCGCGCCCGCCGCATCGTGGCGCTGGCCACCGGCGCACCCGACGAGGAGATCGAGGCCGCGCTGAGCGCCACGGACGGCGAGGTCAAGAACGCCGTCCTCGTCATCCTCGGCGGTGTCGACGGCCGCCGAGCCGCCGAACTCCTCAGCGCCTCGGGGGGCCACCTGCGCGCCGCCCTCGCCAAGACCGGCTGACAGACCCGCTGCCTCCTCTCCCCCTACGGCAAAGGCGACCCCACCATGTCCACGGACCCGAACCGCGCCACCGCCGCCGCGATCCTCCCCCTGGTCGGCGGCCCGGACAACATCACCTCGATCGCGCACTGCATGACCCGTCTACGCATCGGCCTGCGGGACCGCTCGCTCGTCGACGACGAGGCCCTGCGCGCCCTCCCGGCGGTCCTGGGCGTGGTCGAGGACGACACCTACCAGATCGTGCTGGGCCCGGGCGCGGTCGCCCGCGTGACCCCGCAGTTTGAGGCTCTGGTCCAGGAACGCCGCTCACCGGCCGCCCCTGCCACCCCGCATCCGCACCCGCACCCGGTCACGGCCGACCGACTGGCGGACCGGGGCGCCGCGTTGAAGGAGGCGCAGAAGGCACGCAACTCCACCCCCTTCAAACTGTTCCTGCGGCGCCTCGCGAACATCTTCGTCCCGCTCATCCCCGCACTGATCGGCTGCGGCATCATCGCGGGCCTGGGCGGCATGCTCACCAACCTCGGCTGGCTGCCCGCCGTCGTCCCGGCCCTGGCCGCCATCGCCTCCGGCTTCCTGTCGCTGATCGCCGTGTTCGTCGGCCACAACACGGCCAAGGAGTTCGGCGGCACGCCCGTGCTGGGCGGCGCGGTCGCCGCGATCATCGTCTTCCCCGGCGTCGCCAAGATCGACGCCTTCGGTCACTCCCTCTCGCCCGGGCAGGGCGGCGTCCTCGGCGCGCTCGCCGCCGCCCTGCTCGCCGTGCACGTGGAGAAGTGGTGCCGCCGGTGGGTCCCGGAGGTCCTGGACGTCCTGGTCACCCCCACCCTGACGGTCCTGATCCCGGGCCTGGTCACCCTCTTCGGCCTGATGTTCCTCGCCGGTGAGGCCTCCGCCGCCATCGGTGCCTTCGCCAACCGGCTGCTCGACACCGGCGGCGCCTTCGCGGGCCTGGTCCTCGGCGGGCTGTTCCTGCCCCTCGTCATGCTGGGCCTGCACCAGGCGCTGATCCCCCTGCACACCACCCTCATCGATCAGTCCGGCCACACCGTCCTGCTCCCCATCCTCGCCATGGCGGGCGCGGGCCAGGTCGGCGCGGCCATCGCCGTCTACTACCGGCTGCCGCGCAACCGCTCGCTCCGCGCCACCATCAAGTCCGCGCTCCCGGCGGGCTTCCTGGGCGTCGGCGAACCGCTGATCTACGGCGTCTCCCTGCCACTCGGCCGCCCCTTCGTCACCGCCTGCGTGGGCGGCGCGGCGGGCGGCGCCTTCGTCGGCCTCTTCCACCAGCTCGGCCTGTCCTTCGGCTCCACGGCCATCGGGCCCTCCGGCTGGGCCCTGTTCCCCCTCCTGGACGGCACGTCGGGCATGGGCGCCACCGTCGCCGTCTATGCGGGCGGCCTGACCGTGGGCTACCTCGTGGGCTTCGCCGCCACCTACTTCTTCGGCTTCACCAGCCAGATGCTGGCCGACCTGAACACCGACCCGGACCCCACCCCGGACGCGGTGGCCGAACCCGACAAGGCCCCGGCCCTGACGTAGAGCCCCGGCCCTGGCCTGAAGCCCCCCTTGGCCGAAATCCCCCGCCCCTGCCCTCACCGATTGGCCGGTGGGGAGCGGCGCGCACGATGCTGTGCCCATGCTGCTCCCCACCGAAGCCCTCGCCCGCGCCACCCTCTTCGAGGTCATACGCCTCGACCCCGTACCCCCCGGCCACGACGAACCCCACCCGGGCAAGCCGGTCGCCGTCTGGTCACCGGCCGAGGCGCAGCCGGCCCTCGCCCTGATCGCCGCCCTGCCGCGCAGCGCACCGCACCGCTGCGACCAGCATCCCGGCTGGGCGATCCGCGCCTACCGCGACGCACTCGAACCCCCGCTGTTCGAGGCGCGGTTCTGCTTCGACTGCCACGAGGCCCGCCTCCACGGCCCGGCCGTCCCGCCCGAGCTGACCCGGCAGTTCTTCCGCCCCGACGGCCCCGAGGGCCGCGCCCTCCTGGCCCGGTTCCGCGCCTGCGAGCCCATACCCGCGGTCGTGCCCGCCGGCCGGATGTCCTCCCTGCCCCAGCCCGAGCTCGCCCTCCCCGGCCGGATGCTGCTGCGGCCCTGGGAGACGTACGACGCCCCCTCACTGGTCGCGGCCTGCAAGGACCCCGACATCCAGCACTGGAACCGCCCCGGCCACCGCACCCTGGCGGAGGCCGAGGACCGCATCGCGCGGTTCCGCGGCCTCTGGCAGGCGGAGGAGGCCGCTATCTGGGCGATCGCCCCCGCCACCGGCGGCCCGGCCGTCGGCCTGATCGGCGTAGCCGACCTCGATCTCCGCGGCGGCAGCGGCGAAATCCTCTACTGGCTGCTCCCCGCCGGACGCGGCAAACGGCTCATGGTCACGGCCACGGACCTCATCGGCCGCTGGGCCTTCGACGAACTCGGCCTCCAGCGCGTGCGCATCACCCACTCGGTGGCCAACCCCGCCTCCTGCGCCATCGCCACCAAGGCCGGATTCCCCCTGGAGGGCACCATGCGCGGCGCCCTCCTCCACGCGGACGGCTGGCACGACGAGCACCTCCACGCCCGTCTGCGCACGGACGTGGTCAGCCGCCCGTGACGACCTCACGCCGAGGGACGGCGGCCGCGGTCCGCAGGAACCGCACCAGGTCGTCCTCGCTGTAGCCGAGCTTGGGCCCGCGCTCGGCCGCCATCAGCAGCAGCTGGCCGACGATCTCCGCGCCCCAGCCGTCCGTACCGTCCGCCGCCCACTCCCCCAGCTTCTCGATGCCCAGGTCGTTCATGAGCAGGCCGTGCTCCTGCCGGATCTCCCGGCAGGTCTCGGCGACCGCGTCCAGGAGCCGCGCTCCGGGCCGCTCGCAGCGCAGCGCGAAGTACCCACCGACCTCCTCGGGCGAACACCCTCGCGGAGGACGCGCCTTGAGGCTTTCATAGCGCACGTCGTCGAACTCCGGGCACTCCTGCACCGGGCAGTGGATCAGCGTGAACCGCTGCCACCCCGGCGGCGGAGGCGGCAGCGGCCGCCACGCCGTCAGGCCGAACGCCTCGTGCACGAGGGCCGTCGCCTCGTCCGCGGTCTCGGCCGACCGCGTCTCGCGCCGCTCCCCGTCATCCCCGACGGCGGTGAACAGCCCCCCGCCCCCCGCCGCGCGCCGCACGCGCACAGCAGGCCCCATGCCCTTGCGCCGCCACGCACCGCCGACCAGGGCCGTCTCCAGCCCCCGCAGCTTCCAGCCCAGTTCGAAGGCGAACTCCGCCGCCTGCAGCGCCTCGCTCACGCGCCGGCCGCCCGCTCGTGCAGAACGGCGGCGAGGCGGAGCGCGGTGTCCAGGTTGCAGCGGCCGAGCTCGACCAACGGCAGCCCGTACGAGCCCGCGGCCGAGACCCGCTCCACGTCCAGCGAGGGGAAGCAGACGCCGACCCCGGCGAGGGACTCCCTCAGCTGCTGGACGGCCTCCTCAGCCGCCTGCATGCGCTCCTGTGGCGTGAGCACCATGACATGTCACCTTTCTACTCTGAGTATCCGACTTCGACACTCAGAGTGGCGACCCGCTCGCTAGCCTTTCAATGCGAAACCCGCAACAACCCCACGTGTTCCAGGGAGTTGCCATGGCAGGAAAAGACCTCGACCCCTCCACCTCACCCCGCGCCCTCCTCGGCGCCGAACTCCGCGTGGCGCGCGAGCGCGCCGGCATGAGTCAGGCCGAGTTGGGAGAACCCCTCTTCGTGAGCGGCTCGTTCATCGGCCAGCTCGAAGCCGGCACCCGCCGGATGCACCTCGAATACGCCCGCAAGATCGACGAAATCCTCGGCACGGGAGGCTTCTTCACCCGCAACTGCGAGGCGGCGGCGAAGTCCAAGTACCCGGACCACTTCGCGGCTGCAGCCGAGGCGGAGGCGCTGGCGACCGAGATCCGGGAGTACGCGCCCCAGCTGATCCCCGGACTGCTCCAGACGGAGGCGTACGCGCGGGAAGTATTTCGCGCCTACCATCCGACAGCGACAGAAGAGACCATCGACGATCTGGTCGCGAACCGGCTGGCCAGGGCCTCGTTGCTCAACGATCCAACTACACCACTGTTTTGGTGTGTCCTCGACGAGGCGGTTCTTCGCCGCCCTGGGGACAACCCGACGGTATTGGCCGAAGGCCTACGTCACATCGCGAGGTTGATGCGGACGCACCGCGTCATCGTGCAGGTACTGCCGTTCAGCGCCGGCCCCCATTCGGCCATGGAAGGCTCCCTCAAGTTGATGTCCTTCGACGACGCTCCCCCGCTCACGTATGTGCAAGGAATGGGTACGGGCCAGCTCTTCGATGATCCGGCCACGGTCACCCAACACACCCTGGCCTACGATCTCCTCACGGCCAACGCGCTGTCACCGCGCAAGTCCCTGGCCCTGATCGAGTCGGTGGCGGAGGAATACGAACATGACCAGCACGCCTGAGTACGACCTGTCGGCAGCCGTGTGGCACAAGTCCAGCTATAGCGGCGGCAGTGGCGGCGACTGCCTGGAGATGGCCACTTGGCGGAAGTCCACGTACAGCGACGCCAGCGGCGGCAGCTGCCTCGAAGTCGCCGACGGCCACCCCGACCTCGTCCCCGTCCGGGACTCCAAGCAGCCCGAAGGCCCGCACGTCGTGTTCCACGCACGGGCCTGGGCGACCTTCGTCGCGACGCTCTGACGGGTCAGATCCCGCCGGTGAACAGCAGCTGGTTCGGGCTGCCCTTGCTGACGCTGGTCAGGACGTCCTTGGTGGACTCGCCGTCGAGGAATTCGGCGATCTCCGCCGGGGCCGCCGTCGGGTGTGCCTGCTTGTAGAGGGCGGCGACACCGGCGACGTGCGGCGCGGCCATCGACGTACCGTCGAGGGCCACGCTGCCGCCGCCGAGCTTCGCGGAGACGACGGCCTGGCCGGGCGCGTAGAGGGACACGCACGGGCCGAAGTTGGAGAAGAAGGTCTCCTCGTCCCACTGGTTGGATGCGGCGACTGTGACCACGCGCGCGGCGGACGCGGGCGAGACGCCGCACGCGTCCTGCGCGGAGTTGCCCGCCGCGATCACCGGCAGGACACCCGCGTCGGACAGGGCGGTCGCGGCGTCGTTCACCGCGTCCGACTTGTCCCCTCCGAGGGAGCCGTTCAGCACGGCGGGCTGCTTGGCGTTCTTCGCCACCCAGTCCAGGCCCGCGATGATCCCGGACAAGGTGCCCGTGCCGTCGCAGCCCAGGACGCGGACGCTGACCAGGTTCGCCTTGCGCGCCACGCCGTACGTCGCGCCCGCGACCGTGCCCGCGACGTGGGTGCCGTGGCCCTGGCAGTCCTGGCCGTCGCGGCCGTCACCGACCGCGTCGTAGCCGAAGGTGGCACGGCCGCCGAATTCGGCGTGCTGGTAGTCGATGCCGGTGTCGAGGATGTACGCGGTCACCCCGGCGCCATTGCCCTGGGTGGTGAAGCTCTGGTCGAGTGGCAGGCCCTTCTGGTCGATGCGGTCCTGGCCCCAGGAATTCGACGGAGCGCGCGTCGCCCCGACGGTCGGCATCGGCGGGGCCTGGACCGAGGCGTCCTCCTCCACCTTCTCCACACCCAGGCTGTTGCGGACGAGCGTCAGCTCCAGCGAGGTGAGCGGGACCGCGAATCCGTTCATCGCCGCCGTGTAGACGAACGACGGCTTCAGGCCCAGCTTCTTCGCGGCCTTCGCCGCGTCCTGGTCCTCCGCGAGGGTCACGATGTACTTGCCGGGCACCGCATGGGCCGCCGTGATCAGCGGGGCCGGGGCCGCGGGCGGCTCCGGGGCGGCGGAGGCCGTGCCGACCGCGGCCGGGGTCACGGCGAGGAGGGCGGCGGTGGCCAGGCGTGCGAGCAGGCGCATGGAAGGACTCCCTGACGGGGGTGGAAGGTCGGCATGGCTGAGCCGCCCCCACGGCGAGGAACGCTCTGTGGGGACGGCCACCCTTTCCTTCGGGCGCCCCTTCGGCGCTGCTTGAACCATCCCGCCCATCTGGCCGATCACCCGCGGGCTCGTCAACACGCCCAGTCGCACGAGCTGCAGAGACGCTCATCCCCGTGCCGTCAAGGCCGCGCCCGCGCGGGCCGGGGCCGCGCGGGCGCGGCGGACCCCGCCAAGATCACCCGTACGGCCCGCCCCCACTTCAGCGGGCGCACAGCCGGTGCGCTTCCAGTGCCCCGCCACACCCCCGGACGTCGTTGACCGGCCCGGCCGCACGTGGTCGCCTCACCCCATGCGCAATCGACCGAGCTGGGCCCTGCCGACGGCCGTCGCCGCCGCCGCACTGGCCGCCGTAGCCGCCCTGCCCGCCCACGCCTCCACCACCCCGCCCGCTCCCGCCCCTCAGGCGGCCCCGGCCGCCGACTGGCCGACGTACATCGTGGCCGTGCGCCCCGGTCTCGACCCGGCCGTCGTCGCGCAGGCGTACGGGCTCACCCCGATCCACGTCTACCGCAGCGCGATGAACGGCTTCGCGGCCCGCCTCTCCCCCGAGCAGGCCGAGGCCCTGCGGGGGGCCGCACTCGTGGAGTCGGTCGAGGAGGACGGCACCGCGTCCTCCTTCGGCGCAGCCGTCTAGCCGACCATCCGGCGGGGCGCTCTCAACTCCCCCGGTGTTGCGGCGCGCCCCGTCGTGTGGTGATCGGGTGAAGTGGTCGGCTCACCCGCCGAGGGGACTTCGCCCGCGGTCGGACGGACGACCTAGACGCCACCCTGGCCCCGCGCTGCTTCGATGAAGGCGCGGATCAGGTCCGGCGACTTCACCCCGCGCTCCCGCTCCACCCCGCTGGACACGTCCACGCCCCACGCGCCGGTGACCTCGACGGCCCGGCGCACGTTCCCCGGGTTCAGACCGCCCGCCAGCAGCCAGCGCCCCTCGGGCGCGGTGAAGTCCGCCGAGCCCCAGTTCCACGGCGTGCCGGAGCCGGGGTCGGGGGCGTCGAGCAGCAGCAGGTCCTCGCCGTACTCGCCGCAGCGCTCCACGCGCTCGGCGGTGGCCCGCAGCAGGGTCCGGCCGCCGGCGCGCAGCGCCGCGAAGTCCTCCGGGCCCTCCTCGCCGTGCAGCTGCACGCCCCGTACGCCGCTGTCCTCGGTGAACCGGCGCACCTCGTCCACCGGCTGCCCCCGGAACACCCCGACGGTCAGCACCCCGTCCGGCACCCGCCGGGCGAGGTCCCGCGCGGTCGCGGCGTCGACCGTACGGGGGCTGCCGGGCGCGAAGACGAACCCCACCGCATCGGCTCCGGCCGCCACGGCCACGTCGACGTCGTGCGCGGTCCGCAGCCCACAGATCTTGACGAACAGATCGCTCATGTCCCCAGTCAATCAAAACCGCTCGATGGGTGGTGATCCGTCTCGGCACCCGGGCGGGGCCATCCACACGCCGCTAGCCTGGAACGGAGCCCACGCCCAGTGCACGGCACACCACGCGGAGGACGACGGTGACCACACCCATAGAGCAGGCGGCACCACCGACGTTCGAGACACTCCTGCGCACGGTCGCGGAGCTGAACACGCCAGACGGCTTCAAGGCCGAGCTCATCCGGGGGAAGATCGTCGTGTCGCCGTTTTCGCAACTGCGCTATTCCCGCCGCATGCGAATGCTGCGCGAGCAGCTCCAGGCTCACGTCCCGAAGGGGCACTTCGCGGACACCTCGCCCTTCCTCTTCCGATTCGCAGCGTCGGAGCGCGGCTACGGGCCGGACCTGTACGTCGCGGACGAGGCGGCGTTCGAAGAGGACGGGCTGTACGCGGACGGAGCGGCGCTGTCGCTGGTCGGCGAGTTCACGTCCGTCTCCACCAAGGACGTCGACTGGAACGAGAAGCTGGAGGTGTACGGCCGGCTCGTGCCGGTCTACCTGGTCGTGGACATGCAGGACTCGGAGATCACCTGCTTCTGGGACCCCTCCCCGCACGGGTACCGGTCCCGCAAGACGGTGTCCTTCGGTGAGCCGCTGCCCGTCCCGGAGCCCTTCGGCTTCGAACTGGACACCACTGGCTTCTAGCGGGCCGGAAAAGGCCCGAGGGCGGCACCCCCTCCGCGAGGAGAGGGTGCCGCCCTCGGTACGAGAACAGCCGATCAACCAGAGGCCGGAGCCAGGGGTCGATCAGAAGTCCATGTCACCGCCCGGCATGCCGCCCGGGGCGCCGGCGCCGGCCTTCTCGGGCTTGTCGGCGATGACGGCCTCGGTGGTGAGGAAGAGGGCCGCGATGGACGCCGCGTTCTGCAGGGCGGAACGCGTGACCTTCGCCGGGTCGATGATGCCCTCGGCGATCATGTCGACGTACTCGCCGGTCGCGGCGTTCAGGCCCCAGCCCACGGTGAGGTTGCGGACCTTCTCCACGACGACGCCACCCTCGAGACCACCGTTGACGGCGATCTGCTTGAGCGGGGCCTCCAGGGCGAGCTTCACGGCGTTGGCGCCGGTCGCCTCGTCACCCGACAGGTCGAGCTTCTCGAAGACCGAGGAAGCCTGGAGCAGGGCCACGCCACCACCGGCGACGATGCCCTCCTCGACGGCCGCCTTCGCGTTGCGAACGGCGTCCTCGATGCGGTGCTTGCGCTCCTTGAGCTCGACCTCGGTCGCGGCACCGGCCTTGATGACGGCCACGCCGCCGGCCAGCTTCGCGAGGCGCTCCTGGAGCTTCTCACGGTCGTAGTCCGAGTCCGAGTTCTCGATCTCGGCGCGGATCTGGTTCACGCGACCGGCGACCTGGTCGCTGTCACCGGCACCGTCGACGATGGTGGTCTCGTCCTTGGTGATGACGACCTTGCGGGCGCGGCCGAGCAGGTCGAGACCGGCGTTCTCCAGCTTGAGGCCGACCTCCTCGGAGATGACGGTGCCGCCCGTAAGGATGGCGATGTCACCGAGCATGGCCTTGCGGCGGTCGCCGAAGCCCGGGGCCTTGACGGCGACGGACTTGAAGGTGCCACGGATCTTGTTGACGACCAGGGTCGACAGGGCCTCGCCCTCGACGTCCTCGGCGATGATCAGCAGCGGCTTGCCGGACTGCATGACCTTCTCCAGGAGCGGCAGCAGGTCCTTGACCGAGCCGATCTTGGAGTTGACGATCAGGATGTACGGGTCGTCCAGGGACGCCTCCATACGCTCCATGTCGGTGGCGAAGTACGCCGAGATGTAGCCCTTGTCGAAGCGCATACCCTCGGTGAGCTCCAGCTCCAGACCGAAGGTCTGGGACTCCTCGACGGTGATGACGCCTTCCTTGCCGACCTTGTCCATGGCTTCGGCGATGAGCTCGCCGATCTGGGTGTCGGCGGCGGAGATGGAGGCCGTCGAAGCGATCTGCTCCTTGGTCTCGACATCCTTGGCCTGGGCGAGCAGGGCGGCGGAGACGGCCTCGACGGCCTTCTCGATACCACGCTTGAGGGCCATCGGGTTGGCGCCGGCGGCCACGTTGCGCAGGCCCTCGCGGACGAGTGCCTGGGCGAGCACGGTGGCGGTGGTCGTACCGTCGCCGGCGACGTCGTCCGTCTTCTTGGCGACTTCCTTGACCAGCTCGGCGCCGATCTTCTCGTACGGGTCCTCGAGCTCGATCTCCTTGGCGATGGAGACACCATCGTTGGTGATCGTGGGGGCGCCCCACTTCTTCTCAAGGACGACGTTGCGACCCTTGGGGCCAAGGGTGACCTTGACGGCGTCGGCGAGCTGGTTCATCCCACGCTCGAGACCGCGGCGGGCCTCCTCGTCGAACGCAATGATCTTGGCCATCTGAAGTGGTCCTCCCGGACAGCGGTGGATTGCTCCCGGACCGCGCCCGCGCCCGCGACGGACGGCCTGCGTGCCCGGCGGTTCCTTCCCGCCGGACCCTGCGGGCCTCACCGACCCGGTCCTCGTTTTAAGCACTCTCACCGGGAGAGTGCTAACGCCAATGATTAGCACTCGACCCCTCCGAGTGCAAGCGGCTTGGGCCAACACCCCGGTGTCGACCGCGCCGCACCCCCGTCCGCCCCGGGCACGCGCACGAGGGGCCCACATCCCGTGTCCAGGATGTGGGCCCCTCGTAGGTCTTTGGTCGTTCGTCTTGGTCGATCGCTTCAGGACTAGCCGAGCGCGAGCTTGACCATGTCCGCCTGCGGACCCTTCTGGCCCTGCGAGATCTCGAACTCGACCCGCTGACCCTCTTCAAGGGTGCGGTACCCGTCCATCTGGATGGCGCTGTAGTGGACGAACACATCCGCACCACCGTCGACCGCGATGAAGCCGTAGCCCTTCTCCGCGTTGAACCACTTGACGGTGCCCTGAGCCATGCCTAACTCCCCTATTACTGGCCCTTGCGCGGGAACGCACTTCGCGCTCCCGGGTCAGAACTTGCGCCGGAACGCGTCGACCGAGGCTGAATGTATCTGCGCGAGTGCTGTGTGCAACAGGTCAATCCGACGAGAATTCTGGGCACCGAGAAACATTGAAATAGAGTGAAAATCCGGCATCTTCCAGGGCAACTCGGGCCCGACATGTCTCGCCAAAGCCCCATACCGCGCTTGCACATTGGCCCGATGTCGACCCTCACGCGGCCCGTTCATATGCGGCGGGCAAGAACCGCGGAGGGGACTTCCCCAACTCTACCGCGCCCAATCAAGCAGAATTGCCCCCTCCGCTTTTAGCGGAGGGGGCAATTACGTTTTTTCGCGTTCCCGTCGGGTCCCCGTCGGGTCCCCGTCGAATTCCGCTGAGTTCAGCAGCCGCCGGCCACGGCGGGGATGATCGAGACACCGGCGCCGTCCGGCGTCACCGCCTCCAGCCCGCCCTCGAAACGCACGTCGTCGTCGTTGACGTAGACGTTCACGAAACGGCGCAGCTTGCCCTGGTCGTCCAGGACGCGCGCGGCGATGCCCGGGTGGTTCTTCTCCAGGGACTCGATGACCTCGGCGAGGTTCGCGCCCTCGGCCGGGACCTCGGCCTTGCCGCCGGTGTAGGTGCGCAGGATGGTGGGGATGCGGACGTTGACGCTCATGGCGCTACTGCCTTTCCGGTAGAGCAGGGGGTTGGTCAGGTCACGCCAGGCCGGCGGCGCGGAAGGCGTCCAGGCTCGGGCGGATGGTGGCGGTCTGCCCGCTGTCCGCGGCCACCGCCTCCAGGGTCTTGAGGCCGTCACCGGTGTTGAGGATGACGGTGGTCAGCTCCGGGTCGAGCTGCCCGTTCTCGATGAGCTTCTTCGTCACGCCGACGGTCACGCCGCCCGCGGTCTCGGCGAAGATGCCCTCGGTCTGGGCGAGGATCTTGATGGCCTCGACGACCTGCTCGTCGTTGACGTCCTCGACGAAACCGCCGGTGCGCCGCGCGATGTCCAGGACGTACGGGCCGTCCGCCGGGTTGCCGATGGCCAGCGACTTGGCGATCGTGTTCGGCTTCTGCGGGCGGACCACGTCGTGACCGGCCTTGAAGGCGGTCGACACCGGGGAGCAGCCCTCGGCCTGGGCACCGAAGATCTTGTACGGCTTGTCCTCGACGAGGCCGAGCTTGATCAGCTCCTGCAGGCCCTTGTCGATCTTCGTCAGCTGCGAGCCGGACGCGATCGGGATCACGATCTGGTCGGGCAGCCGCCAGCCGAGCTGCTCGCAGATCTCGTACGCCAGGGTCTTGGAGCCCTCGCCGTAGTACGGGCGCAGGTTGACGTTGACGAAGCCCCAGCCCTCGCCCAGCGGGTCGCCGATGAGCTCGGAGCAGAAGCGGTTGACGTCGTCGTAGTTGCCCTCGATGCCGACCAGGTCGCCGCCGTAGACACCGGCCATGACGACCTTGCCCTGCTCCAGGTCGTGCGGGATGAACACGCAGGAGCGGAAGCCCGCCCGGGCGGCCGCGGCGCCGACGGCGCCGGCCAGGTTGCCCGTGGAGGAGCAGGACAGGGTGGTGAAGCCGAAGGCGCGGGCGGCCTCGACGGCGATGGCGACCACGCGGTCCTTGAAGGAGTGCGTCGGGTTGCCGGAGTCGTCCTTGACGTACAGCTTGCCGGTGACGCCGAGCTCCTTGGCCAGGTTGGCCGCGTCCACGAGCTTGGTGAAGCCCGGGTTCAGGCTCGGCTTGAAGGCCACGTCCGCGGGGACGGGCAGCAGCGGCGCGTACCGCCAGATGTTGTTCGGGCCGGCCTCGATCGCGGCGCGCAGGGCTTCGGGGTCACCGGTGGGAAGGTCGTAGGCGACTTCCAGCGGTCCGAAACACTCGACGCAGGCGAAGACGGGTCCGAGTTCGAAGCGGGTACCGCACTCACGGCACGAGAGGCCGGTGGCAGGTCCGAGATCGACAGAGGTGGCAACAGTCTGTGCAGCCATGATGGCGAGGCCCTTTCTCCTCATCTTCCCCATGGCGCACTTCGCCATGAGACGGAATTGGCACCTTCCCTAGCCGGGGACCTCGCGGGGATGCGTACAACGCATCGCGAGAACCGACTGGAGGGTTGCCGGGGCTTCAACGGGCCGTGTCCCTCTGCCCCTCTGGATGAGCGGTATGGCACCGGCATACGCGCTCTGTGGCGCGCCGGTGCGTTTGTTCGCGGGGACCCCCGGCATGCGGTGGTCCTTCGCGTTGTTCAAGACTGTAACCGAAGGCCCGGGTGGTTGAGACAGCCGTCCGAACCGCGAGATGGATCACAAACTGGTCCATACAGGGGACGAAACAGGGAGTGCCGAGAGTGCTGGAAGAGGTGGAGCGCTGGCTGGCCGACCGCTCCTGGTCAGCCGCCGACCGACCGCTCGACCAGCTGCTCGACCGGAAACGGGCGACAGGCAGCACGGTCAGCGTGGTGCTGCCCGCGCTCGACGAGGAAGCCACCGTCGGCGCGATCGTCGAGACGATCCGGCGCGAGCTGATCGAGGGACTGCCCGTCCCCCTGGTGGACGAACTGCTGGTCGTCGACTCGGGCTCGCAGGACCGGACCGCGCAGGTCGCGGCGGACGCGGGAGCGCGGGTGGTGCACCGCGACGAGATCCTGCCGAGGATCCCGGCGCTGCACGGCAAGGGCGAGGTGCTGTGGCGCTCGCTGCTGGCCACCAGCGGTGACATCGTCTGCTTCGTCGACGCCGACCTGCGCGACTTCTCGGCCTCCTTCGTCTCGGGGATCGTCGGGCCGCTGCTCACCGAGCCGGACGTGCAGTTCGTCAAGGCGATGTACGACCGCCCGCTGGGCGACGCTCCCGGCCAGGGCGGCAGGGTCACCGAGCTGGTGGCCCGTCCCCTGCTCAACCTCCACTGGCCGCAGCTGGCCGGTTTCGTCCAGCCGCTGGGCGGCGAGTACGCCGTACGCCGCTCCCTGCTGGAGCGGCTGCCGTTCCCCGTCGGGTACGGCGTCGAGCTGGGCCTCCTGGTGGACGCGCTGCACACGGTCGGGCTGGACGCGCTGGCCCAGGTGGACGTGGGCGTACGCCTGCACCGCCATCAGGACGGACAGGCGCTGGGCCGGATGGCCGCGGCGATCTACCGCACGGCCCTGCTGCGGCTCTCGCGCGGGCACCTCGTACGGCCGGAGCTGACGCAGTTCGAGCGGGGGCCGGAGGGCTTCGTGCCGCGGACGTACGCGGTGGACACCGAGGAGCGGCCGCCGATGCTGGGGGTCAAGGAGTACGCGGTGCGGCGCGTGGCGTGACGCAGCGGACGGTTTGAGCGGGCCCGGCCCGGGCTAGGTTCGCGACATGGCTGCATCCCATCAAGTACTCGTCGCCGCGAACCGCGGCCCCCTCTCGTACACCCTCGACACCGACGGCGGCCTCAGCGCCCGGCGCGGCGGGGGCGGCCTCGTCTCCGGGCTCTCGGCGGCCCTCGCGGAGCAGCCGCAGACGCTGTGGATCTGCGCGGCGCTGTCGGAGGCGGACCGGGAGGCGGTCCGCCGGGGGGTGGCCGAGCCGGGCGTCCGGATGCTGGACATCGATCCCACGGTGTACGACGACGCGTACAACGGGATCGCCAATTCGGTGCTGTGGTTCACCCACCACCACCTGTACGACATCCCGCGCGAGCCGGTCTTCGACGCGGCGTTCTGGCGCCGGTGGGAGTCGTACAGGTCCTACAACCGCGCCTTCGCCGAGGCCCTGGCCGAGGAGGCGGCGCCCGAGGCGTGCGTCCTGGTGCAGGACTACCACCTCGCGCTGGTCCCGGGGCAGCTGCGGGAGCTGCGGCCGGACCTGCGGATCGGGCACTTCACGCACACTCCGTGGGCGTCCCCGGAGTTCCTCCACATGCTCCCGTCCGACGTCCGCGTCGAGCTGGCGCGGGGGATGCTCGGCGCGGACGTGGCGGGCTTCCACACGCGGGCGTGGGCGAACGCGTTCGTGGAGGGCACCGGGGCGGGTACGGGGGCCGCGACGGCGCGCGTGGCGGTGTACCCGCTGGGCGTGGACGGCGACGAGCTGCGCGCGCTCGCGCACCGGCCGGAGGTCGACGCGAAGCTGGCGGAGCTGCGCGCGGAGGTCGGCGGCCTGAAGACGATCGTCCGGGTGGACCGGACGGAGCTGTCGAAGAACATCCTGCGGGGCCTGCTGGCCTACCGGGAACTGCTCGCCTCGCACCCCGAATGGCGGGGCCGCGTCGTGCACCTCGCCTCGGCGTACCCCTCACGGCAGGACCTGGCGGTGTACCGGGAGTACACCCAGTCGGTACGGGAGCTGGCGGCGGCCGTGAACGAGGAGTTCGGGACGGCGGACTGGCAGCCGGTGCTGGTGTCGGTGAAGGACGACTTCGCCCGCTCGCTGGCGGCGTACCGGCTGGCGGACGTGGCGCTGGTGAACCCGGTCCGGGACGGGATGAACCTCGTGGCGAAGGAGATCCCGGTGGTGTCGGAGGCGGGCTGCGCGCTGGTCCTGTCGACGGGCGCGGGGGCGTACGAGGAGCTCCGCGAGGACGCGCTGACGGTGAACCCGTACGACGTGACGGCGACGGCGGAGGCGCTGCACGCGGCGCTGGCCATGCCGGAGGCGGAGCGTGCGGAACGCACGAAGCGCCTGGCCGCAGCCGCGACGGCCCTCCCCCCGTCGGCCTGGTTCACCACCCAGCTGACGGACCTCCGAGCCTGACGCCCAGCCCCGCAGGGGCACCTGCAGCTGCGCCGGGCCACCCCAGCCCCGCAGGGACACATCCAGTTGCGCTGGGCCAAACCCCGCCCCGCAGGGCCAAACCCAGCCCCGCCGGCGTTTGAGGCGCGGGGGTTCGGAGGCAGCGCCCCCGACGGCGGCGCCGCACATCCAGCCCCGCCGGCGTTTGAGGCGCGGGGGCTCGGGGGCAGCGCCCCCGACCACGGCGCCGAGGTGGGCAACGGACGTGCAGGTCCGCTTCCTGGGGCGCCGCCCCAGACCTCGCGCCTCAAACGCCGGCGAGGCTGAATTAGTGCGGCTCAAACGCCCGCGAGGCGGAGATGGCCGGCACGGCGAGATGGCGGCCTCAAACCCCCGCGAGGCTGAATTAGCGCGGCGCGGTGATCGCCGCGGCCAGGGCCGACAGGAAGGCCGCTACCGAGCCCGGGCCCGGGAGGACCAGGTCGGCGCGGGAGGCCAGTTCGGGGACCTCGGCGGAGCCGCTGGCGACCAGGAGGCCCGGCAGGCCCTCGGCCCGGCGCTTCTCGACGGCCGAGTACGCGGCCAGGTCGCCCAGGTCGTCGCCCGCGTACAGCACCGCCTCCGCCGACCGCTCCGCGAGGAACTCCGTCAGGGCGACGCCCTTGTCCACGCCCGGCGGCCTCAGCTCCAGCACCGCCCGGCCCGGCTCCACCATCAGCCCGTGGCGGGCCGCCAGCTCGGCCAGGGGCTCGCGCAGGGCCGCGAAGGCCGCCGCCGGGTTCTCCGCCCGCCGGGTGTGCACCGCCAGCGCGCGGCCCTTCTCCTCGATCCAGGTCCCGCGCCACGCCCCGATGGCCTCCAGGAACCCCGGCAGCTCGGCCCGTACCGCCGCCACGCCCGGGTGCTCGGCGGGGGCGTGCACGATGCCCGTGACCGCGTCCCAGCGTTCGGCCCCGTAGTGGCCGAGGACGACGAGGTGTTCCAGCCCGGGCACCCCGGCGAAGCCCCCGTAGCGGACGGCGACGCCCGCCGGCCGGCCGGTGATCACGGCGACCGAGTCGACCTCGGGGGCGAGCGCGGACAGGGCCGGGACGGCTCCTGGGTGGGCTCGGGCCTGGTCCGGGTCCGGGACGATGTCGGCGAGGGTGCCGTCGAAGTCCAAGGCGACCACGGAGCGGCGGGGTACGCGGAGGAGGGCTTCGAGTCCCTCGCGTCCGGCTGCGGTGACGGGCATCGGCAAGTCGTGCGGCTGGCTCCCCATACGCACGACCCTAACGGCCCGGACGAGTGACGGCTACGCCGGCTACCGCCGGGCCCGCTGGGCCTCGCGGATCCGCCGCAGCCGGTTCACGGTGCCCGGGGAGTGGGCCAGCGCCCGGGGATCGTCCATCAGCGCGTTGAGCAGCTGGTAGTACCGGACGGGGGTCATCCCCAGCCCTTCGCGGATCGCCCGCTCCTTCGCGCCGGGCCCCGGCCAGGTGCGTCCCTCGTACGCGAGCACCGCGGCCTCCGTGGCCGTCAGCTGCCCCTCGTCCGTCATACCGCCAGATTAACGCCGCCCGCTGACACCGGCCCGGTCCCCCGCCGTCGGCAGAGGCCCCCGCCGTCAGCGCTGGTCGGCCGCCCGCGCCGCGGTGGCGATCTCCTCCAGCACCTTCGCCGGCTGCCCACCCGGCTGGACGGTCTTGCCGATGTTCTGCTTGATGTCCTCGCTGACGCCCGCCCAGGACTTCTTACCGACCGGGTACAGCCGCGAGGTCGGCAGCGCCGCCAGGAAGGTCTTCAGCTGCGGCGAGGAGCCGCCCGTGGCGTTCTGCTTCGCGTGGTAGCCACTGGTGGTGGCCGGCAGCAGGTCGTACAGGTCGGTGAAGGCCATCACGTTGTCCGGCTGGTACACGAAGTCCAGGAAGGTGCCGGACTCCTTGCGGTGCCCGTTCTTGAAGGCCATGATCCAGTCCGCGACGCCCATCGCCGGCTGCTCGCTCCCGTCGGAGGTCGGCAGCGGCACCATGCCGTACTTCACTCCCTTGGCGGCGGCCTGCTTCAGCAGCGTGGGGTGACCGTTGAGCATCCCGACCTCGCCCTTGGCGAAGGCGTCGAAGGCGGCCTGGCGGTCCAGCCTGCCCGGCTCGACCGGTCCGGTCAGCCCCTGTCCGACCATCTTGTCCCGCAGGAACTCCAGCGTCTTGACGTTGTCCGCGGAGTCGATGGAGTACGACTCCTCGTTGTCGGTGTAGCCGCCACCGCCGGCCAGCGTCCACATCATCGTCTCGGCCTGGGCCTCCTCGCGGCCCAGCGGCAGCGCGAAGGGAGTGGGCACGCCCGCTCCCTTGAGCTTCTTCGCCGCCGCTTCCAGGTCCGCCCAGCTCTTGGGCTGCCAGCCGGCCTTGGCGTCCTTGGCCAGGACGCCCGCGTCGGTCAGCAGCTTCTCGTTGTAGAAGAGCAGCCGGGTGCTGGCCACGAAGGGCAGCCCGTACTGGACCTGCTTGACCTTGCCCGCGTCCGCGAGGGGTCCCAGGAAGTCGGCCTCGGTCTTGACCGAGAGCAGTTCCGCGGCCGAGTACAGCTTGCCCGCGGCCGCGTAGTCGGCGTAGGCGCCGATCTGGGCGATGTCGGGGGCCTTGCCGGCCTTGACCATCTCGGCGACCTTGGCGTCGACCTCCGACCAGGAGTAGACGCTGACCTCGACGTCGATGCCGGGGTTGGCCTTCTCGAAGCGCTCCGCGAGGCCCTTCCAGTAGACGGCCGAGGAGTTCTGCGGATTGTCCCCGTAATCGGCCGCCACGACCCGCAGGGTCACCTCGTTGTCCCCGGTGAGTCCGCCGACGGCTCCGCAGCCGGTCAGCGTCACGGCAGTCAGGCACAGTGCGGCGCCGGACGCGGCCAGCCTCTGGTAACGGCCCTTCACGGTTCTCGATCCACCCCTTCTTGTACGTACGATCCACGTAAGGTCTACACCACTTTGGCGGCTCGTCCACATCCGGCTCCCACCCCGGGTCCCGAATTTGTATGGCCGCTCAACAATCCCCCTCAATGGACTAGACCTTTCCCCGCCGAGCACGCGAGACTGTCCTTGTGAAACCCGTGAAACACGTCATCGCCCTCGATGTGGGCGGCACCGGGATGAAGGCCGCCCTCGTCGCCGCCGACGGCACCCTGCTGTACGAAGCGCGCCGTGCCACCGGCCGCGAGCGGGGCCCCGACGCCGTCGTCGAGACGATCCAGGCCTTCGCCGCCGAGCTGCTCGACACCGGACGCGAGCGCTACGGCAGGGCCGCCTCGGCCGCCGGAGTCGCCGTCCCCGGCATCGTCGACGCCGGGAACGGGATCGCCGTCTACGCGGCGAACCTGGGCTGGCGCGACGTACCGATGCGCGCGCTGCTCGGCAGCCGCCTCGGCGGCATCCCGGTCGCCCTCGGCCACGACGTCCGTACGGGCGGACTCGCCGAGGGACGCATCGGCGCGGGCCGCGGCGCCGACCGCTTCCTCTTCGTCCCCCTCGGCACCGGCATCGCCGGAGCCATCGGCATCGCCGGCCGCATCGAGGCCGGCGCCCACGGCTACGCGGGCGAGATCGGGCACATCGTGGTCCGCCCCGGCGGCCCCGCCTGCGGCTGCGGCCAGCACGGCTGCCTGGAGACCCTCGCCTCCGCCTCCGCCGTCAGCCGCGCCTGGGCGGCCGCCTGCGGCGACCCGGACGCGGACGCCGCGGACTGCGCCAAGGCCGTGGAGGCGGGCGACGCACGCGCCCGGGAGGTCTGGCTGGCCGCCGTCGGCGCCCTCGCCGACGGGCTGGTCACCGCGATCACCCTGCTGGACCCGAGCACGCTGATCATCGGTGGCGGGCTGGCCGAGGCCGGGGAAACCTTGTTCACACCACTACGGACGGCCGTGGAGGAGCGCGTGACGTTCCAGCGGCTCCCCCACATCGTGCCGGCGGCCCTCGGGGACACCGCCGGATGCCTGGGCGCAGGGCTGCTCGCCTGGGACCTACTCGCCACGGAGGTACCTGCCTGATGTCCGGAAGCGCGCACAGCACCGTTCTCTCCGGCGCCAGGGTGGTGCTGCCCACCGGAACCGTGACCAGGGGCAGGGTCATCGTCGAGGGCGAGCGCATCGCCGGCAGCGCCCCCGAGGGCGCGCGGACCGTCGACCTGTCCGGGCACTGGATCGTCCCCGGCTTCGTGGACATGCACAACCACGGCGGCGGCGGCGCCTCCTTCACCTCCGGCACCGCCGAGGAGGTCCTCAAGGGCGTACGGACCCACCGCGAGCACGGCACCACCACCCTGGTCGCCTCCACCGTCACCGGCGACCTCGACGCACTGGCCCGGCGGGCCGGGCTCCTCGCCGAGCTCACCCAGCAGGGCGAGATCGCGGGCATCCACTTCGAGGGGCCGTTCATCAACCCCTGCCGCAAGGGCGCCCACAAGGAGGACCTGCTCCGCGACCCCGACCCGGCCGAGGTCCGCAAGCTGGTCGACGCCGCGCACGGCGCCGCCCGCATGGTCACCCTCGCCACCGAACTGCCGGGCGGGCTGGCCTCCGTACGGCTGCTGGCCGAGCAGGGGGTCATCGCCGCGATCGGCCACACGGACGCCACGTACGAGCAGACGCGCGCCGCCATCGACGCGGGCGCGACCGTGGCCACCCACCTCTTCAACGCGATGCCCGGCCTCGCCCACCGCGAACCCGGCCCCATCGCCGCGCTGCTGGAGGACGAACGGATCACCGTCGAGCTGATCAACGACGGCACCCACCTGCACCCCGCCGCCCTGGAGCTGGCCTTCCACCACGCGGGCGCGCACCGCGTGGCGCTGATCACCGACGCGATGGACGCGGCCGGCTTCGGCGACGGGACCTACCACCTGGGCCCGCTGGAGGTCGAGGTCAAGGACGGTGTGGCCCGGCTCGTGGAGGGCGGCTCCATCGCCGGTTCCACGCTCACCCTGGACACCGCCTTCAAGCGCTCGGTCACGGTCGACGAGCTCCCGGTGGAATCCGTGGTGCAGGCGATCTCCGCCAACCCGGCCAAGCTGATCGGCCTGTACGACGAGATCGGCTCGCTGGAGCCCGGCAAGTACGCGGACCTCGTCGTCCTCGACGCCGCCTTCGACGTCAAGGGCGTCATGCGCCGTGGCGAATGGATCGTCAATCCGGCCGTTTGAGCGGCGATATGACGGCCAAGCGGCTATTTGCGCGCAGGACGGTCGGCCCGAGGACTGGGCCGACCGCCATCTCTTTGGCATGATCCCGGCAGCAACAGACCCGGGGGTACCCATGATCCTGACCGTGACGCTCAACACCGCACTCGACGTCACGTACCGCGTGCCGCGGCTGCTTCCGCACGCCTCGCACCGGGTGGCCGCCGTCACCGAACGCCCCGGCGGCAAGGGGATCAACGTCGCCCGCGTCCTGGCCGCGCTCGGCCACGAGGTGACCGCGACGGGCTTCGCGGGCGGCCCGACCGGCTCCGTCGTACGCGACCTGCTCGCGCGGTCGGGCGGCGTCACCGACGCCCTGCTCCCCTGCGAGGGCAGCACCCGGCGCACGCTGGCCGTGGTCGACGAGAACTCCGGCGACACCACCCAGTTCAACGAGCCGGGCCCGCTGATCACGCCCGCGGAGTGGTCCCTGTTCCTCGCCCGCTACGAGGAACTCCTGCCCGGGGCCCGCGCCGTCGCCCTGTGCGGCAGCCTCCCGCCGGGCGTACCTGTGAGCGCGTACGCGACGCTCGTGCGCCAGGCCCGCGCGATCGGGGTGCCCGTCCTGCTGGACACCAGCGGCGAGGCCCTGCGCCGCGGGGTCGCGGCCCGCCCCGAGATCATCAAGCCGAACGCGGCCGAGCTGGCCGAGCTCACCGGGTCCCGCGACCCGCTGCCCGCCACCCGTGACGCCCGCCGCCGGGGCGCGCACGCGGTGGTCACCTCGCTGGGCCCGGACGGACTGCTGGCCGCCACCCCGGAGGGCACCTGGCGGGCCGCCCCGCCGCAGCCGCTGTCCGGCAACCCCACCGGAGCCGGGGACTCCGCCGTCGCCGGGCTGCTGTCCGCCCTGGTGGAGGGCCTGGAGTGGCCGGAGCGCCTCACCCGCGCCGTCGCCCTGGCGGCGGCGACGGTACTCGCCCCGGTGGCGGGAGAGTTCGACCCCCGCACCTACGAGGAGGTACGGGGGTCGGTGAAGGTCACGACGGCCGACTAAGGCAGGTCCCGGGAGCCGGGGGTCAGGACTTCTCGAGCCACAGCTGGTCGAGGACGGCGTCGCACTGGTTGCCCGCCTCGCACGAGATCTTGATCGTGTTCGACCCCGGCTTGAGCTGCACGATCGAGTAGGTGTTGGTCCAGCCCTTGGCCCAGTCGCCCTCGGCGGCCTTCGAGTAGTTCTTCATGCTGATCGGACGGCTCTGCACCTCGCCGTTGACCGTGAGCGTGGTGAAGGCGTCCTTGCCCGGCACCCCGTAGGTCATCTTCAGCTTGTAGCCGCCCGCCTTGGGCACGTCGAGCGTCCACGTCGCCGCGGCGCCGACCGCGTTCAGGCCGGTCACGTACTGACCGCCGGCGCTCTTCGCGCCCGGCAGCGTGTTCTCCAGCCGCGCGCCGCCGGTCAGGGACATGCCGGCGCCCGCGAAGTCCGCCTTCGGCAGCTGTGCCTCCGTGGGCTGCGGGGAGCTCGGCGCCGGGCTGGCCGGGTTCTGCGGGGCCTGCGACTGCTGGCCGCCGCCGGCGGTGTCCTCGTTCTTGTCCTTGCCCTTGTCGCCGAAGGCGAGGGCCGCGCCGATGCCGATCACGACCGCGCCGACCACCGCGACGGCCGCGATCAGCAGACCCCGCCGGCTGGAGCCGCCACCGCCGTGGCCACCGTGGCCGCCGGAGTGCGCGATCTGCTGGGTCTGGTGCTGCGGGGGCTGCGCCTGCTGCGGAACGCCGTAGCCGCCCGCCTGGAGGGCTTCCGGAGCCTGGTACTGGGCCTGGTAGGCCGCGGGCTGCTGCGCGGGCACCTGGCCGCGCTGGCCGCCGCCGTTCCGGCGTTCGCCGACCGTCCGCACCTGGTGGTGCGAGGTGCGGGGAACTCCGGGCTGTGCGCCGGAAGGACCACCTGCCGCGGGCCCCGGGTAGCCGTATGCGCCGCCCTGGCCGGGCGGTGTGGCTCCGGCCGCCTGGCCGTCCTCGTAGAGGTAGCCGAACGGATCGTCGTCCTCGGGCTTGTTCGCCCCACCGTGCGGGCCGTTGTTCGCGGGCGTCGTCATCGCAGGTCACTCCTTTCGACCCCCGGGAGCCTACCCCGAACACGTGCACACACGGGCGACAGATCGCCTCAGCCGGCCCGGCGGTGCGTCTTGGACCGGGACCGCTTCTCGATGTACATCCGCTGGTCGGCGGAGCGCAGCACCTCGTCCGCCGACATGCCGCAGCTGGCCCAGCCGATGCCGAAACTGGCCCCGACCCGCACCGCACGGCCGTCCACCCGGATCGGCGGGATGATGGCGTTGCGCAGCCGGACGGCGAGGTCGGCGGCGTCGGCGGCGCCCAGTCCGTCGGCCAGGACGACGAATTCGTCACCACCCAGCCGAGCGACGGTGTCACCGTCCCTGACGCCCGTCGTCAGCCTCCGGGCGACCTCGATCAGGACCGCGTCACCGGTGTGGTGCCCGAACCGGTCGTTGATCGACTTGAAGCCGTCGAGGTCGCAGAAGAGCACCGCGAGCCCCTTCGTCCCGTCGTCGACGTCGGTCGCGGGCGCCACCATGTGCACGTGGTGGTCGTACGGGCCGTCGGTCCGGGCGGAGGGCACCCCGGCGTACTCGTAGGGGTCGGCCCCGCCGCCATGGGGGCCGTGGGAGCCGTTCGCCCCATTGATCCCATTCGCCCCATGCCCGTCGGACCCGTCGGACGGAAACCCGTGCTCACCGCCTGCACCCGCCTCGGCCCGCACCTCGTACCCGTCATGCCCCACGCGCACGTCGTACCCCTCGCGCCCGTCGCGTCCCTCGAAGGCCGCGTCCAGGGCCTCCACCGCGGTGGCCCGTACGGACTGCGGTCTGCGGCACAGCCGGGCGCCGAGCCGGGACCGCAGCTCGGCGCTGTTGGGCAGGCCCGTCAGCGAGTCGTGGCTGGCGCGGTGGGCGAGCTGGAGCTCGTGCCGCTTGCGCTCCTCGATGTCCTCGACGTGCGTGAGCAGGAACCGCGGCCCGTCGGCGGCGTCGGCGACCACGGAGTTGCGCAGCGAGACCCATACATACGTACCGTCGCGCCGGCCGAGGCGCAGCTCGGCGCGGCCGCCCTCGGCGGAGGTGCGCAGCAGCGTCCCGATGTCCTCGGGATGCACCAGGTCGGAGAAGGAGTAGCGCCGCAGCACGGAGGCGGGCCGCCCCAGCAGCCGGCACAGCGCGTCATTGGTCCGCAGGAGCCGGCCGTGCTGGTCCCCGCCCATCTCGGCGATGGCCATGCCGCTGGGTGCGTACTCGAAGGCCTGGCGGAAGGACTCCTCGCTGGCGCGCAGCGCCTGCTGCTCGCGCTCCAGCCGGACGAGGGCGCGCTGCATGTTCGCGCGGAGCCGGGCATTGCTGATCGCAATCGCCGCCTGGAAGGCGTACATCTGGAGCGCCTCGCGGCCCCACGCGCCCGGTCGGCGGCCATTGCGCGGTCTGTCCACCGAGATGACACCCAGGAGTTCCCCGCCGGACGCGTACATGGGGGCGTAGAGCCGGTCCTCGGGGTGCCACTCGTCCTCGAACCGCGGATCGGGGCCGTCGGTGTGCCACTGCGGGACGTCGTCCTCCAGGAGGATCCAGCCCTCGGTGTGCGGGATGAAGCGCAGGCCGTCCCAGTTCTCACCCATCGTCAGGCGGCGTTCCCAGGAGCTGCGGGAGCCGACGCGGCCGGTGATGAGGGCTTCGGCGGCGGGGTCGCCCGCGAAGGCGGCGACGACCAGATCACCGTCCGGGCGTACGAGGTTGACACAGGCGAGTTCGTAGCCGAGGCCCACGACGATGCCGTCCACGACGGTCTGCAGAGTGTCCGCCAGGCTCCGGGCCGTATTGAGCTCGGCCACCACCCGGTGCAGCTGCCGCAGGGTCGCAAGACGGACGTACGGCTCCGACTCGGTCTCCATTGCTCGCTCTCCCCGAGACCTCGACAGCAACTCCAGGTTTGTCATCGGCGTTTCGTTGCGGTGTCCCGTCCACTGAATCACAGTGAGCTGTGCGGCAGGTACACAGGGTCAACAAATCTTGCCCTCTGTGACTCAAGTCACATGATATGAACAGCGGTGCGTGCGGGGACTCCTGACGGCTGGGAGCGCTCCCTCACCTTCCCGTGAGCAAACGATACGCCCGGGCCTAGGCCAAGGGGCGGGGGCGCGACTCGGACGAAGGCCCGATGTGCGCGGCGGAGGGCGAGATTAGCGTTTTCCCGTGCTGAAGACGACCCCCGTACCGACCCCCGCCCCGACGAACCCCCATGCTGAGGGAGTGAGCAATGACGAGTTCCGGACAGCGATGTCCCGGCTGGCGGCGGGCGTGTGCCTGATCACCGCGCACGAGACCCCTCTGACGGCGGACGGTCCGCGCGGCGAGGACGTCGGCATGACGGCGACCGCCTTCATGTCGGTGTCCCTGGACCCTCCCCTGGTCCTGGTGAGCCTGCGCGAGGGCTCCCGGATGGACGACCTGCTGGAGGAGCAGCCGCTGTGGGCGGTGTCGGTCCTCTCCGAACACCAGCTCCAGGTGGCGGGCCGCTTCGCGATGAAGGGCCGCATCAGCGACCGCCTGCTCTTCGCGGACGTCCCGTACGTACGCGGCGAGGCCTCGGGCGCGCCGCTGCTGACCGGCGCCCTGGCCACCTTGGAGTGCCGCACGGAGAACCGCGTCCCGGCGGGCGACCACACCCTGGTCATCGGCCGCGTCCTGACCTCCACCGTCCCCCACCCGGACGCCCAGCCCCTGACCTACTTCCGCGGCCGCTACCGGCACTTGGGCCAGTAGGTCCGTCAATCCAGCCCAGCCGGCACCATTCCAGCCCCGCCGGCGTTTGAGGCGCGGGGGTCCGGGGGCAGCGCCCCCGGCAACGGCGTCGCACGGTACGGCCCGGGAGCCAGCCGGCCCGCAGGGCTACCAGTCCCGCCCGGTCCGCCCCCGCTTGGTCTCGGCCCGCGCCTTCTTCTCCCGCAGGCGCCGCTCATTGATCCCCCGCGGAATCTTCGTCGCGCGCCGCGACTTCGGCGGCGGCGCGGTCGCCTCCGCCAGCAGCGCAGCCATCCGCACCAGCGCCATCTCCCGGTTGCGGAACTGCGAGCGGTGCTCGGAGGCCCGTACCGTCACCACCCCGCCCACCAGGCGGGACGCCAACCGCTCCAGCGCCCGCTCCTTCCACACCTCCGGCAGCGCGTTCGTCGCCGCCAGGTCGAACATCAGCTCCACGCGCGAGTCCGAGGTGTTCACGTGCTGACCGCCGGGTCCGGAGGAACGCGAGAACCGCCAGGCGAGCTCTCCCTCGGGGAGCACGACCGAACCGCGGATGACATAGGGACCAGGCATGCCCCTATGATCCGTCCCCGCCCCGCCCCCGTCACCCGCATTTCCCGACGGGAACCCGATGACCCCCTCGTCGCGTTATAGGGGGCAGCGGTACTTTGACCGCCTGTACGTGCTGTGCGTGCATGTCGGATGAGGAAAGGGACATTCCCATGGCTGTCAGCCTGTCCAAGGGCGGCAACGTCTCGCTCACGAAGGAGGCCCCCGGCCTCGCTGCCGTCACGGTCGGCCTCGGCTGGGACGTCCGCACGACCACCGGTGTGGACTTCGACCTCGACGCCTCGGCCATCGCGGTCAACCCGACGGGCAAGGTCGTCTCCGACGGCCACTTCGTCTTCTTCAACAACCGGTCCACGCCGGACCAGACCATCGTGCACACCGGTGACAACCGCACCGGCGAGGGCGCGGGCGACGACGAGGCCATCAACGTCAACCTCGCCGGCCTGCCCGCCGACGTGGACAAGATCGTCTTCCCGGTCTCCATCTACGACGCCGAGACCCGCAGCCAGAACTTCGGCCAGGTCCGCAACGCGTACATCCGCGTCGTGAACCAGGCCGGCGGCGCCGAGATCGCCCGCTACGACCTCTCCGAGGACGCGGCGACCGAGACCGCCATGGTCTTCGGCGAGCTCTACCGCAACGGCGCCGAGTGGAAGTTCCGCGCGGTCGGCCAGGGCTACGCCTCCGGCCTGACCGGCATCGCCCAGGACTTCGGCGTCAACGTCTGAGACGGCTGAACCGGTGAAGCCCGCTCCCCGGCCGGGGAGGGGGCTTCACTATGGTCCCGTCAGCCCTGACCGGCGGGACGGTAGAACTCCACGGCGATGTTGTCCGGATCCTTGAAGTTGAGGTGGAGACCCGACGGGTCCTCGACGATGCCGGAGTGCGCGATGCCCTGCTCGTCGAGCCGGGACTCCCAGGCTTCCAGCGCCGCGCGGTCCGCCACGTGGAAGGCGCAGTGGTCCAGTCCCACCCGTGCCGGGTCGAAGGCGTCCGCCCGGTCGGTGGTCCCGTGCGTACGGAAGCCGAGGACGAAAGCCGGGGAGGCGACGGCCACGAACGGGCCGTACTCGTCCTCCACGTCGACCACCGTCTGCGTATCGAACAGCCGGTTGTAGAAGTCCGCGCTGCGTTTCACTTCGCTCACGGTCAGGGCGAGATGCCCGATCCCCAGGACCTCAGGCATGGACGCCACCTCCTCTTGGTGGTGAGTCCCCTGCGAGCCGTCACACTTCCGATGCTACGCCTGCTAGGCCGCACGGCACCCGGATCAACTGGGACGGCCCTTCCCGTACAGCCACACGTCCCAGACCCTCTTCAGGTCGTGCCCGGTCCGTTCCTGCGCGTAGGCGGTGAAGTCGGCCGTGTCCGCGTTCCCGTGCCGGTGCCCGGCCGCCCAGCCCCGCACCAGGTCGAAGAACTTCTCGTCGCCCACCTCCTGGCGGATCCGGTGCAGGACCATCGCGCCGCGGTAGTAGACCGGGGCCGCCGAGATGTGCTCGGGACCCGGCGGGGAGCCCGGCGGGAAGGCGGCCCAGTCGGAGTCGGCGGCCTCATCGACGGCCGTGTCCCCGTCCAGGAAGGCCTGGAAGTGCCGCTGCGCGGTGGGACCGCCGTGGTCCTCGGCCCACAGCCACTCGGCGTAGGTCGCGAAGCCCTCGTTCAGCCACATGTCCTTCCAGGACTTCGGCGACACCGAGTTGCCGAACCACTGGTGGGCGAGCTCGTGCAGCACGAGTTCCTCCTCCCCGGGCGCACCGGGGAAGACGGGCTTGGTCTGGGTCTCCAGCGCGTAGGTGAGGGACTCGGCGGGCAGCACGATCGCCCCCGCCGTGCCGAAGGGGTACGGCCCGAAACGGCGGCTGCCCCACTCCAGCATCTCCGGCAGCCGCGCGAGCTTCCCCGCGCTCGCCGCCGCCTCCGCGGGCGCGACCGCCTCGTACAAAGGGATCCCGGAGGGCGTCTGCCCGGTCGTCACCTGGTACTTGCCCACGACGGCGGTGGCCAGGTAGCTCGCCATCGGCTCCGGGTTGTGCCACGCGAACGCGGTCCGGCCGTCGCCGGTGTCGGTGCGGGAGCGCAACTCGCCGTTGGACACGGCCTCGTAGCCGTGCGGGACGGTGAGCGTGATGTCGTAGGCGGCCTTGTCGCTGGGGTGGTGGTTCCCGGGGAACCAGGCCATCGAACCGACCGGCTCGCCCACGCCGACCGCGCCGCCGCCCGGGGTGGCGATCCAGCCCTCCTTGGAACCGTCCACGTCCGTCAGGGTCTTCGGCTTCCCGGCGTAGTCGACCTCCGTACGGAAGACCTCGCCCTGCTTGAGGTCCACGGCCGGACGCACGGTCAGCTCGTTGCCGGTCCGGTTGTACCGGGCGTCCGCGCCCTGGACGGTCACGCCCTCGACGGCGAGGCCGCTGAGGTCGAGGTTGAAGGAGCTGAGCCCCTGCCGGGCGCGGGCGGTGATGACGGCCGTACCGTTCAACTGCCCGTCGGCGGGGTCGTAGTCGAGGTCCAGCTCATAGTGGTCGACGTCGTAACCGCCGTTGCCGGCCTTGGGGAAGAACGGGTCGCGCAGCCCCGACGCGCCCGGCCGTCCCTGCACCGGGCCGCCCGTGCACGCCGTGGTGAGGGCGAGCAGGGCGGCGACGGCGGGGACGGCGAGGCGGTAGAGCGCACGGTGTTCCACGCAGGCGATCCTAGGCGGGCCGCCCGAGCGGGCGCCCTGCCGCCTCCTGCGGCGTCCTACTTCGCCAGGGCGTCGACGCCGGCCTTGGCGAACTTCTCGTCCAGGTCACCGCTCGGGGCGCCGGCCACGCCGATGCCGGCGACGGGGGCGCCGTTCGACTGCACCGGGGTGCCGCCGCCGAGGAAGAGGGTGCCGGGGATGTCCTTCAGGTTCGGGGTCTGGGCGAGGCGGCCCGCGAGCACCGAGGTCGGGGCATTCCAGGACACGGCGGTGAAGGCCTTGCGCTGCGCCGACTCGTAGGACTGCGGGCCGGCGCCGTCGCCGCGCAGGGTGACGATGGTGTTGCCGTTGCGGTCCACCACCGCGACCGTCACCTTCTGGTTCTCGGCCTGGGCGGCCTGGAGCGCGGCCTGGGCGGCGCGGGTGGCGGCGTCGACGGTGATGCGCGTCGACGTGGTGAAGTTCTTGTCGCTCGCCTCGTCCTTCTTCTTGGCCACGGCGGCGGCCGGAGCACCGTTGGCGGCGGGCGTGGCGCTGGCGCTCACGGCGCCGAAGGTCCCGGCGCCCAGGGCGGCGGCGAGGACGGTACCGGTGAGAACGCGGGTGCGGGTGTTCATCTCTGCTCCTGAGAAGGCGTGGAATCGGGTGAGGCGGTGACTTCTCCCACCCTCTCCCCGAACCCCCCGCCACCCCGTCCCCGTACCGGCTTCCCCCGCCCACCCCACCGGCTGACCCCCGGGTCAACCGATCGGCCGATGCGCCCCGCCCCCAGGCCGACAACGATCACCCTGACCGCCCCATATCCAGCCCGGGCCGCGACCATTCAGCCCCGCCGGCGTTTGCGGCGCGGGGGTCCGGGGGCAGCGCCCCCCGGCAACGGCGCGGCACCGACCCCCCGGCCGACAATGGACCCGTGCCCCGAACCGAGGAGCAACCCGTGCCCCCCGCCCCGCCGCGCGACGACACCCGCACCCTGGCGACGGTCGCGCACACCGCCTTCTTCCTCCTCCTCGGCGCCTCCCTCATCCGTTTCCTCCTGCGCCACCCCGGCGACCCGCGCACCGCCTGGATCATCGCCCTCAGCGTCACCCTGGCCCTGCTCTACGTCCTCGGCCCCGCCCTCGGCACGGGCCCCGGCCCAGGCAGAGACACCGGCAGAGGCACACCCACGAGCACAGGCCCAGGCAGAGGCACAGCCACTGGCAGAGGCCCGGCCCCCACCACCCGCCGCCTCCTCTGGCTCGGCCTGGTCGTCACCACCTGGGTGGTCCTGGTCGTCCTCGCGCCGAGCTTCGCCTGGTGCGCCGTACCGCTCTTCTTCACGGCCCTGCGCACCCTCCCCCCACGCGCCGCGATCGTCCTGGTCGCCCTCCTCACCGGCCTCGTGGTCATCGCCCAGCTGAAGCTCGCCAAGTCCTTCGACCCCAACCTCCTCCTCGCCCCGCCCGCCGTCGCCGCCCTCGCCACCGCCGTCTTCGTCCACATGGAGCGCCAGGCCCAGGCCCAGCGGGCCCTGATCGACGACCTCATCCGCACCCGCAGGGAACTGGCCGCCACCGAGCGCCGCGAAGGCACCCTCGCCGAACGCCAGCGGCTCTCCATGGAGATCCACGACACCCTCGCCCAGAACCTCTCCAGCCAGCAGATGCTCCTCCAGGCCGCCGACCGCACCTGGGACGCCGACCCGGCCACCGCCCGCGCGCACGTCCGCACCGCCACCGGCATCGCCGCGCACGGCCTCGCCGAAGCCCGCCGGCTCGTCCACGACCTGGCCCCGTCCGAGCTCGCCGACGGCGCCGGCCTCGCCGACGCCCTGCGCGCCCTGGACGCCGGCCCGGACATCGACGTCCGCTTCCACCTCGAAGGCACCCCGGCCCCGCTCCCCGACCGCGTCCAGTCCGCCCTGCTGCGCATCGCGCAGGGGGCGCTGGCCAACGTCCGCGAGCACTCCCGCGCCCGTACGGCCGCCCTCACGCTGAGCTTCCTCGGCGACCAGGTCGTCCTGGACGTCGCCGACGACGGCCACGGCTTCACCGAGCCCCGCACCGACGCCGCCGAACGCGGCCACGGGCTGCCCGCCATGCGCGCCCGCGTCCGCCAGCTCGGCGGCACCCTGACGATCGAGTCCACCCCGGGCGAGGGCACCGTCCTCTCCGCCGCCATCCCCCTGGAGCCGACCCCATGACGACGATCCTGCTCTGCGACGACCACGTGGTGGTCCGCGCCGGACTCCTCGCCCTCCTCGGCAGCGAACCGGACATCGAGGTACTCGGCGAAGCGGGCAGCGGCGAGGAGGCCGTCGCCCTGGCCGCCAAACTCCACCCCGACGTGGTCCTGATGGACCTCCAGCTCGGCGAGGGCATCGACGGCGTGGAGGCCACCCGCCGCATCACCTCAGCCCCGCGTCCCCCGCACGTCCTGGTCCTCACCACCTATGACACGGACGCCGACATCACCCGGGCGATCGGCGCGGGCGCCACGGGCTACCTCCTCAAGGCGGAACGCCCCGAAGAGCTCTTCGCCGCCATCCACTCGGCGGCCCAGGGCCGCACCACCCTCTCCGCGCCGGTCGCCAGCCGCGTCATGGCCCACATGCGCGGTGCCCGCCCCACCCTGACCGACCGCGAGCTCGACATCCTGGGCCAGCTCGCGCGCGGTCTCGGCAACCGCGAGATCGCCCGGGCCCTGTTCATCAGCGAGGCCACGGTCAAGACCCACCTGGGCCGCATCTACGACAAGCTCGGCGTCGACACCCGCGCGGGCGCGGTCGCGGTGGCCAAGGAACAGCGCCTCCTCCCCTCATGACGCACGCCCCCCGCTTCGGGCGCGGGGACTACTGCGTGTGCGAGCGGCCCCGGTACCCGTGACACCATCGGATACGTGCTCGACATCGGCTACTCCCTCTCCCGGCGCTTCCCGGACCCCCCGCAGACCGACTACCGCTCGGCGGACGTCCACTCCCTGCGCCACGACCTGTTCTGCGGGGACGTCTACCTCGCCGACACCGACAAGGACCGGGAGGTGTCCACAGCCTGGGGATGGGTGCCCGTACTGGACTTCGCGTGGGCGCTGTGCGACATCGTCGAGCAGCTCGACCAGGACCCGCGCGGCAACCGCTCCGCGAACCGCCAGCACGCCGAGCTCGACTTCACCGAGTCCACGGACCGCATGCTCTTCGAGCGCCGCTTCGGCTGGGTCGACATCGAGGCCGACTGGATGCCGCCCGAGGAAGCCCCCCTCACCTTCAGCCACCGCCTGCTGCGCCGAGAGGCCCGCGACTTCCTCCACGACGTCATCGCGGACCTCGTCGACATGCACGACGGCCTGGCCGACAACCCGGTCATCTGGACCCTCCAGTCACGCTTCCCCCGCGTCCCGGCCTAACCCCTGCGGGGCCGCCCAGCCCGACCGCCCCATCCAGCCGGGCCCCACCCAGGCCCGCCGCCCCCACTCCAGCCCCGCCGGCGTTTGAGGCGCGGGGGTCCGGGGCGGAGCCCCGGCAGCGGCGGCCCGCCCGGCCGACCGCCCCGCCCAGGCCCGGGGCACAGTTCCAGGCCCGGGGCACAATTCCAGCCCCGCCGGCGTTTGAGGCGCGGGGGTCCGGGGGCAGCGCCCCCGGCAACGGCGTGGCACCCGCCCCCAGCCCCCGGCCCCGGCCCGGGCCGGCCCACCCCGCCCGCTACGCGATCACCCGCACGCCCAGCTGCACCGCAAGCGCCGGCGCCAGCTCGAACAGCTGCCCCGGGCTGATCACGGCCCCGGCCAGCGCCTCCACCCCCCGCGCGATCTCCAGCACGCTCGCCGCCCGCAGATCCACGTCCACCATCCGCACCCCGCTGAAGTCCACACCCCGCAACGCGCAGTCCCGGAACTCCACCCGCTCCAGCACCGCACCCCCGAAGTCCGGCTCCACCAGCACGCACCCCTCGAAGACCACGTCCCGCAGCCGCGCCCCCCGCAGGTTCAGGTAGTCGATCTTCCCCCCGCGCACCACCACCCGCTCCAGCACGCCCCCGTGCATCCGCACGCCGCCCAGCCGGGCGTCCACCAGCTCCACGTCCCGCAGCGACGCCTCCGACAGGTCGGTCCCCACCCCGCGCACGCCCTCCAGTACGGAGTCCAGGAAGCGCGCCTTCGCCAGCCCCGCCTCGTCGAGCACGCACCGCCGCACCGCGCAGTCCATGAAGCGGGCCCCGGCCGCGTCGTGCCCCGTGAGGTCCAGATCCGCGAACTCCAGCGCGTCGTAGTCCCCGTCCGGCTCCAGTTCGCCCCCCTCCCACGCCGACAGCCCGGGCAACCGCACCTCCGCCCGCCGCGCCGCCTTCACCGTCTGCTGCTGCCCTTTTCGCGCCATCCCCCCATCGTGACCCACACCACTGACAAGCCCCCCAGACAGTGCGGCAGCCGGGCAGCCGGGCAGCCGGCCCCGAGTCACGCGCGCAAGCGCTCGGCCTCCGCGCGGGCGGCCTTGAGCGCGGCGCCGACCGGCGGCAAGGGGTCCGGTGCGCTCACGGCGCCCCGCCCAGCTTGCGGAGCGCGCCGTCCGTCAGACGGTTCACGGTCCACCCGTCCATGGACACCGCTCCGACCGATCGATAGAAGTCGATGGCCGGCGCGTTCCAGTCCAGGACCGACCACTCCAACCGCTCGTACCCGCGCTCCACGCAGAGCCGTGCCAGCTCCCGCAGCAACGCCTTGCCGTGGCCGGCGCCGCGCACGCCAGGCCGTACGTAGAGGTCCTCCAGGTAGATCCCGGGCACCCCGCGCCACGTCGAGAACGACAGGAACCACATCGCGAAGCCGACGACCTCGCCGTCCTGCGCCTGCGCGACGTGCGCGAACACCGCCGGCCGCTCCCCGAAGAGCGCCTCCCGCAGCTGCTCCTCGCTGGCGCGTGCCTCGTGCGGCACCTTCTCGTACTCCGCGAGCTCGCGGATCATCGCGTGAAGGACGGGAACATCGGTGACCACGGCGCTACGAATCATCCGAGCACCCTAATCCGACGCCTCCGACGCCTCCGACGCCTCCGACGCCACGCGCCCCCACCTCCGCCAGCCCCCTACGGCCCCCGCCACCCCACCCACACCGGACATCCGGCCCCGCATCACGCCCCACGGCGCGACAGTCCGTCCCTGGACACCCCCGCGCCACCCCGTGTAGCAATCCCCCCATGACGATCAACGGCGGCATTTCCTTCTGGTACGCGACCGACCACACCACCCCCCGCACCCCACCCCGCGCCCCCCTCACCGCCCACGCCACCGCCGACGTCGTCATCGTGGGCGGCGGCTACACCGGGCTCTGGACGGCGTACTACCTCAAGCAGGCCGCCCCCGACCTCCGCGTCACCGTCCTCGAACAGAAGTTCTGCGGCTACGGCGCCTCCGGCCGCAACGGCGGCTGGCTCTACAACGGCATCGCCGGCCGCGACCGCTACGCCGCCCTCCACGGTCACCCGGCCGCCCGCCGCCTCCAGCAGGCCATGAACGACACCGTCACCGAGGTCATCGACGTCACCACCAAGGAAGGCATCGACGCCGACATCCACCGCGGCGGCGTCCTCGAAGTCGCCCGCACCCCCGCCCAGCTCAGCCGCCTGAAGGCCTTCCACGCCGCCGAACTCGCCTTCGGCGAAACCGACCGCGAGCTCTACGACGCCGCCGCCACCCAGCGGCGCATCGCCGTCGCCGACGCCGTCGGCTCCAGCTGGAGCCCGCACGGCGCCCGCGTCCACCCGCTGAAGCTGGTCAAGGGCCTCGCCGCCGCGTGCGAACGCCTCGGTGTCGTCATCCACGAATCCACCCCGGTCACGGAGATCTCCGCCGGAAAGGCCGTCACCCCCTACGGCACCGTCCGCGCCCCGCACGTCCTGCGCTGCACCGAAGGCTTCACCGCCGCCCTCAAGGGCCAGAAGCGCTCATGGCTCCCCATGAACTCCTCGATGATCGTCACCGCGCCCCTACCCGCCGACGCCTGGGACCGGTTGGGCTGGTCGGGCCGGGAGGTCCTGGGCGACATGGCCCACGCGTACATGTACGCCCAGCGCACCGCCGACGACCGCATCGCGATCGGCGGCCGCGGCGTCCCCTACCGGTTCGGCTCCCGCACGGACAACGACGGCCGCACCCAGCCCGCCACCATCGAGGCCCTCACCGCCCTCCTCTTCGCCTTCTTCCCGCAGCTCACGGGTACGGAGATCACGCACGCCTGGTCGGGCGTCCTGGGCGTTCCCCGCGACTGGTGCGCCACCGTCACCCTGGACCGCGCCACCGGACTCGGCTGGGCGGGCGGCTACGTGGGCTCGGGCGTCGCCACGGCCAACCTCGCCGCCCGCACCCTGCGCGACCTGGTCCTCGGCGACGCCACCGAGCTGACCACCCTGCCCTGGGTGGGCCACCGCGTCCGCCGCTGGGAGCCCGAACCCCTGCGCTGGCTCGGCGTCCAGGCCCTCTACGCCGCCTACCGCGAGGCGGACCGCCGCGAGAGCGCCTCGCACAGCCCGGCGACAACCCCCCTGGCCCGCCTGGCGGACCGCATCTCGGGCCGCCACTGACCCCGGCCGCGCATGCCCAAGACCCCCGGCCGGACACGCCGAAGGCCCCGGACCTGAACGGTCCGGGGCCTTCGAAAAGCAGAGCCCCCTGTCGGGTTCGAACCGACGACCCCCGCTTTACAAGTCCGTGACGCCCGAACGCCTGACCGGCATCGAAGGTACTACAGGCCCCTGACCTGCATGTTTTCCATAACAGGCTATCGAAGGGTATAGGCGAGCATCGGATCCTCATGTGTACGGCATGCGTATTGGAGTACCCGAGGAGTGTTGCACGATAGACGCGAACGGGTCTAAGATGACGGCATCGCCTCGGAAACGAGGACGGCCCCGGTAGGCGCTACCAACGCCTGTCCGGGGCCTGCGATCCGAACCCCTCCGCAAAGGGAGTCGAACCATGTCCAACACCGTACCCGCTGACCTGCCCCGCATGTTCCGCCCCGAGCCGAAGCTGACCGCGGTCCCGACGCAGCCGACGGCACGGACCCGCGAGGCCCTCCCCGTCGAGGCGCCGGCCCGCACGTGGTCCTTCATCGACAGCACCACGACCCAGCTGCGGGAGGTCACCTGCCTGCCCGGCTGCACCGTCAACCACAGCATGGACCGCGAGACGCCGACCCACCCCACCGACATCTGGTGCGCCACCGAATCGTCCGAGGCGTGGCTGCCGATGCAGGTCGGCCGGGACTTCGACGAGCACCGCGTGCTGACCGTCGACATCCGGCAGGAGCCGTTCTCCAACCACATGCACGAACGTCTGCCGCACGCCACCGTGGAGATCCTTGAGGACCAGGTCATCACCGGACTGGACCCGGACGGCCTGGCCTACGTCATCCGCACGTTGGAGGGTCAGCTCGACCACATGCGGAAGGTCCACGCCCAGCTCGTCGGGCTGCGTGCGCAGGGCCGGGTGGAGCTGTGAGCGCCCCGCGGATCGTGACGGTACGGACGGTCGACCACGGCCCCGTCGACGTCGTCGAGCCGAGCTGGTGCGTGACCCCGCACCGGGACGACATTCACCGGGCGGACATCCACCACCAGGGCGTCGAGCAGCCCGCCACCCTGCACGTCCCCGGCGTCGGCGACGTGACCCTGCTGACCGCGTTCCTCAGCCAGTACCCGTTCGCGGAGCACGGGCACCGCGGGGTGTGGGCGGCGGTCGAGATCGAGGGCGAGCACTACGAGTTCGGCCCGGCCGGTCTGGGTGACCTTGCCGCCACGCTCACCTCCCACGCTCTGTACACGCTGCTGCCGCTGCGGGCCCGCCTGCAGTCGCTTCAGGAGGGTGACGAGGGATGACGACCGCCTGTGACTGGTGCGGGCAGCGCGACACCGACCCCATCGACCCGCAAGACGGGGAGTGACCTCCCGCTGGCCCGTCCGCCGGCCGACCGAGCACGCCGCGCTGCGTGCCGTCGACCGGCGGCCCCGGCCCCTCCCCGAGATTCCGGCCCTCATGGCCGCCCTGATCGTCGCGAACCGTGCCGCTGACCGGCACGGCGCCAACCTGGCCGCCCACCGCGTGGTGCGCGTAGCCGAAGGAGTCAGCAGTGAAGTTCATTGAGGAGATCCGGCACCAGCTCGTCGACCGCACGATCGACGGGACCACGCACCAGGTGTCCGAGCCGTACACGGTGCGGATGCCGAAGCTGCCCCGCGACAAGGACTCGATGGCGCTCGTCGCCGTCTCCGGCCTCGTCCTGGCGCTCACGCTCGTAGCGATCGTGTGGTCGACGTACAGCATCGGCACCCTCCTCGGCGGTGGCGTCGGCTACGCGGCCGGCGTCGTGTTCGACGTCGCCTGGCTGTCCGTGCTGCTGCTCGAATGGCTGGCCCGCTTCGACCCGGCCAAGCGGGACTTCCCCCGGAAGGTCGGATGGGGCCTGGCCCTCGTTGCCGCGGCTGCCATCTACCTTGAGGGCCAGTTGGCCGGCAGCTGGGAGATGGCCGCGGTCGGTGCTGCGGTGTCCATCGTCGCCAAGGTGCTGTGGTGGGCCGTGTTCAAGCACATCGACAAGGACTTGTCGCCGGCCGACTCCCAGTGGGTCGCCGCGGAGATGAGCAAGGCCAACGCCAAGCTCGCCATCGCGGGTGTACGCCGGCAGGCCGCGAAAGCGGAAGTCGCCGCACGGCTGGAGCTGCTGGCCGCCGAGCGGGCTCTGAACGAGATCGCGGGGTTTGATCACTTTCCCGGTGCCTCGAAAGTGATCACCGCCGAACAGGTCCGCGAACACGAGGACGGTTCGGGGCTTCCCGTACCGCCGTTGAACAGGGCGAACACGGTTCGCGAACCGTCCGAACCTGAGGCGAACATCGCCCACCTGGCCCGTGTCGCTCTCACCGCCGGAGCGTCCCGCGAGGAGGCTATCGCCGCGATCCTCGCCAAGGTTCCGGATGCCAAGCAGACATCCGTCGAGGCGACCGTGCGGCGGGAGCGGAACAAGCTCGACCGCGCCGCCTACCGCTGACCCCGACCCCTTCCGCCCTCGGCAGTGCAACGAAATCCGTAACGGAATTCGCTCGCTGCGGGGGGTGGTGGGGGCCGGGATCCACCCGGCCTGACCACGAGGAGCACCCATGTTCGGCAGGAAGAGCAGGACCACCACCGCCTCTGCGATCCCGTCCCACCCGGACGACAACCTCCGCCTCAAGTCCACCGGCGAGCGCGTCACCATCCTCGGCCACACGCCCGACGGGGCCGTCAAGGTCGCCCTCGTAGACAAGCCGTACCCCTGCGACGCCATCGTCAGCGCCGACGACATCCGCCCCGCCTGAACCCCGACCCCTTCCGCCCTCGGCAGGTGAACCATTTGTTTCACCTGCGGGGGTGCGGTGGGGGCCGGGATCCACCCGGACCGAGCTGGAGGAGATCGAATGCCGATCAACGGGCAGCGCACAAGCAGCAGCACCCGAGCCAACCCGCAGAACAAGGGCGGCGGGGCCAAGCACGGGCCGTCGTTCAGCTTCGGCCCCAACATCAACGTCAACTCCACCCGGACCACCACCATGGGCAGCAGCGGCGGCCAGCAGGGCGGAGGCCAGGGCCGCTCGCAGTTCATGCTCCCCGACCCGTCCTTCGCGTCGGCGGCCGAGCTGCGGAACTACTGCAACAGCCTGCGAGCGTTCGCCGTACACGCCTCCATCGAGGTCATGGTGGCCGCCGAGATCCTGCAGGCCGCTCTCTCCCAGGCCAGCGGCCTGCGGGACGACAACATCATTCAGCACAGGCTGAGGGCCAGGAAGGTCGCTCGGAAGCTGAAGAAGTCCGGCGAAGCCCTCGCCGACGCCGCCTCGCTGGCCGCGGCCACCTACGCCGCGTTCCAGCGCGAGTACTCCGACATCATGTCCGCCCGCACCCCGAACCGGCCGGCCCAGGCCCGCCCGTTCCAGTACTGAGAGGAGGCACCCCAATGACCGGCAAGGACATCGAGCAGCGGCACGAGGAACAGCTGAAAGGCAGCTCCGATGCGGGAGGCATCAAGGCCTACCTGCTGCACCGCGCCAAGCCCTACCTGCCGCCGTGGCTCGGCGTGGGCGCCCTCGGCATCTCCGGCACGGTCGGCCACCTTGCCTGGTCGGGGGATGCGGCCATGGGTATCGGCCTCACGCTCGGCTCGGTCGTCCTGACCGGCGCCACTTGGTGGGCCGGCGCGGGAGCCGGCCCCCAGCGGCGCCTGCACTCGGCCATCACCGTCGCGGCGGGAGCGACCTGGTTCACGTCGGCTTCCATCTTCGAGCCCTCGTACAACGGGCTGGTCGTCGGTGGCACGGTCGCCGCGCTGACCTGGAACATCCGGCAGATTTACCGCCGGGACCCCGACGGCGTGAAGGCAGTCACGGACGGCGCCGGCCTGCTGGAGAAGGTCGGCCTGGCCAAGGCCCTCATGCAGCGGGTCAAGGTCGAGCCGAACCGGGTAACGGCGCCGATCGCTCTAGAGGCCGGCGAGCAGACCAACGACGACGTCACCCGAGCCCTCCCCCGCATCGCATCCGCCCTGGACCTGCCGACCACCGCCATCCGGTACAGCCCCGACCCCGACTCGGCCCGCCGCGGCGACCTGGTCATCGTGCCCATGGACATGCTGTCCGAGATCATCCTGTGGGAAGGCCCCGCCCTCCCCGGCGGATCGATCGCCGACCCGCTCATCATCGGCCGGTACGACAACGGCGACCCGCTGCAACTGTGGCTGCCCGCCGACGTCGAGGCCGGCCGCAACGGAACCCACGTGCTCATCGCCGGGATGTCCGGCTCCGGGAAGGGCGACGGCGCCCTGAACGTCCTGACCGAGATCCTGTCGAGGAAGGACGTCCTCACCTGGCTTTCCGACCCCAAGGCCTTCCAGGACTTCCGGCCGCTGCTGCCCGGCATCGACTGGGCCGTCGAGGCTGGCGCCGGTACCGAAGCCATGGTCGAGGCCGTCCAGGCCGTCATCCCCGCCCGCACCCGCTGGCTCGGCGCCCACAAGTACCGGGCCTGGGAACCTCGCTGCTTCGACACCCAGAACGATCCCGACCACTCCTGCAAGCCCGACGGGCCGTGCGGCTGCGAGGGCATGCCGTTCCTGGTCGCCTGGTTCGAGGAAGCCGCGAACACGCTCCGCGCTCTCGGTGACGACGCGTTCACCGGCATCGCCCAGGAAGCCCGCTCCGCCGGCGTCGCCCTGATCGTGTCCCTGCAGCGCCCCAGCCACGACCAGATGTCCACGTCGACCAGGGCGTCCCTGCCGTCCGTGCTGTGCTTCGGCGTCGACAAGCGCGACGAGGGCTTCGCGCTCCCCGACGAGGTACTCGACGCCGGCGCCCACCCTGGAGCATGGGGCAACCGCCGGCCCGGCTACTGCTACCTGGTCACCCCTGGAATCGACGAGAGCCTGTACCCGTCGCCTGCCCGAACCTGGCGCTTCACCTGGGACTCGGTGTCCCTGATGGAGACTCTGGCCGCGTGGGCCGGCCGCAACGGCGCCAAGCCTGACCCGATCACCGCGGGTGCGGCGGCGGCCGTCGTGGGGAAGGCGTACACGGAACGCGCCCGCCACCAGGAGCAGAACCCTGGGACCGACGAGGACGAGGAGGCGACCGTGAGCCGCCTGGACGATGAAGACATGGACATCGACCCGCAGGAGGAACTCCCTCCGCCGCTGCCCGGGGAGGAGAACGTGCCGTTCGGGCAGCTTGAGGGAGAGGACCTCACCGCGGAGCAGGCCAGGGACGTCCTGGACGAGATCGTCGCCGAGTACGAAGCCACGGGCACGATGGTGATCGGGCCCGTGGACGTCCTGAAGCACGGCGAGCGGCTCGGCCGGAAGCGCGGATGGGTCTCCGGAGAGCTCCAGCGACTCCTCGCCGAGGGGCGCCTCGCCGAGACGTCGAAGCCTGGCAGGTACCGGATCGTGCCCGCCATGGCCGACGCCTGACCGATAGCAGCCTTCCCTGGCCAGTGCGGGCGGCACAGACTGCCCCCATCAACCAGGGAAGGGATGCTCATGAACTGCAGCAACTGCGGGGCCGGCGCGATCCAAGGATCAGACGGCCGGTGGATCTGCACCAACCAATGCGGATGGAGCTCAGGTGTCACACCCACGGCGGTATCCTCCCCGCATGGCCAGTCCACAGATCACTGAAGGCGAGTGCCGGCGCTGCGGAACCCTCATCGCGGGGTTGGACGGCCGGTATGCGTGCGGACACTGCGGCTGGTCGAACCACTGGAGCGAGGGCCACACAGAGCTCCCCACGGCGGCTGAGGACGCTGACCGGCCGGTGCCTCCCGTGAAGGGCCGAAAGCTCCTGACACGACCTGACACCGTCTGACGCGTCAGACGGGCCTGACACCCAAACCCCTAGGCGGGAGCGGGTGTCAGACGGATCTGACACCCGCCCTGACACCTTCTGACAGCCACACACGGGGGCCCTCGGCAGTACGCCGAGGGCCCCCTTTGGCATGTCCGGCCGCCGCATGGCGAAGCCCCCCGCAGGGACCAGTCGCGAGGGGCTTCCTCAGTGCTGAAGGCACTCCCTAAGCGTACCGAATGGATCTATTCTTATAGGGCTGGAGTGCATAAATCTATTCGCAGGGGACCTCATGGCTCAACGTATGGCGTTCGTCCTCGACGGCGAGGACAACCTCAGCCCGGTGTTCCGGCGCATCGGAGAGTCCGCCGAGCGGTTCCACCGCCGTATCAACGACGCTGTCGACGAGTCCGGGGGTGAGCTGCGGGCGTTCACGCGCGGCGCCGGCGGCCAGCTGCAGGAGCTCTCCCGCACGATGGACGGCGCCGGCCGAGCGGCTGGCAGTCTCGGTCACGACACAACCGACGCGGCGGTCGGCGTGCGGAACCTAGGTGAGGCGGCGGCCGACGCCAACAACCAGGTGGCGCAGCTGACCCGGGACTCCCGCGGCCGGCTGCGGGACCTGCGCGGCAGGTTCGTCACGGCGAGCGAGGCAGCCCAGCGGTTCGGGGTCGACATCAACACGGTGGTCCCCAGCCTGAACAGGGTGGGCGGCGCCGCGAGCACTACGGCCGCGAAGCTCGGCGCCCTCGGCGGCAAGGGCGGCGGTGGGCTGGGTGGGGCCATGTGGGGTGTGGCGGCCGTCGCAGGCATGTCGCTGCTGCCCGCCCTCGGCGCCCTGGTCCCGATGATCCTCGGCGCGGGCGCCGCGGCCGTCACGATGAAGCTCGGTTTCACCGGGGTGGCGGGCGCCTTGGAGGCGTCGACCAAGGGAAAGAAGGAGTACGAGAAAGCCCTCAAGGCTCTCCCCGCTCCGGCCCGCGAATTCACGAAACAGCTTGTCGCGACCAAGAAGGAATTTACCGGCCTGAGTGGCGAGATCCAGAAGGCCATGCTTCCCGGGTTCACTCAGGCCCTAAGGGAATCCAGCCCGATCATCAAGATTTTCGGCGCGGCCATGACCGAGCTGGGCGCCGGTTTCGGGAAGGCGGCAGCCGGGGCTGGCCGCCTCATGAAGGACTCGGGGTTCCAGAAGGAGTTCGCCGCGAACCTGCGTCTGGGTGGCGTGTTCGTGGCCGACCTGACCCGCGGACTCGGCGGGCTGGCCCGCGGGTTCCTCACCTTCGGCGCGGCCAGCGAGCCCACCCTGCGCTCTCTGTCGGGCGGGCTTTCCGACCTGCTGGGCAAGGGGCTGCCCGGCATGTTCCAGGGGTTGCAGCGCGGTGTCGAGGGGTCGTCGAAATTCTTGGACGGCCTGTTCGGGATGCTCAACACGAATGTGCTGCCTGCCCTTGGCCGATTCAGCGGTGAGGTCGCCCGGATCTTCGGCCCTCTCCTCGGCGAGCAAATGACGCTCTTCGGCAATGTCTTCAGCCGCGGCCTGGACGTGTTCGGCGTAGCCGTGCGCGCCCTGTCGCCCGTCGTCAAAGATTTGGTCTTCGGGCTGAAGGCGGCCTGGCTGATCGCGCAGCCTTTCGCGTCCGCTTTCAAGGACGCCGGTAAGGCGATCCTTGACGCGATGACGCCGGGCACCGCCGCTGTCGAGAGCTTCCGCGGGCCGCTCCAGCGTCTTCACGGCCTGGTGCAGGACAACAAGATCGGACTGATGGAGTTCGCCCGCATCGGCGGGAACGTGATGATCACCGTCGCCGAGGGGGTGCTCAAGGGCCTGCCCCCCGCTCTGCAAGGGTTCCGGCTGCTGGCGACCGGGGCGCTCACCGCCCTCGATGCCATCATCTCCGGTCTCGCTAAGACCCTCGGAAAGATCCCCGGATTCGGTGACGCATTCGTAGAGGCGAACCGGGACTTCGACTCCTTCAAGAATTCCTTCATCAGCGGCCTGCACACCCCGAGGAAAAGACCTCCGCATTCACGGCGTCCGTCCTCCCGCGTCTCAGCCAGAACCGGCTGCAGATGAACATCAGCAACTGGGAAAGCCAGATCGCGACGGCCAAGGGCCAGCTGTCGTCCGTACCGCCGGAGGGCAAGTCCAAGCTCACCGCGCACATTGCTGACCTGGAGCGCAAGGCTGCCCAGGCCCGAGCCGAGCTTGCGTCCATCCGGGACAGGTCCGTCAGCGTCACGCTCACCTACGTGACTCGCGGGTCCATGAACAACCGCACTCGCCTCATCGAAGGCCTGTCCGGCGGCGGCATCGTCCGTGGTCCAGGCACGAGCACGTCCGACAGCGTTCCCCGCATGCTGTCCGATGGCGAGTACGTCTTGCAGGCCTCCGCGGTCGACCGGCTCGGTCAGAGGACCCTCGACGCGCTCAACAGCGGCCAGGCGCTACCCGCGACGGCAGCAGCCTCCGCCCCAGCCGCAATGCCCGCGGCGCGAGCAGCCCGCACCACCGTGATCAATCAGAACGTAACCGTCAACGGAGCCATGGACCCGACGGCCGTGGCACAGCAGATCCAGCGGATGCTGCTCAACCTGAAGCGGCAGTACGGAGGGCCCGACCTGGGCATTGCATGACCCAGAGTCACCGTCACCCAGAGTCGCTATTTACCCAGTTGGAGTTTCTCGGTGATTAGCGTCTTTCAAATCGGCCGCGCAAAAAATCGGGCGAGAAGGGCGTTTGGGTCGCCCATGACCCCGCTCAACTTTCGATCCACTCTCCCCCCTCGGCCGTGCTCATCAGCACGTTTCGGGGTGCCCGATCCTGCTTCGTTCACGTTTCGTGTCGTGCTGAACGTCGTGCGCTTGCTTGGGTTCACGGCCTGCTACGCACAGCAGTAGGCCCGACGCCGTGAGGGCACGCCGGGCCTACCGGGTGGGGCTACTGGCTACGCCGCGCTACCGTCGGGGAACCACGGGTGCGGCGTGGCCTGGGGCTTGGGCTGCAGGTGCGCCTGCCGCACGGCTGCCAGCTGCCGGGCGAACCTCACAGCGTTGCGCTCATGCTCGGCGAGCGGGTCGGCGACCGGGGGGATTGCGGTGCGCATGACGTCCACGCACGCCTCCAGTTCCTGCCGCCGGGTACCTGCCTGCAGGAGCGCGGCGCGGGCGCAGACGAGCTGTCGCCGCAGCGTCTGCATGTGCTTGTGGTTGTACTGCTCGAACGAGTCACGCTTCTCGGCGTGCCGCACCAGCTCGGTGCCGGCCTGCTCCAGTCGTTCGAGGACGGTTCGCAGCTGGCTCTCCATCCATCCGTAGGTGGGGGCTGCGGCGAGTCGGACGGCCTGCTGTGCGCGCTGGACGGGGGTGTCACCGACGCGGTAGGCGGCCCGCTTGGCAGGGGGCTGGGCCTGGCCCGTCATGCGCGCCTGCAGGCGTTCCATGCGGGCGGCGAGGTCCGCCGGGCTGGTGTTCCTGGCGGGTGCCGCAGGCACCTCTACGGGCGTCCCGTCGGCGTGCACCTTCATGCTGCCCTTGCTGGTGCCTCGCTCGGTCCAGCTGGTGCCGTAGCCGTTGGCGTGCTTGCCGGTGTGGCCGCGGCTGAGGAGGCACGGGGCGAGGGTTGCCGTGTTGCGGGCGTTGCGGGGCGGGTTGAACACGGCGCCGCAGTCGTTGGCGGTGAGGGGCCGCGGTCCGTCGTCGCCGGCTGCTGCACTGCGGATCTCGGGAGCGGGCCGCCGGTCGGCACGGTCGCGGCCGGTGGGCCCGAAGGCAGGCTGGCGCCGGGACTCGCTGAGGCTGACGCCGGCCTGTACGAGCCCTTCGAACGCGCGAGTCAGGGTGTCGGCGGGCACGTTGCGGTTGCTGCGGATGAGGTTGACCAGGTCGCTGATGGTGGCGGCGACGTCCTTGGGGAGCGGGATGGCGTTCATGGTGTGACTCCTGTCTGTGTTGGTGTGGGTGGTGGTCACGACTGCCTGACCTTGAGGGCGTCCGGCCCGTACTCGGCAACGATTTCCGTGCGGCACATCACCCGGTCGCCGAGGAGCACGACGGGTTCGATGTCGCATCGGGCGTCCTTGCCGGTGCCCGTGGTGATCGCGGCGAGGCCCACGAAGGTGACGAACTCGTGGACGGTGCCGGTGAAGACGAGCCAGACGAGATCGTTGGCGGCGGGCGTCAGGGCGGTGACGGAGTTCGGGGGGAGGCTCATGTGTTGCTCTCTTCTGTGTGGGAGTAGGCGAGGGCCCTCTCTTGCCAGAGGTCTTCGCGGGTGCGGCCGGTGTGGTGTGACAGGTCGCGGAGGAGTCCGAAGGCGATGCCGGTGATGGTGGCCATCGCGTCCAGGGGCTCGCGTTCGAGGAGGTCGAGGGCGGCCTGGCCGACGAGGACCTGTACGTCCTCAGGGATTTCCCGGTCGGCGTCTGTGGTCTGCAGGGCGAGCGTCATGTAGGCGAGTACGTCCTCGGTGAGGGTCACGTCTCCTCCAGGGCGTTGGGGGGCGGGGTGCGGCGGGGGCAGACGGGGGCGTGCGCGTCGCTGCAGGGGCTGCGGTGGTCGGTGTGGAGGCGGGCGCCGCAGCCGGCCGTACAGAGCCGGTACTTGCCGCGGCGGACCGGCGTGGAGCACGCAGCACAGAGCAGGGGTTCGCGCCGACGGTGGAGGCTCATCGCCTCGCCTCCTTCGGGTTGGCGATGTACGGGTGGACGTCGAAGCGGGGGGAAGGCTTGCGACCGCGCCGGGCGGTCTCGGGCGGCGGGACTAGGGCCAGCCAGCCGTATTCCTCCAGCTGCAGCAGGACGTCATTCATGACGTCCATCTCCGTGGCCCACTCGCGCCCCTTGAGGGCCTGCCAGGCGTCGCGGGCAGAGAAGGAGTCCCCGGGGCTGCTGCGACCCTTGAGCCAGCCAACGACGTCTCGGAGTGGCTTGACGGCGCCTTCGCGGTTCTTGCCCATGAGGTCGAATACGGCGCGTGCGTGGGCGATGAAGTAGGGCGTCATTGCGAGGACATCCGTGATGCGCTGGTGGCTGATCTCACGGGCCCCGGGGTCCTCGTAGAGGGTGAGACAGGCCGCAACCCTGATGAGCTGGCCGCGCAGCTTGCCGGCCCAGTCCGCGAGGTCGTGCAGGTCCCCTCCGGGCTTCCGTCGCTTGGCGAACGCGTTGTAGAACTCGCCGAACGCCTGACGGGCCGGTCCTGACAGCTCGATCGTGAGCACGTCCGGGCTGGCCCACACCTGCTTAATCAGGTCCCTGATTCGGTGGTCATAGGCGTTGGCGACCTGGGCAGGGATGGGCGGAGAGTCGAAGGTGTCCGTTTCCGTGGGCGCGGGCTTGGCATACAGGAACCGGCCCAAGAGCCCGGACTGCCTGAACTCGGGGTTCTGCTTCTCCAGCCCGGAGATGATGCCGGGCTGCACGATCAGCCCGAGGGCCAGAAACGTGTGAGACATCCGCGCGCCCGCCCGACCGGTCCGGTCGATGGTGTACGGGCCGCCCGTGTACGCCTCAAGCAGCAGATCCGTGTTGGCCTTGCCGTTGTTGCCGTACAGGCCCGCCGCGACCTTGAATAGGCCTCCCTCGGAGGCAAGGGAGCCGATCCGGCCCCCTTGCTCGTACATGCGCTTGGCGAGCGCTTCGAGGGTGATGTCGCGGACCAGGAGCCGAGGTAGCTCCGGGGCGTCCCCAAGCTCCAGCAGCTTCACCCGGGCCGCCTCAGCGTCCGCCTCCGCCGAGAGCCGCTTGTCGCTGTCCGAGTTGGCAGCGTTCTGCTCGGCCTTGGTCATGCGGGCCGTGGTGATACGGATCTCCTGCGCGGTCGCCTCGACTTCGGGGCGAGCCGCCTCCATCAGCTCCTCTTCGACCTCGCGCAGGGGATTCGCAGCGGCGTTCAGGGCTGGCGTCTTCTTCTCGGAGGAGTCCGCCAGGGCGGCCAGGTAGAGCGCGGTGGACTCCTGCCAGTCGGCCTTCACCTGTACGCGGCGCCGGCCGCCGGTAGCCGTACTGATGGTGGCCAGCGCGGCGAAGGCGACCAGGTCGACGGGCACCTGCAGAGACTCGGCCGCGGCGATGACGAACTCCCCCAGGCTCCCGAGGGAGGCGACGGGGAAGGGCGGGACAGGGGCGGCGGCAAGGGACACCGGCTCGTCCCACCCGCCATCGAGGATCTGCGTCCCAGAAATCCCAGAACTCAGGTCCGGTCCCGTTCCCTGAGGCGGCACTGTCATTGTGGGATTTGTGGGATGCGAATCCGGGGTGAGCAGTTCTGGGTAGCCGAGCCCTGCGGCCAGGTGGTCCGACACGTCCTTGCCGCGGGCCGGCTCCAGCATCCGGACCGGGATCCCGGCGGCCTGGACGGACGCCACGACGGCCTCGGCGTGCTTGGCGCCCGGCTCGTCGCGGTCCCGGATCACGATGACCTCGGAGGCGCCGACCAGGGCGCGGGTGTAGTCGTCGCTCCACTTGCCCGCCCCTCCCACGTTGCAGGTGGCGGTGGCGCCCGTCGCCCGCAGGTTGTCGACGTCCTTCTCGCCCTCGACCACGAACACCGGGCCGCCGGACGCGGCGGCCGCCAGTACCTCCGGCAGCCGGTAGAGCACGCGCCGGATGCCCGCAACGCCCGGGGTCCCGTCCGGCTTGAACTGCCGGAACGTCTTGCGCTCGCCGTCGTAGCCCGGCTCCAGGCGGCGGACCAGGTAGAGCACCTGGCCGTGCTCGTCGGTGTACGGGTACTCAGCAACCACCCGGGGGCGCTCCTGCCTCTGCAGGGGCTCATCGAACAGGTCCGCCATGGTCAGGCCGAGGGCGCCGACAACCGCCTCGGTCGCGCAGCCGGCGTGGCAGTTGATGACCACGCCCTTGGCCCCGTTGGTGACCGACAGGGACGGGGATCGGTCCTCGTGTGCAACGCACTGCCAGGCGGTGCCACGGCCCTTGCTGCCGTGGGCGTTCAGCGCGTCGAGGACGCGCCCGTATGCGCTCATGCGGCCACCGCCTGAGCGGTCCGCAGGACCACGATGTAAGTGGTCCCGCATGGCGCTGTCTTGAGGACGGAGCGGACCAGCGGCAGGGGCGCGCGGTGCAGGTGAGGGTGTCCGCACCCGGGGCACCGCTCGACCTTTACCTGCCGGTGCCACTTCCCTGAGCGGGACCTGTACGTGTCGAGTCGACCCGCTACACGTGGGGGGTCTCCCTGGGCTACCGTGGTCGGAGTCGACCCGCTGGCCGCGGAGACTTTCTGAGAAGGGCCTGTTACCCGCAGGCCCTTCTCTGCGTTTCCGTTCATGCTGCGGCGCCCCCGGTCTGCACCGTGCGCTCGTCCAGCCACCGCTCGATGGCGGAGCGACGGTAGAAGACGCGCCCCGCCCGCCCCTCGGCCGTCTTGATGTACGTCGGCCCACCGCCCCGCCAACGCAGGTCTGCGAGAGCCTGCACGCTGCTGAAAACGCGGTACTGGCTGCACACCTCCGCCGGGGCGAGCAGGTCGTCCGTCACGTCCCTTACAGAAGCCACCTTGATTCTCCTTAGGGGAGAGTGTTGCTTTCCTGACGCAGGCGCATCTATCGTGATGCACATGACCCAGATGGTAACCCATAACAGCCGATACACAAGGGCTCCGAGTCCACATAGGCTGGCGCTCATGAGCGAGCAGCAGTACGGACGACGCGCCATCGAGACCGGACCGACGGGCGAGACCGTCGCGCAGAATCTGGCACGGCTCCGGAAGATCCGAGGCATGAGTACTCGGCAGCTGTCCGGAGCCCTTGAGCGGATGGGCCGGAGTATCTCGCCCTCCGGCATCACTCGGATGGAGAAGGCCGAGCGTCACATGACGGCCGACGAGCTGGTCGCTATGGCCATCGTGTTCGGTGTCAGTCCTTCAGCGCTCCTGTTGCCGCTTGAGGACTCGGACGACGTGGCCGTAGAGGTGACGGGCGCCGGCCCCGTTTCGGCCGACACAGCCTGGGACTGGATGGACGGCAAGCGCCCGCTGCAGTGGACGAACGGCGACCCAAGCACGGCATCGTTCGAGTACCGGCTCTACAGCCGGCCGCCAGGGCGACGCGAGGCTCACGGCGTCGTGCTCCGCCCTCAGGGCAGCAAGGGGCGCCAGCAGGTGGCGGAGATCCGCAAGGCCTACAGGGCCTTGCTGGAACAGGGCCTCGACATCCGGGAGCTGCAGCGCCTCGACCCGGAGTCATTCGAGCAGCTGATGGGGGAAGGCGATGGCTAGGGTCTGGATCGAGGACCGGGAGAACCACGCCGACTACCAAGCGGCCTTGGAGAAGTGGCAGGCCGCGAAGCGTGAGGGCAGCAAGCGCCAGCCGCCGGGCCGGTGGCGGGTCCGCTGGTACGGGCCGGACGGTAAGGGCAAGGCGAAGACGTTCGGGAAGCTGCCGCAGGCCGAGGCCGAGTTGCACGCGATCACGGCCCGCCTCGACAAGGGCTCGTACCGTGACCCGCGGTCCGGGAAGGCCGCTACGTCCCTCGTGGCCGAAGAGTGGTTCAAGACCCTCCGCAAACAGTCCCGGCGGACGAAGAACGACTACCGCGAGCTGCTCGACCTGTACGTGATCCCGAAGTGGGGCGACTGGCAGGTCGCGGCGATCCAGTGGGACGACGTGTCCCTGTGGGTCGATGACCTGATCAACAAGCCCGGGGCGGCCGGCCGGTCCCTGAGTCCCGGGCGCATCGCTAAGACGTTCTACGTCTTCGGCGGCGTGATGAAGCATGCGATCAGGACGCACCGGATCGCCGTGAACCCGGCCAGCGAACACACGCTGCCCCGGCCGTCCGAGGACGACGAGCACGTCTACCTCACGCACGACCAGGTCGAGGCCCTGGCCGCGGCGTCCGGCCCGTACCGGCTCCTGGTCCTCGTCCTCGCGTACAGCGGCATCCGCTGGGGTGAGGCCATCGCCATCAAGACCGCCCGGCTCAACGTGGACACGCGTCGGATCCGGATCGTTCAGGCGTATTCCGACGTGAACGGCAAGCTTGAGGTCGGGCCGGTGAAGAATCACGAGAAGCGGTCCGTGCCCGTACCGCGGTCGTTCGCCGAGGAGCTGCGCCCGCTCCTGGACGGACGGAAGCGCGAGGATCTCCTGTTCACCGCGCCCCAGGGCGGTCCGCTGCGCTACCGGAACTTCCGGCAGCGAGCCTTCGACAAGGCCATCGTCGAGGCCGACCTCGGGGACCTCGGGATCACGCCCCACAAGCTGCGCCATACGGCCGCCTCGCTCGCCATCGCTGCCGGCGCGGACGTGAAGGTGGTGCAGACGATGCTGGGCCACAAGTCCGCGGCGATGACGCTGGACGTGTACGGGCACCTGTGGCCGGACCGGCTCGACGAGGTCGCGGACGCGCTCGACAAGGGTCGCCTTGCCGCACTGGAGCGGCGGGGAGCGGTGCTCGCCGCGTAGGGCCAGAAGATCCAGCGTGTATGGAATGCGTACTGCCCGCCAGGATGACCCTGGCGGGCAGTCGCGTATTTACCCACTCTGAGCAGGCACTTTCCCTCAGAGCCCCCTGTCGGGTTCGAACCGACGACCCCCGCTTTACAAGAGCGGTGCTCTGGCCAGCTGAGCTAAGGAGGCAGGGCCGCCATCACTCTACACAGGGCCCTTTGCCTCAGCCATCACATTGGCTGCGGGCACCGCACGGAAGGGGTCACGGGAGGGGTCATGGGAGGGGTCACGCGAGGGGTCAGGCCGTGCAGCCGGGCACCGTTCCGGCGCAGTTCGTCGGCAGGTTCTTGACGATCTTGGTCTCGTTGAGGGTCACACCGGCGCCCTCCCCGTTGTTGATGCCGCCGCCCAGGACCGCCGCGCGGTTCCCCGCGATCGTCACGTGCTCCAGCGTCAGCTGCGTGACGCCGCCCGCGTTCTCCTCCGTGTTGTTGATGCCGCCGCCGTTCTGGCCGGCCTGGTTCGCCTCGACCTTGGTCTTCTTCAGCGTCGCGGTGCCGGCGTTGTTGAGGCCGCCGCCGTCCAGAGCCGCCCGGTTGTCGGCGATGGCCGAGTCGTGGACCTCCAGCGTCGCCTCCTCGCCGTTGTTGATGCCGCCGCCGTTGCGGCCGGCCCAGTTCTCGACGACCTTGGTGTACTTGAGCTTCGCCGTGCCGAGGTTGTCGATGCCGCCGCCGCTGCCGTCGCGGGCCACGTTGTCGGTGATGAGGCCGCGGTCGACGGTGAGCGTGCCCTCGTTCTCGATGCCGCCGCCGCTGCCGTCGGCCGCGTTGCCCGCGACCGTGGACTTGGTCAGGGTGACGGTGGCGTCCGCGTCGTTGCTGATGCCGCCGCCGTTCCCGGCGGTCCCGTTCGTGGTCACCGAGACGTTGGTCAGGACCTCGCTGTCGACGAGCGTGGTCCTGCCGGCCGTGTTGTGGATGCCCCCGCCCTCCCCGTCGGCCCGGTTACCGGCGACCTTGCTGTCCTCCAGGCGCAGGGTGCCCGCGTTGTTGATGCCGCCGCCGTAGCCGTCGGAGTGGCCGCCGGCCACGGTGACCCCCTTCAGGAGGAGTTCGCCGCCCTCGTTCACCCAGATCATCCGGAAGAGCGGCAGGCCTTGGGTGGAGGACCGGATCAGCGTCGAGTTGCGCCCGACGATCTTGACCTTCCCGGTGATGGCCGGCAGCGCGGTGCCCGAGTCCTCGAAGTCGTCCGTGAAGGTGTAGGCGCAGTCCTTGGCCAGCGTGATCGTGCCGCCGTCGTCGTTCGCGTTCGCGTCGCCGACCGCGGTGAGGAGCGCCGCGACGTCACCGCAGGCCACGCTCACCTTCAGCGGAGCCTGGGCCATGGCGGCCGGTGCGACCCCCATGCACAGGCCGACGCTCGCGGCAACAGCGGATCCGATGACTACGAGACGATTCTTCATTCGGTTCTCCCTCTCGGTGCCAAGCTGGGCCGGCGCCACCGCACGGGAAGCGCCCCCAAGACGCACCAGAGGTATCGCCTGCGCCCGGCCGGATCCCGCACCTGGGTTCGGACCCTCCGCAAGTCCATGCGAACGGTCGCCACCCGGACGGAGTCCGAGACGAGACCTCCCGGGTGCTGACAGAAGCCGCCCGGACCGGTAGCGTCGGGCGGAAAGTCCGCTTACTGGACTAGACCTTCCACTCGGATCGTCCGGCACGTTCCTGCCGGTAGAAGGGATTCATCACCATGGCTTCTGTCACGTTCGACAAGGCGACCCGGCTGTACCCCGGCGGCGACAAGCCCGCCGTCGACCAGCTGGAGCTGGAGATCGAAGACGGCGAGTTCCTCGTCCTCGTCGGTCCGTCCGGCTGCGGCAAGTCCACCTCGCTGCGCATGCTCGCCGGTCTGGAGGACGTCAACGGCGGCGCCATCCGCATCGGCGACCGCGACGTCACGCACCTGCCCCCCAAGGACCGGGACATCGCGATGGTGTTCCAGAACTACGCGCTGTACCCGCACATGTCGGTCGCCGACAACATGGGCTTCGCGCTCAAGATCGCCGGCGAGGACAAGGCCACCATCCGCAGGAAGGTGGAGGACGCGGCGAAGATGCTGGACCTGACCCAGTACCTCGACCGCAAGCCGAAGGCGCTCTCCGGCGGTCAGCGCCAGCGCGTCGCCATGGGCCGCGCCATCGTGCGCAAGCCGCAGGTGTTCCTCATGGACGAGCCGCTGTCGAACCTCGACGCCAAGCTCCGCGTCTCCACCCGTACGCAGATCGCGGCCCTCCAGCGCGACCTCGGCATCACCACGGTCTACGTCACCCACGACCAGGTCGAGGCCATGACCATGGGCGACCGCGTGGCCGTCCTGAAGGACGGGCTGCTCCAGCAGGTCGACACCCCGCGCAACATGTACGACCGCCCCGCGAACCTCTTCGTGGCCGGCTTCATCGGCTCCCCGGCCATGAACCTGGTCGAGGTCCCGATCACCGACGGCGGCGTCAAGTTCGGCGACAGCGTCGTCCCGGTGTCGCGCGAGGCCCTGTCCGCCGCGGCCGACGCGGGCGACCGCACGGTCACGGTCGGCGTGCGCCCCGAGCACTTCGACATCGCGGAGTCCGGCGGTCTGACGATCGTCGTGAACGTCGTCGAGGAACTGGGCGCGGACGGCTACGTCTACGGCTCCACCGCGGCCGCCGAGGGCTCGCAGGACCTCGTGGTCCGCGTCAACGGCCGCCAGGTGCCGGAGAAGGGCTCCAGCATGCACGTGGTGCCGCGGGCCGGCGAGATCCACGTGTTCTCGACGTCCTCCGGTGAGCGCCTCTCCGGCTGACGGCGCCGCAGGGTTGCAGGGTTTGGAGGGGCGTCCCGCCAAGGGGCGCCCCTTCGCCGTCCGTTGGCCGCGCGAACCCCGGGCGGACCCGGGCACTGCCCGGCGGGGCCTCTCACCAAACCCCGCAGCAACCCCGGCAGACCGGGCCATTCGGACCCGCGCGTCAACCCGTAATTCGAAAAACCACGTCGAACCATCCCCCGACCGAGTGACAGAATGTCGCCAAATCTTCACCGAGCGCTACTCTCGCCCTCGTGACCCACACTGCCCGCCGTATCGGCCGTTCCCTCGCCCTGGTCCTGCCCGTCGTCCTGGTCCTGTCCGGGACCCTCGCGGTCACCATGGTCCCCTGGGCGGACACTTCCTCCTCCCAGATCCTGACCGCCTCCGCCGAGGACGTCTCGGTGCCCGCGAAGCCGCGTGCCGCGCACGACGTGCTGCGCGACAAGCTCGTCGCTGAACTCCGGGAGGGCGAGGCGCCCGACGACGTCCTCACCCACCTCCAGCGGGAGGTGGACCGGCGGCCGTCGCTCGCCGAGCACTGCGTGGGGATCGCGCGGGCGCTGGGGCGGGCCGCCGTCGACGCCTACGGCCCGACGAAGGCCCAGTCCTACGCCCGGCCGGTGTGCGACACCTCGTACGCGTCCGGTGTCGCCTCCATGGGCTGACGCAGCCCGCGTCCCTACGCTGGCCGCCATGGCCGACAACCACCGCCCCGCGCCCGCCCCTTCCGCCGCCGACGCCCTACCCTCCGCAGCCGCGGACCCCGCCGCTCCGTCCCAGGCAGTCGTCCTGGCCGGCGGCCAGGGTTCGCGGCTGCGTCCGTACACGGACGACCGTCCCAAGCCGATGGTCGAGATCCCGGGGACGGGACTGCCGATCATCGGTCACCAACTGGCCTGGCTGGCGTCCGAGGGGGTCACGGACGCCGTGGTCTCGTGCGGACACCTCGCCGAGGTGCTCCAGGAGTGGCTGGCCGGGGCCCGGTTGCCGCTACGGGTGACGACCGTGGTGGAGGAGCAGCCGCTGGGGCGGGGCGGCGGCCTCAAGTACGCCGCCCGCCACCTCCCGCACCCGGACCGGGCCTGGTACGCGACCAACGGCGATGTGTGGACGCGGTTCTCGCTGCGCGAGATGGCGGCCTTCCACACGGAGCGGGGCGCCGTGGCGACGCTGGCGCTGGCCCGGCCCCGGATTCCGTGGGGGGTGGTGGAGACGAACGAGTTCGGGCAGGTACTGGACTTCATCGAGGCCCCGCCGTCGCCGTACGCCGTGAACGCCGGGGTGTACGTGTTCGGGCCCGAATTCGCCTCGCTGCTCCCGGATTTCGGGGACCACGAGCGGACGACCTTCCCCCGGCTGGCGCGCGAGCGGCGGCTGGCGGGCTTCCCGCTGCCCCAGGGGGCTTACTGGCGGGCGATCGACACCGCGAAGGACCTGGCGGAGGCGGCACGGGAGTTGGCCGCGCAGACGGCCTCCTGAGGCCGCACGTCCGCCGGGAGCGTACGACGGGAGCCTACGGCGGCACGTACGGCGGCACGAACAGGGGCCCGGCACGCTCGCGCGCCGGGCCCCTGTTCCGTGCCGGTCGGTCTCAGCCGAGGAGCCTCAGCCGAGGAGTCCTCCGACCAGGCCGGACTGCTTGGTCGGGGTGCTGCCGCTCGTGGTTCCCGACGTGGTCGGCGCCTTCGGCGAGGTGGACTGCCGCGGGGTGCTGCGCGGGGTCTGCTTGCTCGTGGTGCCCTTCGTCGCGGTGGGCGACTCGGAGCCCGTGCCCGCGCTCTCCCGGGTAGGGGCGGCCGAGGCCTTGGCCGACTTGGCGGCGGACTCGGTGGGGGAGGCCGAGGGGGACGGCGCCTTGGAGGGCTGCTGGCTGGGCTGCTGCCGGGCCGGGGTCTGCGGCAGCGGGCGGCCGGGCAGGTAGTTGGTCGGGGCCTCGCCCGGGCCGGGCACGGTGACGACGGTGGTGGAGCGGACGGCGCCGCCGAGGAGCGAGCCGATGAGCAGGGTGAGCCCGCAGACGACGGTGGCCATGACGGCTCCGCGGCGCAGTACGCGCCGGCGCAGCTGCCAGACCTCGGAGCGCGGTCCGAGCGTGCGCCAGGCCTCGCCGGCGAGGCGCCCGTCGAGGGAGTAGACCGGCGCGCCCGCGATGATCAGTGGGCTCCAGGCGGCGAGGTAGATGATGTCGGGCGCGTCGTAGGCGGGGACGGTCTTCCAGCTGACGGTCATCAGCAGCGCGGCGGAGAGCAGCGCCCCGAAGCAGGCGGCGAACCGCTGCCACAGGCCGAATACGGTCAGCACGCCGACGATGACCTGGAGGAACGCCACGGTGAGGCCGGCTCCGACCGGGTGCGCGAGCGCGAAGTCGCGCAGCGGTTCGGCGAGCGCCCAGGGGTGGAGGGTGCGCAGCCAGGTGACCATGGAGCCGCGCTCGCCGCCGTCGAAGTAGACGGGGTCGCACAGCTTGCCCATGCCGGCGTAGATGGAGATGAACCCGAGGAAGACGCGCAGCGGGAGGAGCACGACGCCGAGGTTCATGCGGCGGCCCGGGTAGTACGAGGCCTGGGGGCGGGTGTCGCCGGCGCCCCTCCGGGAGTCGGCCCCTGGCCCCGGGCCCGCCCCAGGGCCGGACGGCTGCCCGTGGGGGAGGTCCCGTACGGCGGCCAGCGGGCGGGTCTCGCCGGGATCGCCGTAGCTGCGCTGGCCGATGACGGTCGGCGTGGCGACGGTGGCGTCGGCGAGGTCGTGGGCCAGGTCGAGGCGCGGGATGACCTGGGTCGCTCCGCCGTCGTACTCGTCGGGGCCGCGCCCGACCTCGCGCACCGCCTGGAGGAGTCCGCCCATCGCCGCGGCGTCGCCGGCGTCGGACTTGCCGCTCCAGACGACGGGGGCCCGGCGGCGGGTGACCCCTGCGGCGGCGACCGCGGCCCCGCCGAGGACGGGCGCGCGGCCGGGGACCTTCGCGGGCTTGGAACGCGCGCTCGGGGTCGGTGCGAGCCGCACGCGGAAGCTGGCGTGGTTGACGATGACCTGTGCGGGATCGCACGGCACCTTGACCATGCTCAGCGCGGGCTGGTCGTCGAAACCTGGCGTTCTGGTGTCCACACTCATCTAACCGAGTGATCAGTGTTTAGGACACTGCCTTGACATCAGGGATCTGTCCGAGACCCGTCAAGATCAAGCCACCCCGCCCGAAACGGGCGGGGTGACACGCTCACGGGTCACTTTCCGTGAGCCAAGTGGATCAGCGATCGGACCGGGTGGGCGACCTGACCACGGTGCCGCTCCGGGCCGGGCCGGTCAGACGCGGCCGCGGTCCGCGCGGCGGCGGGCCGCCTCGTAGAGCACGACGCCCGCGGCGACACCGGCGTTGAGCGACTCGGCGCCGCCCGGCATCGGGATGCGCACGAGGTAGTCGCAGTTCTCGCCGACGAGACGACCCAGGCCCTTGCCCTCGGAACCGACGACGATGACGACCGGGCCACCGAGCGCGTCCAGGTCGCTGACCGTGTGCGTGCCCTCGGCGGCGAGGCCGACGATCGTGATGCCGGCCTTCTTGTAGTCCTGGAGGGCGCGGGTCAGGTTGGTGACGCGGGAGACGGGCGTGCGGGCGGCGGTGCCGGCCGAGGTCTTCCAGGCACCGGCGGTCATGCCGGCGGCGCGGCGCTCGGGGATGACCACGCCGTGGCCGCCGAAGGCGGAGACGGAGCGGACGATCGCGCCGAGGTTGCGCGGGTCGGTGACGCCGTCGAGGGCGACGATCAGCGGGTCGTCGCCGTCGTCGTACGCGGCCGCGGTGAGGTCCTCGGGGTGCGCGTACTCGTACGGCGGGACCTGCAGGACCAGGCCCTGGTGGTTGAGCCCGTTGGTCATGCGGTCGAGCTCGGGGCGCGGGGCTTCCATCAGGTTGATGTTGCCGCGCTCGCCCGCGAGCTGGAGGGCCTCGCGGACGCGCTCGTCGTTGTCGATGAACTGCTGGACGTACAGCGTGGTGGCCGGGACCCCGTCGCGCAGCGCCTCGAAGACCGGGTTGCGGCCGACGACCATCTCGCTGGTGCCCTTGGGACCGCCGCGGCGCGGGGCGGGGCGGCGCTTGGCGGCCTGGCGGGCCATCGCGTTGCTGATGCGGTTCGCCTTGTGCTTCTTGCGGTCCTCGGCCTTGGGCGTGGGGCCCTTGCCTTCCAGGCCCTTGCGCCGCTGGCCACCGCTGCCGACCGTCGCGCCCTTCTTGTTGGACGTGCGACGGTTCCTGCGCTGGCTGTTCCCGGCCATGACTTCTACCTGTTTTCTTTGATGCTGCGATATGTACGTATGAAGAGTGTGCGGCCCGGAGCGCCGGGCAGCACACCAAGCTCAGCTGCCCGGGCTCAGCGGGGGCCCAGAGTCCAGCGCGGTCCGGTCGGGCCGTCCTCGATGACCAGCCCGGACTGCTGGAGCTGGTCGCGGATGGCGTCGGCGGTCGCCCAGTCCTTGCGGGCCCGGGCGGACTCGCGCTGTTCCAGGACGAGACGCACCAGGGTGTCGACCGCGCCGTGCAGGTCCTGTTCCCGGTCGGCCTCGCCGGCCCAGTGGGGGTCGAGCGGGTCGAGGCCGAGGACGCCCAGCATGGCCCGGACCTCGGACAGGCGGGCGATGGCCGCGTCCTTGTCGTCGGCGGCGAGCGCGCTGTTGCCCTGGCGGACGGTGGTGTGGACGATCGCGAGCGCCTGGGGCACCCCGAGGTCGTCGTCCATGGCCTCGGCGAAGGCGGGCGGGACCTCGGCGGCCGGCTCGACGGGCTTGCCGGCCTTCTCGACGACGCGCTGGCAGAAGCCCTCGATCCGGGCGAAGGCGGACTCCGCCTCGCGCAGGGCCTCCTCGCTGTACTCGATCATCGACCGGTAGTGCGGGGTGCCGAGGTAGTAGCGCAGGACGATCGGGCGCCACTGCTTGACCATCTCGGAGACGAGCACCGAGTTGCCCAGCGACTTGGACATCTTCTCGCCGGACATGGTGACCCAGGCGTTGTGGACCCAGTACTTGGCGAACTCGTCGCCGAAGGCCTGAGCCTGGACGATCTCGTTCTCGTGGTGCGGGAAGATCAGGTCCAGCCCGCCGCCGTGGATGTCGAAGGCGCTGCCCAGGTACTTGTGCGCCATCGCGGAGCACTCCAGGTGCCAGCCGGGACGGCCGCGGCCCCACGGGGTCTCCCAGTCCGGCTCGCCGGGCTTGGACGCCTTCCACATGGCGAAGTCGCGCGGGTCGCGCTTGCCGGTGATGCCCTCCTCGGCGGGCTGGCGCAGCTCGTCCATGTTCTGGTTGGACAGCGCCAGGTAGCCGGGGAAGGAGCGGACGTCGAAGTAGACGCTGCCGTCCGCCTCGTACGCGTGGCCGCGCTCGATGAGGACGCGCATCATCTCGATCATCTCGGGCACGTGGCCGGTCGCGCGCGGCTCGTACGTCGGCGGGAGGCAGCCGAGCGCGTCGTAGCCGTCGTTGAAGGCCCGCTCGTTCTCGTAGCCGATGGACCACCAGGGGCGGCCCTGCTCGCCGGCCTTCCAGATGATCTTGTCGTCGATGTCGGTGACGTTGCGGATGAAGGTGACGTCGAGGCCGCGGTAGGTGAACCAGCGGCGCATGATGTCGAAGTTCAGATAGGACCTGACGTGCCCGATGTGCGGGGCCGCCTGCACCGTGGCGCCGCACAGGTAGATCGAGACACAGCCCGGGACGAGCGGGGTGAAGTCACGGATCTGCCGGGCGCTGGTGTCGTACAGGCGAATAGTCACGGCATCCAGGGTAGTGCGCGTATAGCAGTGCCCCGCGACCCTTTGGGGCCGCGGGGCCCCTTTGTTGCCGAAGATGTGCCGTCGCCGGGGGTGTTCAGGCCCGGTTCGTCCGGTAGACGAGGGCCGTGGCGATGGCGGCGAGGCCCTCGGCGCGGCCGGTGAGGCCGAGTCCGTCGGTGGTGGTGCCGGAGACGGAGACGGGGGCGCCCGCGGCGGCCGCGAGCGCCTTCTGCGCCTCTTCGCGCCGCTTGCCGATCTTCGGGCGCACGCCGATCACCTGGATGGCGATGTTGCCGATCTCGAAGCCCTCGGCGCGGACGATGCGCGCGGCCTCCGCCAGAAGGGTGACGCCGGCGGCGCCGGACCACTCGGGGCGGGAGGTGCCGAAGTGCGCGCCGAGGTCACCGACGCCCGCGGCGGAGAAGAGGGCGTCGCAGGCGGCGTGCGCGGCGACGTCGCCGTCCGAGTGTCCGGCGAGGCCGTCCTCGCCCTCCCACAGCAGACCGGCGCACCACAGCTCACGGCCGGCCTCGAAGGCGTGCACGTCGGTGCCGATGCCGACCTGCGGCAGCAGGGGGGCCGGGGCGGGCGCTGCGGTCGCGGTGGCGGGGCTCGCGCCCTGGTCCGGCGAACCTGCGGGGCTAGTAGGCATCGGTGGCCCTCCTGCGGGCGAGTACGGCCTCGGCGAGGACCAGGTCGAGCGGGCGGGTGACCTTGAAGGCCTCTTCGTGGCCGGGGATCACGACGACGGGCACGCCGAGCCGTTCCACCATGCCGGCGTCGTCGGTGGCGCCCTCGCCGTCGACGGCGATCGCGGCGTGTGCCCGCCGGAGGGTGGCGAGGTCGAAGCCCTGCGGTGTCTGCACGGCGCGCAGCCGGGCCCGCTCGGGCGTGGCGACGACCGGCTCGGGCTCGCCGGGCTTCCCGGGCTCGACCTCCTTGACGGTGTCGGCCAGGGGCAGCGCGGGCACCACGGCGGCGGCTCCGTCGCGCACCGCCTCGACGACCGAGTCCACGGTGTCCACGGGGACGAGCGGGCGGGCCGCGTCGTGGATGAGTACGGAGGTGACGTCCTGCGGCAGCGCGTCCAGACCCGCGCGTACGGACTCCTGGCGGGTCTCCCCGCCGGGGACGACGAGGACCTCGGTCCGCTCGGGCAGCGCGTGCTCGGCCAGCAGGAGGCGCACCCCGGCGGCTTCGGCGGGCGGCGCGACGACCACGACGAGGGAGACGGCGCGGGAGCGGGCCATCGCCCGCACGGCGTGGATGAGCATCGGGATGCCGCCGAGGGCCCGCAGGGCCTTGGGGGCACCGGGGCCCAGGCGTACCCCGCGGCCGGCGGCCGGGATCACCGCGGCGGTGCGGTGGGTGGGCGTTGCGTCAGACATCAGTAGCTCCGAGCCAGGTTTGTGACTTCGGCCGACATGGGTATGGCCTGAGGGGTGCCGGGTGCGACGCCCTCGCCCCTTCCGTGACGACCGGTCGAGCAGGCTGCCCGGACCCGGCACGCCAGTCACGCCATGGGAATGGCGTGATCAAAGAAGTAGATCAAAGGTATGGGTACAGACATGCCGCAGCGCCCGGCAACAGGCCTCTCGTGGAGGAGAGACCTAGTCATCGGGCACCGCGGCACAACTGTGTACGGGGCTTCGCGTCAGGACGCGAGAACCTCGTCGAGGAGGGCCTCGGCCTTGTCCTCGTTCGTGTTCTCAGCGAGCGCGAGCTCGCTGACCAAGATCTGGCGCGCCTTCGCGAGCATGCGCTTCTCACCCGCGGAAAGCCCGCGCTCGCGCTCACGACGCCACAGGTCACGCACAACTTCGGCGACCTTGATGACATCGCCAGAAGCGAGCTTTTCCAGATTTGCCTTGTAGCGCCGGGACCAGTTCGTCGGCTCTTCGGCATACGGTGCGCGAAGCACCTCGAAGACCCGGTCCAGCCCGTCCTGGCCGACTACGTCGCGAACGCCGACGAACTCCGCATTGTCCGCAGGCACACGAACCGTCAGGTCGCCCTGGGCGACCTTGAGCACCAAGTAGGTCTTGTCCACGCCTTTGATCTGGCGAGTCTCAATGGCCTCGATCAGCGCGGCCCCGTGATGGGGATAGACCACGGTGTCGCCAACCTTGAACGTCATGTGACAGGTACCCCTTCCGTGGCTATCCAGGGTAACACGAGAACTGACCGTTATGAATGGCGTTTTCGCAGGTCAGGGCACATCTCGGGGCTTGACAACAGCAACAGGAACGTGCTGCGGAGGGCTCTCGGAAGGGGGTATTCGCAGGTCGGGGGCGCTGCGCGGACCGGGCGAAAGGGCCACGCTACACCTGCCCGGCACCCCCATCCGTGTGACGTACGTCCCGTTTTGCCGGTTTCGGAGTCGGGAAACCGAACTACTCCGTTGGACTGGCGGAGCCGGCAGCGACCGGGTTCCGGCCCAATCCTCGAATTGATCACGGAGTGGCGTTCGAGGGAATCCGGAAATTGATCACGGAGTGGCCGGCGCACGATATGTGCGAGCCACATGATCGGCGAGGTGAACGCGGGGCGGGCGGCACGGTGAACGACAAGGAGACGGCCGGCGGAATGCAAGATCGTGGGACACCCCCAGGGTGACGGCCGCGCTGCGGAGGGTCGGGTGCGGGGGCGGGGCGGCGGCTCGGTAACCTAAGCGCGCTGACACACCCTTAGAGCGGCTTTACCTCGGCCGTTCCGAGTGCCCACCCTCCCCTTCCGTTCGTCCAAGGAGTTGCCGCCGCCGTGAGCCGCAGCCTTCGACGCGGCGCCCTCGCCGCCACCGCCGTCGTGTTCTCGATCGCCTCGCTGGCCGCATGCGGTGCGGGCAACGACGCGCAGACCCTCCAGATCAAGCCGGACAACGCCGCCGTCACCAAGGGCGAGATCAAGATCCAGAACGCGCTGGTCATCACCCAGGGCGAGAAGGACAAGAAGGGCCCCGCGACGGTCTCGGCGACGGTCTTCAACTCGGGCACCAAGGCGCAGACCCTTGACGGCATCACCCTGGCGGGTGGCAAGGGCAAGGTCGTGCTGAAGGCCGCCGAGGGCGCCGGCAAGGTCACCGTGCCGGCCGGCGGCACCCTGGTGCTGGGCGGCCAGGGCAACGCCTCCGCCGTCATCGAGGACGGCGCCGAGGCCGCCAAGAACGGTGACGTGCAGAAGGTCGTCTTCCAGCTGAGCAGCACGGGCGGCGTCGAGCTGGACGCCTTCGTGGTCCCGGGCACGGGCATGTACGCGGGCTTCGGCCCGTCCGCGGCCCCCGCCGCCGGCTCCCTCCCCTCCGGCAGCCCCTCGGGCACGCCGTCCGGCTCCCCCGCCGGCACCCCGTCGGGCGCGGCCACCGGTGCGGCCTCGGGCAGCCCGTCCGGGTCCCCCTCGGGCAGCACGGCCGCCTCCCCGTCGGGCTCCGCCTCTCACGCCGCGGGCCACTGACGCAGGCCGCACGGGGCGCCGTAGCGCCGTAGCGCCCCGTACGCATACGGGAAGTACGGGAAGGGCCCCGGCCGCATCAGCGGCCGGGGCCCTTCCCTTATCCAGACGGCTCGCCGTCGGGCCTACGGCTCGAACTTGTAACCCAGGCCGCGGACCGTGACCAGGTAGCGCGGCGCGCCCGGGTCCGGCTCGATCTTGGCGCGCAGGCGCTTGACGTGGACGTCGAGGGTCTTGGTGTCACCGACGTAGTCGGCGCCCCAGACCCGGTCGATGAGCTGCATGCGGGTCAGGACGCGGCCCGCGTTGCGCAGCAGCATCTCCAGCAGGTCGAACTCCTTCAGCGGGAGGTCCACCTTGCCGCCGGCGACGGTGACCACGTGGCGGTCGACGTCCATGCGTACGGGGCCGGCCTCCAGGGCCGCCGGGGTGACCTCCTCCGGCTCGCCGCGGCGGCGCAGGACCGCGCGGATGCGGGCGACCAGCTCGCGCGAGGAGAAGGGCTTGGTGACGTAGTCGTCCGCTCCTATCTCCAGCCCGACGACCTTGTCGATCTCGCTGTCCTTGGCGGTCACCATGATCACGGGGACGTTGGAACGGCCGCGCAGCTGCCGGCAGACCTCCGTACCGGGCAGGCCGGGGAGCATCAGGTCGAGGAGGACGAGGTCGGCGCCGTTGCGCTCGAACTCGTCGAGCCCGTCGGGCCCGGTCGCTGCGATCGCGACCTCGAAGCCCTCCTTGCGGAGCATGTAGGACAGGGCGTCGCTGAAGGATTCCTCATCCTCGACGACGAGCACTCGGGTCACGAAAGGACCTCCGGGGCAGGGATGGCTGGGGCGGGTTCTGGTTCAGGCAGGGGTCGGATGGGTGCGCGGGGCCGCAGCCGGAGCCGGTGCGGCTGCTTCGGGGAGTCGCAGGGTGAACGTGGAACCTTGACCCTCCGAGCTCCATACCGACACCTCCCCGCCGTGCGAGGCCGCCACGTGCTTCACGATCGCAAGGCCGAGGCCCGTGCCTCCCGTGGCGCGGGAGCGGGCCGGGTCCACGCGGTAGAAGCGCTCGAAGATGCGCTCGCGGTCCTTTTCCGGGATGCCGATGCCCTGGTCGGTCACGGCGATCTCGATCAAGTCTCCACCCGGCGCCGTCACCCTGCGCCCGGCGATGCCGACGCGGGTACGGGCGGGGCTGTAGTTGACGGCGTTCTCGACCAGGTTTCCGAGGGCGGCCGCGAGCTGTCCGCGGTTGCCCCAGACCCTCAGGTCGGCGGTGCCTCCCGCGGCCATGGTGATCTGCTTCGAGGACGCCGTGTGGCGGCAGCGGTCGATGGCCTCGGCCACCAGCGTGTCCACGCGCACGGGCTCGGCGTCCTCCAGCGGGTCGTCGTTCTGGACCCGGGAGAGGTCGATGAGCTCCTGCACGAGGTTGATGAGCCGGGTCGACTCGATCTGCATGCGGCCGGCGAAGCGGCTGACCGCCTCGGGGTCGTCCGCGGCGTCCATGACGGCCTCGGAGAGCAGGGAGATCGCCCCGACCGGGGTCTTGAGCTCGTGCGACACGTTGGCCACGAAGTCGCGGCGTACGGCCTCGATGCGGCGGGCCTCGGTGAGGTCCTCGACCAGGAGGAGCACCAGGCGGGAGCCGAGCGGGGCGACGCGCGCCGAGACGGCGAGGGCCTCGCCGCGGCCGGTGCCGCGCCGGGGCAGGTCCAGCTCGACCTGGCGTATCTCCCCGTCGCGGCGGGTGTCGCGGGCCATGTGGAGCATGGGCTCCACGGCGAGCTTGCCGCCGCGGACCAGGCCGAGGGCGTACGCCGCCGAGCTGGCCTTGACCACCGCGTCGCCCTCGTCCAGTACGACGGCGGAGGAGCGGAGCACGGAGAGGACGGTGTCCACGCCGGGCGGGAGCACCGCATTGATGTCGGGGCGCATGGAGCTCCGGGTGGGGCGGGCCTGGTCGCGCTCGCTCCAGCGGAACGCCAGCATGGCGATGACGCCGGTACACAGACCGGCGATCGCTGCAGCTGCGGCGACCGCCGCGTTCACGTCCATGGATCCAGGTTAAGCAGGTGAGAGGACACTTCCACAGCCGTTCGGGTGGCAGCTCGAACAGTCGTCGCCCAGAGTTCACCCTGGAGACGGGGTTGATTCACTTGCGGTGCCGGAGTCGGACGCGTTCGCGGCTCACCGTGTCACCGTGGGGCCAACGGCCGCCCCGGCCCGCCCCCGGGCAGTACCGCAGTACGTCAAGGCCAAGAGAGGGACACCAGACATGCGCGACGCGTACCACGAGGAACTGGACTCGATCGGAGAGAGCCTGGTCGAGATGGCCCGGCTCGTCGGTTCCGCGATCGGGCGGGCCACGACGTCCATGCTCGACGCCGACCTGAAGCTCGCCGAGAGCGTCATCGCCGCCGACCAGAAGGTCGACGACCTCCAGCACGACCTGGAGGCGCGCGCCATCGCGCTGCTGGCCCGCCAGCAGCCGGTCGCCACCGACCTGCGCATCGTGGTGACCTCGCTGCGGATGAGCGCCGACCTGGAGCGCAGCGGCGACCTGGCCCAGCACGTGGCGAAGCTGGCCCGGCTGCGCTTCCCGGACACGGCGGTGCCGCGGGACCTGCACGCCACCATCCTGGAGATGGGTCAGCTGGCGCAGCGCCTGATGGCGAAGGCCGCGGAGGTCATCATCACCAAGGACGTCGACCTGGCCCTCCAGTTGGAGACGGACGACGACGAGATGGACCAGCTGCACCGCACGCTGTTCCAGCACCTGATGGACGACCGCTGGAAGCACGGCATCGAGACGGCGGTGGACGTGACGCTGCTGGGCCGCTACTACGAGCGCTTCGCGGACCACGCGGTGTCGGTGGCCAAGCGCGTGGTCTACCTGGTGACGGGCGAGCACGCGGACGACCTCCAGCAGCCGACGCAGGTGGAGGGGGCCTGAGGGGCGGGGGCGGCTGAGGGCCGGGCGCGATCAGGCGGCCGGGCCCGGTCAGGCGGCTGGGGTGTCAGGCGGCCGGGCGCGGTCAGGCGGTTGGGGTGTCAGGCGGCCGGCGTCGCGAGCCCCAATGCGCCGTTGACGCGCCGGTGCCGCTGGGCATGAATGAGGCGAGGGCGGTCCGTCGTGCGAAGTCCCGTACGCCGCCTGCGAGGAGGAACCATGCCCGATTCCCCCGTCCCCATCACCCCGGAGCAGGAGCCGCCTTCGCGGCCGGAGCCCCAGCGGCTCCCACTGCTCGCGGCCTGCGGCTGCGGCTCGGGCTGCGGCTGCGGCTGCCAGTCCGGTGCCCCCTGCCAGTGCGGCGGCTGACTGCCGCCACCGGCGCCCGCACGAGCAGGGCCCCGTCCGATCTCCCTCGGCCGGGGCCCGACGTGCGCGTCATGAAACTCCGCGTCTCCACGAACTCCGCGAACTCCACGAACTCGGCTACCTCAGGAGCCATTTAGTGGTCAGGTCCATGACCTCCGCGCGGCTGTGACGGCCGTGGTCGGCGGCGATGAAGTAGCCGCCGATCCGCACCGAGAAGGTGAGCAGGCAGCGGACCTCGACGTCGTCCTCGTCGGAACAGATGGCGCGGAACAGCGAACGCAGGTACTCCATGCGCCGGTTGTCGGCGCGGCGCAGCCGCTGCGCCACGGCCTCGTCGCGCCGGGCCCACTCACGGATCGCGAGCTCGGCCGCGGTGCCCTTGACCGCCTCTTCCTCGGCGCCCCCGGCGATCGCGAACAGCCGCTCCAGCTTGGCCCTGGCGTCTCCCCCACCGGTCTCGACCTGGGCGATGACCCCCTCGGTGCCCTCGCGTTCCCAGGTGTCGAGCATCTCGGTGAGCAGCGCGCCGCGGTTGGCGAAGTAGCCGTAGAAACCGCCCTTGGTCACGCCGAGCGCCTGCGCCAGCGACTCGATCCGGACGGCCTCGGGGCCGCCGGCGGCGAGGGCCCGTAGCCCCTCCTCGATCCACTTGCCGCGCGGCGTGCGGGTCGCGCCCATGCTCTGTCCCTCCTCACGCCCGGCCCCTTGTATACGGCGGCGTATACACGGCTGCTAGGCTCTCCATATACGGCATCGTATAGATAGGGGCTTGGCTCATGAGACTCCCCAGAACCGCGCACACCTCCCGTCCCTGGCGCATCCACGAGATCGCCGGTGACTTCCAGGTCGAGGACGTATGGGCGCTGCCGACACCGGGAGGTCCCGACGACCTCGCCCGGCTGGTGGCCCAGTTCGCCGACAGCTCCGAGGCCGCCTCCTCCCCCGTACCGCGGCTGCTGTTCGCGGTCCGCTGGAAGCTCGGAGCCCTGTTCGGCTGGGACAAGGCCGACGGCGGCGTCGGCGCCCGGGTGGCGTCCCTGCGCGACCGGCTGCCGACGGACCTGCGGGAGGGACCGCGCGGGCCGGACCTGACGTCGGTTCCGTTCACCTCCGTCTACCAGACCCACGACGAGTGGGTGGCCGAGAGCGCCAACCGCACGGTGCAGGTGCTGATGCACATCGGCTGGGTCCCGGACCCGGCGGCGCCCGGCGGTTACCGCGGCCAGATGACCGCCCTGGTCAAGCCGAACGGCCTGCTCGGCGCGGTCTACATGGCGGGCATCAAGCCCTTCCGCTACCTGGGCGTCTACCCGGCGCTGCTCCGCTCGATCGGCCGCAAGTGGCAGGAGACCGCCCCCGGGCGCGCGGCCTGACGGCTCCCGGCGCGCCCGCGGCCCCTGCCCGGAGGGATCACCTTTCCGGCATCCATCTGAAGTGCGGGCCGTTGTCGATCGGCCAGCCGTGGCGCTTCACCGTGTCGTGTTTGTGGGGCCTGACGCACAGCACGTCCCGGTCCCATGTGTCCCGGTCCCACGTGTCCCGCCAGACGGAGCCGGAGCCGTGCTTGCACGTACAGGTCCGGAAGACATCCCCGCCGGGCTCCCGGTCCCGGTGGTCGTGCGAGCGGATGCTGGTGACCGAGAGCTGGGTCGAAGGCGCGGTCGCCGCGGACGTCGTGGTCGCAGCGGTCGCCGGCAGCGCGATGGCCCCCGAGATGAAGACGGCCGAGGTCAGGGCCATCCCGAAGCGTGCGATCCGCCGCTTCGACTGGACGTCGGCCGGGGTGGGAAGGTCGTAGGACATGACTGCTCCTTGTGCGTTGTGCGTCCGTTCTCCTGGCCGGCCCGCCGCGTGTGCGGCGTGGCCGTGCCTCCAGTAGGCGGGACGGCGACCCGGCCCGTCATGACACGGGAAAACGGGACTTGACCCCGCGGAGCCGATCTGTCAGGAGACGGCGAAAAGCCCCCGATCCGCGGGAAGACCGCAGGCAGGGGGCTGTTTCGAGCACAGGGCCCGTTTCGAGCAGAGGACCTGCTCAGCCGGTCATGCGCCAGGCCGCTTTCGCCGCGGTGTGGTCGTGCCAGAGCCGGACGAGCTGGTCGGCCTGCGCCTTCGTGATGACGCCACCCTCCACCGCCAGCGCCGCCGCATCGGTCACGGGTACGCGCTGGATCTCCAGCATCGTCTCCACCATCTTGTCCGCGTTCCTCGGCGTGCCCTCGTGGCCGTACTCCAGATCGGACGGCAGGAACGTCTCGACCTTCCCGTCGCTGCTCTCGAAAGCGGCTCGGGTGAGCTCGACCTTCACCCGCTTGATCCCGAGGCTCAACACGACGCCATGAGAACCGTGCAAGTGGAACGGCCGGTCGCTCGTGGAGTAAACGGTCACTGGATCTCCAGGGACGAGCTCCCTGCCCTGTCGGTCTTTCACCACTGCCTCCCCAACACGAATGGTGATCAAGCTGTCAGGCTAACTGCGGCGGAAGACGGACAGAGCTGACTTGGTCGAAAGTGGCCGGAGGCCGTCCCCCGACGTCCGGACCGCGCGGGCTCCGCCCCACCTGGCCGGCTCAGGGCCGGGGGTGCAGCGGCACGGGCAGCCGGTCGAGCACGATGCCGAACTCGGCGCGGTAGACGGCTCGTACCTCGTCGTCGGTCGCCAGCTCCTCCTCCGTGCGGTCGCCGTCCGCGGCGGTGGTGATGAGGGTGCGCTCCCGCAGGGTGATCCGGCCGCCGCCCTCGGTGAGCCGGGAGCAGACCGGGCCCCTGGTGAAGCCGGACTGGGGGCTGGTGCGGTGCCACCAGGCGCCGGTCAGGAAGTCGGCGAGCGCCCGGGGGCGGGTCTCCAGCCGGTACGCCGGCACGCCGTCGCGCAGCACCTCAAGGTCACCACCACCGCCGCCGCTGTGCGCGTCGTCCGGGGCCGGCCGTACGAGGAACACCCCGCCGGGATCCTTCTGCTCACCCGGCTCGTCCAGGTCGAGCGGGTGGGCGCTGTGGTCGCCGAACCCCACGTCCGCGAGCCAGCGCCCGTCGACGCGCAGCGCCAGGTGGTCGTACGGGACGCCCAGCGCGCCGTCCTTGCCGTACACCCGGGCCTGGAGGAGTTCGACCCGGTGGCCGAGCGCCCCCAGCAACTCCGCGAAACCCGCGTTCAGTTCGTAGCAGATACCGCCGCGCCCGGCGGTCACGATCTTGTCGAAAACGGCGTCCCGGCTCAGCACGAGATCCTCACCGAGGTGGATCGCCAGGTTCTCGAACGGCACGGCGCGCAGGTGCCGCAAGTGCAGCTCGCGCAGCGACGCGGCCGTGGGCCGCTCGGGCCGCGCCGCCCCCAGGCGGCGCAGATAGGCCTCGGTACGGTCGGGGTCGAGAGGTTCCATGGCCGCCACTCTGACGACCCCGACCGGCCGGCGCCATGCGCCATTGGACCTAGGTCGTCTCTTTCGGATCTTGTCGGTTGAGCCCGCGTCGTCCGGTGCCGTGCATCGCAAGGCGGAGGGGCGCCCGTGTACGGGACGTACTCGGGCGCCCCGACAACGCGGCGAGGTGCGGTGCCGGGCGGCGCGGGCCCGGCAAGAGCCGGAAGAGACGGCCCAGGTCCCGGTCGGACGGCCGGGCCGCATACGACGCGACTGCATCCTTCGGCCTACTGAGCTTTCCGCCCTGGTGAGGACGATCCTGCGGCGGGGCCGCGAGAGGGTTGATCCGTGCGAACAACCATCGGGTACACCGCCGAGAGCATCGGCTACGTCGTAGGAGCCCAGGGGCTCGTCAGCTTCACCTCGCAGGCCTTCTTCGGCACGGAGTGGGGCTGGCTGCACAAACTCGTCGCCCTCCCGTCCGCCGCCTACCTCGGCGTCGCCGTGGCGGGTCTGGCGCTCATCGTCGCCGGGGCGAGGACACGAAAGACGCCCCGCCGCGAGGCGTCCGCCTGACCGGTGCCCTGACCCGCGCCGTGGCTGCTGGTGGCGCTGCGCATCACGGCCCGGGGCCAGCGCCACGTCTGACGGCCACCGGCGCGGCCCCAGGGCAACGAGAAGCCCCCCACCCGCCGGGAAACGGCAGGTGGGGGGCTCGTTCGTGGCTGAGGGTTACTTCTTGCCCTGGTTCTTGACGGCCTCGATGGCGGCCGCGGCCGCGGCCGGGTCGAGGTAGGTGCCGCCCGGCTTCAGGGGCTTGAAGTCGGCGTCCAGCTCGTAGACGAGCGGGATGCCGGTCGGGATGTTCAGGCCCGTGATGTCGGCGTCGGAGATGCCGTCCAGGTGCTTGACCAGGCCGCGCAGGGAGTTGCCGTGCGCGGCGACCAGGACCGTGCGGCCCGCGAGCAGGTCCGGGACGATGCCGTCGTACCAGTACGGCAGCATGCGCTCGACGACGTCCTTGAGGCACTCGGTGCGCGGACGCAGCTCGCGCGGGATGGACGCGTAGCGCGGGTCGTCGGACTGCGAGTACTCCGTGCCGTCCTCGAGGACCGGCGGCGGGGTGTCGTAGGAGCGGCGCCACAGCATGAACTGCTCCTCGCCGAACTCGGCGAGGGTCTGGGCCTTGTCCTTGCCCTGGAGGGCGCCGTAGTGGCGCTCGTTCAGGCGCCAGGAGCGGTGCACCGGGATCCAGTGGCGGTCGGCGGACTCCAGCGCGAGCTGCGCCGTGCGGATGGCGCGCTTCTGGAGGGAGGTGTGCAGAACGTCGGGCAGCAGGCCGGCGTCCTTGAGCAGCTCACCGCCCCGGATCGCCTCCTTCTCGCCCTTCTCGGTGAGGTTGACGTCCACCCAGCCGGTGAACAGGTTCTTCGCGTTCCAGTCGCTCTCGCCGTGGCGGAGGAGGATCAGCTTGTACGGTGCGTCGGCCATGCGTACGAGCCTAATGGACGGGCGGGCGCGCCCGCGCGCGGTGTGGGGCGCCTGCGCCCGGGCCCGCCGATTGACGGCGCGCGTCAATTGACTGGCGTGGAGGGACGACCACTCGTAATGTGCGTGGAGGTCGAGTGACGCTTACACCTCCGGGGGGATTCCTTATGTCCGTTGCGAGCCTGAGACGGGCTGCCCGGGAGAGCGTCGCCGGCCTGCCCCGCGAGTTCTGGTGGCTGTGGACGAGCACGCTCGTGAACCGCCTCGGGGCCTTCGTCGCCACCTTCATGACCTTGTACCTGACCGTGGAACGGGGCTACTCCGCCTCCTTCGCCGGCCTCGTCGTCGCGCTCCACGGACTCGGCGGTGTGATCTCCTCCCTGGCCGCCGGGGTGATGACCGACCGGCTCGGGCGCCGGCCCACGCTGATGGCCGCGCAGATCTCGACCGCGTTCTCCGTCGCCCTGCTGGGCTTCATGGAGCACCCGGCGGCGATCGCGTCGGTCGCCCTGCTGGTCGGCATGACGTCCAACGCCTCGCGGCCCGCGGTCCAGGCGATGATGGCGGACATCGTCCGCCCCGAGGACCGGGTCCGGGCCTTCGCGCTCAACTACTGGGCGATCAACCTCGGCTTCGCCGTCTCGGCGACCGTCGCCGGGTTCGTGGCCCAGTACAGCTACCTCGCCGGCTTCCTGGGCGAGGCCGTCCTGACGCTGGTCTGCGCGGTGCTCGTGTACGTGAAGCTGCCCGAGTCCCGGCCCGAGAAGGGCGACGCGGCGCAGGTGGCCGCCGAAGCGGAGGTCAGCCTGGGCACGGTGCTGCGCGACGGGCGCTACATGGGGGTGGTCGGGCTGTCGTTCCTGATCGCGCTGATCTTCATGCAGGGCTCGTTCGGCCTGCCGCTGGCGATGGGGTCCGCGGGCTTCTCCACCGGCGACTACGGGCTGGTCATCGCCGTCAACGGGGTCCTGATCGTGCTGCTCCAGATCCCTGTCACCCGGTTCATCGAGCACCGCGACCCGCAGAAGCTGCTGGTCCTCTCGGCGCTGCTGGCGGGGTACGGGTTCGGGCTCACGGCCTTCGGCGGCTCCGTCGGGATCCTCACCCTGACCGTCTGCGTCTGGACCCTGGCCGAGATCGTCAACTCGCCGACCCAGATGAGCCTGGTCGTCCGTCTTTCCCCGCTGCACGGACGCGGCCGCTACCAGGGCATGTACACGATGTCGTGGGCCGTGGCCTCGCTGGTGGCCCCGCTGCTGGCGGGCACGGTCATCGACCACTTGGGGGCGGGCTGGCTGTGGGGCACGACCGCTGTCCTGGGCACGGTGGCCGGCGCCGGCTACTGGCTGCTGATGCGGAATCTGGCGCAGGCGCCGGTGGCCGGGCAGGACGCCGGGGCGGCGCCCACGGCCGGCGCCCCGCTCCCGGCCGGCGCCGACGCGTAACGCGCCGCTCGCCGGGGAGGACCGCTCGCTCAGGACGGCTGCGTCAGGTGCTTGAAGGCGTCCAGGTTGTACGTAGGTTCGCCGCGGGACACGCGCCATTCGTACTCGCGGCGGATCGCGCTCGCGAAGCCCAGTTCCAGCAGGGTGTTGAAGGAGCCGTCGGCCGCCTCCAGGACCGTGCCGAGCAGCCGGTCCAGCTCCTGCGGGCTGACGACCGACAGCGGGAGCCTGGCCGTCAGGTAGATGTCGCCGAGGCGGTCCACGGCGTACGCCATGCCGTACAGCTTGAGATTGCGCTCCAGCAGCCAGCGGTGGACGCCCGCCTCGTTCTCGTCGGGGTGGCGGATCACGAAGGCGTTGACCGACAGCGAGTGCCGGCCGACCCGCAGCGAGCAGGTGGTGCTCAGCTTGCGGGTGCCGGGGAGCTGGACGACGTAGGAGCCCGGCTCGGGGCTCTCCCAGCTCAGTTCGGCGCCGTCCAGGGCGCTTTCGATGGTCGAGGCGATCTCTGCGGTGTCAGCGTCAGCCATGGTGCGAGCGTACGCGACGGCGGTGATCGTGCATGGCGGCCGTGTAGACGTCGGCCGTGCCACTGGCCGCGGTGTCCCAGCCGAAGAACTGCGCGTGCCGCGCGGCCTCGGCGCCCATCCGGTCCGCGAGGCCGGGCTGGTCCACGAAGCGCCGCAGTTCGCGCGCGTAGTCCACGGGGTCGTGCCCGGCTACGAGGATCCCCGTGGTCCCGTCGTTGACCGCGACGGGCAGTCCCCCGACGCGGGCGGCGAGCACGGGCGTGCCCGTGGCCTGGGCCTCTATCGCGACGAGCCCGAAGGACTCGTTGTAGGAGGGCATGACCAGTACGGACGCCGCCCGGAACCAGTCCGCGAGCCCGTCCTGCGCGACCGGCGGGTGAAAGTGCACGAGCTCGGCGATGCCCAGCTTCGCGGCGAGCTTCTGCAGGCCCTCCGGCTTGGCGAGACCGCTGCCGCTGGGGCCGCCGACGACGGGGACGAAGAGGCGCCGGCGCAGCGAGGGGTCCTGCTCGACCATGACGGCGACGGCGCGCAGCAGGATGTCCGGGGCCTTCAGCGGCTGGATCCGCCCGGCGAAGAGCGGGATGACGGCGTCCTGCGGCAGGCCGAGGCGGGCGCGGGCGGCGGCCCGGCCGTCGCCGACGGTGAAGCGGTCGAGGTTCACGCCGGGGTGGACGACGGCCACCTTGGCCGGATCGGCCTCGTAGTGCCGGACGAGCTCGTCGGCCTCTTCGGCGGTGTTGGCGATGAGCCGGTCGGCTGCGGAGACGATCTGGGTCTCGCCGATGACGCGGGCGGCGGGCTCGGGAGTGTCCCCCTCGGCCAGCGCCGCGTTCTTGACCTTGGCCATGGTGTGCATGGCGTGGACGAGCGGCACGCCCCAGCGTTCGGCGGCGAGCCAGCCCACGTGGCCGGAGAGCCAGTAATGGGAGTGGACGAGGTCGTAGTAACCCGGGCGGTGGCCGGCCCACGCCTGCATGACGCCGTGGGTGAAGGCGCACAGCTGCGCCGGGAGCTCCTCCTTGGCGAGGCCTTCGTACGGGCCCGCGTCCACGTGCCGTACGAGGACCCCGGGAGCCAGCTCGACCACGGGCGCCAGCCCGCCGGTGGTGGCCCGGGTGAAGATCTCGACCTCGATGTTGATCGCGGCGAGACGCTTGGCGAGCTCCACGATGTAGACGTTCATCCCGCCGGCGTCACCGGTGCCGGGCTGGTGCAGCGGGGAGGTGTGCACGCTGAGCATGGCGACGCGGCGCGGCTTGCGGTGGTGGCCGACGGTCGGCAGGCGCAGCCGCGGCGGCTCGTGGCGGGTGGCGCGGGCGGCCGCGAGGCGGCCGCTGAGGCGGGACACGTACTGGCTCAAGGGAGCGGTTCCTCTCGGCTAGGACGGCCGCGCGCACGACGCCCGGACGGCATGACGGCGGGGGCGCGGAAGGCGCCCTGCAAGGAGTGCAACCCGGAAGGCGGTCCCCCGCATTCCGGGGTCCGCGATTTTGCCGGTGGTTTACCGGGGCCTTCCCGGGGCGGAGCCCTCCGCCGAGCCCCGTACGGGGCGGGCGCGGCCGGTCTTTCATGCCGGGCGGAGCCTCGTACGGGGGCGGGCGCGGCCGGATTTTCCTGCCGTGCGGAGCCCCGTACGGGGGCGGGCGCGGCCGGATTTTCCTGCCGTGCGGGCGCTGCGCATACCCTCGGCCCATGACCTCCCGCACCACCCCGCCCCCCGGCCGCGCGCCCGGCCGCGCCGCCGGCCGCCCCGTGGGCTCGGTGACGCGCGGGACGACGAATCCGAACCGGCTGCGCCGGATGGACCGCTGGATCGCGGCCGCGCACGGGGCCGCGCTGCGGCGCGCGCAGGCGCCGGTCGCGGTGGACCTCGGTTACGGCGCGGCCCCCTGGACGGCGGTCGAGCTGCTGACGCGGCTGCGCGAGGTGGCCCCGCGGGTCCAGGTGGTGGGCATCGAGATCGAGCCGGCGCGCGTCGCCGGGGCGAAGCCGTACGAGCGGGAAGGGCTGAGCTTCCGGCACGGCGGCTTCGAGGTGCCCCTGGACGCGGGGGCGCGGCCCTCGCTGATCCGCGCGGCGAACGTACTGCGCCAGTACGACGAGGAGCAGGTCGCGGAGGTCTGGGCGCGGCTGTGCGCGCGGCTGGCCCCGGACGGGCTGCTGGTCGAGGGCACCTGCGACGAGATCGGGCGGCGGCACGTGTGGGTGGCGCTGGGCCCGGAGGGGCCGCGCACGGTGACGTTCGCGACCCGGCTGGGCTCCCTGGAGCGTCCCTCGGACCTGGCGGAGCGGCTGCCGAAGGCGCTGATCCACCGCAACGTGCCGGGTGAGCCGGTGCACGCGTTCCTGCGGGACTTCGACCGGGCGTGGGCGGCGGCGGCGCCGTACGCCTCGTACGGGGCGCGGCAGCGCTGGATCCGGACGGCGCGGGCGCTGTCCGGCGACTGGCCGCTGGCGGACGGGCCGGGCCGGTGGCGGCAGGGTGAACTGACGGTCCGCTGGGAGGCGTTGCGCCCGATGGGGTGAAGGGGGCGCGGCGGTGAACCGGGGGTCCGGGCGGGCCGTTGGGCGTCGGGGGGCGGGGGCGCGGCGTCCGCTGGGCGGCGGACGGCCTCCGTTGGGGCGGACAAGATCGGACAGCCGTCCACAAGGCTGTTGGAATTCATCGAGTCGTGGCACCATCCCGAAGGCAGTGGAAAGTTACTGATGAATAGTCAGATCTGATACCAGATCCGACTCGGGTGCCTGGGGGAACCATGGGGGCCGTAAGGCGACGTCGAGGCGCGAGCTCGTTCGTACTGCTGTGCGCGCTGGCGGTGCTGACCGCACCGGGTCTCGCGACCGGCACGGCGTTCGCCGCCCCGCCGCCCGAACCGGGCGTCAAGTCCCTTGAGCAGGTGCGCAAGGAGATCGAGGACCTCTACCGGCAGGCGGGCACGGCCACCGACGCGTACAACCTCGCCGAGGCCGAGACGAAGACCCAGTCGGACAAGATCGTCGAGATCGCCAAGCAGGTCGCCGCCGGCCAGGAGCGGATCACCACCCTGAAGAGCCGCGCGGGCGCCGCCGCCCGCGCCCAATACCGCTCGGGCGGACTGCCGCCGGGCGCGCAGCTGGCGCTGAGCGACAGCCCGAGCCAGTTCCTCGACGGGGCGGACCGGCTGCGCCAGGGCGAGAAGGCCACGTCGGACCTGCTCTCCGAACTGAACCGGACGCAGAGCGACTTGCAGCAGTACGCCCAGGAGGCGAGCACGCGCTGGGCGACGCTGGAGGCCAACCGGATCAAGCAGGAGGACTCCAAGAAGCAGGTCGAGCAGAAGATCAAGGCGGCGGAGGAGCTGGAGAGCAAGCTGGAGGCCGAGGAGAAGGCCAAGCTGATCCAGCTGGAGCAGGAAGCCCAGTACCAGGCGCAGAAGGCGTGGCTGTCGACGGGCGCGATGAAGGACGTCAACAACGCGGCCTCGGAAGCCGGAAAGCGCGCCGTGCAGTTCGCGACCGCCCAGATGGGAAAGCCGTACGTGTGGGGCGCCACGGGCCCGGGTTCGTTCGACTGCTCCGGGCTGACCTCCCAGGCCTGGCGGGCGGCGGGCAAGGGCATCCCGCGCACCTCGCAGGAGCAGCTGCGCCTGCCGAAGGTCGCGATCAAGGACATGCGCCCCGGCGACCTGATCATCTACTTCGACGACGCGAGCCACGTCGGGATGTACGTGGGCGACGGCGCGATGGTCCACGCCCCGCGCCCCGGCCGCAACGTAACGCTGGCGGGCGCGGGCTCCATGCCGATCAAGGCGGTGGTCCGCCCCGACGCGTAGCCCCTGCGGGGTTGCTCGGCGTGGTGTGCGGGCCCGCCCGCGCGGGTGCGGTGCGGCTCCGCCGCACGGGTGCGGGCCCGCCGCACGGGTGCGGGCCCGCCGCACGGGTGCGGGCCCGCCGCACGGGTGCGGGCCCGCCGCGCGTGCGGCGTCCTGTCCGGGCCGGGGTTATGTCCCGGCCGGGTTATGTCCGGGGCGGCGGCGGTGCTGGGGCTCCGCCCCCGACCCCGCGCCTCAAACGCCGGCGGGGCTGGATTGGGCGGGCCGCGCCGCGAGCGGCGACGGGCTGTGACAGGCCGGCGTCGGGAGGCAACCATCCGGGGGTTCGGTACGTCTCGCTAGGCGGGACGGAACACGGCCCCGTCGTGACGTTTGTCATCCATGAGGCCGATTTTCCCCCGTGATGGCGGCATATGCCGGAGGCCCTCACACTCAGCGGCATTCCGCTTACCCGGCCCGGCCGCTAGGGTCTGGCGGACGAGCGCACCCTCGGGGGGAGGGAAGGAACCGGAGACGATGCCCGCACCCGTACCCCGGCAAAGGGACACCCCGGCCGCGGAGAGCGGTCAGGCCGTTCTGAACGGCGCGGCAGCGCCAGCTGCCGCACCCGCCACCGCCACTGCCATCGGCGTCGCCCAGGCGACCGCGCAGACGACCCCGCTGACCCTCCTCGTCATCGAAGACGACCCCGCCGGCGGCCTCACCGTCCCCGAGATCCTCGACACCGACGGCCACCGCATCCGGCTCCGCACCGCCCGCAACCTCACCGAGGCCGAGCGGCTGCTCACGCCCGACGTGCACTGCATCCTCCTCGACCTGGCCCTCCCGGACACCGGTGCCCGTACCCCGGGAGCCTCGGGCGGCATCGGCATCGGCACTGCCACCCCCGCCGCCACGACCACCACCGTCGACCGGCTGACGGCCCTGCGCCAGGTGCTGCGCATCGCCCCGCACCACGCCGTCCTGGTGCTCACCGGGGAGGACGAGGTCGAGCACGCGGCCGAGGCCGTCCGGGTCGGCGCCCAGGACTACCTCTTCCGGGACGAGCTCGACGGCCGGCTGCTGAGCCGCGCCATCCGCTACGCGGTCGAGAGAAAGCGGGCGGACATCGCCCAGTACAAACTTGCAGAATCGAAACTGCGCGCCCAGGAGAACGCCCGCCTGGAACGCGGCCTCCTCCCCACCCCCCTGCTGGAGGGCTCCGACCTCCGCTTCGCGGCCCGCTACCGCCCCGGCCGCAGCCGCGCCCTCCTCGGCGGCGACTTCTACGACACCGTGCGCACCCCCGACGGCACCGTCCACGCCATGATCGGCGACGTCTGCGGCCACGGCCCCGACGAGGCCGCCCTCGGCGTCGAGCTCCGCATCGCCTGGCGCGCCCTGACCCTGGCCGGCCTGTGCGGTGACGATCTGCTCGCCACGCTGCAAGAGGTCCTGGAGGTCGAGCGCCCGGGCGACGAGATCTTCGCCACCCTCTGCACGGTCGACATCGCCCCCGACGGCCGCCGCGCGGGCCTGTGCCTGGCCGGGCATCCCGCCCCGCTGATCTCCAGGCCGGGCCGCCCAGCGCAGCTCCTCCCGTACGAGAACAACGGCCCCGCGCTCGGCCTGCTGCCCAAGGCCCGCTGGCCCCGCCGCCAGGTCGAGCTCGGCGGCAGCTGGAGCCTGATGCTCTACACCGACGGCCTGATCGAGGGCCGGATCGGCGAGGGCAAGGAGCGCCTGGGCCAGGACGGCATGGTGGAGATGATCAACCGGCACCTGGACCGCGGCCTGAGCGGCGAGGCCCTGCTGGAGGCCTCCGTCACCGAGGCGCGGCGCCTCAACGGCGGCGAGCTCACCGACGACGTGGCCCTGGTCCTGCTCTCCCGCGCCGAAGGCTGAGCCGGGCGGCGAGCCTCAGCCCGGGCCCCGGCGTGCCGACCCCGAGCCGGGCATGCCGACCCCGCGCCGGGCGCGCCGGGCGCGAGCGGACGAACGGGGAGCGCTACCGCCCGCCGTTGTACGGTCCGTACGGCCCGTCGCTGCTGCTGCCGCCGCGTCGGCCGCCGCCCGAGACCTGCTTGAGGGCCGGGCGCACGTCGACGAAGAACACGATGGTGGCGACCAGACCGGCGATCTGCAGGAACAGCATCCCCAGGAAGAAGTCCACGAGCACCGTGATGCCGAGGATGACCAGCCAGAAGGTCTTGGTCTGCTTCTCGGCGGCCCGGTACGCGTCCTCGCGCGCCAGCAGCGCGAACACGAAGGCCACGACGGCGAGGACCAGCATGACGAGCCCGAGCATCGGGATCACGCCTCGATCGAACCCGTCCATCAGCATCGCTCCGACCGCCTTCTCCTGCTCGCACTTCGCACGTCACGTGCCGCCCGACTCCACGCTACCGGCCCGGGCCCCTTCATGAACCACAACGGGCCGGGCGCCTCAAGGGTGCCCGGCCCGTCGTGGTTCATACCGTTGTGCTGCTTCAGCTCGCGTCGTCCGCCGCGGCGGCGGTCTTCTTGGCCGTGCTCTTGCGCGCGGCGGGCTTCTTGGCGGCGGGCTTCTCCTCGGCGGCGACCGGCTCCGCCTTGGGCTCCGGCGCGGCCTCCGGCTCGACGACCACGGCGATGTCGACGATCTCCGCGGAGACCTCGCCCCGCCAGGCCCGTACGGCCTGCTCGCCGTGCTCGGCGACCTTGTCGTACGTCTCCTTGGCGCGCACCGCGTACTCCGCCGCCACGCCGACACCACGCAGCGCCAGGTCCTGCGCGGTCTCCCCGAGCTTCTTCGCGTCGATCGCGCCGAGCACCTCGGCGACCTTGGCGGTGACCGCCTCCTGCGCCTCCTTGGCCGCTTCCCGGGCCTTGTCCTGCACGGCCTTCGGGTCGGTGTTCTTCACGGCCTCGATCCGCGCGGGCGCTTCGGCGCGCAGCTGCTCGATGAGCCCCGGCACCTTCTTGGCCTGCTGCACGGCCAGGTCGGCGGTGCCGGCGGCGAAGTAGAGGGGGGTGGGGTCGGTGAGGGTCTTCTTCAGGTCATCGGCGATGGCCATGTGCTGGTCCTCCCGGATCAACTTCGGTTCGTTTCCGACGGCATCCCGTCGGCGGGCGCGGCGGGCGCATCGAGCGCGTTCTCCTTGCGGAACGACTCGTAGATCTGGAGCAGCACCTGCTTCTGCCGCTCGTTGATGGACGGGTCGGCGAGGATGACGGCCCGCGTCTCCACCTCGTCCGGATCCCGCTCGTCCAGGATCCCGGCCTGCACGTACAGCGTCTCCGCGGAGATCCGCAGCGCCTTGGCCAGCTGCTGGAGGATGTCCGCGCTCGGCTTGCGCAGCCCGCGCTCGATCTGGCTCAGGTACGGATTCGACACCCCCGCCGCCTCGGCCAGCTGCCGCAGCGAAAGCTGGGCCTGCCGACGCTGCTCACGGAGGTACTCGCCGAGGTTTCCGACGTTGAGCGATGCCATGCTCCGATCCTGCCCGACCTTGCTAACTTTTGCAAGCGACTCGCTTGCAGCAGCTCGCACGTCTCCCGTCATGCCGGGTTCCTCTCCGTGCAGGACCTGCAAGGGCTGGCGCCCCTATCTCCGCTGAGGTGACGGCATCCACGCTCTTCGACAAGTGGAGGTGGACCATGAAGGACTGTGAGGACATGGAACCCCTGACCTCGGAAGCGTGGACGGACGCTCTCAAGCTGTACCAGTGGGTATGCACGTTCGTCGGCGTCGCTGCGCGCGAGCACGACGAGTGGTGGCTGGACGCCGGGGCGATCATGCGCCTCGAAACGCAGGACCCACGAGGCTGGGAATCTATCGACCCCTACGACGGCGAGGAGGAGCGCCGGGAGGACCCGCTGTTCCCGTGGCTGGAGACACCCTCCACATCCGCGGACGCAGAACGCTACCGGGCGCTGGTGACTGAGCTCCCCCGGTCCTCGGTGCCGTCGCTGCTCGTCCTGCTCGCAGTCCGACCGCTCTCGGACCCTTCCCTGCTGCCGGGCTGGGAGGAGCGCGGGCCGCACATGGATGGCCGGGCCGAGGCGATCCTGTCACGTTTCCCGGACGACACCCGCTTCTACACCAACCTCGGCTGGAAGGGCGGCCGTCCTGATTTCCGCAAGCAATCCGCTCTGAGTTTCAACCCCTTCAGCGGGTACGACTGTGACGCCGGGCTGATCGCCGTGAACGAGGACGAAGTCGCCGTGTTCTGGAACTTCCAGAACATCTGAACCGACCAGCCGAACAGGGAAAGCCACATGCTCACCAGATCCGCCACCTACCCCGCCCGGGAAACCGCCCAGTGGGCCGCCCAGCAGGTCGTCACCCGCAACGAGCAGGCGATCCATCGGTGGCCAGAGGCACACGACCATGTCCATGAAGCCGCGGGAATTCGACCGCCGATACGGTGAGCTCGACCAGGTCATCAGCGCCTACACCGGCCAGTCCGCCGCCGAGGACACGGTCGAGCGGCCCGGCCCTGCCCTCACGGCCTACCTGCGCCACACCTGGCATACCCGTCCCTGGGCCCTGTCCATCGCCGAGCAGCAGATCCGCACCTACGCCCAGCCCGCCCGGCCGGCTGCGGCACCGCCTAGGCGAAGCCCGCTCGGCCGACCCGACCCTGTTGGCGCGCCTCGTCGGTGAGATACGCGACCTGCTCGCCCTCGGCCTGGAGGAGGTGGACTACGCGGTCGCCATCGCCGAGCTCGGCATGGAGGTCGATCCACCCGCCGCCTGCACGCCGAGCGGCTGGCTGGCTCTTCGTGGCCGAGCAACTGGCCGGTCCCCGCTCCGAGTAACTCCAGCTTGATCTTTAACGTCCAGGTCGAACGGTGCTCTCGCAGAGAGCGGCCCTGGTCGGTGGGCATCACCGGTGGCATCTATCGCTAGCACTCACACGCCGTCACGGCCACCGTCCCCCGCCGGGCCGGCCTCGTCGCGGTCCCAGCGCAGGGCGGCGATCGTGGCCGGGACGGCTATCAGTGACGAGAGGGCCACCGTCATCGCCACTGCCGTCCAGCCGTCCCAGACGCTGCCCGACAGGAAACCCGCGGCGAGCGGGACGACCAGCACGCCGGCCCACTTCGCCGGGCCGAACCGGACCGGCGGTACGAAGGGGCGGCCGGCCGCGAGGGCGCGGGTGCGGCGGGCGCTGCCGAGCGAGGCGGCGAAGGCAAGGGCCGCCAGCCAGACGCCGATCAGGGTGAACCCGACGGACATGGCGGGGTCCTCGTCCGGGAGCCCGGGGAGCGTCTCGCGGACCCCGTCGTGGCTGACGGCGACCAGGAGGTTCCCCCAGGTCGTGACCTCCACCGTGTCCCCCGGCTGGATGCGCTCCGCGAGCGGGCCGTCCGGGTCGAGGTTCAAGGGCCGGTCGGCCGGGGCGGGGACCGGAGGCCGCAGCTGCACCTGGTACATCACGGCCCGGGCGCTCTTGGCGTACTGGGCGGAGCGGGCCGTCCCCCGGACCGTGCGGAGGCAGTCCGTCGTGGCGTCCGCCGCCGGCTCGTCGGCGCAGGGCCGGGCCTCCAGGAAGGCCGTCTCGACGGCGAGCTGCCCGGGGACCGCGAGGCTGGGGACCGCGGAGAGCGCCAGCAACGCCAGCCCGAGCAGTGCCCAGAGCAGTGGCCCGAGCACCGCGCCCGTACCCGCGCCCGTTCCCGTACCCGGCCCTGACGTATCCGCGCGCTCGGTCATCCCCGTCGCCCCCTGTGCTCCAGTCGGCGGCGCAGCCGCCGTGAAGGATCTTCCCCCGGGCTACGACGCCTGCCGGCCGCGCCCGGTTCGAGCAGGCCCGCTGAAGATCCGTGGGCTCAGCCGCTGAAGCCGAGCGCCAGGGCGACGACGGCCGGGGCCGCGTACACGACCGGGAAGACGGCGTGTGCGTACGCCTTCGCGCGGAACGTCGTGATCACGGCCCCCGCGAAGTAGAGGGCGATCCCGATCGCGGCGGCGACACCGACGAGCGGCACGAAGAGGCCGACCACCAGGCCCACCGCCCCGGCCGCCTTGGCGAGTCCGAGCCAGGTCCACCACGAGCGCGGGACCCCGTACTCGGCCAGCGGCCCGACGACGTACGGCGCCTTGGCGAAGACCGAGTAGGACGAGAAACCGACCATGACCGCGCCGGCCAGGGCGAAGACAACAGCGGTGGTGGACATCCGGGCTCCCCTCGGACGGGCGCCGGCGCGATGCTCGCTCCGGTCGGGTTTCCCGTCTCGTTCACTGCTCTGACCCGCCGCACCCCACCGATGTGACAGCCCCGCCCAGACGAGTTTCCGGGGCCGGGTTTCCGGGGCTGTCGGCTCAGGCCGTCGCGATGACCACCGTCGCGTACAGCTCCTCCGAGGTGACCACCCGGGTCGCCAGCCCCGCCGCCGTCAGGGCCGCCGCCGTCGACGGCCACTGGCGGGCGCTCGTCTCGATCAGCAGGTGGCCGCCCGGGGCCAGCCAGGGCAGGGCGCCCGCCGCGACCCGGCGGTGGATGTCCAGGCCGTCGTGCCCGCCGTCCAGCGAGACCAGAGGCTCGTGGTCCCGCGCCTCCGACGGCATCAGCTCGATCTCCTCCGTCGGCACGTACGGGGCGTTGACCACCAGCACGTCCACCCGGCCCCGCAGGGACGCCGGGAGCGGCGCGTACAGGTCGCCCTCCCACACACGGCCTCCGTACGGGGCCACGTTGCGCCGCGCGTACGCCAGCGCCGCCGGGTCGATGTCCGCCGCGTGCAGCTCCACCCCGCCCGGGAACCGGGCCGCCACCGCCGCGCCCAGGGCGCCGACTCCGCAGCACAGGTCGAGCACCACCGCGCCGGGCGCGGCCAGCGCCACCGCCTCCTCGACCAGGAACTCGGTGCGCCGGCGCGGCACGAAGGCCCCCTCGCCCACCTCCATGCGCAGTCCGCAGAACTCCGCCCAGCCCACGACGTGTTCGAGCGGTTCGCCGCCCACCCGGCGGGCCAGCAGCCCGGCCAGGTGAGCCTCGTCCCGGGCGGCCCCGCCCAGCAGCGCCGCCTCTTCTTCAGCGAAGACGCAGCCCGCCGCGCGCAGGGCCTGCACCAGTGACGTCGAATCCATCGAAGGCGTCAAAAAATTTCAGTCCTCATCCGTGAAAGAGCGTGGCGTCCACGCACAGCCGTCCATGGCGACGATACGGCCGCCGTACCCGGGCGCCCCCGGCGCCGGGCCTGCCTCAGAAGACGTCCGGGCACCAGGGGCGGCGCGCGGTACGGAACACCGCGTCCGCCAGCGCGACCGCCCCCGGCCGCTCCTGCGTCACCCGCCCGAGCTCGGCCAGGCGCACCGCCGACTCGTCGCCGAGGTACAGCGCGCCCAGCGCGGACGCGTCCAGCCGCAGGTCCGCCGGCTCCTGCGTCCGTGCGCACGCGCCGCTGCCCGCGTCCAGCCGGTAGCGGCCCGCGGCCGGTCCCGCCGCGTCCGTCACCTCCAGTACGAGCACCCCCGGCACCTCGTACGTCCGCGCGCTCAGCGCTCGTACGACGTCCAGCACCCGCACCCACAGGAAGTCCGCCGCGGTGACCACCCGGGCCGCGCGGGGGTCGGGCAGCAGGTGGGGGGCGAGGTCGTCGGGGGCCCGGTAGCCGGTGCGGACCTTGGTCACCCAGTCGATGGAGCACAGGAACTGCCACAGCGCGCGCTGCGCCTGCGGGGTGAGCGCCAGCAGGTCCCTGACCTGGACGGTGTTCTGCGGGATCTTCGCGTCCGTCCAGTGGTCGTCGGCGGTGTAGAGGACGAGTCCGGCCACCTCCCCCGCCGCCGTCCGGTACACGGCGTGGAACTTCTCCGTGCGCGGCCGGTACGAGACCGTCTCCAGGCCGGTCATCAGCCGCCACCAGCGCTCGTCCCGGCCCACCATGCCGGGCGTCAGCGCCCGCAGCCGCTCGTGCAGCTCCGGGCCGATCCGCCGGACCTCGGCCTCGTCCACCATCTCGATCCGCCCGCCGTCCGCGGGCGCGGACAGCTGAGGGTCCAGTCCGGTGCGCGGTACGTCGATCTCCCATTCCGAGACGGATGCGGCGGGGCCGAAGCCGTACCGCCCGTAGATCCGGTACTCGGCGGCGATCAGCGTCGCCAGCACGTCGCCGCGCTCCCGGGCCGCGGCGAACTCGGCGGCCATCATCCGGGACAACAGCCCCTGGCGGCGATGGGTGGGCAGCACGCCGACGTTGGAGACCGCGGTGGCCGGGACGGCCGCCCCGCCGGGCACGGTCAGCTCCTGCGCGAAGGAGCGGAAGGCCGCCACGCAGCGGCCGGTGTCGGTGTCGAACCCGCCCTGGACGCGGCCGAGGTCGTAGTACTTGGCCAACTGGGCCACGTCTGACTCGGTCGCTCTGGCGGCGTTCAGGAAACCGGTGTTCACGGTGTGCAGCCAGTCGGGGAGTTCGGATGCGGCGATCGGCCGGACGTCAGCACTCATGACGGGCCACGCTAATCGCCCGCCCGGCGCCCGTCGCCCGAATTTCCGCCCGCTCAGGGCCAGTCCGCCCGCTCAGCCCGGCCCACCCGCTCAGACCAGCAGGTCGTCCACCTGCGCCTCGCCGTCCCGGTAGCGCCGGGTGATCTCCGCGGTGCAGTCGTCCGCCGTGCGCTGGAGCTGCTGCCTGCGCCGCGAGACCTGCTGCTCGTAGTGCACCAGCCGCGCCATCCCCTCGTGCAGCTCAGCGTCCGTGCGGGCGTCCAGGTCCGAGAGCTCCACGTCGGAGAGCATCTCCGACGCCAGCAGCCGGTACTCCTCGCTGTGCGGGGTGCCGAGCGTGACGTGCCGGGCCGAGGCACTGCGGCTGGAGGGGGCGTCGGCGAGGATCACCGAGAGCCGGTCCACCACCGGCGTCTCGGGATCGGTCCGCCGGGCGAGTTCGGCGCGCAGGATGTCGATGCGGCCCTGGAGGATTCTGCGGACGTAGCTCAGATCGGCCTCGTCGCGCTGCGCGTCGCGGCGCAGCGCGCGCAGCTCCGGCAGTCCGAGCGCGGCGGTCGGTGTCACCGCCTCAAGGGCTTCGGCCGTGCGCTGCGCGGGCGGTCGTACCGCGGCAGCTGCGACGGAAGCGGGTGATGCAGGTACGGAGGTACCAGAAGTATTCATGCGAACGAGTCCGTCCCCTCGACCGGTGCGGCGCACCCGCACCGCCTGCGTGCATCGTGCCACTCTCCGTGGCCCCGATGCAGTCCCACTCCACCCGATCGGCCCCGGACGGATGCAAGCCTGGTACACAGGTGGTATGCGAGCAGTGGTGCAGAGGGTGGACGGCGCGTCCGTCGTCGTCGGCGGCGAGACCGTGGGCGAGATCGTCGGCGAGGGACTGTGCGTACTGGTGGGGGTGACCCACGACGACACACCGGAGAAGGCGGCGCTGCTGGCGCGCAAGCTCTGGTCGGTGCGGATCCTGGAGGGCGAGAAGTCGTGCAGCGACGTGAACGCCCCCCTGCTGGTGATCTCCCAGTTCACGCTGTACGGGGACGCCCGCAAGGGCCGTCGCCCCACGTGGAACGCGGCGGCGCCCGGCCCGGTGGCCGAGCCGCTGGTGGACGAGGTCGTGGCGCAGCTGCGCGAGCTGGGCGCGACGGTGGAGACGGGCCGGTTCGGCGCGCAGATGCGGGTCTCGCTGACCAACCACGGCCCGTTCACCATCGTCATCGACATCTGACGACGTCTGGCGTCGGCTAGGGCGCTACGACGACCTCCTGTGCCGCGGCCGTCTTGCCGGCCAGCAGCGGGGCGTCGACCGGCACGTTCCGCTTGACCAGCGCGAGGGCGATCGGCCCCAGCTCGTGGTGGCGGACGGCGGTGGTCACGAAGCCCAGCTGGCGGCCCTCCTCCCCGTCGGCGGCGAGCCGGACCGGGGCGCCGTGCGCCGGGAGGACCACCTCCGAGCCGTCCAGGTGCAGGAAGACCAGGCGGCGCGGGGGCTTGCCCAGGTTGTGCACGCGGGCCACCGTCTCCTGGCCGCGGTAGCAGCCCTTCTGGAGGTGCACGGCGGTGCCGATCCAGCCCAGCTCGTGCGGGATGGTCCGGTGGTCGGTCTCCAGGCCGAGCCGCGGCCGGTGCGCCTCCACGCGCAGGGCCTCGTAGGCGAGGAGGCCCGCGGCCGGGCCGTGCGAGGCGGCGAAGGACTCCAGCTCGGCGCGGGGCAGGAAGACCTCACGGCCGTGCGCGGTCTCGCGTACGACGAGCTCCTTCGCGACCTCGGCGATGGAGCCGGCCGGCAGGTGCACGACCGCGAACTCGGCGGTGCGGTCGGCGACTTCGACGCGGTAGAAGAACTTCATGGCCTCCAGGTAGGCGATCAGCTCCCCCTGGGTGCCGGGCTCCACGTGCGCCCACGTGGTCTCGCCGTCGTCGACGAGGTAGAGCGCGTGCTCGATGTGGCCGTTGGCGGAGAGGATCAGCGCTTCGGTGGCCTGCCCGGCCGGCAGCTCGGTGACGTGCTGGGTGAGCAGCAGGTGCAGCCAGCTCAGCCGCTCCGGTCCGGAGACGGTGACGACTCCGCGGTGCGAGAGGTCGACGAAGCCGCGCCCGTCCGCGAGGGCGCGCTGTTCGCCGTACAGCTCGCCGTAGTGGGCGGCGACGCCCTCGTCGCGGCCTTCGGCCTGCACGGCGCCGGGGAGATGGAGCAAGGGGCTGCTGGTCATGGGACCAAGCGTACGACTCGGCTACGCCGTGCCGTCACGGTGCTTCGCGGAGCACCCGGCGCACCGGCCGAAGATCGCGAAGTGCTTCATGTCGGTCTCGAAGCCGAAGGTGGCCCGCAGTTTCGCCGTGAACTCGGCGGCGATGTCCACGTCCGCCTCGATGACGTCCTCGCAGTCGCGGCACACCAGGTGGATGTGGTGGTGGCGGTCGGCGAGGTGGTACGTGGGGGCCCCGTGCCCGAGGTGGGCGTGCGAGACCAGCTTGAGCTCCTCCAGGAGCTCCAGGGTGCGGTAGACCGTGGAGATGTTGACCCCGGAGGCCGTCTTGCGCACCTGCGCGAGGATCTCGTCCGGGGTGGCGTGCTCCAGTGCGTCGACCGCCTCCAGCACAAGCTGGCGCTGCGGTGTCAGCCGGTAGCCGCGCTGCCGCAGGTCGGTCTTCCAGTCGGTGCCTTCGGTGCTCTCGGTGCTCACCACCCGGCCAGTCTAAGCGCGGGAAGGGGACCTCGGGCGGCTCGCCCGTGATCCCCTCCGTGCACAGCCTGTGGACGGCTCAGCCCATGGACGGCTCAGCGGAAGAAGGCGATGCCGTCGTCCGGCATGTCCGGGAGGTTGCGCGCCATCTCGGCGACCTCCTCGGGCGTGACGACCTTCTTGAGCTGCGCCGACATGTACGGACGGAGCTCGACGTCCGGGGTGGCCTTCTCGCCGACCCACATGAGGTCGCTCTTCACGTAGCCGTAGAGCCGCTTGCCGCCGCTGTACGGGCCGGAGGCCGCGGTACGGGCGACCGCGTCCGTGACCAGGTCGATCTGCGGCTTCTGGTCGGCGAGCTCGCCGTACCAGACCTCGACGACGCCCTGGTCGCGGACCATGACGATCTCGACCTTGCGGTCCTTGTCGATGCGCCAGTAACCCGACTCGGACTCCAGCGGCCGCACCTTCTTGCCCTCGGCGTCGAGGACCCAGGTGTGGGAGGTGTACTGCAGGAAGTCCCGGCCGTCGTGGCTGAAGACGACCTCCTGGCCGAAGTTGCACTTCTCCTCGCCCGGGAAGTCGAAGACGCCCGCACCCTCCCAGTTGCCGAGGAGGAAGGCGAGGGGGACGAGGCCCGGGTTCAGGTCGGACGGGATCTGGATCATGAATGGCTGCTCAGGCTCTGTGGGAGGGGTTCCGGGGCGGTCTGCTGGGCCGAGGCTCAGCGCTGACCCTGGTACAGCTTCTTGACGGCCAGGCCGGTGAAGGCCATCACGCCGACGCAGACCAGGACCAGCAGGGAGGTGAAGACTGCCTCAAGCACGGGGTGCTCCTCGGAATTCGTTCGGGGGTACGGGCCGGTCCCCAAGCCTACTGGCCCGGGGACCGGAGCACTGTGTGAGGTGGGCCGTACCACCCCCGGACCGGGCCGGAGCCCGTCCGGTGGTCAGCTCAGCAGCTGGCTCTGCAGGATCACCGTCTGGTGGAAGGGGACGGGCGCCACCTCGCCCTTGCGGGTCTGGAGGACCACGCCCAGGACGTCACCCGTCCGGAGGCAGCCGACCTTGGTCTGCTCCTCGCCGGTGACGGGCTTCATCTCCTGGTACACGCTGAGGTCGGTGCCGTCGAAGTTGGCGGCCCCGGCGAAGTCCAGCGTGGTGCTGTTCATCTGGGTGTTCTTGGCCTTGCTCCAGACGTCGTCGAGGTCCAGGGCCGAGACGCCGTTCAGCTGGGCGTTGGTGTCGCAGCCCTTGAAGGCGTCCACGAAGCCCGACGAGTGGAAGCGAAGCAGGTAGACGTGCGTACGCGTGCCGTCCGGCGTCGTCCAGCCCCGGCCGACGATCTGCCGCAGCCCGTCCCATTCGAGGGAGGTCTTGAGCTTCTCGCGGGCTTCGGGCGCGTACTCGTCCAGGAAGGAGTCGACCGGCACCGTCCCGTCCTTGTCGGCCTTGACCGCCTCGTCGGCCTTGGCGCCCTGGGGAGCGGGCAGGAGCAGGCCGGTGAGCTGCGCGTAGTGCGTGCCGTCCTTGTTGTCCGGGCCCTGGGGCAGAGGGGCGCCGGCGGGCAGCGCGGGCCGGGAGAGCTCCGGGAACGTCCAGCGGCCGTCGCCCTCGGTGGACAGGCCGGGGAGGTCGGTGCGCTCCGGCACCGTGATCCCGTACGCGACCCCGGCGCCGACCGCGGCGAAGACGGCGACGGCGGCGGTCCAGCGCAGGGCGGCGCGCAGTGCCCGCCGGTCCTTGGGCGGGGCCGCCGCCTCGACGACGGGCGCGGGGGCGGCTGCGGCCTCGGGCGCCGCTTCGGGCACGGGCTCCGCTTCGGGCACGGGTGCCGCTGCGGCCTCGGGCGCCGCTTCGGGCACGGGTGCCGCTGCGGCCTCGGGCGCCGCCTCGGGCACGGGTGCCGCTGCGGCCTCGGGCGCCGCCTCGGGCACGGGTGCCGCTGCGGCCTCGGCCTGCGGCGCGGGCGCGGTCACCGCCTCGGGCTCGGCCTCGGGGGCGGTGGTGTTCTGCTCGCTCACGCGGACTCCCCGGGGGACTTGAGGTGGTCGAGTTGCTGCTTGAACAGGCTCGCGGCGTCCTTCACCGCGAATCCCTTGCTCCCGTACATGCGGAAGGTCACGAGGACGTCCCCCTCGACGGCCACGCAGTCGAGGGCGTCGATCTTCTCCTTGCCGTCCTTCCCGCCCTTGAGCGAGTCGTCCAGCCCGCACTTGGCCTGCGGGTGGCCCTCCACCTGGGGGGCCTCGCCGCCGGCGGCGGTGAGCTCGATGAGCTTCTTGGCGAACTCGGCGAACGTGGCCAGCTGCTTCGGATCGGCCTGGATGAGCCGGATCTCGGCGACCGCTCCGCCGGAGCCCTCGCCGCGGGCGTAGCTGCGCCCGGCCATGCCCTTGAGCTTCAGGTCCGCCAGCGACTTGTCCCGTTCGGCACGCTCGCTGCTGGAGAGGCCCGTACGGGCGCCCGTGAAGCTCTGCAGCGCCTTGTCGCTCGGGAGGTAGTAGTGGTTGCCCTCGGGGTCGAGGTCGGGACCGGGCCAGTAGCCGACCGGCATCGGCATCAGCTTGCCCGTCAGCTCGTTGGGCGGCACGGACGGGACCGGGGCCGGCGTGCCGCCGGTCGTGTGGTCCTCGGCCACCCAGTACCGCGTCGGCGCACTCCGGTCGGCGTCCGCCAGCGCGGCCGCGCCGGCGACACCGCCGCCCACGAGGACGACGACGCCCACGGCCGCCGAGACCAGCGCGAGCGTCCTGCGGTTCCTCTTGCGCACGGGCTCGACCGCGGGCTCGGCCGCCACTGCGGGTGCGGGCGCCACTGCGGGTGCGGGCGCCACTGCGGGCTCGGCCGCCACTGCGGGGGCGGGCGCCGCCTCGGGCCCGGTTGCGTTCTGCTGCTCGCTCACAGCCGCTCCATCTGTCGCTGGGCCAGCTCGGTCAGGGCCTTCTCGTCGACTTCGCCGCGGTTGTTCGTGTACTCGATGCTCATGACGATGTCGCCGCGCCGCACCACGGCGCGACCCTGCCGCACCGGGTGGTAACCGGCCTCCTCATGCGCCTTGGAGTCGATCCACAGGTGCCCGAAGTCCGCCGGAGCGCCCGGGAGGTCCTTGCCCGTGTTGCCCGCGTGGTCCTTCTCGGGCATGTACTCGACGATCTCCGTGTAGAAGTCGTCGGCACCCCCGCGGTCGCGGAACTGGAGCAGGTTGATCTCGATGTAGTTCCGGTCGTTCTCGGACCACCGGGCGGTGGCGAGGCACTTGGCCTGCCTGATGAGCGAGCCGACCGCCTGGGAGGGCTTGAGGAAGTAGTCCGCCGAGAACGTGTCCGTGGACACGGGGCCCGAGAAGCTGTCCTGCGCACCGCCGGGGAGGTCCAGCAGCTTCTTGGCCAGGTCCTCGTCCGCCTTGTGCCAGCGGGCGGCGTTGATCGAGCGCCGGCTCGTCGCGTCGTTCACGGCAGCCGGCTTCGGCCCGGCCATCTTCTGCTGGGCCAGCGGCGGCAGCGCGGTCGGCTCGCGGTGGTACTGGACCGCGTAGCCGGTGACGGTCCCGGCGAGCACGCCGAGCACGGCCATGCCCGCGATCAGGAGCGTCGTACGTCCCCGGCGGCGGCGCGGCGCTTCGGCAGGTGAGGTCTCCTCCTCTTTCCGCTGTTCGGAGATGGTCTGTTCGTGTTCCAAAGGAGAGTCCCCCCGCAGGACTGGAGAGCGCAGATCGTGTACCCGCGCGTACCCATGACCCGCCTCGGGGGGCAGCAGTTGTATGAATGCTTATTACATTCTTATCTCGCGGGGTCATCGCTGGACCGGGGCGGGGCTTCAGTCCTCGCGCCGCCGCTTTCCGTCCAGTTCGTCCCACCACTCGTCGGACTTCGGATCGCCCGAGGGGTCGTCCCACCAGCGGTCGTCCGGCCCGCGCCGGTTGGCGACGATCGCGGCGACCGGCGGGATGACCATGGCGACCACGCACAGGGCCACCGCCGCCTCCACCGACAGCAGGCGCACGAAGGACCAGGCGGAGACGAAGAGGAAGAGGCATCCGCCCATGAGGAGGAAGTAGACGCGTCGACGCCGGGCGTACATACCTCCAGCGTAGAACCGCGGGCGGACGGCGCGAAGGGCCGCACCCCGATCCAGTGGCGTCCAACCCCCGGGGGTGCGGCCCTTCGGCCGATCAATCAGGCGATCACGCGGGCAGCGCCGCGTGCGGTGTCGCGTGCGGTGTCGCGTGCGGTGTTCAGACCGCGATCGCCACGTCCGTCACGCCGCCGGCCTCGGCGACCACGACGGCACGGTCCGCCTGGGCGCCCGGGACCAGCGCCCGCAGCGTCCAGGAGCCGGTGGCGGCGTAGAAGCGGAACTGGCCGGTCGCCGAGGTCGGGACCTCGGCCGTGAACTCGCCGGTCGAGTCCAGCAGCCGCACGTAACCGCTGACGGGCTCGCCGTCCTTGGTCACCTGGCCCTGGATCGCGGTCTCACCGGGCTTGAGCGTCGCGAGGTCGGGCCCGCCGATCTGTGCTCCACACATGTTCTCTGTCCTGTCCTAGAGAGGTCGTCCTACGGGGCGTCGCGTGCCCGGAGTTACTTGTTGGGGCCGAGCTCGATCGGCACGCCGACGAGCGAGCCGTACTCGGTCCACGAGCCGTCGTAGTTCTTGACGTTCTCCTGGCCCAGGAGCTCGTGCAGCACGAACCACGTGAGCGCGGAGCGCTCACCGATGCGGCAGTAGGCGATGGTGTCCTTCGCCAGGTCCACCTGCTCGGCCTGGTAGAGGGCGGTCAGCTCCTCGTCCGACTTGAAGGTGCCGTCGTCGTTGGCGTTCTTCGACCACGGGATGTTGCGGGCGCTCGGCACGTGGCCGGGGCGCTGCGACTGCTCCTGCGGGAGGTGCGCCGGGGCGAGCAGCTTGCCGGAGAACTCGTCGGGCGAACGCACGTCGACCAGGTTCAGGGAGCCGATCGCGGCCACGACGTCGTCGCGGAAGGCGCGGATGGAGGTGTCCTGCGGCTTGGCCTTGTACTGGGTGGCCGGGCGGTTGGGGACCTCGGTGCCGTCGACCAGGTCGCGGGAGTCGAGCTCCCACTTCTTGCGGCCGCCGTCGAGGAGCTTGACGTCCTGGTGGCCGTAGAGCTTGAAGTACCAGTAGGCGTAGGACGCGAACCAGTTGTTGTTGCCTCCGTAGAGGACGACGGTGTCGTCGTTGGAGATGCCCTTGGCGGAGAGGAGCTTCTCGAAGCCCTCCTGGTCCACGAAGTCGCGGCGGACCGGGTCCTGGAGGTCGCTCTTCCAGTCGATCCGGACGGCGTTGGTGATGTGGTTCTTGTCGTAGGCGGACGTGTCCTCGTCCACCTCGACGATGACGACGTTCGCGTCGTTCAGGTGGGCCTCGACCCAGTCGGCGTCTACGAGGACGTCGCTGCGGCTCATGGTGTCTCCTCCGGGGCAGTGTGCGGCGGGGCGGTGCTGGTGGTGCTGCGGTGCTGCGTGCCCGTGGGCGCGGCTCAAGATCCTGAACGGGGAGGCGTCAGGGAGTCAGGAGGCGGATGGGATCACGCGGGAAGGGCCGTGGGGCCGTCGTCCGGGCTGATGGAGCGGATGCGCTCGCAGGTCACATGGATCGACAGAGCATGGCGGCGACGCGACACAGGTCTACTGCCCGTCGCTTCGTGAGGTCCGCCTGCTGATGCTTCATAGCCATGGATCGTAGGGACGAATCAGCCGCCCTGTCACCGGTGTGTCATATTCCGAGACAGGATCGTCCGAATACTGGGATACGAGTGCCCCGGGCGGCCGCCGCGCCGCCCCCGGGACCCGTGCTGCGGCCCGCCCATCTGCGGATCGGACCGCGCCGTCTCACGATCCGGCCACCGCCACGTTCGAGCCGCCCAGAGTGAGGTGCACGCCGGTCTCGTCCGAGGTCAGGGAGGAGAGCTGGAGCCCGGCCGGCATGCCGCCGTCGAGACTGCGGTCGAAGTCGGTCTTCTTGCGGATCAGCTTCTCGACCCCGGGGATGCCCTCGCCCGGCACCTCGTCGGCACGCACCCGGACGAGCTTGCCGCCCTTTCCGTCCTGCGCGTCCACGAGGGTGATGGTGGACACCACGTGGCGCGTCAGGGTCTTGCCGAGGACGTCCACCGCCGCGGTGACCCGCACCTTGCCCGGCGCCCCGCCGTAGGACAGGGTCGCGCCGGTCTGCGAGGCCGCGGTGAGGTCCGCGTACGTGATGAGGCCGGTGCCCTCGGCCCGCCGTGCGGTGCCGCCGCCGTAGTCCCCGTTCAGCTTCACGTCGTGGAAGCTCGCGTCGAGCTCCGAGAGCCGCGTCTTGCGGCCGTCCGCCATGACGTCGACGCCGCGGAGCTTCAGGTCGACGCGTTCCAGGTCGTGGCTGAGCGCCTGCGTCAGGAAGGGGAACCCGCGGATCTCCACCTCGGAGCTGCCGCCCAGGCCCTGCCGGGCCTGGATCCGGTCGGCCAGCCGGCCCTCGACGTAGGTGACCGCCAGGCGGTCCAGGCCGACGAATACGGCCCCCAGCACCACTCCGATGATCACAACGATGCGCAGAGCACGCACGTGTCCTCCCCCAGCTAGTCGGTACGTGCGTTCTAGTTGACCATGCTCCTCGTCGGGCAGGGATCAGCCCACCACCCGGCCGATCAGGTACACGGCGGGAGCGGCGGCCGCGAGCGGCAGGGCGACACCGGCCGTCATGTGCACGAACTTTGACGGGTAGTCGTACGCCGCCACCCGCAGCCCGATCAGCGCGCACACCCCGGCCACCAGGCCGAGCAGGGCCCCGCCCACGCCGACGGACGTCAGCCCGCCGACCGCGATGCCCGCGCCGGCGGCCGCGGCCAGCGAGACGCCGACCGAGGGGACGGTGGGCAGCGGCAGCGCGCGGGCGAAGACGGCGACCGCGACGGCGGCCGCGCCGACCGTGACGGCGGCCAGGTCCGCCGCCAGGTAGCCCGCGCAGACGATCGCGAGGGCGGCCGAGGCCACCGAGGCCATCAGGCCGTACATCCGCTCGTCGGGGTCCGCGTGGCTGCGCAGCTGGAGGACGAGGGTGAGCGGCACCCAGGCGCCGAGGGTGCCGACGATCGCGCCGGGGCCGTACGCACCGTCCACGGCGAGCACGGCCGCGTCGGCGGCCAGCGCCCCGGCGAAGGCGAGGGCGATGCCCTGGCGGGCCGGCCACATGCCGTTGAGGCGGAACCAGCCGGCCGCGGTGAGCGCCTGGAGGACGATCAGCGGGACGAGCAGGGCGAACGGCCCGAGCGCGGCGGCCACGGCGAGCAGCAGCCCGAGGCCGGCGGTCAGTATGGCCGCCTGCGGTCCGGGGTCGATGATCGGCGACCGGCCCTCGGCGCGGGCCTGGGCCGGGTCGACGGCGCGCAGGGTGTTGCCGGCGAGGGTGGGCGGGGACCACTCGGCCGCCGCCGCGCCCGGCGCGGCTCCCGGCGCTCCGGCCGTGCTCGCTGCGACGGCGGTGGCTTCCGGGGCTTCGTGGGCTTCCGGGGCGGGGCCGGCCGACTGGGGCGGGAGGTACGCGGTCTGTTCGGCCGCCGCCTCCGGCCGGTAGGGCGGCAGGTAGGCGGTCTCCTCGGCGGGGGCGGGCGCCGGGGCCGCGGCCGGGACCTCGTCCCGGAGCCAGCCTTCGGGCACGGCGCTCTGCTGCTGCGCGGAGCCGGGGTACGGCGGCAGGTACGCGGTCTCCTCCGCGGAGGCGGCACCGGGGGCCGGAGCCTCGGCCGGGGACGGGGCGGCCGAGTGGCGGCCGCGCGACGGCGCCGGGGCCTGCTGCTCGAAGCCGGGCACCGGCGGCAGGTAGGCGGTCTCCTCGGCCGGGGCCGAGTGCTGCGCGGGACCGGGGTAGGGGGGCAGGTACGCCGTCTCGGCGGCCGCGGCGGGCATTCCCGCACCCTGCGACCAGTCCTGGGCCGCGGCGGGAGCGGAGACCTCGTCGCGGAACCAGCCCTCGGGCACGGCAGCCTCCCGGCCCTCGGCCGGGGCCGCCGCGTGGCGGCCGGAGGACGGCGCCGCGGCCTGCTGCTGATGATCAGGGCCGGGGTACGGGGCCAGGTAGGCCGTCTCGGCGGCCGCGGCGGGCATCCCGGCACCCTGCGACCAGCCTTGGGCGGGACCCGGCGCCGGGGCGGGAGCCGGGGCCTGCTGCTCGTTCTCGTCGCGGAACCAGCCCTCCGGGGCCAATGCCTGCGGCTGCGCCGGAGCCGGGCCGCCCGGCCAGGGGGCACCCGCGCCGCCGTCCGCAGCCGCGGGCACGGAGGCCTCGTCGCGGAACCAGCCCTCCGGCGCCGCCGGCTGGCCCGGCACCGCGCCCAGCGGCGGGTGCACCGGCTGGTGGCTGGTGTCCCAGGTGTCGGACTGCCAGGTCTGGGTCCCGTACGGATCCTGCTGCTGGTACTGCTGTGGCTGCTGCTGGGGGTGCTGGTACTGGTGCTGCTCTTGGTGCTGGTCCTGCTGCTGCGCGTACCGCTGCTGTTCCTCAGGCGTGCTCATCGGCTCCCGCTCACCCGCCCGCGAACGGCGGGAGCACCTCGACGGTGCCCCCTTCGTTCAGCAGGACGGAATCATGCGGGCGCTTGCCCACAGGCTCGTCATTGACCAGGAAGGAGCAGCGCAGCAGCACCCGGGTCAGCTCCCCGGGGTGACGCTCGCGCACGGCGTCGAGCGCCTCGGCCAGCGTGTGCGCCGAGTACGGCTCCTCCGCCGTCTTGGCCGCGGCCTTGGCCGCCGCCCAGTAGCGGATGGTTCCCGTTGCCACTGCTGCTCCCCTCGTCGGCTCTCTACCGTCGGCCTCCATGATGGCCCCTCCCGGCGCCCGTCCGGGCGGGTGATCCGGTGAAACCGGGGCATACGCGGGTTGCGGGCGTGGCACGAACCACAGAAGTGGAAGCCGTAGAAGCCTCGGCCCGGAAAGGGCGGGTGGGCTATTCTGCTGGCGAGAGGATCCGGGCAACGTTGCCCCCGGGTCCTTTTGTGCTTTCAGCACGTTGAACGAACCGAGAACAGTGGTATCCATGCGGACCCCAGGGCGCGGGGACCGCACAGGCGCCAGAGAATCGTACGAAGCAGTACCACGCACGTCCTCGACGGGACCGAGGAGGAACCGACGTGATGGACCAGCGAACCGTGCACCACCGTCCGACCCGGGCAGGTGGTCGGTCGTGAGCTCTCTCCTGCTGCTCACCAACGCGCTGCAGCCCTCGACCGAGGTGCTGCCCGCACTCGGTCTGCTGCTGCACAACGTCCGGGTGGCCCCGGCCGAGGGCCCGGCCCTCGTGGACACCCCGGGCGCCGACGTCATCCTCGTCGACGGCCGCCGCGACCTGCCGCAGGTGCGCTCGCTGTGCCAGCTCCTGCGCTCCACCGGGCCCGGCTGCCCCCTGATCCTGGTCGTCACCGAGGGCGGCCTCGCGGCCGTCACCGCCGACTGGGGCATCGACGACGTACTCCTGGACACCGCCGGTCCGGCCGAGGTGGAGGCGCGGCTGCGCCTGGCCACCGGCCGCCAGCAGCTCGGCTCGGACGACTCCCCGATGGAGATCCGCAACGGCGACCTGTCGGTGGACGAGGCGACGTACTCCGCCAAGCTCAAGGGGCGGGTGCTCGACCTCACCTTCAAGGAGTTCGAGCTGCTCAAGTACCTCGCGCAGCACCCGGGCCGGGTCTTCACCCGCGCGCAGCTCCTCCAGGAGGTCTGGGGCTACGACTACTTCGGCGGCACCCGGACGGTCGACGTCCACGTACGGCGGCTGCGCGCCAAGCTCGGCCCCGAGCACGAGTCGCTGATCGGCACGGTCCGCAACGTCGGCTACCGCTTCGTGACCCCGGAGAAGGTCGAGCGGGCGGCGGCGGAGGCCGCGGCCCAGGCGGCCCAGAAGGCCGCCGCCCAGGCGGCCGCCCAGGCCGCTGCCGTCGTCACCCGGTCGGCCGAAGATCCTGTGAGCATCCACTCCCCCGTACGCCCTGCCCAGAGGTAGGTCACCCCGCGTAGACTCCCGCGTGTGGCCAAGGTGACGCGGGATGACGTAGCGCGACTTGCGGGTACTTCTACCGCCGTCGTGAGCTACGTCATCAACAACGGACCCAGGCCGGTCGCCCCGGCCACGCGCGAGCGTGTCCTCGCCGCGATCAAGGATCTGGGCTACCGCCCGGACCGGGTCGCCCAGGCGATGGCCTCACGGCGCACCGACCTCATAGGCATGATCGTCCCCGATGCCCGGCAGCCGTTCTTCGCGGAGATGGCGCACGCGGTCGAACAGGCCGCGGCCGAGCGCGGGAAGATGGTGCTGGTCGGCAACTCCGACTACCGCGACGAGCGCGAGGTCCACTACCTGCGGGCCTTCCTCGGCATGCGGGTCTCGGGGCTGATCCTGGTCAGCCAGGGCATGAGCGAGCGCGCCGCCACGGAGATCGAGGCCTGGGACGCGCGCGTCGTGCTGCTGCACGAGCGCCCCGAGGCCATCGACGACGTCGCCGTCATCACGGACGACATCGGCGGCGCCCAGCTCGCGACCCGGCACCTGCTCGAACACGGTCACGAGTACGTCGCCTGCATCGGCGGCGTGGAGAACACCCCGTCGGTCGGCGACCCGGTGGCCGACCACGTCGAGGGCTGGCGCCGGGCCATGCAGGAGTCCGGCCGCTCGGTGGAGGGCCGGCTCTTCGAGGCCCCGTACAACCGCTACGACGCGTACCGCGTGGCCCTGGAGGTCCTGTCCGGCCCGGACCGTCCCCCGGCGATCTTCTGTGCCACGGACGACCAGGCCATCGGCGTCCTGCGCGCCGCGCGGGAGCTCCGCATCGACGTGCCCGGGGAACTGGCCGTGGCGGGCTTCGACGACGTCAAGGAGGCGGCCCTCACGGACCCGCCCCTGACCACGATCGCCTCGGACCGCCCGGCGATGGCCCGCGCGGCGGTGGACCTCGTCCTGGACGACTCCCTGCGCGTGGCCGGCTCCCGCCGCGAACGGCTCAAGCAGTTCCCGTCGGCCCTGGTGATCCGCCGCTCCTGCGGCTGCCGCTAGGCGAATCCAGCCTCGCCGGCGTTTGAGGCGCGGGGGTCCGGGGGCAGCGCCCCCGGCCACGGCGCCGCACCGGCACACGTACACGCACGCACCGGCACCGGCACCGGCCGCCCTTATATCGGGCATACGCGGTTCTGTCGGGCTTCTCAGGCCGGATTCAGGAAGCTCTCATACTCGGCGCCCAGAGTCGTCGTCATGACCGAGAGCTTCCGCCGCGAAGGCGAGTACCCCCAGAACCGCCCGACCCAGGACGCCGCGGCATCCCCGTACCCGCCGCCGCCCGCGTACCCGCCCGTCGGCGGCGGGGGCGACGGCTCGCACGGCCGGGGGCCCGCCCATGCCGCCGCCCCCGCCCCCCGCGCCAAGCGGCCCGTCGCGCTGCTGACGGCCGTCGCGCTCGCCGCGGCCGTGATCGGCGGCGGCACCGCGGCCGGCGTCCAGCAGCTGATGGGCCACCAGAGCGGCACGGTCGGCGGCGGCTTCAACGGCACCAACGTCTCGCAGTCCAGCACCGGCACCGTCTCCGGCGTCGCCGAGCAGGCCGGCCCCTCCGTCGTCCGCATCGACACCCGCACCGGCTCCGGCCAGGGCACCGGCTCCGGCATCGTCGTCACCGCCGACGGCGAGATCGTCACCAACAACCACGTCGTGAACGGCGCCTCCGAGATCGAGGTGACGATGAGCGACGGCAAGAAGTACCGGGCCGGGATCGTCGGCACCGACCCCGACAAGGACCTCGCCCTGATCAAGCTCCAGGGTGCGAGCGGCCTGACCCCCGCCCGGCTCGGCGACTCCGACAAGGTCAAGGTCGGCGACCAGGTCGTCGCCATCGGCTCCCCCGACCGCCTCACCGGCACGGTCACCAGCGGCATCGTGTCCGCGCTGGACCGCGAGGTGAACGTGCCGAAGTCGGAGCAGCAGGCCCCGCAGCGCCGCCAGCAGGACGGCGGCGGCTGGCCGTTCTCCTTCGACGGCCGGCAGTTCAACGGGAACCCCGGCTCGGACACCACCTCGTACAAGGCCATCCAGACGGACGCCTCCCTGAACCCCGGCAACTCCGGCGGCGCCCTCTTCAACATGAACGGCGAGGTCGTGGGCATGCCCTCCGCGATCTACTCCCCCTCCAAGGACAGCTCCAGCGCGGGCAGCGTCGGCCTCGGCTTCGCCATCCCGGTCAACACGGTCAAGGCCGACCTGCCCTCCCTGCGCAAGGGCGGCCCCGGCGGCGCCGGCTCCGACACCGTCAACTCCACGGCGGGCGGCTTCGGCGCCCCGTCCTAGTCCGCCGTGCGAGGCTGGGAGACGCCCGCCCGCACCGAAGACCACCACCCAGGGGGACCAGCCATGTCCGCAACCACCGGCATGGGCGCCGAAGGCGAAGCCCGGATCCTCGTCGTCGACGACGAGCCGGCCGTGCGCGAGGCCCTGCGCCGCAGCCTCGCCTTCGAGGGGTACGCCGTACAGACCGCCGTCGACGGGCTCGACGCCCTCGACAAGGCGGCCTCCTACGCCCCCGACCTGATCGTCCTGGACATCCAGATGCCGCGCATGGACGGGCTGACGGCCGCCCGCAGGCTGCGCGCCGCCGGCAGCGTCACGCCCGTCCTGATGCTCACCGCCCGCGACACCGTCGGCGACCGCGTCACCGGTCTCGACGCGGGCGCCGACGACTACCTCGTCAAGCCGTTCGAGCTCGACGAACTCTTCGCCCGGGTCCGCGCCCTCCTGCGCCGCAGCTCCTACGCGGCCGGCGGCGAGGGCGGCCACGAGGACGCCCTGACCTTCGGCGACCTGCGCATGGACCTCGCGACGCGCGAGGTCACGCGGGCCGGGCGCCAGGTGGAGCTGACCCGTACCGAGTTCACGCTGCTGGAGATGTTCCTCGCGCACCCGCGCCAGGTCCTGACCCGCGAGCAGATCCTGAAGACCGTCTGGGGCTTCGACTTCGAGCCCAGCTCCAACTCCCTGGACGTGTACGTGATGTACCTGCGCCGCAAGACCGAGGCGGGCGGCGAGCCGCGCGTGGTCCACACCGTGCGCGGGGTGGGCTACGTCCTGCGCGCCGGCGAGAGCGGGCCCGAGTGAGCCGCACGGGCCCGGCCGCCCGGTTCCGCGCACTGCCGCTGCGCTCCCGCCTGGCGCTGCTGGTCACGGTGGCGGTGGCGCTCGCCGTGGCCGCCGTCGCCGCCGTGTCCTGGGTGATGGTGCGCACCCAGCTCCGCGACCAGCTGGACAGCACGCTGCGCGCCACCAACGCGGAGGGGCAGGCCAACCAGGTGTACGGGGCGATCGGCTGCGTCAGCGGCGGCGCCCTGCCGGACCGGCCCGCGAACAACCTCAGCGCGCAGGTGCAGATCGTGCTGGCGGACGGCCGGCACTGCTGGGTCGACGGCAAGAACACCCTGGAGGTCACCAAGCTCGACCTGGAGGTCGCCCAGCGCCGGCGCGGGGCCGTCCTCTACGACGCGACCACCTCCGACGGCACCGCGGTGCGGGTCTACACCCAGCCCGCCCTGGTGGACCGGCAACCCGCCGCGCTGACCGTGGCCAAGCCGCTCGCGGACATCGACAAGCCCCTGTCCACCCTGGCCTGGGTGCTGCTCCTGGTCTGCGGGATCGGCGTCGTCGGCGCGGGCGCGGCCGGCCTGTGGGTGGCCCGTACGGGACTGCGGCCCGTCGACGAACTCACCGACGCCGTCGAGCACATCGCGCGCACCGAGGACCTCACCGTCCGCATCCCCGACGAGGGCGACGACGAGATCGCCCGCCTGTCGCGGTCCTTCAACTCGATGACGGCGGCCCTCGCCTCCTCCCAGGAGCGCCAGGCCCAGCTGATCGCGGACGCCGGGCACGAGCTGCGCACCCCGCTCACCTCCCTGCGCACCAACATCGAGCTGCTGGCGCGCAGTGAGGAGACCGGCCGGGCCATCCCGCCCGACGACCGGCGGGAGCTGCTGGCCTCGGTCAAGGCGCAGATGAAGGAGCTCGCCGCGCTCATCGGGGACCTCCAGGAGCTGTCCCGGCCGGACGCCGGGGCCGGGAGCCCGCTCCAGGTGGTGGCCCTGCACGAGATCGCGGGGGCGGCGCTGTCCCGGGCCCGGCTGCGCGGTCCGGAGCTGTCCTTCAGCTCCGACCTGTCGCCCTGGTACGTACGGGGCGAGGCGGCCGCCCTGGAACGGGCCGTGGTCAACGTCCTGGACAACGCGGTGAAGTTCAGCCCGCCGGGCGGCGCGGTCGAGGTGACGCTGCGGGCGGGCGAGCTGACCGTACGGGACCACGGGCCCGGCATCCCGCCCGAGGACCTGCCGCACGTCTTCGAGCGGTTCTGGCGCTCCCCGTCGGCCCGCGCCCTGCCCGGCAGCGGCCTGGGGCTGTCCATCGTGGCCCGTACGGCGGCCCGCGCGGGCGGCAGCGCCGAGCTGCGGGCGGCGGCCGACGGCGGCCCGGGCACGGAGGCGGTGCTCCGCATCCCGGGGGCGCCGGCCCCGCCGCCGCGGCTGCCGTCAGACGGGGTTGTGCCGCAGCAGTGAGGCGACCAGGCCGGAGCGGGTGTTGGGGAAGTCCATCGGGACGATCCCCAGCCCGGTCCGGCCGGCCATCTCCGCGCCGTCGACGAAGGCGTGCACCTGGGGGCCCAGCCGGTCGGAGTTCCAGCGGGGCGGCATGTACGCCGAGGTGCTCGTGTAGTTCACGAAGAGCTTGCCGGGCTGCTGGACGGCCTTGCGGAAGTGGTTCTCGATCTTGCCGCGCTTCGCGAAGGGCTCGGCGTTGTAGTCGTCCTGGATGTCGAAGACGTTGCCGTCGCCGTAGCGCAGGCCAGGCAGGCCGCCGTTGTCGGCGAGCAGGACCACCTTCCCGCGGGCCTGCCCCAGCGAGGGCAGGGTGTCGGATATCCGGAAGAGCGGGCGCCAGCCGCGGCGGTCGAGGTAGTCGTCGAAGACGGCGCGGAAGGTGGCGTCGCCGTCCGTGGAGTACTCCTGCTTGAGCCGCATCAGGACGGTCTCGGAGGGGTGCGCCGCCAGGAAGTCCGCGCAGGCGACGAGGACGTCGCCGAACATCAGGTTCTGGTAGAAGGACCCGTGGTGGATGGCGAAGGAGCCACCCGTCACCCGGCAGCGGACGTCGAGGAAGCGGACGCCCGAGTCGAGCTGTTCGGTGATCGAGGTGTTCTGGCAGGCGACGTAGAGGCCGCCCTGGCGGGCGCCGGAGTCGTGGGTGCCGGGGATGGTCATCCGTTGCAGGGCGGTGGAGTCCCCGAGGCCGGCCATCCAGTCCTGGGTTCCGAGTGCCGTGGCCGTGGCCGTGGCCGTAGCCGCGGCCGCTGCGGATGGTGTGCCGAGCCCGACGGCGACGCCCGTGGCCAGTGCTCCGACCAGAAACGCCCGCCGGTCCATTCCCGCGACCGTACCCGTGCCCATGCCCATGCCCGCCCCTTTTGCCGACCCAGTGGTGGGACCGGATTATGGCGTGCCGGACCGGCCTTTACTACCTGTCGGTAGGAGTCGGCTTTTCGAGCAACTCCACCATGGTGCGCAGCCCTTGGAGGAGTTCCGCCCCGCTCGGCGCCTGCTCCGGGTCGGTCAGGGACTGCACCATCACCCCGGTCAACAGCGCGATGTGCAGGGACCCGAGGGCCCGTACGTCCTCCTCGGCGACCGCGTCCTCGGGCACCCCGCGCAGCTGCGCGGCCACCATGCGCCGGGACCTGCGCTGGCCCTCGGCCAGGGTCGCGAGCAGCTCGGGCGAGGACTGGGCGTGCACGAAGGCCTCGACGTTGGCGAGCCACAGCCAGCGCATGTCGCCGAAGTCCCGGATCTTGCGGTCCCAGGTGTCGGCGTACCGCGCTTCGGCGCTCTCCCCCTGCCCCGTGAGCCGGCCGGATCCCGCGGCCCACTCGTCCATGGCCGCGAAGAGCGCCTGGTTGAGCAGCGCCTCCCGGGACCCGAAGTGATAGCCGATCGCGGCCATGCTCACCTGCGAGGCCGTGGCGATGTCGCGCACCGTCGTGCGCAGGTAGCCCTTCTCCTCCAGGCAGCGGCGCGCTCCGGCCAGCAGGTCCTCGCGATTTCCCATGCCGGGATCGTATCCGCGCGCTCGGATTTGGGCGTGCGCCCTAGACGCACGTCTTGCACACTTGCCCAAATCCTGGCAGGCTGCACCCATCCGAAGATCCACGGACCACCGGAGGCCCGGCCATGCGCCACGAGCTGAAGATCGACGACCGCACCCTCTCCTACCGGGACTTCGGGGGCCCCGGCCGCCCGCTGCTCGCCCTGCACGGCGGCATGTCCGAAGGAGCCGCCTTCACCGGCCTCGCGCAGGCGCTCGGCGACGCATGGCGGGTCATCGCCCCTGACCAGCGCGGCCACGGCGACTCCGACCGGGCCCCCGACTACCGGCGCGAGGGATACGTCGCCGACGCCGTCGCCCTGCTCGACCACCTCGGCGTCGCGGCTCCCGCGGCCGTGCTCGGACACAGCCTCGGCGGGCTCAACGCCCAGTACCTGGCCGCCGGCCACCCCGACCGGGTCGGCGCGCTGATCGTCGTCGACACCACCGTGGAGATCCACCCGGCCGCATCCGAGTGGTTCGACTTCCTGCGCGGCGCGCGCTACACCGCGCCCACCCAGGAGGAACTGCTCGCCGCGGCCGGACCCCTGGGCGCCCAGATGGTCGCGCAAGCGCTGCGCCCCCTGCCCGACGGGACGGGCTGGCGGCTGCCGTTCCACCCGCAGGACCAGCTCGACTCGATCGAAGCCTGCCGCGGCGACCACTGGGACGCCTGGCTGGCGAGCGACTGCCCGGCGCTGCTCGTCCACGGCACCCGCAGCCAGGCCCTGACGCGGGAGGTGGCCGACGCGATGGTCTCCCGGCGGCCCGGGACTTCGTACGCGCCCCTGGACGGCGACCACTTCGTGCCGTTCCAGGACCCCCAGGGCTTCCACGGGGCCGTCGCGACGTTCCTCGCCGGCCTCTGAGAACGCCGAAGGGGCGGCGGGCCGACCGGCCCGCCGCCCCTCACCGGGGTGGTTCCAGGTCCTACTTGACGACCGTGATCCGGTCCGCCGCCGGCGGGGCGATCGGGGTCGCCGCCGTCGACTTCATCAGGTAGGCGTTGAAGCAGTCCAGGTCGGACGCGCCCACCAGCTTGTTCTTGTGCTCCTTCAGGACGGTGAAACCGTCACCGCCGCCCGCGAGGAACTCGTTCATCGCGACGCGGTAGGTCTTGGCGGGGTCGATGGCCGCACCGTTCAGCTTCACCGAGTCGACGACGACGCGGTCGGCGCCCGTCTTCGTCATGTCCAGGGTGTACGTGAAGCCCTTCGAGACCTGCAGGATCTTCGGGCTCACCCCGTTGACCGGGCCGCTGACCTGCTGCTGGAGCGCGGTGATCAGCTGCGCGCCGGTCAGGTCGACGATGTTCATCATGTTGTTGAACGGCTGGACCGTGTAGGACTCGCCGTACGTCACGACACCGTCGCCCTCCTCACCCGCGGCCTTGTAGGCCAGGTCGGCGCGGATGCCGCCCGGGTTCATGAGGGCCAGCTGCGCGCCGCCCTTGTCGGCCGGGGCCAGCGCGTCCAACTGCGCGTCGGCGATCAGGTCGCCGAGCGGCTTCTCGGGCGCCTCCGAGCCGCGGCCCGGGATGTCGGCCGCGATGAAGCCCTGCGGGCGGTTCGCGATCGGGGCGGCGAGCGCCTTCCAGCGGTCGATCAGCTCGGTCATGTCCGGGGCCTTGGGCTGGTCCCGGGTGACGACCTTGTTGACCGGCTTGGGCGAGGCGACCGGCGTACGGACGATGTCCTTGGTCTGCCGGTCGTAGGTGAGGGTGGTGTCCGTGAACAGCCGGCCGTAGGAGGCGGCCGAGGTGACCGTACGCGGATTGCCCGCCGGGTCGGGGATGTTGCACGAGTACGCCTGGTGCGTGTGGCCGGTGACCAGCGCGTCGACCTTCGGGTCCACGTTCTTCGCGATGTCCACGATCGCGCCCGAGATGCCGGCGCCGGCGCCCGGGACGTCGCAGTCGTAGTTGTACGCGCCGCTCGCGGGCAGACCGCCCTCGTGGATCAGCGCGACGATCGACTTCACGCCCTGCTTGTTCAGCTCGGCGGCGTACTTGTTGATCGTCTCGACCTCGTCGCCGAACTTCAGGCCCTTGACGCCCTCGGCGGTCACGACGTCCGGAGTGCCCTCCAGGGTGACGCCGATGAAGCCGATCTTCACGTCGCCCTTCTTCCACACGAAGGTGGGCGACATCATCGGACGCTGGGTCTTCTCGTCCGTGACGTTCGCTGCGAGGTACTTGAACTCGGAGCCCGTGAACTCCTTGCCGTACTCGAAGCAGCCCTCGACCGGGTGGCAGCCGCCGTACACCATGCGGCGCAGCTCGGCCTTGCCCTCGTCGAACTCGTGGTTGCCGACGCTGGACACGTCCAGCTTGAGCTTGTTCAGCGCCTCGACGGTCGGCTCGTCGTGGAAGATGCCGGACAGCATCGGGCTGCCGCCGATCATGTCACCGGCCGCGGCGGTGACCGAGTACTCGTGGCCCTTGCGGGCCTCGCGCAGGCTGGTCGCGAGGTACTCGACCCCGCCAGCGGGTATGGCTTTGGTGGTGCCGTCGGCCTGACGTTCGCTCACGTTGCCGGAGGAGCCCTGCGGGGGCTCCAGCGTGCCGTGGAAGTCGTTGAACGACAGCATCTGCACATCGACGGTCCGACCCTTGGCCGCACCGCCACCACTCGCGGCTCCAGCCGGCAGTGCGGCGGCGACCATCGCCCCGGCCCCGGCCGTGACGGCGAGGGCGGCGAAGGTCAACCGGCGGGTTCGGCGGTGCCGTTGTGGCGTCGCTGACATTTAGTCCCCTTTGTGGACAGCGATACTGCTTGGGAGGTCCGGGGAAGCCTATGGTCAACGCGCGTAGCACGACAGGGGGTAGCGGGTATCGAGCTGGTTACGCGTGGGAGACATTCCCCCCGGGCCGGACTCCTCCCGCGGCCCCTCGCGGTCGTAGGCTCGTGCCATGACTGACGCAGCAGCGGCCCTGGAGCCAGGACGGCAGATTCAGACCCTCGACGAGCTGACAGAGGAACAGGCCGACGCGATCGTCGACCTCATCGAGGACGGGGCCCGTACGGACGGCACCACCGCCGTGTCCGAGCAGGGACGGCTCCAGCTGCGCGGCGGACCGCGCGAGGGAATCCGGCACTTCCTGCTCACCGAGGGCGGCCGGCTCGCCGCGTACGGGCAACTGGAGGACACCGACCCGGTGGAGGCCCCGGCCGCCGAGCTCATCGTGCACCCGTCCCTGCGGGGGCGCGGCCACGGCCGGGCGATGGGGATGGCCCTGCTGGCCGCCTCCGGCAAGCGGCTGCGGGTCTGGGCCCACGGCGGCAAGCCGGCCGCCCGGCACCTGGCGCAGGTCCTCGGCCTGACCCTCTTCCGCGAGCTCCGCCAGCTCCGCCGGCCGCTGGCCGAGGGCGACCCGCTGCCGGAGCCGGTGCTCCCGGCGGGCGTGAGCGTACGGACCTTCGTGCCCGGCGACGACGACGCGGCATGGCTCGCGGCGAACGCGGCCGCCTTCGCCCACCACCCCGAGCAGGGCTCGCTGACCCAGCGGGACCTGGACGACCGGATCGCGCAGCCCTGGTTCGACGCCAAGGGCTTCTTCCTCGCGGAGCGCGACGGAGAGCTCATCGGCTACCACTGGACCAAGGTCCACGCGGCGGAGCAGCTGGGCGAGGTGTACGTGCTCGGGGTCCGCCCCGGCGCCCAGGGCGGTGGCCTCGGCAAGGCCCTCACCGCGATCGGCCTGCGCCACCTGGCGGCCCAGGGCCTGCCGACGGCGATGCTCTACGTGGACGCCGACAACCCGGCGGCCCTCTCCGTGTACGAGGGCCTCGGCTTCACCACCCACGAGGTCGACCTGATGTACCGCACGGAGAGCTGAGCGGGCGGGCAGGCAGGCGGGCGGGCAGGCGGCCCGCCTGCCGCCGCCCCACCCCCACGACTCGTGCCCCAGCCAGAGCCGGGAAGCCACATGCCATTCACCGGGCATTCAGACGGCCTTGCGACTGTCGCTGAATGCAGCCCCGACTCCGACTGACGGCCGACGCTTCCGACGCGCCCGTCCTCCCGCGTGCGCGGAACAATGGAGTCATGAGCCACCAGCCCAGCACGGGCCCCACCGAGGTCCCGGCCCAGCACCCGTCGCACCTGTCCGCCGCCGCCCGGGCGAAGGCGGAGGAACACTCCGAGGCCAAGGCCGACGCGAAGGCCCGCGCCAAGGCCCACGCGCGGGCGAACGGCCAGGCGGCCGCACCGGCGCCCGCGGCGCCCCGCATAGGCTCCATCGCCGCCCACCGCCCCCACCTGGACCTCGACCCGGACCTCGACGCCGACCCGGACACCTATGAGGACAAGGACGGCGGCGAGCTCCCCCCGGACCGCTTCCTCGACCGGGAACGCAGCTGGCTGGCCTTCAACGAGCGGGTGCTGGAGCTGGCCGAGGACCCGACGACCCCGCTCCTGGAGCGCGCCAACTTCCTGGCGATCTTCGCGAGCAACCTCGACGAGTTCTTCATGGTCCGCGTGGCCGGACTCAAACGGCGCATCGCGACCGGTGTCGCCACCCGGTCGGCCTCCGGCCTCCAGCCCCGCGAGGTGCTGGACCTGATCTGGACCCGCTCGCGCGAGCTCATGGCCCGGCACGCCGCCTGCTTCCAGCAGGACATCGCCCCGGCCCTCGCCGAGGAGGGCGTCCACCTGATCCGCTGGCCCGACCTCACCGAGAAGGAGCAGGCCCGCCTCTTCACGCTGTTCCGCAACCAGATCTTCCCGGTGCTGACCCCGCTGGCCGTGGACCCCGCGCACCCGTTCCCGTACATCTCCGGCCTCTCGCTCAACCTGGCCGTCGTCGTACGCAACCCGGCCAGCGGCCACCGCCACTTCGCCCGGGTCAAGGTCCCGCCGATCCTCTCCCGCTTCCTGGAGGCCTCACCGCAGCGCTACGTCCCGTTGGAGGACGTCATCGCCGCGCACCTGGAAGAGCTCTTCCCGGGCATGGAGGTGCTCGCCCACCACATGTTCCGCGTGACCCGCAACGAGGACCTGGAGGTGGAGGAGGACGACGCCGAGAACCTCCTCCAGGCGCTGGAGAAGGAGCTCATGCGGCGCCGCTTCGGGCCGCCCGTGCGCCTCGAGGTCGAGGAGTCCATCGACCCGGGCGTGCTGGACCTCCTCGTGCAGGAGCTGAACGTCAACGCCTCCGAGGTGTACCCGCTGCCCGGGCCGCTCGACCTGACCGCCCTGTTCGGCATCGCCTCCCTGGACCGGCCTGAGCTGAAGTACCCGAAGTTCATCGCCGGCACCCACCGGGACCTCGCCGAGGTGGAGTCCGCGCACGCGCCCGACATCTTCGCCGCCCTGCGCGAGCGGGACGTGCTGCTGCACCACCCGTACGACTCCTTCTCCACCTCGGTGCAGCGGTTCCTGGAGCAGGCCGCGGCCGACCCGGACGTCCTCGCCATCAAGCAGACGCTCTACCGCACCTCCGGCGACTCCCCGATCGTGGACGCCCTGATCGACGCCGCCGAGTCCGGCAAGCAGGTCCTCGTGCTCGTCGAGATCAAGGCCCGCTTCGACGAGCAGGCCAACATCAAATGGGCGCGCAAGCTGGAGGAGTCCGGCTGCCACGTCGTCTACGGGCTCGTCGGCCTCAAGACCCACTGCAAGCTCTCCCTCGTCGTCCGCCAGGAGGGCGACCAGCTGCGCCGCTACGCGCACGTCGGCACCGGCAACTACCACCCCAAGACCGCCCGGCTCTACGAGGACCTCGGCCTGCTCACCGCGGACCCGCAGGTGGGCGCGGACCTCTCCGACCTCTTCAACCGGCTCTCCGGATACTCCCGCCGCGAGACCTACCGCCGGCTGATCGTCGCCCCGCGCTCGCTGCGCGACGGCCTGATCGCGCGCATCGACAAGGAGGCCGACCACCACCGGGCCGGCCGCCCCGCGTACGTGCGCCTGAAGATGAACTCGATCGTCGACGAAGCCCTCATCGACTCGCTCTACCGGGCCGCGCAGGCGGGCGTGCCCGTCGACATCTGGGTGCGCGGCATCTGCGCCGTGCGCCCCGGGGTCCCCGGGCTCTCGGAGAACATCCGGGTCCGCTCGATCCTCGGCCGCTTCCTCGAACACTCCCGGGTCTTCGCCTTCGGCAACGGCGGCGAGCCCGAGGTGTGGATCGGCAGCGCCGACATGATGCACCGCAACCTCGACCGCCGTATCGAGGCACTGGTCAGGGTCGCCGACCCGGCCCACCGCGCGGCCCTGGACCGGATGCTGGAAACCGGCATGTCCGACCTCACGTCCTCCTGGCACCTGGGCCCGGACGGCGAGTGGACCCGGCACAGCACGGACGCGGAGGGCCAGCCGCTGCGGCACGTACAGGAGATGCTCATAGACGCGCGGAGGCGCCGGCGTGGCTCAGCCAAACCATGACCCGATGACGGCGACGACGGACGCAGGTGACGTGCTCGGCGCGTACCTGCGTTCCCAGGCCACCGCCTTCCTGCGCGGGCTGCGCCTGCACGAGGAGGGCGGCTCCCCCCGGACGGAGTCCGGGGCGGGGGCCGACGGGGCCGACGGAAGCGATGCGGCGCGCAGCCTGCGGGGGGCTGCGCGCCGGATCAGCGGATCCCTGGCCACCTTCCGGGGGGTGACCGAGCCCTCCTGGGCCGACGGGCTGCGCACCGAGCTGGTGTGGCTGTCCTCGACGCTGGCCGACGAGCACGCGTACGCCGCCCGGCTGACCCGGCTGCTGGACGCGCTGCACCGCCTGTCGGGCTCCCCCCGGGTCCCGGCGGCACGCGGCACGGCCGGCGCGCTCACGGTGGGCTCGGCGCGGGCCGGCGCCCTGCTGGAGCGGCAGCTGACCCTGGCCCGTACGCGCGCCCACTCGGCCACCCTGCACGCGCTCGGCTCCGCCCGCTTCCACGCGGTGGCGGACGCGGTGGCGGTGCTGGCGTCGGAGGTCCCGCTGGACCCGGTCGCGGCCCGGGGGCGCGTCTCGCAGGTCCTGGTCCCGCTGGCCGCGGTGGCCGAAACCCGGCTGTCGGCGGCGGTCTCCGCGCTGCCGCCGGCCGGCGGCCCCGGGGTGGCGCCGAGCCCGTACGACGCGGACCACGACGGGCTCTGGCACGAGGTGCGCCGTCTCCTGCGGGTCCACCGCTACGCCCAGGAGGCGCTCGGCGGGGACGTGACCCGTCCGGCGGCCGCCGGGGCGGCCCTGGACCGCCACCGCGACGCGGCCGAGGCGGCCGCCGCCTCCGCGACGGCGGCCCGCACCCCGCGCATCGCCCCGGCGACGGCGTACGCCCTCGGCGTGCTGCACGCCGACCAGCGCCACGAGGTGGAGGCGGCCCGCCGCGCCTTTCAGGACATCTGGCTCCCGCAGCCCGCGGTCGCCGAGGTAACGGCCGGATAACGGATGATGGCCCCGGGGGGCGCACCGGCCGGAACGCACCGGGTCGTCCGCCACGGTTCACCGTCCGTTCACTCTCCCCGGTCGGCGCCTTCACCTGTTCTGCCTAGTTTCGGTGGTGCACGGAGCGCGTCGCCGGACACAGCGAGCGGCCTCCCGGGCAAACCGACGTAGTCCTCTTCGCACGCCGCCCCGATACAGAAAGCGGCCGGCGGCATCTGGAAGGAACACCCGAAAGTGAAGCTTCAGCGCAAGAACGTGCTTCGTGCCTCCGCCCTCGGGGCGCTCGTCGTGTCCGGCGCCCTGGTCCTCACGGCGTGCGGCTCGGACGACAACACCAAGACCGCCGACGGCACGTCGAAGCCCTCCGCGGCCGCCGCCGGCGACGTCAAGTGCGACGACGCCAAGGGCAAGCTGCTGGCCTCCGGCTCCTCCGCGCAGAAGAACGCGGTCGAGCTGTGGATCAAGAACTACATGGCCGCCTGCTCCGGCGTCGAGGTGAACTACAAGTCCTCCTCCTCCGGTGAGGGCATCGTCGCCTTCAACCAGGGCACCGTCGGTTTCGCCGGCTCCGACTCGGCGCTGAAGCCGGAGCAGGTCGAGGAGTCGAAGAAGATCTGCACCGGTGGCCAGGCCATCGACCTGCCGATGGTCGGCGGCCCGATCGCCCTCGGCTTCAACGTCGCCGGCGTGGACAAGCTGAACCTGGACGCCGCCACGGTCGCCAACATCTTCAACGACAAGATCAAGAAGTGGGACGACGAGGCGATCAAGAAGCTCAACCCGGGCGTCACGCTTCCCTCCACCCCCATCCAGGCCTTCCACCGCTCCGACGACTCGGGCACCACCGAGAACATCACCAAGTACCTCAAGGCCACCGCGCCCGACGCCTGGCCGTACGAGGCCGCGAAGAAGTGGGCCGCCCCGGGCGGCCAGTCCGCCTCCGGCTCCTCCCAGGTCGCCGCGCAGGTCAAACAGGTCGACGGCGCGATCGGCTACTTCGAGCTCTCCTTCGCCAGCTCGCAGAGCATCAGGACGGTCGACCTGAACACCGGTGCCGCCGCGCCGGTCAAGGCCACCGGTGAGAACGCCTCCAGGGCAATCGCCGCCGCCAAGATCTCCGGCATCGGCTCCGACCTGGCCCTCAAGCTCGACTACGCCACCAAGGCCGAGGGCGCCTACCCGCTCGTCCTGGTGACGTACGAGGTCGTCTGCGACAAGGGCAACAAGGCCGAGACGCTCCCGACCGTGAAGTCCTTCCTGAACTACGCCGCCTCCGACGCGGGACAGAAGATCCTCGGCGAGAACGGCTACGCGCCGATCCCGGCCGAGATCAACACCAAGGTCCGTGAAGTCATCAAGAACCTCGGCTAGTCCTGAGCCCCGAGGTGCCGGCCACCCCCGTCCGGGCAGCCGGCATCTCGGAAACCCCCCTTCACCCGGGGGAATCCGGTGCACCGCCGCCAGGGGGCCTGCCCCCCACACAGACCGGAAAGACCATGGCTTCCACCACACCCGCCCAGACAGACACGGCTCCGCCGGTCACCAGGAGCACGAGGTCCACCGGCCGCGCCGGTGACAAGATCTTCGCCGGGCTCTCCCAGGGCTCCGGCATCCTGCTCCTGGTGATCATGGCGTCGATCGCCGCCTTCCTCACCTACCGCGCCTCGATCGCCCTGTCGAAGAACGAGGGGAACTTCCTCACCACCTTCGACTGGAACGCGTCGGCCAACCCGCCCGTCTTCGGCATCGCCGTCCTGCTCTTCGGCACCGTCGTCAGCTCGATCATCGCGATGGCCATCGCGGTTCCGATCGCCGTCGGCATCGCCCTGTTCATCTCGCACTACGCGCCGCGCAAGCTGGCCGCGCCCCTCGCGTACGTCGTCGACCTGCTGGCCGCCGTGCCGTCGATCATCTACGGCATCTGGGGAGCGCTCTTCCTCGTCCCGCAGCTGAACGGCCTGAACCTCTGGCTCGACGAGTACCTGGGCTGGACCTACGTCTTCGACAAGACCCAGGTCGGCGTCGCCCGCTCGCTCTTCACCGTCGGCATCCTGCTCGCGATCATGATCCTGCCGATCGTGACCAGCGTCAGCCGCGAGGTCTTCCTCCAGGTCCCGCGCATGAACGAGGAGGCCGCCCTGGCCCTCGGCGCGACCCGCTGGGAGGTCATCCGGATGGCGGTGCTGCCCTTCGGCCGCTCCGGGGTCATCTCCGCCTCGATGCTCGGCCTCGGCCGCGCGCTGGGCGAGACCATGGCCGTAGCGACCGTGCTCTCCCCGAGCTTCCTGATCTCGTTCCACGTCCTGAACCCGGGCGGCGGCACCTTCGCGCAGAACATCGCCGCGAAGTTCGACGAGGCCAACGAGTTCGGCCGGGACGCGCTGATCGCCTCGGGTCTGGTCCTCTTCCTGCTCACCCTGCTGGTCAACGGTGCAGCCCGCCTGATCATCGCTCGCCGCAAGGACTTCTCGGGGGCGAACGCCTGATGAGCCACACACTCCAGGACCAGCGGCCCACGCGGGCCACCAAGTCCGCCGCCCCCTCCAGCCTCACCCGAGGCGGCCTGCCCCGCTGGGCCCCGGCCGGCATCGCGGTCCTCTCGATCGTCCTCGGCAGCGGCACCGGCCTCGTCTTCGGCCTGCACAGCAAGGTCCAGTGGGGCCTGATCGCGGCCCTGCTGTTCGTCGCCGTCACGTACACCGCCAGCGCGGTGATCGAGAACCGCCGCCAGGCCAAGGACCGCGTCGCGACCTCCGTCGTGTGGGTCTGCTTCGTCCTCGCGATCGTCCCGCTGTTCTCGCTGATGTGGACCACGGTCAGCCGCGGCGCCAAGCTCCTCGACGGGAACTTCCTCGGCCACTCCATGAACGGCGTGACCAGCTTCGACCAGGGCGGCGGCGTCTACCACGCCCTGCTCGGCACCATCGAACAGGTCGGCCTGGCCACCCTGATCGCGGCCCCCGTCGGCCTGCTGACCGCCGTCTACCTCGTGGAGTACGGCCGCGGCCCGCTCGCCAAGGCCGTGACCTTCTTCGTCGACGTCATGACCGGCATCCCCTCCATCGTCGCGGGCCTGTTCATCCTGACGACCTGGAACCTGATGCTCGGCTTCGGCCCCTCCGGCTTCGCCGGTGCCATGGCCCTGTCGATCCTGATGATGCCCGTCGTGGTCCGCTCCACCGAGGAGATGCTCAAGCTCGTCCCGAACGAGCTGCGCGAGGCCGCCCTGGCCCTCGGCGTGCCGAAGTGGCGCATGATCCTCAAGGTCGTGCTCCCCACCGCCATCGGCGGCATCTCCACCGGCGTGATGCTGGCCGTCGCCCGCATCACCGGCGAGACCGCGCCGATCATGCTGCTCGTCTTCGGCTCCCAGCTGATCAACGGCAACCCCTTCGAAGGCGCCCAGTCCTCGCTCCCGCTCTACATCTGGGAGCAGTACAAGGTCGGCAGTGAAGCCTCCTACGACCGGGCATGGGCCGCAGCGCTCGTACTGATCGCCTTCGTCATGATCCTCAACCTGGTGGCCCGCGGCATCGCCCGCTGGAAGGCCCCGAAGACCGGTCGCTGACGCGACCTATGAAAGCGAAGTGACCCTCATGGCGAAGCGAATCGACGTCAGCGGACTGTCCGCCTTCTACGGCGCCCACAAGGCCATCGACGACATCTCGATGACCGTGGAACCCCGCTCCGTGACCGCCTTCATCGGCCCCTCCGGCTGCGGCAAGTCCACCTTCCTGCGCACCTTGAACCGCATGCACGAGGTCACCCCCGGCGGCCGCGTCGAGGGCAAGGTGCTCCTGGACGACGAGAACCTGTACGGCCCCGGCGTGGACCCCGTCGCCGTCCGCCGCACGGTCGGCATGGTCTTCCAGCGCCCCAACCCCTTCCCCACCATGTCGATCTTCGACAACGTGGCGGCCGGCCTGCGGCTGAACGGCTCCTTCAAGAAGTCCGAGCTCCAGGACATCGTCGAGAAGTCCCTCCAGGGCGCCAACCTCTGGAACGAGGTCAAGGACCGCCTCAACAAGCCGGGCTCCGGCCTCTCCGGCGGCCAGCAGCAGCGCCTGTGCATCGCCCGCGCCATCGCGGTCGAGCCCCAGGTCCTGCTGATGGACGAGCCCTGCTCGGCGCTCGACCCGATCTCCACCCTCGCGATCGAGGACCTGATCGGCGAGCTCAAGGAGCGCTTCACGATCGTCATCGTGACGCACAACATGCAGCAGGCGGCCCGCGTCTCGGACCGCACCGCCTTCTTCAACCTCTCGGCGGTCGGCCAGCCGGGCAAGCTCGTCGAGATCGACGACACGGACCGGATCTTCTCGAACCCGTCCGTGCAGGCGACCGAGGACTACATCTCCGGCCGCTTCGGCTAGAGCGGCCGGACGAGACCTCACGCGGCTGCGCCGCGTGACCCCCGCGTCCTGCGGTGCTGCATGGCGGTGCCACCGCACGGCGAGAGAAAGAAAAGGGCCGGCTCCCCCTGGGTGGGGGGAGCCGGCCCGTTCTCGTACCTGCCCAGACGGTTCTCGTCCTGCCTAGACGAACGCCAGGTTCACGATCCAGAAGCTCACCGCGGCGACCAGGGCCGCGGCCGGCATCGTGATGAACCATCCGAGGATGATGTTCTTGGCCACGCCCCAGCGGACCGCGTTCACCCGCTTCGTCGCGCCCACACCCATGATCGCCGAGGTGATCACGTGGGTGGTGGAGATCGGCGCGTGGAAGAGGAACGCCGAGCCGAACATGATCGAGGCGCCGGTGGTCTCGGCCGCGAAGCCCTGCGGCGGGTCCAGCTCGATGATCTTGCGGCCGAGCGTCCGCATGATCCGCCAGCCACCCGCGTACGTACCCAGCGACAGCATCACGGCGCACACGATCTTGACCCAGATCGGGATCGCGGCATCCGCGGCCTGCACGTCGGCGATGACCAGCGCCATCACCACGATGCCCATCGTCTTCTGGGCGTCCTGGAGGCCGTGACCCAGCGCCATCGCGGCCGCCGACACCGTCTGCGCGATACGGAAGCCGCGCTTCGCCTTGTGCGGGTTGGCCCGGCGGAAGAGCCACAGGATGACCACCATCACCAGGTAGCCGACGACCAGGCCGACGACCGGGGAGACGAACATCGGGATGACGACCTTCTCGACCACGCCGTCCCACAGGACGTCGATGCCGCCGGCCAGCGCCGCGCCCACCATGCCGCCGAACAGCGCGTGCGAGGAGGACGAGGGCAGGCCGAAGTACCAGGTGATCAGGTTCCACACGATCGCGCCGACCAGCGCCGCGAAGAGGATCCACATGCCCCGGTTGCCGTGCGGCGTCTCGATCAGGCCCTTGCTGACCGTCTTGGCCACCCCGCTGCCCAGGAAGGCACCGGCGAGGTTCATGACGGCGGCCATCGCCAGCGCCGCGCGCGGGGTCAGCGCCCGCGTCGAGACGGAGGTCGCGATCGCGTTCGCGGAGTCGTGAAAACCATTCGTATACGTAAAGCCGAGCGCGACGCCGATGGTCACGACCAGAGCGAAGGTGTCCACGAGGTTCAGGACTCCTTGACCGCGATGGTCTCCACCGTGTTCGCAACATGCTCGAACGCGTCGGCCGCCTCTTCGAGCACGTCGACGATCTGCTTGAGCTTCAGCACCTCGATGGCGTCGTACTTGCCGTTGAAGAGCTGCGCGAGCAGCTTGCGGTGGATCTGGTCCGCCTGGTTCTCCAGCCGGTTGACCTCGATCCAGTACTCGGTGAGGTTGTCCATCGTCCGCAGGTGCGGCATGGCCTCGGCGGTCAGCTCGGCCGCGCGCGCCAGCACCTCGATCTGCTGCTCGACTCCCTTGGGGAGCTCCTCCACGTTGTAGAGGACGACGAGATCGACGGCCTCCTCCATGAAGTCCATGATGTCGTCGAGCGACGAGGCGAGCTTGTAGATGTCCTCGCGGTCGAACGGCGTGATGAAGGAGGAGTTCAGCTGGTGGAAGATCGCGTGGGTCGCGTCGTCTCCCGCGTGCTCCGCAGCCCGCATCCGCTCCGCGATCTCGGCCCGGGCGGAGGAGTCCGCTCCGAGCAGTTCCATGAGGAGCTTGGAGCCTGTGACGATGTTGTCCGCGGATGCGGCGAACATGTCGTAGAAGCTCGTCTCCCTGGGGGTCAGACGAAATCGCACGTGAGGTCCTCGGGGTGCATTGGATTCGGTCAGGCTGATGCTAGGCGCATCCCCCGGCCACGGCTAACCGGCGGTTCCCCAGTGTCCTCCATCAGGCAGAGTGAGACCACGGGACCCCTGCCCCTTCGGCCGGGGCCCAGTACCCTATACCCATGAGGGGTATGCGCCCATGCACCCCTCATTCCGCAGCACGGGAGGACGTATGACGACCATCGAGGCGGCGGGGAACCCCCACGACGGCGGAGCGGTCCACGGCTACCACCACCAGAAGGAGGAGCACCTCAAGCGGCTGCGCCGGATCGAGGGCCAGATCCGGGGCCTCCAGCGGCTCGTCGACGAGGACGTCTACTGCATCGACATACTCACCCAGGTCTCGGCGAGCACGAAGGCGCTCCAGTCCTTCGCCCTCCAGCTCCTGGAGGAACACCTGCGCCACTGCGTCGCCGACGCGGCGGTCAAGGGCGGCACCGAGATCGACACCAAGGTCGAAGAGGCCACGAAGGCCATCGCCCGCCTCCTGCGCACATGACCATTTCCGCCCCGCGCACCACTCCAGTAGGGCCGCACCAGCCCCGCCGGCGTTTGAGGCGCTCTTTCAGCCCCGCCGGCGTTTGAGGCGCGGGGTCTGGGGCAGAGCCCGAGGACAGGGCGCGTCAGCCGGCCCAGATCCCCATCAGGACCTCGTCGATCCGGTCCTGGCTGAGCCGCTCCTCGGCCGCCGCGGACGCCGCGATGATCAGCTCACCGCAGAGCTCGATCTCGGCGAGAGCCACGTGGTCCTGCACCGTCGTACCGCCTGCGGGAGTCACGCGTGTCACCTCAATCTGCCACCGTCCACCACCGGCATTCGCCGGCGCCCGACTCCTCAGCGTAGGGAGGCGACGCCTCCCCCCGCATGACACGGATGGACCATTTCCGGATACCGGCCCATGGCCCGATCGCCCCAGCCGCCGCCCTATTCGGCGATCTTCCCCGCGTAAATGTCCCCGCTTGCGGGCAATACGACGGTCACCGGCGTCCCGAACCCGTACAGCAGCGTGGTCGACGAGACATCGATCACGCCATTGTTGACGTAGGTGAAGCGGTGCCGGACCTTCCGCAGCCGCCCCTCCTCGTCCAGGTAGGCGTCGAACGGAACCGAGTCCGTGCTGAACCCTTTCGCCGCCGCCTCCAGTGCTCCCCTCAGCTCCGGCACGGCACTGCGCGCGGCCCGCCCGATGTCGGTCGTCCCCCGGTAGTGCCGCACCTTGGTGCCCGCCACCTCGGTCTCCCCGACGTACGTCACCTCCTGCGCCCCGCGCAGCAGCTCGGCCGCGACCAGCGGATCGGTGGCCCCGCCCGTGACCAGGTTCCCGTCGGCGAGGGCCGTCGTGTCGATCCGGACCCACTTGTCGACGGGCACGCCCGCGCCCCGGTTCTTCATGTAGAGCGCGCCCGGCACGAGCAGTTCGGTGATGGGCCGGTGCTCCGCCTTGCCCTTCACGTCGGCCGGGAGCATCACCAGGAGCTGGCCCATCCGGTTCTTGAAGTCGACGCCGCCCTCACCGCGGATCGTGACCCGGGTGCCGCCCGTGGCCATCTCCATGGCCGTACGGGCCCGCGCGCTCCCCGTCTTCGCCAAGGCGTCGGCGGCCCCGCGGACCACCGCCGCCGGGTCCGCCGGAGGCCGGTCGTCGCTGCCAGCGCCGCCCGCGCACCCGCTCATCGCGGCGACCGCCAGGGTGACGCCGGCGGCGAGCAACGCCTCACCCGCACGTTCGCGCCGACGCTTGTGCCGGTGAACTACCATCGCCTGCCAACCCCCAACGCATGACCGCTGTTTGCCCGAGGCCCCACCCGCTCCGGTTAACGAGGTCCGGGGTTTCCCGTCACGGGCCGCAGGGCTCCCCGGCCGCCGTCCCCCCAGGTACCGTGGAGCCGTGGAACCGCAGACCGACGCGCCCCCGCTCCCTCCGCTCGCCTCCGTGCCGCTCCCTCGGCCGGACGCCGCGGTCCAGCCACCCGCCGCCGGCCACGCCACGTCCACCGCCGAACGCGGCTCGTTCTGCCTGGCCGTCTGCACCTGCGGATGGACCGGCCCGGCCCGCCGCTCCCGCGATCTGGCCCGCAAGGACGCCGCCAGCCACCCGGCGGGGTAGCCCGACGACCCCAGGGTGTATCGGCGCCCGGCCGCGTCAGGGCCCGGCCGTGTCAGGGCCCGGCCGTGTCAGGGCCCGGCCGTGTCAGGGCCCGGCCGTGTCAGGGCCCGGCCGCGTCAGGGTGGCTCGTCTCCGCTCTCGCCCGTCTCCGCTCTCGCCCGTCTCCGCCCTCGCCCGTTCGGACGGCCCGGCTGGCCGGGGCGCGCCGCAGCGGATGCCCTTGACTCATGCCAGGATCCGCACCCCGCGTCGCAGCCCTCTTCTGGGCCCTGCTCATCGTGTCCGCCCCGGCCGCCGCGGCCCGGGCGCGACCCGTGGGCTCGGCGGACAGACCGGCCGACGTGGCCCTGGCCGTCGGGGTCACCTCCGCCGCGGCCGTCACCACCGGCCTGTGGCTGCGCTCCCAGTACCGCCGCGAGGGTGACACTGACGGCGGCGATCCGTGACGCCCCGCCCCCGCCCGCCAGCGGTCCGCGTCTGCTTCGGCGCGGCGGGGCTGTGCCTCCTGGTGGCCGTCCTGCTCGCCGTATGGGACTCGTACGCGCAGACCTGACGGGCCCGCCCGTACGGGTCAGGCGGCGAGGTCGCTCTCGTGCGTACGCTGCCCCGCGGGCGGGGTCTGCGCCTGCGACAGGCCGACCGGCCGCGGAAGGGACCGGCCCTTGGACCGTACGAGCCGCCCGAGGCGCCGGGAGCGCGCCACCGCCCGCACCGCGGGGGCCAGCACCGCCATGGCGAGCGGCGCGAGCACCAGCACGACGGCGGTGCCGAGCGCGAGCCCACCGATCACGTCGGTCGGGTAGTTGACGCCCATGTACACGCGGCAGAAGCCCTCGGCGAGCGCGAGCCCGATGCCCAGCACCCCGTACTTCCGCTTGGCGACGAACAGGCCCACGCCCAGGGCCATCGCGAGGGTGGTGTGGCCGCTGACGAAGGAGAAGCCGGTGTTCCCGATCTCCGCGCCGAAGCCGGGATCGAGCACCTGTAGGCCCTCGTGCTGGCGGAACGGCCGCGGGCGGCCGACGAACTGACGCAGCGGCACGTTCACGAGGAGGGCCAGCGCGGCGGCCAGCGGGGCCCACACCAGCGCGGCGAAGGACTCGACGGCCGCGGCCTCGTCCTGGCGGCGGGCGGCGCGCCAGCACCAGAGGACCAGGAGCACCAGGGCCAGCAGGATTCCGTACTCACCGGCCAGGCTCACGGCCCGGTCCAGCCAGCCCGGGGCCTGCCGGGCCTGTCCGTTGACCTCGTACAGCAGGCTGACATCCACGTTCGGCCCACCTGTTGTGAGTCCAGCCATGGTGATGCGGCCCCTTGCCCTTGCCGTGGTTCCCCTGCGGGCGCACGCCTGTGTGCGCCCCTTCGCCCCCCACTTGATCAACCCCCGCGTTCATGGAACGCCCGTTCTGGCGACTGCGTTCCACTCTCCACCGAATGATCACTCCAACGTTATCGAAGAGTGACACGTCGTCGCAGCTCAGGGCCTTTGCCTTACGGAGAGTTGCTAGGGCGTCCGACCAGGAGCGGAACGCTCCGGAAGGGCCTCCGCGCCGTCCTTGGTCACGCGTGTCGCACCGAAGTAGTCCGGTGTGTCGATCTTGTCGAAGCGGATCACGGCACCCGTGTAGGGGGCGTTGATCATGTAGCCGCCGCCCACGTAGAGCCCGACGTGCCGGATCGTCCGGGAGTTCGTCAGATCATCGGAAAAGAACACGAGGTCACCGGGCAGCAGTTGATCGCGAGAAGGGTGCGGCCCGGCGTTGTACTGGTCGTTCGCGACCCGCGGGAGCTGGATCCCCACCGTCTCGTACGCCGCCTTGGTCAGCCCCGAGCAGTCGAACCGCCCGTCCTGGTCGGGCGTTCCGTTACCGCCCCACAGGTACGGCGTGCCCAGCTGCTTCTGCGCGAAGTAGATGGCCCCGGCGGCCTGTTGCGAGGGCGCCACCCGGCCCACCGGCCGCTCGAAGCTCTTCGCCAGGGTCGTGATGGCCTTCACGTAGCCCTGGGTCTCCTTGTACGGCGGCACGCCCCCGTACTTGATGACCGCGTAGGCACCCGCGTTGTACGCCGCCAGCATGTTCGACGTCGCGTCGCCGCGCACGCTCGCCACGTCCTTGGCCAGCTCGCAGTCGTAGGAAGCGGCGGAGGGGATCGCGTCATTGGGGTCCCAGATGTCCCGGTCCCCGTCGCCGTCCCCGTCGATGCCGTGCCCCGCCCAGGTGCCCGGGATGAACTGCGCGATACCGCGCGCGTCCGCCGGGCTGACGGCGCTCGGGTTCCAGCCGCTCTCGGAGTACAGCTGAGCGGCCAGCAGCGGCGGGCTGATGGCGGGGCACAGAGCGCCCCACTTCTCCACCAGTGTCTGGTACTTGGCGGGCACCGCCCCCTTGGTCAGGCCCACGGCGCGGCCGCCCGCGCCCGCCGCCCCCGCCAGGCCCGCCGCGGCCGAGTACGTCCCCACGACGAGCAGCGCCACGAAGGTCAGACACAGCCCGATCCCGATCCCACCGGCCATCCAGAATCTGCGCACCCGTCAACCCTCCCCCATCCCCGTCACTTCAACGTGCGATTCGGCCGTGTCGCATGTTTACTACCCCACTTGGAAGCCGGTGCAGGCGATGCTGTCGTACTTCGTAGGGTCATCCTCGACGTGGTAGAAGACCACCGTCCAGTCCCCCGGGTCGTTGCCGACGGGCACGGCGGGCCACGTCTTGCCCGCGGCGTGCAGCGCGAAGTCGTCCGGGTACGTCAGCGTCAGGTCGCCGCCCGACTTCCAGTGGGTGTAGACGTCGGCGGGCTTGCTGGTGTAGCCGACGGCCCTGTTGTCCATGGGGAAGGGCTTGCCGGTGTCCGGTGAGATGTCGTGCGGGGACTTGACCGCCACGGCCACGTAGTACGGATCGGGTGCCGTCTGCGCCATCTCCGCGTACTTGACGCGCATGCTGATGCGGACGGAGGTGCCCGGCGCCGCCCCGGGGCCGGGGTCGGAGCGGGTGGTCGAGACCGAGTACTGGAAGTCGGCGCCCGGCGCCTTCGCCTCGGGGACCTGGTTGCACTGGCCGACCCCGTGCGCGGCCTTGTCCGGGTCGGAGGACGGCGTCCACAGGTAGCGCGAGATCCGGTTGTTCTCGATGTAGGGGGCCGGGGGCTTGGCACCGCCCTTGGAGGCGGCGGCCCCGGGCGCCTGCCCACCGGACGCCGGACTGCCGGATGCCGGGCCGCCGGACGCCGGGCCGCCGGATGCCGCTGCGGGCGGCATGGCCGTGGAACCGGCGGCTCCGGCTTCGTCCCGGCTGCCGTCGAACGGCATCAGCTTCCACGCCGCCAGCGCGAGCGCCACCGCCACGGCCACCCCCGCACCGGCCAGGGCCCCGCGCCGCCGACCGGCCGGGCGCTCCGGCCCCGCGGGCTGCGCCTCGTACGCCGGGTGCGCCTGCTGCGTGGGCACGTACGGATACCCGGGCCCCTGCGTGTGCATCTCGTGCACCGGCACCGGCTCCCCGAGCGCGCCCAGCCCCACGTACACCGGGTCGTCCACCAGCGCGTCCCGCACGCCGCAGCGGCTGATGACCTCGGCCGGACCGGGGCGGGCCGCCGGGTCCTTCGCCACGCAGGCCCCGATCAGCGCCGCCAGTTCCGGCTCCACCCCCGCCACGTCGACCGGCTCGTGCACCGCGCGGTAGCTCACCGTCGCCGCCACGCCCGTACCGAACGGGGGCCGCCCGGTCGCCGCGTACGCGAGCGTCGCCCCGAGCGCGAACACGTCCGCGGCCGGCCCCGCCTCGCCGCCCAGCAGCACCTCGGGCGCGGTGTACCCCGGAGTCCCCGGCGCCTGGCCGTCCTGGGTCAGGGCCGTGTCCTCCACCCCGCGCGCGATGCCGAAGTCGATGAGCTGCGGGCCCTGCGCGCCCAGGATCACGTTCTGCGGCTTGAGGTCCCGGTGCGTGACCCCGTACGCGTGGACGCTCGCGAGGCCCTCCGCGAGCGACGCGAACAGCCGGCGGCAGGTCTCGGCGGGCAAGGGCCCGCCCGCCCCGACGGCGTGCGCGAGCGTCGGGCCGGCCACGTACTCGGTGGCGATCCAGAACGGGGGCGCCGCCAGCGAGGCGTCGATCAGGTTCGCCGTGTACGCCGACCGCACCGCGCGCACCGTCCCGGCCTCCCGGCGGAAGCGCGCCAGCGCCTCCGGATGGCCGGTGATCTCGTCCCGGATGACCTTGACGGCCACCAGGTGCCCACCCGGGGAACGCCCGAGGTACACCTGCCCCATGCCACCGGCGCCGAGCCGGGCGAGCAGTGCGTGGGCCCCTATACGGGCCGGATCGGTCGAGCTGAGCGCCTCCACCCGGCCGAGCCTGCCACACCGACTGCCTTACGGCGCAGCCGGGTTAGGGGTGTCTGGTGGGTCGGGCCGGGCTCGCGGGGCCTGACCCACCAGCCACCCCCCAACCACCACACCCCGGCCCGGCCGCGTCCTAGCGGGGAGCGATGAAGAGGCTCTGCGCGCTGCGGCCGATGGGCCCCTTCTCGTCGTGCAGCTGGGCGTCGGCCAGCCCGATCCCGGCCGCGTCCACGCTCGTACGGGCCTCCACGCAGGCCCACTCGCCCACCGGATGGCGGTGCAGGTGGACGCTCAGGTCGCTGTTGATGAACACGTAGCGCCCGAAGTCCATCACCGAGCTGATGCCGTTGCCCGAGTCGGCGGCGATCAGCACCCGGTCCAGCGGCCTGGTCTCCTCCCCCGCGACGAGCGGCACCTTCATCCGCATCCAGCAGGTCCCGGGGCCCAGCTCGACGAACGCGCCATGCGTGAACCGGGTCTCCATGGCCGAGTGGTAGCCCCGCTCCCACGGCACCGGGAAGAACGGCGTCACCTCCACCTCCCCCGGCGGCGGCAGCTGCGGCCCTGCCGCCACGGCCGGCACCGCCTCCGGCGCGACCCTGATCCGCAGGGCCCGCGCCAGCATCACGGGCGCCGCCCCCACCGGGCCGAGGGCGGCCTCGACCACCTCGGTGCTGCGCCCGGCCCGGACCACGCTGGTGGTGATCTCCAGGTCGCCGATCGGCACCGGGCGCAGGATCTCGTAGGTGATCCGGGCGATCCGCATGTCCGCCCGCGCGCCCGGCCGCTCCTCGACCGCCCGCCCGAGCAGGGCGGCCGGCGGCCCGGCGTGCTGCGAGCCCGGGTCCCAGGGGCCGCGCGTGTACTCGGTGGCGGTGAACCGCCCGGCATCAACTCGTTCGAAGAACCCCTCGACAGCGCCCATACCCTGCACGCTACCGACAGGTAACCGGTGGCACCAGCCCCGGGCCGACCGCTCAGCGGGCGAACCCCAGCCCCACCCCCAGCCCCACCAGCACCGACCCGATGGCCCGGTTCAGCGTCTTCTGCGCCTTCAGCATCCGGTCGCGCAGCCGGGAGTCGGAGAAGAACAGCGCCACCGCCCCGAACCAGCCCAGGTGCGCCGCCGACATGAACACCCCGTAGCCCGCCTGCTGCCACACCGGCGTGTCCGGGTTGACGACCTGCGTGAAGGTCGAGACGACGAACAGCGTCGTCTTGGGATTCAGCACGTTGGTCAAGAACCCCGACCGCATCGCCGCCGCCCCGGTCAGCCCCGGCTTCGCCTCCAGGTCCACGGTCACCTCGGCCCGCGCCCGGAAGGTCCGGATCCCGATCCACACCAGGTAGGCCGCGCCCGCCAGCTTGATCGCGGTGAACAGCGCGGTGGAGGAGGCGATCAGCAGACCGACCCCGAGCATCGTGTACGAGACGTGGACCAGCACGCCCGCCGCGACCCCGGCGGCGGCGAACAGGCCGGTGGGCCGCCCGTAGAGGTAGCTGTTGCGGACCACCATGGCGAAGTCGGCGCCCGGGCTGATCACGGCGAGGAGAGTAATAACGGCGACTGCGATCACTTCTGTCATGCGGCGATACTCACCTCGCCCCCTCCCCGGATCAACCCCCGCCGCCGGCGACGGGTGACAATAAACGAGTGCCCACCACTCTCCCAGTCCTCCAGGCGGACTGCGCGAACTGCTTCGCGCTCTGCTGCGTAGCCCTCCCCTTCGCCAAGTCCAACGACTTCGCCGTGAACAAGCCCGCCGGGACCCCCTGCAAGAACCTTCAGCAGGACTTCCGCTGCACGATCCACACCCGGCTGCGCGACCAGGGCTTCCAGGGCTGCACCGTCTTCGACTGCTTCGGCGCGGGCCAGCAGATCTCCCAGGTCACCTTCGGCGGCCGCGACTGGCGCACCCACCCCGGCACGGCCCGCCCGATGTTCGAGGCCTTCCCGGTGATGCGACAGCTGCACGAGCTGCTCTTCTACATCAACGAGGCCCTGACCCTCCCGGACGCCGCCCCGGTCCACGCGCAGCTCCGCCGCGCCCTGGCCGACACGGAGCAATGGACGCGCGCCGACGCGGCCGCCCTGGCGGACCTGGACGTCGCCGCCCTGCGCCAGGACGCCAACACCCTGCTCCTGAAGACCAGCGAGCTCGTACGGGCCAAGGTCCCGGGCCGCAAGAAGAACCACCGCGGCGCCGACCTGATGGGCGCCCGCCTCTGCGCCGCCAACCTCCGCGGCGCGAACCTCCGCGGCGCCTACCTGATCGCCGCCGACCTCAGCCACGCCGACCTCCGCACGGCCGACCTGATCGGCGCAGACCTCCGCGACGCCAACCTCCGCGGCGCGGACCTCCGAGGCGCCATCTTCCTCACCCAACCCCAACTCAACGCAGCCCAAGGCACCCCCACCACCCAAATCCCCCCGACCCTCACCCACCCCACCCACTGGACCTAGCCCGCCCTTGCAGACCCCGCCGGCCACTTCCAGCCTCGCCGGCGTTTGAGGCGCGGGGCCCGGGGCGGAGCCCCGGCAACGGCCCCGCCCCGACCCCCCACCCACGGGGACCGGCGTCACACCCGCGCCAAAAACCCCCGCACGGCGGCGAAAAACCCCTCCGGATCCCCCATCCGCACCGCATGCCCCGCCGGCAACTCAACCAACCGCACCCCCGCCCTCCGCACGGTCATCTCCCGCGCATGCTCCGCCGACAACACCCGGCTCCGATCCCCCCGCACCAGCAGCGTCGGCCTCCGCACCTCCAGCCAGTCCCCCCAGTGGTCCCCGTTCAGCCCCCGCTGGGACTCCACCATGTCCTCCACCTCGAACGCCGTCCCCCACCCGTCCGCATGCTCCCGCAGGGACCCCGCCAGGTGCGGCGCCGCACTCCCCACCCCCGCCAGGAACCCGGCCCGGGTCGCGGCCCGCCGAGGCCACTGCCTCGCGAAGGACAGGTCGTCCTCGACCACCGCCCCGATGTCCTCGACCACCACCGCCCGCACCAGATCCGGCCGCCGCGCCGCGAGCTGGTACGCGTTGACCCCGCCCAGCGAATGCCCCAGCACCACCGCCGGACCGAGCCCGAGGTGCTCCAGTACGGCCGCCGCGTCCGCGACGTACCCCTCCCGCGTGTACTCCCCCGCACGGTCGGAATCCCCGTGCCCCCGCTGGTCCAGGGCGATCACCCGCCACGCCGGACCGACCTCCCCCGCCAGGTCCGCGAAGACCGACCCCTCCCCGAAGTGCCCGTGCAGCGCGAGCAGCGGCGCCCCCGGCCCCCCGAAGTCCGTGTAAGCCAGCTTCCGCGCGCCGGGCACCCGCCCGCCCGGCCCGCTGCCGCCCGGCACCCACACCACCCCCGGCAACGGCCCCAACTTGTCGATGACCCGCTGCCGCAGCAGCTGGTACTCCTCCCAGCGCCTCGACAGCCGCCCCGGCGGCCGCGTCACGACCCTGCCCGGCGTCACCACCTCGCCCCGCCGGAACTGCTCCCGCGTCAGGTCGATCCGTATCCCCCCGGGCAGCAGGTTCCACCAGTGGTAGCCCTCCTGCCGGCCGTCGAGGAACACCTCTCCGACCACCAGCTCCCCGCCCACGATGTCCTGCACCACGACGGCGGTGATGTCGCACTGCCCCCAGGCCGGATTCTCGGCCGTCCAGGAGATCCCCGAAATGCCCGCGGGCTCGGAGGTCTCGGCCGACCATCCCGCCCGGATGGCCGCCTCGATATCGGCAAGGGTCCACGGAGTCGTCGTCATGCCATCAGCCTGCCGGGCACCACTGACAACGCCCCGTGCGGACCAACGAAGACACCAACCGACATGTCGTACAAATATCGGCGAGTCGGACCAAGCCCACGCACCCGTTACTCCGAACGGCGGCCCCTCGCCCCACCCCCCGTACGCCGAGACGACAATCATTGCCCGGCGTCACCCTCCGTGATACACAGAGTGACCGCACATTCTCGCTGGTCAGAGCGCGCAGGCAGGGTGCGGGCCGCGAGATCGGGTAAAGAGACCCGTCAAGTCGACGACGACGGCGGTTTCATCAGCGAAGATAGTGCGTAACCCCTGCCGTCGGGCCGGGGCCTTCCGGAACTACCCATACAGGGGCGGTGAGTTACATGATCCTGGCAGCCGAAAAGGGCGACATCACCACCATCATCGGCGGAATCGCCCCGAACTGGGGGCCGTTCGGCAGTCTCGGCAACGAAGCGAAGGTCATGATCGAGGTGGTCATGGCCGTGGCGATCCTCCTCTGCCTCGGGATCGCCATCTGGGGCGCGGCCAAACAGCGCATCGGCGCGACGGCCCTGCGCGACACGTTCAGCGCGGAACAGGGCAAGGGCCTGATCGTGGCCGGCCTGACCGGAGTCTTCATCATCGGCTCCCTCGGCACCCTCTTCACCATCGTCTACGGAATGGCCGTCTAGCCGGGCCACCGCGGCCGTACCTGATGAGGACTCACCACACCGCGCCTACGCGGGAACCAGCGCTACCGTCGTACGACGCGGAGGGGGCCGAAACGCAATGAGCAACGACGACCAGTACGGCGGCGGCCACGGCGAGGTCGGCGGCACGGGCCAGACCCGCACCCGCCTCCCGGACTCCCCCGCCGACCCGTACGGCCCCACCCGCCGCGCCCCCCGCCCCACCCGCAGCCTGGTCACGGTGGTCGGCGTGGTGGTCCTCCTCATCGCCGCCATCGCGTTCGCGAACCAAACCCCCGACACCCCGGAAAACAAACCCGCGGACAACGCCCCGGCCGCCTCCTCGACGACGGCCACGGGCACCCTCCCCGTCACCGGCAAAGCCTCCGGCATCCCCAGAGGCTTCGCCCACGACGAACAGGGCGCGCAGTCGGCCGCCGCCAACTATGCGGTGGTGCTCGGCTCCGACGGCATGTTCAAGAAGGACAGCCGCAAGGCCATCGTGGACGGGATCTACACGCCCGAGGCCGGAGGGCAGCTTAAGGGCCCGCTGGACCAGGCCTATTCGGCCGCATTCCTCAGCCAGATGGGCCTCGACGCCAACGGCAATGCTCCGCAGGGCAGCACGTTCGTCTCTCGGACAGTTCCCGTCGGCACGAGAATCGAAAATTACAGCCCCGCTGCCGCCAAGGTATCCGTCTGGTACATGGGCCTCATCGGCATGTCGGGGCCCCAGTCCACCGACCCGGTGCGAACCGTGTGGAAGACCTGGACGTTCTCGCTTACTTGGTCCGGAGACGACTGGCGGGTCGTCTCCGACGATCAGACGGATGGCCCCGCTCCAGTACCGGGTGATACGCAAGCCTCCACGTCTGACGACATCAGCAAGGCCATCAAGGACTTCGGAGGGTTCACCTATGCCCGGTAGCCTCCGGCTCAAGGCAGGCGTCGTCGCCTCCGTACACTTGGCCGTCATGGCGCTGGCTTCTACTGCCTACGCCGCTCCCACGCCTACGCCTACGCCTACGCCTACGCCTACGCCGCAGGCGAGCAACAACCCGTGCGATCTCCTCATCGGCCCGGCCAAGCAATACTGCGAGCGCGGCCAAGGCAGCACCGGCGGAGCCCCCCGCACGGGCCTCGGCCCCACCGACCCCGCCGACGCCCTCAACCCCCTCGCCTCCCTGGCAAGGGGCTGCGCCGACGCCGCCGCCTGGATCGTCACCAAGCTCAGCGAAGCGGTCAAGGGCTCCGCCGACGTCGACTTCACCAACCCCGCCTTCCTCAAGCAGTACTCCGTCGTCTTCGCCGCCTCCACCATCCTCACCCTCGTCCTGTGGCTCTTCGCCGTCGCCAAGCGAGCCGTCCGCGGCGTCCCCTTCACCACCGCCATGTCCGAAGCCATCGGCTTCCTCTGGCTCACCGTCCTCGCCTCCGCCTTCACCCCCCTCGTCCTCTACACCGTCGTCTCCGCCACCGACGGCGTCACCGAGGTCATCGCCTCCGCCACCGGCAGCCAGACCGACGTCTTCTTCGGCTCCTTCTCCGAAGCCCTCAAGAAGGGCGACGACATCGGCGGCGGCCCGATCATGCTGATCGTCGTCGCCCTCGTCACCGTCCTCGCCGCCGGCATCCTCTTCCTGGAGCTGTTCATCCGGGCCGCCCTCCTCTACGTCGGCGCCCTCCTCGGCGTCGTCGTGTACTCCGGGCTCGTCGACCGCAACCTCTGGGGCCACGTCCGCCGCTGGGCCGGCATCATGATCGCCGTCATCCTCGTGAAGCCGGTCATCGTCATCGTCCTCGGCCTCGCCGGAGCCCTGACCGGCGAGAAGGGCCCGGGCGCGTTCTCCGCCGTCGTCACCGGCCTCGCCATCATCCTCCTGGCGATCTTCGCCTCCGCGATGATCTACCGCTTCGTCCCCGGCTTCGGCGACGAGATCGCCTCCGCCCGCTCCAACCGCAGCAAGGCCACCGACGGCGCCCAGGCAGCCGCCGTCATCAGCTCCCCGGCCTCCCTCGTCTCGCAGGGCATCAAGACCCACAGCAGCCGCGGAGCCCACCGCGGCGGCGACGGCGGCGGCAGCGCACCCCGCCCCGCCAACCCCCTCTCCGGAGGCGTGGCCGCCCACAGCAGCCGCCCCTCCGGCGGCGGGCCCGGCGGCGGATCTGTCCCCTCCGCCGCACCCCCGCCCCGCACGAGCACGAGTACGAGTTCTGGTACGAGGAACACAGGAGGTGACGGGCGTTGACGACCCAGTCCCATCAGATGCACCCGGTCGCACCCCGCCGCACGTATCTCATCGGCCGGGCCCGGCCGAACGCGATCGTCGGCAAGAACCGCGAGACCGGCGAGATCGCCCTGATCATCGCCGGGGCGTTCTTCGGCATGATGAGCGGACTGCTCGTCCCCGACCTCACCCTGCGCATCGTCAGCCTCGCCGGTTTCCCGATGCTCGCGCTCGCCGCCGTGTACGTCCCGTACAAGGGGCGCACCTTCTACCGCTGGTTCGAGATCAGCCGCAGCTACAAGCGGACCCTGCGCCGCGGTACCACGTACCGCTCGGGCGCCATGGAAGCCGGCATCCGCGGCTCCGACGGCCGCGAGGTCGAGGTCGGCCCGCCCCCCGGCATCGGCCGCATCAGCTGGCTCGCCGCCCCCTTCGGCCCCGACGAGATCGCCGTCCTGCTCCACGCGGACCGCCGCACCGTCACCGCCGCCATCGAGATCGAGGGCCCCGGCGTCGGCCTGCGCGACAGCGAGGACCAAGAGGCCCTCGTCGACCGCTTCGGCACCCTCCTCAAGCACGTGGCCAACGGCGACGGCTTCGTCACCCGCCTCCAGATGCTCGCCCGCACCCTGCCCGCCGACCCCGACGCGCACGCCAAGGACGTGGCCCAGCGCGGGGACACCCGGGCCCCCGGCTGGCTGCGCGACTCCTACGACCAGCTCCAGTCGATGGTGTCCACCTCCTCCGAGCAGCACCGCGCCTACCTCGTCGCCTGCATGCACTACACCCGCGAGCTGGCCGCCGAAGCCGTCACCATCGCCCGCGCCTCCACCCCCCACAAGGGCCGCAAGCTCGACCGCGACGCCGGCCTCGCCATCGTCATGGCCCGCGAGCTCACCGACATCTGCGCCCGCCTCGCCGAGGCCGACATCCGCGTCCGCCAGCCGCTGGGCCAGGGCCGCCTCGCCTCCCTCGTGCACTCCATGTACGACCCCGACCACCCCATCGACCACATCCAGGCCATGACCAAGCGCAACGCCTGGCCGGCCGAGCTCGACGCCGTCGAACCGACCTACCTCCAGGCCAAGACCCGCGAGTCCTCCACCCGCGCCCCCTGGTGCCACGCCACCGCCTGGGTCAAGGAGTGGCCGATGACCCCCGTCGGCGTCAACTTCCTCGCCCCCCTCCTCGTCCACACCCCGGACGTGATCCGCACCGTCGCCGTCACCATGGACCTGGAGCCCACCGAGGTGGCCATCGAGCGCATGCTCACCGAGAAGACCAACGACGAGGCCGACGCCAGCCGCGCCGCCAAGATGAACCGCACCGTCGACCCCCGCGACATCGCCGCCCACGGCCGGCTCGACCAAAGAGGTGAAGATCTCGCCAGCGGTGCGGCAGGAGTCAACCTGGTCGGGTACATCACCGTGTCCTCGCGTTCACCGGAAGCCCTCGCCCGCGACAAGCGCACCATCCGCGCCTCCGCCGGCAAGTCCTACCTGAAGCTGGAATGGTGCGACCGCGAGCACCACCGCGCCTTCGTCAATACCTTGCCGTTCGCCACCGGCATCCGACGCTAGCTGGAGGGAAGTGCCGCCCATGCGAGATCCCATGTCCGCCCTGACGGACGCCTTCACCAGCTTCCTCTTCGGCAAAGTCGAGACCACGCGCCTGCCCGTACGCACCTCCACCGGGCAGGCGCAAGCCGTCTACCTGCCCACCGCGGCCCCCGGACTGGGCGACTCCGGCGTCATCATCGGCCGCGAGGTCTACAGCGGCAAGGGCTACATCTACGACCCCTTCCAGCTCTACGGCCAACAGCTCCCGGCCCCCCACTGGCTGGTCCTCGGCGAATCCGGCAACGGCAAGTCCGCCCTGGAGAAGACGTACGTCCTGCGCCAGCTCCGCTTCAAGGACCGCCAGGTCGTCGTCCTCGACGCCCAGGGTGAGGACGGCGTCGGCGAGTGGAACCTGATCGCCCAGCAGCTGGGAATAACCCCCATCCGCCTGGATCCGATCGCCGCCAACGACGACGGGATCCGCCTCAACCCCCTCGACCCGGCGATCACCGCGACCGGACAGCTCGCGTTGCTGCGGACCATCATCGAGGTCGCCATGGGCCACGGCCTCGACGAGCGCGCCGGCTTCGCCCTCAAGGTCGCCCACGCCTACGTCGTCGACACCATCCGCGACCGCCAGCCGGTCCTGACCGACATCGTGGAACAGCTACGTCACCCCGAGGCCGAATCCGCCGAAGCGATGAACGTCGACATAGACGATGTCCGGGCCTGGGGCCTCGACGTCGCCCTCGTCATCGACCGCCTCGTCGACGGCGACCTCCGCGGCATGTTCGACGGCCCCACCACCGTCGGCATCGACCTCGACGCGCCCCTCATCGTCTTCGACCTGTCTCACATCGACCGCAACTCCATCGCCATGCCCATCCTCATGGCGATCGTCGGCGTGTGGCTGGAACACACCTGGATCCGCCCCGACCGCAAGAAGCGGATCTTCCTCGTCGAAGAGGCCTGGCACATCATCAACAGCCCCTTCGTGGCCCAGCTGTTCCAGCGCCTGCTCAAGTTCGGCCGCCGCCTCGGCCTGTCCTTCGTCGCCGTCGTCCACCACCTCTCCGACGTCGTCGACGGCGCCGCCGCACGCGAGGCCGCAGCCATCCTCAAAATGGCCTCCACCCGCACCATCTACGCCCAGAAGGCCGACGAGGCACGCGCCACGGGTCGGGTCCTCGGCCTGCCCCGCTGGGCGGTCGAGATCATCCCGACGCTCACCCCCGGCATCGCGGTCTGGGACGTCAACGGCAACGTCCAAGTGGTCAAACACCTCATCACCGAAGCCGAACGCCCCCTGGTCTTCACCGACCGCGCCATGACCGAGTCCTCCGCCCCCACCCTCCTGCACGACGACATGCTGGCCGCCGAACTGGAGGCGGAGGAACGCGCCCTCGCCATCGAACGCCGCCGCAGCAGCGGCCCCGGCTCCGCGACCACGGTGGCCTGACCATGCACGACGCACCCCGTACGCAGCCCCCCGCGCGCGGCGGCGGCATCCCCGACGGCCTGCTCGTCGCCCTGCTGGCCTTCCTCCTGGGCCTGGCGGTCCTCGTCTGGTCGGCCACCGGCCTCGGAGCCGTCTTCGCGAAGGGCGCCTGGCCCGACACGGTCACCTTCACCCGGACCCCGGAGGCCGTGCGCGCCCTGATAACGGAGCCGCACGACATCGCCGCCGCCTGGCCGGACACCGACCCCGCCGCCCTCTCGGGCTGGGGCCTGTTCTGGGGCCTGTTCATCAGCCAGCTCCTGGTGATGTTCGTGCTCACCGTCTTCGCGATCGGGGTGGTCGCCCGCACCAAGTCCCGCCGCGCCCTGGCCAAACAGGCCGCGCAGGACCCCGTACGGTACGGACCCCCGCAGCCCGAACCGGCCCGGGCGCCCCTTCCCGCGCAGACGCCGGCACCCACGCCGCCCGTCCCCACGCCGGCGCCCCCGCCCGTCTTCCCCGCGCCAGCGCCCACGTCCGTCCCGGCGCCGGCGCCGGCAGCGCCCCCGGTGGACGAGGCCTACCGCTACGGCTTCGGCTACGCCCCCGCACGCCCGCCCGCCACCAGCCGCATCACGTACGGCGGCCCCGAAGACCGCCTCCGCGCCGCGGTGCAGCGCGTCGGCGAGACCGAGGGGGCCGCGCTGATCGTGACCTCCTCCCCCGCCCTCTGGGCCGAGACCAAGGACGCCCGCGCCAAACTCGGCCCGGTCCTCCTCTACGACCCCTCCCACCGCTGCGACACCCCGGCCCGCCTGCACTGGAACCCGGCCGAGGGCTGCGCCGACCGCGACACCGCCGCCGCCCGCGCCCTCGCCCTGCTCGCCCCCGTACGGCCCCAGGCCCGCCTCGACGCAGCCGTCGCCGACACCGCGGAAACGCTCCTGCGCAGCTGGCTCCAAGCCGCCGCCCTCGACGACCGCCCCTTCAAACAACTCCACCGCTGGGCCCAGGGCAACAGCGCCCAAGACCCGGTCCGCATCCTGCGCACCCACCCCCAGGCCGCCCCCGGCGCGGCCGGCGAGCTGGAGAGCGCCCTCACCGCCCACCCCCAACGGCGCGAGCTCGCCCAGAGCCTGACGGCCCACGCCCTGTCCTGCCTGACCTCGATCCACATCCGCGAGGCCTGCAACCCGAACCGGGCGGATTCCCTCGCGCTCGCATCGTTCGCCGCCGAAGGGGGCACCCTCTACGTGGTGGGTGAACCGCTGGAGGACCCCCGTACCCACCCGGGTGCGATGCCCCTGCTGACCGCACTCGCCTCTCACGTGGTCGAGCACGGCCGCCGCATGGCCGTACGGTCATCCCACGGTCGGCTCGACCCACCACTCGCCCTGATCCTGGAGGACATCGCGGCCGTCGCCCCGATCCCCCAGCTCCCCGAGCTGCTCCAGGACGACTCGCTCCCCCTGCTGGCCCTGTGCCGCAGCCGCGAGCAGGCCCGCACCCGCTGGCCCCAGTCCACCTTCGACCCGGCCCCCCACTAGCCCCTGGCTCCTGGCTCCCTAGGGCCGCGGGAGAACGTACTCCAGCTCCTTCGCGGCCGGGTCCCCCGGCATGGCCACCACCGCACCGCTCGGCACGAACCCGTACCGCCGGTAGAAGGCAGCGGCCCGCGCGTTCTCCTCGTGCACCATCAGCCGCACGCGCTCCAGTACGGGCTCCTCCAGCGACCAGGCCCACTCCAGCGCGGCCCCGAACAGGGCCTCCGTCAGCCCGGTCCCCCGCCGCTCGGGCCGCACGAAGACCCCGACCACGTGCCCCTGCGTCTGCTCGACGTCCTGGTCGAAGAAGTCGGTGGTACCGCCCTCCTCCACGAGCACCGACACCGTCCCGTCCCACTGCCCGTCGGGAGCCACGGCGACGAACTGCCGGGCCGACCGCCCGTGCGACGCACCCAGGCCCCGCTCCTGCCAGAACTCGTCGGGACGGGCCTCGGCCTGCTCGACGGTCTCCAGGAAGGCCACCGGGGCGGCCGGATCCCCGAGCGCGGTGATCCGCAGCGCCTTGACCTGCTCCCACTCGTCAGGACGCACCGGACGTATCACATGCTGGAACTCCTTCATGGACGCGATCCTATGAGCCCAACGGGCAGAATTCACCTGTGAATTCACCGAACCCGCACGTCGAAGCCCTGCGCCACGTCACCGCACGCTCCTACGGCCCGCCCCTGGACCCGTCCCTGGCCGTGACCCTCAACTTCCACCCGGACCGCGACTTCGGCGGCCTGCCCCTGCTCACCGCGCTGGCCGAAGACGGCGTGTACCGCTCCCAGTTCGTCACGGGCACGAGCAACGGCGGCCTCACCGCCCACCCGGGCGGAGCCCGCTGGCAGTGGGAGAGCCGCATCTTCGGCGGCGCGTACGACGAAGCCCCACCCGAAGCCCGCCCCGTATACGGCGCCCTCAACTACCGCCACAACCCGGCCGGCGCGGCCCCCCGCTTCGGCTCGGCCCACTTCCGCCTCACCCCACAGGCCCTCGCCAGGACGACCTTCTGCTACCCGGACAGCTACCTGGAACCCGAATCCTTCGGAGTCGCGGCCCGCATGCCCCTGATAGCCCTGGCGGAGGCCGATAACCAGGACGCCCTGGACGATTACATCGAGGCGCAGGTCCACACCCCGGTCCGGCTCGATCGCGATGTCGCCGCCCTCGTACTGGACCCCAGCTACCAGGACACGGAGGTCGCGGCCGCGGCCGCCAAGCTCCCCTGCCCGACCGAATGGCACGCGGGCTTCCGCCTCACCGTCGCCGAGCTGCTCCGCCACCCCGACTACCGCGGCCAGGAGTACGTGGACCTCGGCACGGAGATAGCCGTCTCAGGCCGGCTGACACCGCGGATCATCGGCGACGCGGCCCGCACCGGCCGCCACGACGAGCAAGCCCTCAAACGGGTCTGGCACCTCCTGGCCCGATTCGGCGGCACCCGATGACCGGCCCGTAAACGCAGAAAAGCCCCGCACCGAACCCGTAAGGGCTGGTGCGGGGCTTCCGCAATGATTGTTCGGCGGCGTCCTACTCTCCCACAGGG